>CAZCJR010000119.1:0-14760 GCA_964499225.1 uncultured Cellvibrionaceae bacterium | reverse complement strand
CCGACGACAAATTCGACGACATCCAATTGGATCGCAAAGAAGTAACCTACTCTTACTACGCCGACCCAATGTACGTATTTATGGACCCAGAGTTCAACCAATACGAAGTAACCGCAGAAGAGTTGGGCGACCTACTTCCTTGGATTGAAGATGGCATGGAAGACGTGTGTGATGCAGTTTTCTACGAAGGTAAAGTGATCTCCGTAACACCACCCAACTCTATCATCCGTGAAGTGGCTTACACTGAACCAGCCGTTCGTGGCGACACCTCTGGAAAAGTGATGAAGACTGCAAAACTGGTTAACGGCACTGAATTGCAAGTTGCCGCGTTTGTTGAGATTGGTCAGAAGATCGTTATCGACTCACGCACTGGCGAATATAAGTCTCGCGCTTAATCGCAGACCTATGACGCAACTAAAAATGGCGCCCTCGTGGCGCCATTTTTATTGGTGTGTTGTGATGAACTATTTGTGTTGTTGAATCTCTATCCCTTTGTGTTTTTACCCACATCAGGATTTCAGCTTTAACATCAATAGGAAATATCATGCGCACAATTTCTTTAGCAAAGGCCTTGCTCTCACTTCCGCTCGCCCTAGTTATTCCATCCGCCTATGCCGATAGCTTGGGCGATCTGCAACAAGCACTAAAAAAGTTCGAACAAGATACTCCCTTCAGTGCACAAGTAACTGCCAGCGTAAAAAACCAAAGCACCGAAGGCGACGATAAAAATGTCAAAGAAGGTCATGTCCGATTTGCGGTAGAACAAAATCTAGCCGGGTTACACATACGCTATTCACCGGAACTGCTCAGTAATATCGATAAGGAAATTGAAACCAAAAAACAAAACCCGCAGGCGCCAACACCCGCAACCGAAGCGATGAACCGTTTCAACTATTCTGAAATCAGCATACTGCTGAATCCGGTGCGTGACATCGAAGACGATTTACGCAAGGCGCAATTAGTAAAGGAAGAAAGCGCTAGCTACAAAGGAAAACCCGCACGTTTACTCCACTTACAAATCCCACTCGAAAAGCTGAGCGAAGAAGAACGTAAAAATCTAAAAAAATACCGCACTGATCTGCAAATCTGGATTGATGAAAATGGCACTCCACTAGCGAGCCGCTCAATTGGCAAGGGCTCCGGCAGATTTGCGCTAGTCATAGGTTTTGAGTTTCATTTTGATGTGGAAAAGACCTACCTCACCCAAGGCAACCGGCTGTTAGTCGCCGAGCTTTCATCAACATCCGGCAGCAGTGGTGCGGGCATGGATACCAATGAAGCAATTACTGCAAGTTTGACACTATTAAATTAACCCTACCCGTTCAAAAGCGGCATAGTTTGCCGCTTATCTTTTTTGAACACCACTCAGCACCTAATTCCCACCAGCAACTCGCATTGACGGAAAATAAGTCCAGACCCAAAGAAACTTAAAAGCAACTTGAAAGAAACTTGGTAGGATTTAAATATGCGTTTGATCTCCGCGTTACTGCCAATAATACTCATTTCCTCCTCACAATCGATAGTACGCGCCGACAAGCAACAGACCTCAAGGATACTCTGAGCTTTTGATTACCAATATTTTTATTATTCTCGCAAAGCCCAATACAACCTCGGCAACAGTAGCGATAACAAAATCACCCCAAATAAAACTGCCTCAAAATAACTGGAACGCACCTGCATGAAAACGTGTACCCAAGCAAGAAAAGCAATCAAATAGATAGATCTATGCAAGCGAATCCAATTCTTTCCCAGCCTCCGCATCATCGCTTTGGTTGAGGTAACACCCAACGCGATTAACAAAATCACTGCAGGGATAGTGACCAAAATATAAGGCCGCTCAACCAATTCTTTGCCGAAGCGTGAAAAGTCCAACCCCAAAATAAAAACCAGAAAAGCAAGCACATGAAGGACTGCATAAAAAAGAGCAAATAACCCCAGCATGCGCCGGTGAATTTGCAGCCAACGAAAATGAAAATTTTTATAAGTGATGAAACGCCGTAGGGGTGTTACTGCCAAGGTAATAAACAAAAAGTAAATTGCCCACTCACCGGTAAATAATACGATGGATTTAGCCGGGTCTGCACCCAGCTGACTGGTGAATGTTTTATAAACAATGACTACCAATGGGATTAATGAGAGAGAAAAAATCAGAACTCGTCGCCAGAATACGGGCATCGCAATCACTCTCAATAAAATTTACGCAAATCCATGTCTTTATACAAATGCGCCACCTGCTCTGCATAACCATTAAATAACTGCGTAGGAATAATATTCGGGCGCAACAAACCGCTCGGCAAGCGCCTTTCTTCAGCTTGGCTCCAGCGCGGATGGCTGACTTGCGGATTTACGTTGGCGTAAAAACCGTATTCGTTGGGAGCGAGCATACTCCAAGTGGTTTTTGGCTGTTTTTCGGTGAACTCAATTTTCACAATCGATTTAATATATTTAAAACCGTATTTCCATGGCACCACCAAACGCAGCGGTGCACCGTTTTGATTGGGTAACACTTTGCCATACAAACCCACTGCCATGGTCGTTAGGGGATGCATAGCTTCATCCATGCGCAAACCTTCGCGATATGGCCACTCAATAGTGCTAAACCGACTTTTTTGCCCCGGCATTTCTGACGGGCGCTCCAGCGTGGTAAAGGCAACATATTTGGCCTTGCTGGTGGGCTCTACGCGTTTGATTAAATCGGCCAGCGAGAACCCAACCCAAGGCACTACCATCGACCATGCCTCTACACAGCGCAAGCGATAAACCCGCTCCTCCAGTGCAATACCTTTTAGCAAATCCTCCAACGCGAAAGTGCCAGGTTTGGCAACCTCTCCGGCGATTTCAACCGTCCAGGGGTGTGCCGTTAATGCATGGGCGTTTGCAGCGGGATCAGTTTTGTCAGTGCCGAATTCATAAAAATTGTTGTAACCAGTAACGTGCTCGTAGGGCGTGAGCGTTTCCGTGATTTTTTCTTTATTGGCACCCGCGCTGGCAATTTGCTGCTTGAGCCAATCGGGGCCTTTTACTTCTGCCTCAGCTATATGAGTGGGCGCCGCGAAAATACCGGGAGCGGTTGTCACGCCAACCCCCAAGGCTGCAACGCTCATCGCACCGCGCATAAAATCGCGGCGCGCGTTGTAAATGGCTTCAGGAGTAATTTCAGAAGATGGAATATCGCAGGGCTTTTTGATCAGCATACTGACCTCGAATAAACGAAATGGTTGGCTTATAGACTTGTGCCAATGGGATTTGTTACTGCAACTCAAAAATATAATTTCTACCCTGATAATCACAGACATAACGGGCATCAGTAAGCGCGCCGCAATCTTGTAAAGATAAGCCTTTGGGGGCACTGGATGACTCACTCACAGCCATGTTCGCTTTGTCTTTTTTCAAAAAGCCATACATGATTTCAAATCGCAGGGAGAAATCCAAACCCTTGGTGTGTAAATCCTGATAAAGATACGCAAATTTTCCGTAGGTCATGGTGACACCGCAAAGACCGATATCACACATTTTGCCTATGTACTGAGTATATGCCCGTGCGAGATAGTGGTTCAATACTCCACCCTGGTACGTTGGCAAATCCATTTTGTTGTCGATTGACAAGGCACTGTTAGCCAAGCGATGGTTGGCTTTGTTGCCAACGAGCTTGAATTTCTGATTACCACAATGAATCTGATTGGCAAGCAACTCGCAGCGCAAGGAATTTTTCGACTTATCAGAAGTACTACGCGATAGTCTGACCTCTGGTTCATTTGCAACAGTTTTCGGTACGCTGATTTGTGGCTTATTAATAATTTTTGGAGGGGTAATTGTTGCTACGGGAGGCTGAACTTTACGCACAGGTGCAGGCAATTTAATTCCGTTGCGTTCCGCAGATCGCTTTAGTAAAGATGCCTGCACAACTTCATTATTTTTTTTGAACTGGTTAAATGGTGGCAAACCTTTGGTCTGGGCTTTGGCCTGCAGCTGACAATAAACTTGTTCGTAATAGGTTGCAGCGAGCGCGAAACAGAATTGATCAGCTTTTGCGCTAGCTGCCAGTACACATAGAATGTAAATACTGAACCTAGCGTAGCGCATAGCAATGACCTTTATTGGACTAGTGAGTAATCAACCAACACTGATGTATTTTAGGATTGCGCTTAAAATCTTCATCAATTGTTTGCGCACTAATATCCTTGATTGTGTACGCGCTTAATGCATCCGCATTCAATTTAAAACTGCGCAAATTGTTGGAGAAAATCAGCGTTCCGCCTTCCGCTAACGAGCGCATGGCATTGTTGATCATACCAACATGGTCTTGCTGTACATCCAACACATCTTCCATGCGTTTTGAGTTAGAAAAACTCGGAGGGTCAAGCAAAATCAAATCAAATAGTTGGTCGTTATCTTCCAGCCACTTCAAACAATCAGCTTGCTCTAACCGGTTGCGCGATTCACTCAAACCATTTAACGCATAATTCTTACGCGCCCAGTTTAGATAAGTGTTGGACATGTCCACACTCACCGTGTAACGCGCACCCGCCATAGCGGCGTGTACACTTGCGGTCGCGGTGTAACAAAACAGATTTAAAAAGCGTTTATCTTTGGCGAGATCGGCGATCATCAAACGCACGGGGCGATGATCGAGAAATAAACCGGTGTCCAAGTACTGCCACATATTAATGTGCAGTTTCGCTTGCCCTTCCTGCACACTGAATACATCGCCGGTTGGGCGCTCGCTGAGCTTTTCGTACTGGCTGGTGCCTTTGTTGCGACGGCGCTGCTTGTAGCTGATATTCGAGGCAAGAAGATCCAACGCAAAAGGCACGGCCATTTCAATTTCGGCAAAACGCTGCGCTGCGCGATCTTCATCAACTGATTTTGGCGCGGCGTATTCCTGCACATGGGCGTAGAGTTGCGGTGCGCGGTTAGGCTGTGTTTGGCCGCGATAAATATCAATCGCAGCAGAGTATTCCGGCATATCAGCGTCGTATAAACGATAGCAACTGATGTCGTTTTTCTTCGCCCACTTCTCTAATTGCTTGAGATTTTTTTGCAGGCGATTCACTAGCATCTGCGCACCGTTAGAAAGTGCATCAGCTTGTTCTTTTTTGTTTTCGACTTTAACGCGCTGTTCAGCTTCTTTACGCTCTTCGTCATCTTTGCTGAAGCGCGCATCCTGCTCGACACGGCTTTGCACAAATGCCTCACTGCTGATGCTGAACATCAACAGTTCACTCGCGATAGTGCCGTTAAAAAATTTGTATTTTTTATCTGCACGCAAACCCATTTGTTTGCCAAGCTCGGGGTTGCCTGTAAACACACCTGCCCGCCAGCCCTGGAATTCATTGCGCAAACGCTCGCCCAAATGTGCGTAAAGCAATTTCAGCGATTCAATTTCACCGAGTCGCTCACCATAGGGCGGATTGCTAAGCACCAAACCAAATTCCATCGATTTGTTGTGAGTCGGTTTTACAAAGTCAGCCAACTCTTTGCGGCTCACGCGCAACCAATGATCCAACTCGGCACTGACAATATTCTCTTCTGCCGCGCGAATCACTTTTACATCCGCATCGTAGCCGCGAATTTCCGGCAGATTTTCTCTGGCGAGGCCCGCCTTTTTGCGCGCAAACGCTTCCTCGCGCAAATCCAACCAAATATCGTTGCGATGATTGAGCCAGCGCTCAAAACCAAAACTACCGCGCAATAAACCGGGCGCGATATCGGCAGCAATTAATGCGGCTTCAACCAAAATTGTTCCCGAGCCACACATGGGGTCAAGCAGAGCACCACCTTGGGCAGCAATTTCCGGCCAGCCAGCGCGAATCAGAATTCCGGCGGCGAGGTTTTCTTTCATGGGCGCACTGCCCTGCTTGATACGGTAGCCGCGGCGATGCAGGCTATCGCCCGAGAGATCAATACTGACAATCACTTTGCTTTTGGATAGGCGCACATTCACGCGCAGATCGGGATCACGCTTGGCAACTGACGGCCGCTCGCCGCTAAAGTCACGCAGGCAGTCCACAATCGCGTCTTTCACTTTTACGGCACCAAACTGGGTATTGCGAATGGTGTCGTTGGTGCCGATAAAATCCACTAACAACGTGCCATTGGGGCTTAAATGCTCTTCCCAGCGCAGTTCGCGCACTCCGTCGTAAAGCTCTTCCTGGCTATCGGCCTCGAAACTTGCCAGCGGCAACAGAATCTTATTAGCCAAACGTGACCAGAGGCAGGCACGGTAGGCCATTTCAATTTCACCGGAGAAATAGATGCCGGCGACCGTCTCGCGCAGGTCTTCTGCGCCAAGGGTTTGTAGTTCGGTGTAGAGCAAGCCTTCCAGGCCTTTGGGGCAAGTGGCGAAATATTGATGTGTCATTACGCTTTCCAACAAGGGATTTTCCAAAAAATGGCTTTCAGGATGAACTTTTCTGAACGGCACCTGACTAAAAGAAGGTGTTTGTCATCAAGTTGTCAAATACATTTGCTAGGTCGATATGCCATATAGAACGGCCTATGTATAAAAAATTAATCGTTCACGACACCGCTTAAATCTGGTGTACTCACCCAACCTGTTAATTCCAAGGAGAATCTAAAAACCAGACAGACAGTAAGTGAAAGACCGCAAGACCGCTTCCGTCGATAAGTAACACTTTATCGATAAACCAAAATATAGAGGTGCAATAACTGATGAAACGTCAAAAACGTGACCAAACAGAACGCGCATTTGTTAAAGGGTATCAAGCAGGTATTGATGGGCGTTCCAAAAGCCTTTGTCCCCATGAGACCGGCCAAGCCCGCCAGCAATGGCTAAACGGCTGGCGTGAGTCGCGCATCGATCAGTGGGACGGCTATAGTCGTTTGGCACAGGTTCAAAAAGTGAACAACATTCAACCCATGGCCATGAGTGGCTAACATCCAACGCAAGACCAACAGAATTCCCGACCTAATCATTCTTTGATTCTAAAAGCCCGCTCTCGCGGGCTTCGTCGTCTTGGAACCTTTATAATCTGCCCATAAACGAACTGGGAATCAAAGCCCTTTGTGATAACTGGCGATCCCAGCTGCCGCGCGACTAATCAGGCTTGGCCCTTCGTAAATAAACCCACTGTAGACCTGTACCAAACTGGCACCGGCGCGAATTTTATCGGCTGCACTGGCGCCATCAAAAATCCCACCCACACCGATAATGGGTAATTTCCCACCCAGACATGAACTGAGCGTTTTAATCACATAGGTGCTCTTGTCGCGTACCGGCAAACCACTCAAACCACCGGCCTCGGTGCCATTCTCGTAGTCTTCTACACCGACGCGGCTGATGGTCGTATTGGTGGCGATAACACCATCCATACCTTCCTGCAGGAGAATTCCAGCCACCTGATGGATTTCACCTTCATCCATATCCGGTGCGATTTTTACCGCGATAGGCACATAGCGACCAGTCGCCTGCTGCAATACACCCTGCTCTTTTTTCAGCGGCGCCAGCAATTGCGATAACGAATCGCCAAATTGCAGATTGCGCAGACCGGGGGTATTAGGCGATGAAATGTTAACGGTGATGTAATCGGCGTGTTCGTAAACTTTACGCAGACAGGTCAGGTAATCATCAACCGCATTCTCTACCGGCGTAGTCGCGTTCTTGCCGATATTGATCCCCAGCACGCCGTTGTAACGGCGGTTTTTAACCTGCGCGACCAAATGATCCACGCCCTTGTTGTTAAAACCCATGCGATTAATGATCGCCTGTGCTTCGGGGATGCGAAACAAGCGCGGCTGCAGGTTGCCCGGCTGTGGGCGCGGGGTAATAGTGCCGATCTCGACAAAACCAAAACCCATAGCACCCAGCGCATTGAAATAATCGCCGTTTTTATCCAAGCCTGCGGCCAGACCCACGGGGTTATCAAAGGTCAGCCCCATCACCTCCACCGGTGCGCTGGGCACGCTGGACGTTAATAACCCCAGCAGGCGCAAACGCTCGGCAGCGCCCAACAGGTCAAGGCTAAGTTCGTGGGAGGTTTCGGCATCAAGGCGGAATAAAAGATCGCGAATAATCTGGTACATGGCAGGCTCTTTGGCGGTCTGGATGGGCGGCAATAAATACGGCGGCAAGGATACTGGATTAGCGGGTTCAACGCACCCCAAACCTTGCACCTTTTCTTAAGCCGATTATCGCGCAAATTCTTAGGTTAATTCTGTAGCAAATGGTTAAGCCAATCGCTGTATGGACTGAAAGCGATTGTCATCATCAAAATCGATTTGAAAAGTGCCGCGAATACCGTTGTGCAATACAAATGGTCGCAGAATCCCCGCTGGGAAGCGAATACTGCGACCATCAATACTGTGCGCGAAGACGGTTTTAACGCTGCCCTCATACAAACGTTGAAACTCTTCAGTAGAAATAGACAGCTTGACGATAATACTTTTCAAAAACTAAATCTCTCGTTAAAGAAACGCCAGGGTTATTGCCGCACCGGGCAGTTATCCAACGTCTCACAATGTTGGCTTGCCTGCGCCAAATCCAGTAAATCGCGCAGCGCGACTGCAACCATCGCAAAATCGGTGCCATTCACCGCCTGCAATTCGTTCACCATGGATTTCCAGCGCGCAATTAATAATTGATGCTGATTGCTCCAACGTTGAATCAATTCGTCCAGCGATAAACTCTCATCCATAAAACGAATCAAGGATACGCTCAGACTTCGCAACTGCGATTCGAGATCACCCAGATAAGTCTCACGGGCCATAGCTTGCCAGAAATTATCCACCGGCAAATTGGAAATTTGCGAAGAGAACCAAGGCAAACTTAAATAATTACCCAATGCAAAATAAATTTTGGCGAGCTGATCGATATCCTGATTGGCAATACGCGCAGCTTCTACAACACTCAATCCCGAATATAAATCGGCCGGACGCGCTACGCAGCTGACCAGATTATCGGACAAGCCGAATGCGCGCAGTTTTTGTACCGAGTCCTGCCATTCGGTTAAGGCATCGCCCACCAACAGTTGCGGTAAATGTGCATTAATGGTTTGCATTCCCGCCGCAAACAATTCCACTTCACTCGCAGGGTTCAAATAACTGCGACGATTGCGTAAAAACCAGCGCGCCGCACGCCGGATCTTGCGCATCATCATATTGATCAACTGCAATTGCCGATCGGCAGGCACTGTTGTGCCCGCAGCGTCCAGAGCGGCTAAAAACTCCGGCATTGCATAAATATCCCGTGCGATTATATAGGCTTTGGCCACATCCCCAGCGCTCGCACCGGTCGATTCCATTAAACGCTGCGCAAAACTGATACCCATGGTATTGACCATATCGTTGGCAATTTGGGTGGCGACAATTTCACGACGCAAACGATGATTGCGCAAGGCCAAGGGAAACAACTGTGCGATTTTATGCGGAAACGCGGTTTCGATAAATTTTGCCAAATAATTATCATCGACAATATTGGACGCTGTCAGATCTTCTTTTAGCACCGCTTTGGCATAGGAAATTAAAATCGCCAATTCCGGACGCGTGAGCGATTTCCCATGAGTTTGGCGCTCTAACAATTGCTCATCCGATGGCAAAAATTCCAGTTTGCGATCCAGTCGACCTTCGTTTTGCAGCGCATTCATAAAACGGCGATATTCCGCGCTGCGCGGTAAAGCATCTGACTGGGCCACACTAATCGCCTGGGTTTGCCGCGTATTATTGTGCAACACCAACTGCGCAACATTGTCCGTCATATCAACCAATAATTGATTTCGTTGTTTCTGGGTTAAATCACCATTAACAACAATCTCATTTAATAAAATCTTGATATTCACTTCATGGTCAGAGCAATCTACCCCGCCGGCGTTGTCGATAAAATCGGTGTTGCAGGCACCGCCATGCAAAGAATATTCGATGCGCCCGCGCTGGGTCATGCCCAGATTGCCACCCTCACCAAATACTTTACAGCGTAACTCTTCGCCATTGACGCGTAGGCTGTCATTGGCCTTATCGCCTACATCCGCATGGGTTTCGGTGCTGGCTTTAACATAAGTACCAATGCCTCCGTTCCAAATTAAATCAACCGGTGCTTTCAGCAGCGCATTGATTAATTCGGTGGGCGTAAGGCTCGCTGCATCCAGTGCAAAACGCGTACGCATTTGTGCTGAAATCGCGATAGATTTGGCGCTGCGATTAAATACTCCACCGCCCTCGCTAATCAGCGTTTTATCGTAATCATCCCAGGTGGTTTTTGGTGTGGCAAATAAACGCTGCCGCTCGACAAAACTGCGCGCCGGATCGGGATTGGGATCAATAAAAATATGCTGATGATTAAATGCGGCGACCATCATTAGCGCTTGAGACAACAACATACCGTTGCCAAATACGTCACCCGCCATATCGCCAATACCCACAACAGTGACCGGCTCGGTTTGCACATCAATATTTTTTTCGCGGAAATGGCGCTGCACGGAAATCCATGCCCCGCGCGCTGTAATGCCCATGCCTTTGTGGTCGTAACCTTGACTGCCCCCCGACGCAAATGCATCGCCGAGCCAATGGTTGTACTCAGCAGAAATCGCATTGGCGATATCAGAAAAACTCGCCGTACCTTTATCGGCAGCCACTACCAGGTAAGCATCATCCTCATCGTAGCGCACAACATTTTTAGGCGCACAAATACTGCCATCAACCAAATTATCGGTTAAATCCAAAAGACCGCGAATAAGCCACTGGTAACACGCAATGCCCTCTTGCATCTGCTGTTCGCGGGTCGCATTGAGCGGCATTTTTTTGCACACAAAACCACCCTTGGCACCACTGGGAACTATCACCGCGTTTTTCACTTGCTGGGCCTTTACCAAACCCAGCACTTCGGTGCGGTAATCCTGCAAACGATCAGACCAGCGCAAACCACCGCGCGCAACTTTACTGGTGCGCAAATGCAGGCCTTCCATTCGTGGCGAATAGACAAAAATTTCAAATAGCGGACGCGGCGCAGGAATATCCGGCAATTTGCGCGGAGAGAATTTGAAGGAGAGATAAGGCTTGATATTACCTTGGGCATCCAACTGATAAAAGTTGGTGCGCAAGGTGTTATCGATTAGGGCGAGAAAGCGGCGAATGATGCGATCATCGTTTAGATTTTCTACCGCATCGAGACGCGCAATAATATCGGTGCGCAGCGTGGCAATTCGCTCTGGCGTTTTTTCATCTACCAAACCCGGATCAAATTTTAAGGTGAAAAACTCAACCAGTTTGTGCGTAATCGCCGCTTGATTTACCAGCGCCACCGCCATATAGCTTGAACTAAAGGGGAATAACGTCTGGTGCATGTAACCTGAATAAGCGCGCAGCATAACCACCTGGCGCCAACCTAATCCGGCTGTGGTAATTAGCGAGTTAAACGCATCACTATCGGCTAAGCCACGCCATATTGCGGAGAAGGCGCTCATAAATTTTTCCTTGAGCGCAGGCAAATCGACACTATTGGAAAATTGGTGCGCAAGCTTAAAATCGTGTAGCCAAAACAACTTCCCCGACGCAGTGCTGATATCGTAAGTACTTTCGCTGATCACGCGAAAGCCCAGATTTTCCAACACTGGAATTACATCAGATAACGCCAGCGTCGTATCGGGATGGAAAATTTTAAATTGCACAGACGTACCCTGCTCACCCACTGGCGAATGGTACATGCTCAGGGCAATATGCTGCCCATCCGGCGGTGAATCGCCGGTGATATTCTCTGCGAGCAGTTCGGCGATGGAATGAATATCCTGCACTGCGGTAGGTGCGTCATATTGCTCTTGATAGGCAGCTGAAAACGCATCGCGATATTCGCGCAATAGCTGCGCACTCATTTCCTCGCCGTGCATTTCCATCAGTGCCGTGTGTAAATAATCTTCCCATGAACGGGTGATGTTAACTATGCCTGCCTGCAAAGTCGCCACATCTACCTGCACGGGCATCGCGCTATCAATTTTAAATACTAGATAAACCCGCGCGAGAATAGATTCAGAAAAATAGGTCGTGAACTGACTCTCGTGTGAACCAATCACGTTACCGATTAATTCCTGAATTGCCAGCCGCACTTTGGTAGAAAAATAATCGCGCGGAACATAAATAATAAAGTTAAGAAACTTACCAAAAGGATCGCGCCGCATAAATAAACGCACCATTGAACGCTCATTAATTCGTGCTATGCCACTGAGTGTCTCGTAGAGTTCGGTGCTGCTACTCAAAAACAATTCATTGCGCGGAAAGGTTTCCAATAACTGCAGAAAATTTTTCCCGTCATGACTCGCCTCATCCAACCCGGTTAGTTCAAATACCTTGGCCACTTTGGTGGCGATGAGCGGAATCTCGCTGGGGCTCATCAGATAGACTGCAGAAGTATAAAGCCCGATAAACCGTGCTTCGCCAATCACATCTCCATTCGCATTAAAGCGCTTGACCACAACATAATCAGAATAGGCACTGCGATGCACACGGGCGCGCGCTGAGGATTTAGAAAAAGTAATGACGTGCGGCACCAGATGAAAACGCGCCATACCTTCGTTAAATGAATCCACCGCGAGCGAAGGATTGCTGGCACTATCGCGCAAGGTGAATATCCCCAAGCGTTGGTCGGGAATTTCGCAAAGTGTTTTCTGGCCATTAACTTCTTTAAATTCGTATTCGGCGTAACCCAGAAAGGTAAATTTATCTTCCGTTAACCAATGCATAAACGCTTTGGTTTGCTGGATGTTGGCGGCGACCAGCGCATCGTTGGCAAAATTGAGGTTTTGTTCAGCCGCCAAAGCTGCCGCGCGCATGGGTTGATAATCTTCAACGACGCATTCAATCTCCGCCAGAATACTGTGCAAGCTGTGGCAAATATCGGCTAATTCTTGCTGGTCGGTATGGGCACTGATTTCCATCACAATCAATGCTTCTTTGTTTTTTGGACCGGGGCGATGGTGCATCGCTTGCCCATTTTCACCATCGATTAATTCCACCAGCTTGTGGTTAGCATCGCGCACCAGACAAAGCACTGTGCTTTTAATGGTGTAGATCGCAATGTTGCGCCGGTTCAATTCGATACGAATGGAATCCACCAGAAACGGCATATCCTTTTGCAGCACGACCAAGGCGGTGTGCGTGCACACCCAACCGTCCTCTGCAAGATTAGGATTAAAAAGCCGGGCTTTTGGCTGCTGCGGGTCATACTGCTGGATAAATTGCCACCATTGATAAAGGCTGCCAAACACATCGCTCAAGCGCCGCCCGACCAGTTCTTCCAGTGGGTAATGGTTAAAAAACTTTTTCGCCAATCGCTGAACAGATTCCACTTCAGCGCCAATCAGTTTGGACGCAGCGTAGTTATTAAATTCATCTAGAAATTCAGCGAGCTTGTGCTGGCTGACTAATGGGCTGTTCACAGTTTGAACTCCTGTCAAAGGTGGAACCGGTGTTATCTAAGCCTAGTCGAAAAATTCGCCTAAACAGTTGAAATTACAGGGAACCGTCACCAACTTGCGCAGTCTATCGAGCACTTTTGTCGCGCTGGACGATACCGCTTGCGGTTCATCAGCATTGAATCAACCCACAACTGCTATCCACATCAGCAAAAAGGTATTCAACCCCATGCAGGCTTTTCAACAAATTCAATCACTGAGCACTTGGCTGAACGACCAAATTATCGGCCAGGAACATTTGACCCAGCGCTTATTGATCGCCCTGCTCGCCGACGGCCATTTACTGGTAGAAGGTGCCCCGGGCCTTGCCAAAACCAAGGCGATTAAAACCCTTTCCCAAGCAATAGAAGGCAACTTTCATCGTATTCAGTTCACTCCCGATTTATTGCCATCCGACGTAACCGGTACCGATATTTATCGCCCCGAACAAAATCGCTTTGAATTCCAGCCGGGTCCGATCTTTCACAATCTCGTATTAGCCGACGAAATCAACCGTGCCCCCGCCAAAGTGCAATCGGCATTGCTTGAGGCCATGGCCGAGCGCCAGGTGAGTGTGGGCAGCAAAACCTACCCGCTACCCGGTTTGTTTATGGTGATGGCGACGCAAAACCCCATCGAGCAAGAAGGTACTTACCCGCTGCCAGAGGCACAACTCGACCGCTTCTTGCTGCATGTGGTGGTGGATTACCCAAGCATTGAAGCCGAGCGCCGTATTTTGCAACTCGCGCGCAATGAGGCAGCGTCAGTCGCAGCGGTGCAACCGGAGATGATTAGCCAGGCCACCATCGATGCTGCGCGCAATCAAATTCTTGCCATTTACATGGCGGAAAGTGTTGAGGACTACATCGTCCATCTGATTAACGCTACCCGTCGCCCAGCGCAATATTCGGAAGAGCTGGCCGGATTGATCGAGTACGGTGCAAGCCCGCGCGCGACAATTGCATTGGATCGCTGCGCTCGTGCGCACGCCTGGTTAAATGGCCGCGATTTCGTCAGCCCCGATGATGTGCAAGCAGTTGCCCACGATGTATTGCGTCATCGTTTGATTTTAACGTTTGAAGCAGAAGCGACCGGCACCACACCCAATAACGCAATTGATAAATTGCTGGCCGCCGTGCCCTTGAGCTAAGCGGAACGCAATGCTATGAGCAATTTGCAGCAAGACCTGAATCCGCGCGGCGCTTACACCGAACTCGCCGCCTTATTGCGCTGCCGTTTTTCCGCGCAGGATTTAAAACTCTTTGCCCACCAACCCGCACGCAGTTTATTGTCCGGCGGTGAGCGCACACGCTTTCGCGGACGCGGAATGGATTTTGAAGAAGTGCGCCTCTACCAACCGGGTGAC
>CAZCJR010000118.1:0-15148 GCA_964499225.1 uncultured Cellvibrionaceae bacterium | reverse complement strand
GTGCGATCAAGTCTTCAATATTATCTGGCTGCAAACGTTTGATCAGATCTTTCATACCGCGTGATTCCAACTGGAATACCGCCGTAGTTTCAGCACGTTTCAATAAGCCAAAAGTTTTGGGATCGTCGAGCGGAATCGCACTGATATCAAGTGGCGCTTCGCCTTTTTTTATGCGCTGCTTATCGATCATAATGCGCGCCCAATCGATAATGGTGAGCGTACGCAGACCGAGGAAGTCGAACTTCACCAAGCCCGCTTCTTCCACATCACCTTTATCAAATTGGGTTACCAAACCACCACCGGTTTCATCGCAATACAGTGGTGAAAAGTCGGTAAGTTTGGTTGGCGCAATAACTACACCACCCGCGTGTTTACCCACGTTACGCGTAAGGCCTTCAAGCTGTACCGCCATTTCCCAAATTTCGCCGGCATCACCATCTTGCTCGATGAATTCTTTTAGCTGCGGTTCTTCTTGCAGTGCTTGTGCAAGCGTCATGCCCGGTGTGGGCGGGATCATTTTGGAAAGTTTATCCGCGAGACCGTAAGATTTTCCCTGCACGCGCGCCACATCGCGCACTACCGCTTTTGCCGCCATGGTGCCGAAGGTAATAATTTGGCTAACAGCATCGCGACCGTAATTATCAGCGACATAAGAAATAACTTTGTCACGATTATCCATGCAGAAATCGATATCAAAGTCCGGCATGGAAACCCGCTCGGGGTTTAGAAAACGTTCGAACAGTAAATCGTATTCGAGTGGATCGAGATCGGTAATTTTTAGTGAGTAAGCAACCAGTGAACCCGCACCCGAACCACGACCAGGGCCGACAGGAATATCGTGATCTTTAGCCCATTGAATAAAGTCCATTACAATCAGGAAATAACCAGGAAAACCCATCTGGTTAATAATATCCAATTCAAAGGTCAGGCGATCTTCGTAGACTTTACGCCGCTCAGCGTAATCTGGCGCTGACTTATCCAAAATACGTTCAAGTCGTTGATCCAAACCTTCGTGGGAAATTTTACAAAAGAACTCCGCTTCAGTGAGACCTTCCGGCACAGGATACTCAGGCAAAAAGTATTTACCCATTTGAATCGTTACAGTACAGCGTTTTGCAATTTCGATGGTATTAGCGATTGCTTCTGGAATATCGCTAAATAACTCCGTCATTTCTTCAGCGGAACGTAAATACTGTTGATCGCTGTAACGACGTTCCCGCCGCGGATCATCAAGCGCGCGGCCTTCACTAATGCACACGCGCGCCTCATGCACTTCAAATTCGCTGGCTTTTAAAAAGCGTACATCATTAGTTGCAACAACAGGGCAATTCATATCAGCGGCAAGCGCAACTGCCGCATGCAAATGGTTTTCGTCGTTTTCGCGCCCAGTGCGTTGTAATTCCAAATAAAAACGATTGGGGAAGTCCCGCATCCACGCATGCAATAGTTCGCCAGCTTGCGATGCCCGGCCACCGAGCAATGCCATGCCCACATCGCCAATTTTCCCTCCAGAAAGTGCAATTACCCCTTCACTATATTCACTAATCCATTCGCGCTGCACGTAGGCAATACCTTGTTGTTGGCCTTGACGCCAAGCGCGTGAAATTAGTTCGATAATATTTTTATAGCCGCGATCATTCATCGCCAATAAGGTAATGAGTGTGGGCTTCCCTTCACTATCGCTACTCGCAATCCAAAAATCACTACCGACAATGGGCTTTACACCTGCTCCTTGCGCGGCTTTATAAAATTTGATCAAGCCATAAAAATTAGTTTGGTCAGTAATAGCGCAGGCAGGCATATTTAATTCTGCCGCACGTTTCACCAGCGATTTGATCCGCACCAAACTATCGCTCAGTGAAAATTCGGTGTGTAAACGCAAGTGGACAAAATTGGCAGCAGGCATAATGGTTTTCTGAATGGAGGCGGAAAATTAAAATAATGTAATTTGTTCTATTCTGGCTCGCACGGGAGCATAGGAGGTGCGATGAATAGGGGTAATACCCAACCTATCCAACGCATCCATATGCACTTTAGTGGGATAACCTTTGTGACCGGCAAAACCATAGCCCGGATAAATTTTATCCAGCGCAACCATTTCACGGTCACGGGTTACCTTTGCGAGAATGGAAGCGGCACTGATTGCTGCGACACGGCTATCGCCCTTAACTACAGCTTCAGCGGTGTAATTCCACTTGGGCAGTTTATTACCATCCACCAACACATGTTCAGGCTGGACGTGAAGCCCTTGTACGGCGCGAGTCATTGCTAACAAACTGGCTTGTAAAATATTAATTTTGTCGATTTCAGCCACCGAAGCGCGGGCTATGCACCAACTTTTGGCTTTTTGTTGAATCTCAATAAATAACAGCTCACGCTTTTTTTCAGTGAGTTTTTTGGAATCATCCAAACCTTCAATAGGATTCTCCGGATCGAGAATAACCGCAGCAGCCACTACATCGCCCGCCAGTGGGCCGCGGCCCACTTCATCGCAACCGGCGCTGAGTAGACCTTGGTACACGCTTATAAAGGGTTCAAACACAAAACACCTGCGTAACTTATTGTTGTTTAATTAAACGAGCCACTGCATCAGCAGCGCGGGCACTGGCATCGCGTTTTAATTCATTGTGCATTTGTGCAAATGTTTGGCTCAACGCCTGGGCTTCGTCAGGATTTTCAAAATAATTCATCACCGCTGTACTGAGCGCTTCGGGAGTCGCCTTGTCTTGCAACAACTCAGGTACCAGCATTTTTTGCGCGAGTAGGTTAGGCAACGAAACCCATGGCGTTTTTACTAACCAGGATAAAATTTTGAATGTCAGCGGCGCCATCTTGTAAGCAACCACCATAGGTTTTTTCAGTAATAATGCCTCAAGAGTAACCGTACCTGATGCCAACAAGACTATATCCGCCGCCGCCATGGCGTCATGCGAATGGCCATTAATGAGTTCGATCGGGAAATCGACAAAATCATTTAATTGAATATGCAATTGGCGGTAGCGATCAGGGCTTGCCGCAGGAACAATAAATTGCAGATTAGGGTCCTGCTCTAAACAATAAACGGCCGTGCGCATAAATAATTCACCCATACGCTCTACCTCGCTACCGCGACTACCCGGCAAAAGCGCGACTATGCGGCCTTCTTCCGGTAAGCCTAACAGTTTCCGTGCGGCGACTTTATCGACATGCAATGGAATTTCATCAGCCAGATGATGCCCGACAAACTCTACTGGAACATTGTGCTCGTGATAAAACTTCGCCTCAAACGGTAGCAAGGTGAGCATTAAATCAACAGCACGGGCGATTTTAACAATACGTTTCTGCCGCCAAGCCCAAACTGATGGACTGACGTAGTGAACCGTTTTAATCCCTTTTTCTTTGAGCGACGCTTCGAGCGAAATGGTGAAATCGGGCGAATCCACCCCAATAAATACTGCTGGTGGATTGGCGATAAAATGCTCGCGTAAAAATTTGCGAATGCACAACAATTCCGGCAATCTTTTCAAGGGCTCGATCAAGCCCATCACCGCCAAACGATCCTGTGGGAAATAGGAATGAAAACCCTGAGCTAACATGCGCGGGCCTCCAATACCGGAAAATTCTGCGGTGGGAAAATGTTTGCGTAGCTCCAGCATTAATGCCGCGCCGAGGATATCTCCGGAGGCCTCTCCGACTACAATACCTATGTGTATGTGATCAGACACTCCGCCTCCGGATTTTTAGTGTGTTTTTCGAGGAGAAAACTGTGCAGGTAACTTTGTAGATAATTACACACAAAAAATACTTAACGAACAATACCGCGTGTAGAACTGTTTAAAGAATCGATCAACACTTGTAATGCAGGAGATTCGGCAGCTAACGGATTTAATTCAGCCAAGGCTTCATCTAACGTTAAACCGCGACGATAAATGGTTTTATACGCTTTGCTAAGCAAGCTAATATCGTCTTTTGTGAACCCGCGCCGACGCAGACCTTCCACGTTAATATTTTTTGCTTCAGCAGGACTGCCATTGACCATCACATAGGCCGGAACATCTTTACCAATTGCGCAACCCATCCCGGAAAAACTGTGTGCACCAATTTTGCAAAATTGATGTACCAAGGTAAATCCACTCAATATTGCCCAATCGCCAATGTGTACGTGGCCAGCAAGCGCAGCGTTGTTCACCAAAATGCAATGGTTGCCGATCACGCTGTCGTGCCCGACGTGGACATAAGCCATTAACAAATTGTGATCGCCAATGGTCGTTTCACCACGATCCTGTACAGTGCCACGATGAATAGTAACTCCTTCGCGTATCACATTATGGTCTCCAACAACCAAGCGTGTTGGCTCACCTTTGTACTTCAAATCGGGGGTATCTTCGCCAATCGATGAAAACTGATAAATGCGATTGTGTTTACCAATGGTAGTTGGGCCTTTCAGCACAACGTGGGAGGCAATCACACTGCCCTCACCTATTTCGACATCGGGACCAATAATAGTCCAAGGCCCAACCTGAACATCGGCCGCCAGCTTGGCAGTGGGATGAATAATTGCAGATGAATCTATCAAAATATGTTCTCGCTGATTTCAGGCTAACGCGAATTAAATTTTGCGATCTGCACAGAGAATAGTGGCAGATGCTGCCAATACACCATCAACGCTGGCCTTACATTCAAATTTCCAGATGCCGCGCTTTTCCGAGATGACACGGGATTCCAATTGCAAGCGATCCCCCGGTATGACCTGCCGCTTGAAGCGCACATCATCTACACCAGCAAACAAATAAATTGAACCATCTTGCGGTTTCTTATTCATAGTCTTGAAGCCGAGAATACCTGAGGCCTGAGCCATAGCTTCAATAATCATAACACCGGGGAATACCGGACTTTGCGGGAAGTGACCATTAAAGACTTCTTCGTTAACAGTAATATTTTTGTACGCGATAATTGATTCGCCTTCGATCAATTCCACCACACGATCCACGAGCAAAAAGGGATAGCGGTGCGGCAAATATTCGCGAATTTCGTTAACGTCCATCATGGTACAAACCCCAAGCAATCAAAGAAAATTTATTCCGCACCATGAGTGCGTTCGAGTTTTATTAATCGTGTTGCCAGTGCATCTAACTGGCGAAAGCGCGCTGCATTTTTGCGCCAGTCTTTCGTCGGTGCCAAAGGCGTGCCCGACGAATAAGAACCAGGCTCCGAGATTGACGCCGACACCATACTCCTACCGGTAATATGCACTTTATCCGCTAAGGTTAAATGGCCAGCGATAGCAACCGCCCCAGCGATAGTGCAACCTGCGCCAATTGTAGTACTACCTGCGATGGCAGTATGTGCCGCAATAGCAGTATTTTTGCCGATGCGCACATTGTGGCCTATCTGTACCTGATTATCGATAATGGCGCCATCATCGATAAATGTATCGTCAAGTGCACCGCGATCAATACAGGTACAAGCACCAATCTCCACCCTATTGCCAATCCGTACTCCACCAAGCTGGTGGATTTTGATCCAGCCACCAGGGTCAGGTGCAAAGCCAAAACCATCAGCCCCAATCACACAACCACTATGCAACATGCAGCCCTCACCAATGCTAACTCCATGGTAAATACTGACGTTAGCCGCAAGCCGGGTATTAGCCCCCACCACACTGTCATTGCCAACATAACAACCGGAGCCAATCATCACGCCATCGGCCAAGGTAACACCATCACCGATCACCGCGTTGGCGCCAATAGAAATTTTTTCGCCGAGAATACAATCTAGGCCCACGACAGCAGTGGGATGAATACCAGAATAAGGGGCGCGGAGGAATTCAAATATCGCCGATAAGCGTGCATAGGCAACGTACGGATTTTTAACCACTAATTTATTACCCGCAAACTCATCGGCCAAATCGGCGCTGATAAGCACTGCACCCGCATGGGTAGACGACAAATACTTTTTATAGGCAGGATTAGCAATAAAGCTTAAGTCTGCTGAACCAGCAGACTGCAAAGTAGCAAGCGCACTTATTTCTTGCTCTGCATTACCACGCAACTCCGCATCCAGCAGTTGCGCCAATTCAGCCAATAAATAAGAGCGCTTCATGTGCTGAGAGTCCGAACCTATTTGGCTTTATCGAGTAGAGCAGTAACCTTGGGAGTCAAATCATTTTCGGGCTTAGACATCATCACAGCTTTGGCATCAACGATCATGGTGATGTTTTCAGATTCCACCAACTGTTTTACCACAGCTTCCATTTTTGGCCCAATTTCCTGCATGATTTGCTGCATTAATGCCTGCTGTTCGGCTTGCAACCTCTTACCCTGAAATTGATAGTCTTGCCCCAAACTTTGCAATTTTTTCTCACTCTCCGCGCGTTTTTCCGCACTCCAAGTCAAACCGTCTTTTTGATACTCGGTTTGTAATGCTTTGATATCAGCTTGCAATCCATCTAACTTTGCTTTAGCCGCCGCAAACTCTGCACTTTTTTGTAACTTATCAAATTTCGCTTTTGCCGCGGCAGTACCCATGACAGCACCCGTTGGATCTAACACAACAATCTTTCCTTGTGCCCAAGAAACGGCTGACATTAGCGAAAGTGCAACAACCGCGAACATTTTTTGTGTAACAGTCACAATCTATTCCTCTTAAGATAAGTTAAAAAAATTATTAGAAGGTTTGTCCCAAGGAGAACTGGAACACTTCCGTACGATCATATTCATTTTCCCTAAAAGGTTCGGCAATACTAAAAGTCATAGGGCCGAAACCAGAAATCCACGTCAAACCAAAACCCACTGATGCATTAATGCGATCAATATCCACGCCATAGCAATTTAATTGGCTTGCTCCGCAATCTGTATCAAATACATTACCTGCGTCCACAAAAAATGTTGTCTGTAGGGAACGCTGATCTTTAATAAACGGTAAGGGGAACAAAATTTCGGCCCCGCCTTGAATCAATACATTGCCGCCAAAAGCGCCGCGTGTACGACTGGTGTAGGTACTGCCCACAATAAGATCGCTTATTAGCTCACCTGGATTACAAACTCGCGGATAACCTTGGGCGTTTGAACCTACACCCGGAGCTTCAGGGTCTTCGCACAGGATATAGGCTAGACCGCCGGTTTCACTCGGTTGACGAATACCATCACCATTCAGATCATCCCAAATAGTAGGAGCGACGGTTTGAAGCGCGCTGCGCTGGGGGGAACTACGCGGACCAAGCGTGTTACGTTCAAAACCTCGCACAGAACCGAAGCCACCGGCGTAATAATGTTCAAAGAACGGTAGTTTATCCAGGTCACCATAAGCACTGGCATAGCCCAGGCGGGTGTGTAATCGCAACGTTAGCGCGCGAGTCAGAGGCGTAAAAATTTGACCAGTATAATCAAATTTATAGTACTGCAAATCACCACCCGGTAAGGACAACTCAAACGTAAGTTGTTGTGACGCTCCACGATTAGCCAACACGCCGCGATTTAGAGTGGAACGCAGCCAATACATGCTGAGTTGCGCATCGTTAAAAGTATCCCCATAAATATCCAGAAACCCGGGCTCACCGAGCATATCCTCTTCATAGGGGCGAGGTATATAACTGCCGCTAGGGTAGTCAATCCCATTAACCGCTTTCTGGGCTAAATCATAATTTTCCGACTGGGTAATGTAACCCACCTCTGGCGACCAAAGAGGTGTGCGACGAATTTCTTGTGAGGAGTAAGCAGTAGGCTCTACCTGCAAGTTACGCAATCCAATATCAAAGCCAATACGCTCGATATCAGATATCGGGTAACCAAAGTTAATTTTTCCACCGTAAACGTTAGTGCTGTATGGCGTAACGTTGTAGGAGCCATAATCACTCTTGGTGTAATACAAACTAAGCCCGCGGCTAACGCCATCGGGGGTAAAGTAGGGATCGTTATAATTAAAATTGTATCCGGTTTGGTATTGGTTATGGCTAAAGCTGAATCCTACTTGTTTGCCGGTACCAAACCAGTTGTTTTGCTGGATACTGGCAGAAAAGAGCAAACCGGAATATTGCGCATAACCAATCTGGAGGCCCATGCTGCCTGATGGCTGTTCTTCAACCGTATACTCAACATCAATTTGGTCAGAAGTGCCCGGTACCTCTTTATTTTCTACCTTAACTTCTTTAAAGAAACCCAACCGCTCTAACCGTACCTTGGAGTTTTCAATTTGGGCGGAGTTAGCCGAACCACCTTCCATCTGACGCATTTCACGGCGCAAAACTTCATCCACAGTTTTGGTGTTGCCGCGGAAATTAATACGGTTTACATAAGCGCGTTTACCCGGCTCAATGAAAAAGGTAATTTTTACAGTTTTATCGGCATCGTTTCGCTCAGGCATGCCTTCTACTTTTGCAAAGGTGTAACCCTCGTTGCCCAAGCGCTTGGTGACGTACTCTTCCGAGGTGGTCATCAGTATCTGGGAAAAAATTTGTCCCTTTTGCATTAAAATCATGCGGCGGATGATTTGTTCATCAATTGCGGGATCACCGGCGAGTTCTATATCGCTAATTTTATAAATATCACCTTCCGTAATATTTACCGTGATAAAAATTTTGGCTTTGTCTGGACTCAAGGAAACCTGTGATGAATCAATTTTAAAATTCAAATAGCCACGATCCATATACCAGGATTCAAGGCGCTCTAAATCCCCTTTCATTTTTTCCTTATTGTATTTGTCGTTACCGGAAATCCATGACCAAGTACCTGTCGTTTTTAACTCGAACAGGTCAATCAATTCTTCTTCGCTGTAACTGCTGTTACCAATAATATTAATTTGTTTGATACGAGAGGGACTGCCCTCATCAATCTTCACTAATACTTTAACTTGGTTGCGTGGCATATCTTCAATCTCGATATTCACGCTCGCACCATAACGGCCCTGATTTACATATTCGCGCTGCAGTGCTTGGGTGATACCTTCCAAGGTTGCACGTTGGAAAATTTGTCCCTCTGATAAATTGTTGTCTTTCAAACTATCCATCAGATTTTCGGTTTTGATGGCCTTGTTACCCTCTAACTCGATGTTATTGATGGCTGGGCGTTCTTTAATCACCAATACAAGCACATCGCCATCGCGTTTAATGGCGACATCAGAAAAGTAGCCGATTTTAAACAATTCACGGGTCGCATTTTGGATATCCGCCTGATTAAGAACATCGCCAACACGGATAGGCATGGCACTAAAGACCGTACCAGCTGACACACGCTGTAAACCTTCTACACGAATATCGCTCACTCGAAAGGTTTGCGCCTGCACTGTAAAAGACAGGAATAGCGCCAGAAAACAGCCAATAACTCGCATCAAAACTCGCTTCATAGAATCTGTTCTAATCGTAAATGAATGTTGGTCGCAGCCCGGCACATTATTGCCAGATCAAAGCCGCATTATGTCGTTATACAGTGCCAGAACACTTAGACTGATCACCAGAAAGAGTCCAACCTGATACCCCAGCATCTGCACTTTGTCGGACACCGGTTTCCTCTTAATTACTTCAATCAAGTAATAAAATAAGTGCCCGCCATCCAATACCGGGATTGGTAAAAGGTTGAAGACTGCCAGGAATACACTGAGCAAGGCGACAAAACCAATAAAGCTCCGTAGACCGCCCTCGGCCGAAGAGCCCGCCACCTTAGCAATGGTTATCGGTCCACTCAAGTTTTTCGTGGAAATTTCGCCAAGAATCAATTTTTTGACTGATAAAAGAACAAATCCCGAGGTTTCCCAGGTTTTATTGACGCCGGCAACAAATGCACCGGCAATAGAATAGTCATAAGAACGAATCATATCCTCGGGAATTGAGTAAGCCTCTACTCCCACACCGACACGTCCGAGACGTTGCCCACCCTCTTCTACCAACTCTGGAATGAGAGTGACTTGTGATAACTGATTATCTCGCTCAAGGCTTACTTGCAGGGGTTTAC
This sequence comes from uncultured Cellvibrionaceae bacterium, assembly GCA_964499225.1. GTDB lineage: Bacteria > Pseudomonadota > Gammaproteobacteria > Pseudomonadales > Cellvibrionaceae > Cellvibrio. The sequence goes on along the minus strand of CAZCJR010000118.1, from coordinate 5,225 downwards.
CTGGATGCTCTCGCACATACTCAACCCAAGACTGCCAGTCATTGATTGGAAGGTCATCCACTTGCAAAATTTTATCGCCTGTTTTGAGCCCTGCTCTTTCTGCAGGACTGGCGACAATCACCTCGCCGACAATTGGCGGTATTTTAGGAAGAAATAGGGCAATACCGAGGCCTTCAATGGGATTGGGATTGTCCGACTCACGCAGCCACTCGACAAGCTGAGCCTCTGATTTGTAAGTGAGAGATGAGTCGGGATAGGCAACCTCAAAACTGATCTTGCCTGTCTCTCCTAAACGATTGAGCAACGCTTTGTTAAGTGCTTGCCAGGTTGGGGTTGGAGTCCCATCGATGGCGACAATTTCTTGCCCCTTCTCGAGACCGGCCTGAGCGGCTATTGAGCCTGGCGCAACGGTATCAATAACGGGAATTAAGTCGCGCTGCCCCTGCAACAACAAAACCCAGAACAACAGTATCGCCAATAAAAAATTAGCCAGCGGGCCAGCAGCGACAATCGCAATGCGCTGCCAGACCGTTTTATTGTTGAATGCCATGTGACGCTCTTCAGGTGCGACATCACCTTCGCGCTCATCCAACATTTTGACGTAACCACCCAAGGGTAAAGCCGCGAGTGCATACTCGGTGCCTTGTCTATCGCGCCATGACCAAAGCACCTTGCCAAAACCAATTGAAAAACGATGTACTTTTACACCACAACGTCGAGCGACATAAAAGTGGCCGAATTCATGGATTGAAACCAGAATCAGCAACGCCACCAGAAAAGACAAAATCGTCTGGATTAATGCCATGGATAAAGCCTCGGAATAATAATCACCAACGCGCGATCAGCTGCTGCGCCATAACGCGAGCTTCAGCATCAGCACTTTGGATCTGCGCTAAACTGTTCGGTTCACATGATGCGAGATGGGAAAGCACATGGTCGATAACCGGCGCTATCTGATCAAAGCGGATAATGCGATGCAAAAATGCAGCGACGGCGATCTCATTAGCGGCATTCAAAATTGCTGGTGCCGTGCCCGATGCCTCCGCTGCTTGTTGCGCAAGCTGCAGGCACGGGAAACGCTCGTAATCGGGGGAACTAAAGTCCAGCCTCGCGGTTGCAATAAGATCCAGGCTGGAAACCCCAGACTCAATCCGTTCAGGCCACGCCAACGCGTGGGCGATAGGCGTACGCATATCCGGATTGCCCAACTGCGCCAATACCGAACCATCAATATATTCAACCATGGAGTGAATAACGCTCTGCGGATGAATTACCACCTGCACGTGTTGCGGGCGAGTATTGAATAGCCAGCAGGCTTCAATTAACTCAAGTCCTTTATTCAACATAGTGGCCGAATCGACCGAAATTTTTTGCCCCATGCTCCAGTTGGGATGGGCGCAAGCCTGCTCGGGGGTTACTTTAGCGAGATCAGCAATGGGAGTGCTACGGAAGGGACCACCAGAAGCTGTCAACAGAATCTTCCTAACGCCACTCGATTGAAGACCGTCTTTCAGATAATCAGTACGATGATTGGGTAGGCATTGAAAGATTGCATTGTGTTCGCTGTCGATTGGCAACAACACTGCACCGTGTTCAGCGACGGCACGGGTAAATAATCCGCCGGCCATCACCAAGGCTTCTTTATTTGCCAATAAAACTTTTTTACCTGATTTAACAGCAGCCAAGGTTGGCAGCAAACCAACAGCGCCAACAATTGCTGCCATAACCGTATCAACTTCATCATGTGCTGCAACCGCAGCTAAGGCATCAGCTCCCTGCAAGACTTCTGTTGTGCATCCCTGCGCGCGCAATTCGCGTTCCAATTCCAGCGCAGCGGCCGGGTCATTTAGCACCGCATAGCGGGGTTTGTGCAGCAAGCACTGGGTGGCCAGCAGCTGCCAGCGACGATCCGCACTTAACGCAAAGACTTGATAGCGCTCCGGGTGACGGGCGATCACGTCCAACGTGCTTACACCGATTGAACCAGTAGCGCCGAGAATGGTGATTTGCTGAGGTGTTGCCTGCATTTAAACACCTGCGCCCGTTGTGAAAGCTCCGCTCGCAAGCAGCGCCAACGCAAATACCGGCGCACCGGCGGTAATGCCGTCCACGCGATCAAGAATACCGCCATGGCCGGGTAATATGCTGCCGCTGTCTTTTGCACCCGCATGACGCTTGACCATGCTTTCCAACAAATCGCCGAGGACCGATACCAAACTGGTGGGAACGATTAATGCCAGCATTAAAAGCAGACTCACACTCAGCGCTTGGCTAAGAACCAGCGCTAACAGACAATTCGCAAGAAAACCGCCAGCAAATCCCTCCCAGGTTTTACCCGGACTAACTGCCTGTGCCAGCTTGTGTTTACCGAAACGGCGACCAGCAAAATAACCGCCGCTATCCGCTAAAGCGACAATCAACATTAATAAGAGAACCAACAAGGCTCCATTAATTTGCTGACGAACATAAACCAAGGCTACCCAAGTGGGGATTAATACCAGCACCCCCATCATCAAGCGCAATACTTTATGCCCCCACAGCACACTGCTGCTGGGATACCCCTGCACCAGCAACAACGCCAGTGCCCACCAACCGCAACCGATTATTAATAAATCCCGGATGGCCGAGTTATTAAGCTGTGGACTGGCTTCACCCTCAAAGCCCAAATAAAGCGCGGTAACGACCAGTAGAATCAAGAGCAGGAAGGTGTAGACAAGTCGCTGCCAGATGGTGGCAAAGCCTGACAGATTAGCCCATTCCCAAGCACCGGTTAATAAAACAGCGCCAATAAAAAAAGAAAAATAACCCGACGGCAAGCCAAATAAAGCTACGAGGAAAATAGCGGCGAGCACCACGGCCGTAATAACACGCTGCTTAAGCATTGAGAGCCCTCGCAGCGATTTGATCGCCCGTCATTCCAAAACGACGCTGACGTTCATGAAAACTGGCAGCCGCTTTTTTCAACTCGTCGCCATCAAAATCAGGCCAGAGTTTGTCGCTGAAAAATAACTCGGCATAAGCGCACTGCCACAATAAAAAATTACTAATGCGCACTTCACCCCCGGTGCGAATGAGTAAATCCAGTGGTGGTAAATCGGCTAGACAGGTGCGCTCGTGCAATGAATCTTCAGTAATCGTCGCAGGGTCCAATTCACCCGCAGCTACTTGATGTGCGATTTTTTTCGCCGCTTCAGCAATATCCCAACGGCCGCCATAATCTGCAGCGATCACCAAGGTGGTTTTGCCACCGCGAGTCAAATCTTCTGCCGCGGTTATGGCTTTTTGAATGGACGAACTAAAACGCTCGCGATTGCCAATAACACGTAGCGCTACATCTTTTTTCTTGAGGGCTTTGGCTTCATTTTTGAGGTACAACAGAAACAGCGACATTAGCGCTTCCACTTCCACTGGTGGGCGGCGCCAATTTTCACTACTGAAAGCGAATACGGTAAGCACCTCTACACCCACATCCTGACACGCGGCCATTACGTCACGAATACGCTCAACACCGACTTTATGACCGGAAACTCCCGCCATACCGCGCTGCTTAGCCCAGCGGTTATTGCCATCCATAATGATCGCCACATGGCGAAGACTACTGTCAGTCACACATACTCTCCCGGCAGCAGGTTTTTATCGACAAGATCGATAACCCGTTTTTGCTTTTTGTAATGAAGGTGTCTAGTGGTTTGGTAAGTGGTGCGTGGGCGAGATTGGGCTGGCCAGAACTGCACCAAACCCAATCGGGTGATGCGGATTAAACAGACATCAAATCCACTTCTTTAGCGGCCAGGGCTTTATCCACTTCCGCGATGTATTTGTCGGTAATTTTTTGGATTTCGTCTTGTGCGCGACGATCATCATCTTCGCCGATTGCTTTATCTTTCAACAATGCTTTTATATCGCCCAGCACATCGCGACGCACGTTGCGCACAGCAACGCGACCATTCTCTGCCTCCGCACGAGCCTGCTTGATAAAGTTCTTACGAGTCTCTTCAGTGAGCATCGGCAAAGGAATACGAATCAAACCATTGCTGGTTGATGGGTTTAAACCTAAATCGGACTTCATGATCGCTTTCTCAATTTCAGGCACGAGATTGCGCTCCCAGGGACTGATGGAAAGCGTACGCGCATCTTCAACATTAATGTTGCCGACTTGAGCGAGCGGTGTCGGAGTGCCGTAGTAGTTCACCATCAAGCCATCGAGCAAACTGGGATGGGCGCGACCAGTACGAATTTTATTGAAATGCAATGCAAGCACTTCAACTGCCTTTTTCATGCGCCCTTCGGCATCTTTTTTAATATCATTGATCATGATTTATCCTCTTCAATCAAAGTACCTTCGTTGCTACCCACAACGATATTTAACAGTGCACCGGTTTTATTCATGCGGAACACACGCACAGGCATGTCGTGTTCACGGCACAAACAAATAGCGGTCAAATCCATTACACCCAATTTTTTGTCCAACACTTCGTCATAAGAAAGGCGATCATATTTTGTTGCAGTCGGATCTTTCTTCGGATCAGCAGTGTAAACGCCATCCACTTTAGTGGCTTTAAGAACTATGTCAGCATCAACTTCAATACCGCGCAAGCAGGCGGCAGAGTCTGTCGTGAAGAAAGGATTGCCGGTACCGGCAGCAAAAATAACAACCTCACCGGAATTCAAGAAACGCACTGCACGGCGGCGATCATAATGCTCAACCACTCCGCTCATGGGGATGGCAGACATAACACGGGAAGAAATATTGGAGCGCTCCAATGCATCCCGCATCGCCAAGGCATTCATCACCGTGGCTAACATACCCATATGGTCGCCAGTGACGCGATCCAAACCGGCCGCACTCAAGGCCGCGCCGCGGAACAAATTCCCACCGCCGATCACTAACCCCACCTGTACGCCTATGCCTACTAGCTGGCCAATTTCCAGGGCCATTTTGTCGAGCACTTTAGGATCAATCCCGAATCCTTCAGTCCCCATCAACTCTTCACCGCTGAGTTTCAATAAAATACGCTTGTACTTTTTATCTCTAGGGCTGGACATAAATGCTCTCCAAAACAATGAGTTAGCCACTAATGCCCACCCATGCTGAGGGGCCGAAAAAATCGGTGCAGTGTAACAGAAAAAAAGAGGCGGGGTGGCGCCCACCCAGCCTCTTTTTCACAACCCAACTCACATCCCGCCGCCAACAAAAAACCCGCACAGGCTACCCTGTGCGGGTT
>CAZCJR010000117.1:0-15254 GCA_964499225.1 uncultured Cellvibrionaceae bacterium | reverse complement strand
ACCGGGAGAATGTAATGAGTGATTTAGAAAGCCTGTTTGCCAGCAACGTCAAGTGGGCCGAAGATATCAAACGCAAGGAGCCCAACTTTTTTTCCAAACTCGCCGAACAGCAAGCGCCGGAATATCTATGGATTGGCTGCTCCGATAGCCGCGTTCCTGCCAACCAGATCGTTGATCTTGCGCCGGGCGAATTATTTGTGCACCGCAACGTCGCCAACGTCGTTATTCACACCGATCTTAATTGCATGACCGTGCTGAATTACGCCGTGGAATTCCTCAAGGTAAAACATGTGATGGTTACCGGCCACTACGGCTGCGGCGGGGTGAAAGCGGCGCTGGAAAATCGCAAACTGGGTTTGATCGATTACTGGCTGCGCAATATCCGCGATGTTTACTACAACAACAAAGAAATCATGGATCAGATCGCCGACCCTAATGATCGGGTGAATCGACTGTGCGAATTAAACGTGGTGCAACAAGTGGAAAATATTGCGCGCTGCAATATAGTGCAAAACGCTTGGGCACGCGGACAGGAGTTGAGTATCCACGGCTGGATTTACGACATCCACGACGGCATCTTGCACAAGTTGATGCCGCCCATAGATTCACTTGAGCAAATCCCCGAACACTACCGCCTCTATGCTGATTAAGTGGCAAAACGAGTGCGAAATAACTGCTCGGTTTTAGCCGCCATAATCACATCATTTTCGTGCAACCCCTGAATCTTATGGGTCCACCAACTCACTTTCACTTTGCCCCACTCGGTTAACAGCGCCGGGTGGTGGCCGTACTCCTCCGCGAGTTCCCCGACTGCTTGGGTAAACGCCATTGCCTGCACAAAGTTTTTAACACTGTAGATGCGCACCAATTGATTTACTTCCGCAACAGTTTCTACTGCCCAATCTGGTAACTGCGCAAGTGCCGCCTGCAAATCGGCCGCGCCAAGCAAGGGGGAATCAGCGCGACAAGCACTGCAGGTTTTTTCACTTAAATTACTCATTAATCACCTCATAGCCATCAGTAATTGAATTAATAAAATCAGGTAATGACTTGTAATAGGCCGCCACCGCAAGATCCCTTAAGATGATCAAGATGACACACTAGAAAGCAGCATAGTCTGTTCTATACTCAAAGCAGCGTATACCCGTTCCATCATAATCACACTTGTGCCCGCCTAACACATCATCAGTTAATTAACGGAATATCAAATGCCAGAGAAGACGCTCTTACAGCATGTGGAGGATGAATCGCTCAGCCATTTCACACTCGCCGATGAGCAAATGCGTTCGCTCTACCATAGCCTGCCAGTATCGCTACTCTCGTCTACTATCATCGCGCTCATTCTCAGCGTCTCGCATTGGAAAGTGATTGGGCAGGCTGAAATAATTTTATGGAATTTATTGTTGGGCGGCACATTACTTGCGCGCCTGATTTTATGGATTTTTTGGCATAACGTGCATCAACTTTACTCCACGTTTTTTTGGCTAACCTGTTTCCGTGTCGGCGTCTGGCTGACAGGGGCAGCCTGGGGTACTGCAGCTCTTTTACTATTTGCGCCAGACGACACTATTTATCAGGCACTGCTCGCCTTTTCCCTTGCCGGAGTTGTTAGCGGCTCAATGACGTCACTTACAGTCGATAAATATTCTTCGCTCGGTTTTGTCATTCTCGCCATCTCGCCATTGAGCGTGATTATCTTTCTGGAAGATGGGCCCACTGCGATTGCAATGACCAGCATGACGCTGCTGTTTATCTTTTTTGTAATTGCCAGCGCCACCCGTGTACGACACAACATGGAAGACCAGCTCAATAAAAATTTTCGCCTGCTGCAGCTAACCAACAAATTAAATCACAAACAAAAAATGGAACAAATCATCAACCATGCCCAATCCATTTATATTGGCGAAGGCAACATTAAGTCCGCACTGAGCACACTACTAAACGAAACACTCCCACTGTGCCACAGTGAATTAGGTTTCATTGGTCAAGTAAAGCAAGATGCAAACAACAATCCGTTTATGTGCGCACTGGTGTTCGGTAGCCATAAAAGAGATGATCGCCAGCTGGAAAACTTCCGCGCGACTAACATGCCGGAGAATGGTGAGTACCGCAATCTAGACAATCTGTTCGGCATGATCATGCGTTCAGACAAACCTATTATTAGCCCCAATCTTGCCCGCGATATGCGCGCAGGCACGCTGCCACCGGGGCACCCGCCCATCGGCAGTTTTATTGGCATTCCTATTTTTAGTGGACGGCAGCAAATTGCAATTCTCGGGCTATCCAACTCCCCTATCGGCTACAACAACCAGACAGCCAACGACCTGGAACCCATTCTTAAAAGCATTGCGCAGTTTGTGCAAACCATGAACCACGAACAACAACACGCGCAGGATAAAGCAGCACTTGAAGCCAGTACCCAGCATACCCAGACGATACTGAATGATATTGCCGACGGTATTATCACCATTTCAAAAGAGGGAACAATTCAAAGTTTTAACCACGCTGCTGAAACTATTTTTGGCTATAGAGCCAAGCAAATTATTGGGAAAAATATCAGTGAGCTAATGCCAGAGCCACACAAATCCCGGCACAATGACTATTTAAAAGCGCACCTCAAGACAGGCAAGAAAAATATTCTAGGGATCGGAAGAGAGGTCTGTGGTTTACGCCGTAATGGGAACGAATTTCCAATGGACTTAATGGTTTCGCGTGTATTTCAAGATGGCGAGCCCATATTTATTGGGATTATTCGCGATATAACTGAAAAGAAACGCATCGACGATCTGCGCAGTCAATTTATTACAGCGGCCAGCAATGAAATTTTAGGGCCACTGAATGTGATAGCAGAAGCGATAAGCCTTCTGCAAACGGGCGAACAGGGGACGGTGCCCGAATCACTGCATCATGCACTTGAGATAGCGCAAAACAACAGCATTAAATTGCAAAAGCTGATGAGTGACCTAATTGAAGTACAAAACCTATCCAAGGGTGATACTCCCTTTACACTACAAACACAGACGGTATTGCCGCTAATTGAAGAGTCGCTACAACGCAATAAAGCCTTTAGTGAAATTTACCAATGCCAGATTGTGATAAAAGCCAGCGCGGCTAATCTCACCATACGCGCCGACAGAAACCGCTTTTATCAGGCATTCGCACAACTATTCCAGTACGCATTAAAATTTTCCGAACCAACAGGCGAAGTGCCCGTGCGTATTAGTGAAGACCGCAGCCTGGTAAAAATAGCCATCGGCATAACAGGAAAAAACGTTACGGAAGAGTTGCGTAAAAATTTGTCCCTTTATTTTGGGCGAACCAATGAACAGATTTCACAAGAAAAATATGCCGAGGGCGATCTAGGGCTTGCGATTGCGAAAGAAATTATCGAGAAGATGCACGGAAAAATTCACCTGGAAAGTAAAGCAGACGAGTACAATTTTGTGGTGGAATTTCAACAAGCAGTTAAACAGTTCGCGTAACCGTTTATTTTTTTATAACCGATTGCCGCTTCCCATTGTTTTAATCTTGTCTAGCAAAGCTGCGCCCATTTTATCCAACTCTACAATTTGGTCGACACCACCAATCGCAACTGCCTCTTTGGGCATGCCGTAAACCACACAGCTCGCCTCATCCTGCGCCAGAGTAAAACCACCATGGTTACGAATATCGAGCATGCCTTTGGCACCATCTTTTCCCATGCCGGTAAGTAGTACGCCCAAGACATTTTTACCACCCGCCAAGGCCACTGATTCCATCATAATATCAACTGCAGGTCGGTGGCGGTGCAATGGTTCAGCATCAGATAATTTCACCAAATAATCCGCACCTGAACGCACCACAATCAAATGATGCCCCCCTGGCGCCAAAAATGCATGCCCCGGTAAAATACGCTCACCACCCTTTGCTTCCACCACGTGCAGGCGAGTTATCTTATTTAACCGCTCAGCATAAGTGCGAGTAAACCCCGCCGGCATATGCTGGGTCATCACAATGCCGGGCACTGCGGCCGGCAACTGCATGAGCAACTCTTTAATTGCTTCTGTGCCGCCCGTGGAAGCACCAATGGCAATAATTTTTTCAGTGCTTTGCAGTCGGCTCGATGCAGATGTTTTTTGATTTGCAGTAATTTCAGGAGAGTTTTTAGTAGCCTTTGCTTTTACCCGAACACCCGCTGCCGCACGGATTTTTTCAACAATTAACTCTGCGTATTCGCGAATACCACTGGCGATACCCAGTTTGGGTTTGGGGATAAAATCCACCGCACCCAATTCCAACGCACGCAGGGTTGCCTCAGCCCCCGCTTCGGTTAGGGTCGATATCATTATCACGGGCGTGGGGCGTGCATTCATTAATTTCTCTAAAAATGCCAATCCGTCCATACGTGGCATTTCAATATCCAGTGTGATCACATCGGGGGAAAACTCTTTCACCATATCGCGAGCAACGTAGGCATCTGGCGCTGCCCCCACAAGTGTCATATCAGGCGTGTCCCGAATAATCTCCGCGAGCAGACTACGCACTAGCGCTGAATCATCTACAACTAATACTTTAATGGCCATTCGGTTTTCCAGTTAATGTGCTATCTGCGCGCCGGAACCACAGCGCGGCTAAATAAAACACTACGCAATTAATCATCAAATAATTCCACTTCACCGCTTTTGGGCGTGAACTTCACTTTCATGCGATATTCACTTTCACGATCAACAATAGTGGTGTTGTGTAGGGATTTAATTTTTTTCACAAGTACTTTTCCCGTATCGGGAAAAAAATAGACTTTACGTGGATAGTCATCCAGCAAATCCTTGGCGACGACAGGAATTCGTTCAGTTTGCAAGTAATCCAAAACAAACTCAACGTTACGCTGCCCAACATTATTTACTTTAAGACCACGCAATACGTTGCCACCACCAAATACTTTCGCTTCCATGCGCGCGCGGGTTGCACCCATCTTTAACAAATGATTGATTAGAAGCTCCATAGCATAGACGCCATAGCGTGCCGACTCTGTTAATAATCCGGTTTCATTAGAGCCATCATTCGGTAGCAAAAAATGATTCATTCCACCGATACCGTTCGTCTTATCGCGCAGGCATACTGCAACACAGGAGCCAAGTACGGTCACGATCATTTTGTCGCCGTTGGTAACGAAATATTCACCGGGTAAAATTTTTACGGCGTGCCGTTCAAAGTGGCGGTCGTAATAGGTCGTGGGGGCGAGGTGAACATTATTATCAAAATTCATTGGCGCTCGCCTGCGCTGCTATCGACCAGTCGATAGGTTGTTTTCCCAACTAACTTAACCAAATGGGATGCATGGGAAAAACTTTCCGAGTGTCCCGCAATATATAAACCCTCCGGTTTTAGCAAACGCACCATACACTCAAGCAGTTGTAACTGCGTTGGCTTATCAAAATAAATCATCACATTGCGGCAAAAGATCACATCAAAGCCCGCACCTAATCCCCAATCCCGGTCCAGTAAATTAATTTGGCGAAACTCGACCAGCTCGCGTAACTTATCAATCACTTTGGCGCTGCCGCTATTTTTTCCTTTGCCACGCAAAAAAAATTGTTTTTTCTGCTCCAAACTTATCGCATCCAGTCGCTCCAGCGAATAAATACCTTGGGCGGCAAACGCTAATACCGAGCTGTCGATATCCGAGGCAATAATGTCAACTGGGGGAGTGTAAGTTCCATAGGCCTCTACCAGCGTCATTGCAATAGAATAAGGCTCTTCCCCCGTACTTGCCGCCGCACACCACACCCGCAATTTGCCTGCAGCCGCTTTTCGCTTACGAGCGTAGTCCGCAAGAATGGGGAAGTGGTGAGCCTCACGAAAAAAAGCAGTGAGATTGGTAGTCAGCGCATTAATAAATTCTTGCTGCTCACTTTTATGGTGTTCGAGATAGGCGAGATATTCGTCAAAATTATTTAATTGCAACGCCCGTAAGCGTCGCGCCAAACGGCTGTAGACCAACTGCTTTTTGCTATCGCCTAAATTGATCCCGGCTTTGCGATAGATAATAGCCTTTACCCGGGCAAAGTCAGCGTCAGCATAATCAAACTCGCGTTCCGGAATTGTATTCACTGTCGCCTTCCGCACTGGTGATCATTACGTACCAGCGGCTGGTTGCAGCCGCTGTGAAAATGCAGCAAAAATTAAAATTGTTCCCATTCATCATCCTGTGATGATGGTGGCGGCGTTAATTTTTTACTCGTAGCGGGGGCCTTTTTAGGTGCGGGCTTGGATGGCGTTGACAAACGTTTTGCAGGCGCTGGACTGCGCACCTGATCATCCGCCAAACGGAATTGCGCAACGCTTTGTGTCAGCTGATCCGCTTGTGATTGCATGCTCTCGGCGGCCGCAGCTGCCTCTTCAACCAGCGCCGCATTTTGCTGGGTCATTTCATCCATTTGCGAAACGGCTGTCGATACCTCTTCAATACCGGTGGATTGCTCCGCCGAAGCAGCGGCGATCTCCGCCATAATATCGTTCACGCGTTTAATCGCATTGACGATTTCTTTCATGGTATCGCCAGATTTACCAACCAACTGATTGCCGTTATCAATTTTTTGTACTGAATCGGAAATCAACGCTTTAATATCTTTCGCCGCATTGGCCGAGCGCTGTGCGAGGGTACGCACTTCCGACGCGACTACCGCAAAGCCACGCCCCTGATCACCCGCGCGCGCCGCTTCTACTGCAGCATTCAAAGCCAAAATATTGGTTTGGAAAGCGATGCCGTCAATCACTCCAATGATGTCGGAAATTTTGCGCGCAGATTCATTAATTGCATTCATAGTGGTCACCACTTGTTGGATCAGCGTGCCTCCATCAATTGCCACTGTCGATGCCTGCTCTGCCAACACATTGGCTTGTTTGGCGTTATCAGCATTGAGTTTTACCGTGGAGGTCAATTCCTCCATCGAGGATGCAGTTTCTTCCAGATTTGCGGCCTGCTGCTCCGTGCGCGACGACAGATCCGCATTACCTTGGGCGATTTCACTGGATGCAGTAAAAATAGTATCTGCCGCCGTGCGAATTTCGCCAAGCATACTGGTAAGGCTTGATGTGGTCTCATTACAATAATTCTTGAGCTCGCCAAAAGTACCCGAGTATTCATCATCAATTCTTTCTGTAAGATCGCCTTTTGCAATAGCGCCGAGCACCCGCACCACATCATTCAACCCTTTTTCTGCGGTGGTAACCAGTGCATTCAATCCTTCTCCCAACGTTAAAAAGAAGCCTATTTTTCCTGTGGTATCCAGACGCTGACTAAAATCTCCCGCTGCGGCTGCATCCACCAATCGACTTACCTGCCCTTCAACAGAGACTTCTTCAGTACGATCAATCCACTCCACCACTGCCCCTAAACGGTCTCCCGCCTCAGAAAAAATGGGGTTGGCAATCAGCCGAAAACTACACCCAGCAACCACAATATTGCCAATATAACTATCGCGTAACGTTGCAAGCAAATGGCTTTGGTGCATTGGATTTTTATGGAAAATATCCATACTACTTCCAACCACCTTATCTACAGAGAAATGTGGCAACGCCTTGCGCAGATCCGACTCAACACCGCGCAACATTTTCTCCACCGATTTATTCATATAGATAATTTTTCGATCATTATCCGCAACCATGACATTTGAAGACGTTGACCCTAGCGCGCCCAATACGCGATCCATATTGAGTTGCGCTGCGATCTTTTCTTGCACCTCAATCGTTATGTCTGTCGCATATTTTACGACTCTGATAGCTTTTCCATTGGGATCGAGAATAGGGTTGTAGCTAGCCTGAATCCACACTTCCTTACCATTCTTTCCGATGCGTTTAAATTGCCCTGCCTGAAACTCGCCCCGCGCGAGATTTTCCCAAAATGTGCGATACTCGCTACTAATTCGATACTCTGCATCTACAAACACGCTGTGATGTCGCCCTTTTACTTCGTCCAGATTGTAATTCATCAGTGCAAGAAAATTATGGTTAGCGTCAAGAATGGTGCCATCAAGCGCAAACTCGATTACCGCCTGCACGCGGTTAATTGCTCTCAATTGACCACGTATATTTTCCAGTTCAGTGGAATCCACTTTCACAAGAGATTTATTACTATTAAAAAGGCTATCAAGAATGCTCATGAGTCTTTCTCCTTATGGTTTTGCGGCAGGTGATTCAGCTGTATCAAACAAACCCAACTCTTCGCTGGATATAAGTTCATTGATATCGACCAAAATTATCATTTGTTCATTTACGGTCGCCAGACCCAGCAAATAACGGCTATTAAATGCAACACCAAAATCGGGTGGGGGTCGCAGCTGCTCTTTGGTAAGGCTCACCACATCGGAAACACCGTCAACCACAATGCCTACAATTCGATTTTGAATATGCAGGACGATGACAATCGTAAATTCATCATAAGTCACCTTTCCAACATTGAATTTAATGCGGAGATCCACAATTGGGACTATGTCACCGCGCAAGTTAATGACGCCTTTAATAAACGGCGGCGCATTGGCAATTTTGGTCACCGACTCGTAACCACGAATTTCTTTAACGGTTAGAATATCGAGCGCATAATTTTCATCGCCGAGTGTGAAAGTTAAAAATTCCTGTGCATCTGCTGTCATTATTTTCTTCCCAAAATTCTGCGGTTTATGTTCCGCAAGTGTCTACGCACACAAGTCAAATGGCGGTAGCCAACTGCATGCTGCTATTAACGCTTAGCGCAAGCGACTCCACATCTACAATCAGCGCAACACTGCCATCACCCATGATGGTTGCCCCCGCAATCCCCTGCACTCGCTTGTAATGCTGCTCGAGACTTTTAATCACCACTTGTTGTTGGCCAACCAAACCATCAACAAATAACGCAAACCGGTATTTGTTTGTTTCAATTAATACCGCTATGCCTTTACTGACATCCGTAAACTGTGACTCCAACTGCATGACTTTATAGAGTGGCAAAATCGGCCAGTACTCATTGCGCACATGCAGCAGCTGATCGTCACCGGCCAAGGTTTTTATGTCTTTGGCGGCTGGCTGCATGGATTCGACGATGTGAACGAGGGGGATAATAAACGTTTGTTCGCCAACAGAAACGCACATGCCATCAACAATGGCTAGCGTCAGTGGCAAATGAATGGTGAATGTAGCGCCCTGCCCTGCGCGGGATTCAATATCAATGCGCCCGCCCAAACCTTGCACATTGCGCTTTACAACATCCATTCCCACACCCCGCCCTGACACATCGGTAACCGCAGCAGCAGTGGAGAAGCCCGGCGCAAAAATTAATTGCCAGACTTCTTCGTCCTTAGGATTATCGCTAATGGCAATTCCATTCTCGCGCGCCTTTTCCAAAATTCGTTCGCGATTTAAACCGCTGCCGTCATCCTTGATGCTGATAACGATATTGCCGCCCTGTTGCGCCGCCCGAAGCACAACAGTGCCAGTAGGATTTTTACCGCGCTCCCGGCGCAGGTCAGCAGACTCAATTCCGTGATCTATACTGTTGCGCACCAGATGCGTTAAAGGATCGACTAATTTTTCAGTCAGCCCTTTATCCAATTCGGTTTCGCCACCCTCAATAATTAAATCTATCTGTTTGCCCAATTTGCTCGACAAGTCGCGCACAACGCGCGGAAAGCGGTTAAACACGAATGATACCGGCAACATGCGAATAGACATGACTGCTTCTTGGATCTCGCGGGTATTGCGCTCCAATTCGCCGGCCACTGCTTGAAATTTTTCAGCTATTGGCCCGTCCAGACTTTTACCCAACAAGCTCATCATTGATTGCGTGATGACTATTTCGCCTACAAGATTAATCAGCTGATCGACCTTGGAAACATCGACTCGTATGGAGGAACTTTCTACACTGACCGATTCGTTGCTTTTTACTTTCGGCGCAGGGGCAGCAGTAACGGCAGCTGATTTTTTTTCTGTTAATGGTGCCGACTGAAGCGGAACTATGGGCGTTACAGAAGTTCGAGCATCTAACGCAATGTCGGTAATTGGGGTGGCAGACGGTGAAGATGGGTCTTCAAAAAAGCCAAAGTAGTCATCAATGGCTTGGATAGGTGATGGAATTGATACTGGGGCAGATTCGGCAGAGGGAATATCGTCAAAGAATCCGAACGAATCATCTTGTCCTGAACCAGCTTTTGCAGTGTCGACAGCGACAGGGTCATCAAAAAAACCAAAGCTGTCATCTTCTAGTTCTGTTTCAATCGCGCTAAAAAAACCATAGCCCTCGTTATTTCCTGTCTCTGTGGGATTAGCTGTTTTTCCAGAGGTGACCAGTTCAAGTTTTTTAGTTAGCTCATACACACCCGCCCAATTTAGTTCATCGCTGGTGCGATAGCAGCGGAGAATTTCTTTTAGTTGATCGACTGAGTTTAAGAACAAGTCAACCATATCGGTAGTAATCGCCATTTTCCCCTGACGAATTTTGTCGAGCAGACTCTCCATAATATGCGTCACACTCGCTAAGGCATCAAAACCAAAGATCCCGCTGCCGCCTTTTATTGAGTGTGCTGCACGAAAAATGCTATTCAGCATTTCGCCATCCGGATCAGCTACGTCAAGATCCAGTAATAACTGTTCCATTATATCGAGGTGTTCCTGACTCTCCTCGAAAAAAACAGCATGGAATTGTTTCATGTCAATCGACATTTATCACATCCTTCGCAATCTCGCATCACTACTTGTAGGGGCGCCGCTTGCTGCGCCCTGGCATTTCCGGGTAGGTTATTGGACGCAGCAAGCAGCGCCCCTACATGGGGATTTAACCCATGACCTTTTTGGCGATCTCCAGTAATTTTGTCGGATCAAAAGGTTTTACCATCCAGCCTGTTGCTCCCGCTGCGCGCCCCTGTGCTTTCATTGCATCACTTGCTTCGGTTGTTAGCATCACAATCGGGGTTCGTGTGTGAGCGGGTAATCCGCGCAACGATTTAATTAAGGTAAGGCCATCCATATTTGGCATATTTTGATCGGTCAACACAAAATCATAGGTTTTGGTTTTGCATAAATTAAACGCCTCCAAACCATCTTTGGCGGCAGTCACTGTGTAACCTGCAGACTTAAGTGTGGCCTCCACCATTTGCCGCACAGAAACTGAATCATCCACAATCAACACATGTTTACTCATAACAATTTTCCTGGGAGATAAGTAAAACAGAATCCATTACGATGGACCTATTACGGCTTTGATAAAATTTCCGGGAGGACGAACCTCTACATGTTGAGCGAGGTTGCGAATGAGCTTTAGCCCGCGTCCAAATAAAGTCTTGTCACTACTGGCGTCTACTGTCAGATAGTTATAACCGCTACCACTATCTCGCACGCTGACTTCTAACTGTGGCACACTCGTACTTACCTCCCACACTAACGTTAGTTCAACAAAATCCGCATTGGTGAGCTGGACAAGCCGCTTATCACGCGCACTAAAATATTCATTGAAACCATCTTCAGAGTCTTTCAAGGAAGAATCCAATTTCAGTAGACCATGGTCGATGGCGTTACTTACCATTTCACTGACAACAAGAAAAATGATCTGACAAAAGGCCTGGTCGACGCCTAAGTAATGTAAAAATTTATTGCAGAGTGGCGGAATTTCACAGGTCGCGATTTTCTTTCCTGATATTTTTACACTCCATGAAAAGTCATCTATTTCTTCTTGTAAAAAGCCATTACCAATTTTATCGCGAACTTGTTGTCCGCAATCGGCTAATATTGCTTGCGGTTCTAGCGTGCAGATAGAGACATCGTCCTTATAATGATCGCGACCTGTATGCTCCTCTAGTGCACGAATCAGAACATCACGTACATCTCTTTGATCGGTCTTTATTAGTTCCGCCACCCTCGCCGATGAAAAAGATTTACCTTCATCATTCAGCTCTTCTATCAAGCCATCGCTGTAGGCAATAATAATTCCCTTCCGGGATAAATCGCAGGTGACGACATTCGCATCAAACATATCGCCTTCTAAAATTCCCAATGCCATATGCTGAGAACGAAATGACTGCAGCACTTCGCCCTGCTCAACCCAGTAAACGGTTGGCATGCCGCCATTCCATACATCAATTTCCTTTCGCTCATTACGCATTTGAATCAGAATCGCCGCAACAAAACGGTCCTGCGGTGTATCGCGAATCAGCTTTGTGTTGATTTCAGTTACAATAGATTGAATGTGAAAGCCCTTATCCACCATGCTATTAAAAATGGAAACAACGGGCATTACCGTAATAGCTGCCGACAAACCGTGGCCGGTGGCATCCGCTAATAAAAAATAAAGGTCTCCGCCAGGCGAAACTTTGGCGAGTGCTATATCACCACTGAACGAAGACGAGGACTTTAACCACATGGATACGCCATTAATTATTTGACTATTTTGGCGCAACAAATATTCATAGGTAAATTTTGCAACAGATTCTTCGCGCTCAGCTTCGCGTTTAAAATGTTCCAATTCGGCATTCTGGAAGCTGATTAGTCGCTGCATCGCGACAGAGTTAATTAATGCACTGACCTTTAATGCGAGCAGCGATAAATTAACCGGTTTTATGATGTAATCCGCCACACCGCAAGCAAAGCAACTCTCCAGAAAATCTGCGTCTTCATTACCGCTAATCATAATAACGGGTGGTTTTTTCGCGAGCTCACGTGAATTTATATTGGACAATAGTTCCAATCCATTTCCGTCAGCAAGCTGGTAGTCCAGCAAAATTAGGTCAATTACCGCACCTGCTTCTAATACTTGCTTCGCTGCTGTCATGCTGTATACAGAGTTTGTCTTAAAGCCTTTGGTCTGTAAAAATTGGCAAAAAAGCTCATTGAGCAACTCATCGTCGTCCACGACCAGAATGTAGCGAAGTGACGTGCTTGAGTATTCCTTCATGATAGTCAAATATACTCAAAAATCCTTTGCATATTCGCCATCGCCAGTATTTGCGCTGTGGCCCCCTTTGCACCTTTAATCATCATTTTTTTGTGCGCCACAGCAGCTCGACGCTGCCACATCATCATCATCCCCAAAGCGGCACTATCAATATATTCCACACGACTAAAATCAAATACGATGCCGTCAATGTCTGCATCTTCAATGAA
Organism: uncultured Cellvibrionaceae bacterium; assembly: GCA_964499225.1. Classification (GTDB taxonomy): domain Bacteria; phylum Pseudomonadota; class Gammaproteobacteria; order Pseudomonadales; family Cellvibrionaceae; genus Cellvibrio. The sequence continues at coordinate 2,147 of CAZCJR010000117.1, read as the reverse complement.
TTCTGTACACTGCCGTTGAAATTCTTTGTGATAGCCGTAATCAAATTGATTTGGCAATAGCACCTTTGCATGGCTGTTCATAATGCAGTCCGTCCGATCATAAATGACTTAATTGATTTCAATAATTTTCTGCAAATTTGCCAACTGTAGAATTTCTTTTGGAGCCGATTTTAAATTGATCATCACCAGTTTGGACTGGCGAGCCTGAGCCTTCTTTTGCGACATAACTAGCAAACCTATGCCTGCGCTATCAATATATTCCAACTCGATGCAATCCAGAGTTATAGCCGGTGATTCCAGAGCTTCGGCAATCCTTGCATTGAACTCCATACTGCAGGAGTAGTCGAAACGCTTGGGCATTCTGATGATCGCTAAATTGGTCATTCAAGTCTCCACCACATTACTCTAGAAAAAATCCACCGAACCGCTTTCGACAGAACTCGCGGACACAGGGTTATGTTTTTGACGAGCAGCCGACTCTTTATATCGAGTCAACTCATCGGTTAATTGCGAGAAATTAGTAGAGGATGCAGACAATGAATCGGCAATAGGAATTAACTCTTCTAATCTTTGAATTGTATGGCGCATATTTTGAGTGGACATATCTTCAAACTGGAGTGCGCGCATTGCATTGTGTAATGCACCAACCAGTTGCAAGACTAACTGCTCCATGTCCTGAGTGATATCCTGATCCTTATCGGCCTTTTTAATTAAGTTATCGCTGACGCTCTGCATCTCCGCCTTAGCTTGCAATACGTAGGTCATATCTTGCGATGCAACCTCACCAACCACATTGGTTAGGTCATCAATAGCCGCCGCTATACCACGCAATTTTTTCTGAATTTGAAGACTAAAACCGGCAGAGCGGTTAGAAAGCGCACGCACTTCATCTGCTACTACCGCAAACCCTCGCCCGGCCTCACCGGCCCTCGCCGCTTCAATAGCAGCATTTAGTGCAAGCAAATTAGTTTGCGCTGCAATTTGGTCAATATCTTTAAGGGCTTTAAGTACATCCGGCATTTGGTCGGCAATTGCGCCCACCTTCTCAACCAACTCCATTGACGACGCGCTCATGTTTACTGTCGTATCGACAAATTGGTTGAGCAAATTGTAAGTGTTTTCGGCAAACAAGCTCATACGCGCAGAGATGGTATCGCTGCTTTCATCCTCACCTGCTTCGTACAGCAAACGTTTAACTCCTGCTTGCTGGTCTTCCAACAATTCTTTTATTTGCTGAAATGCAATGGTGAGGGTGCTTACCGCGTCAGACTGAATACCAATTTGTGCGGCGAGATTGCCCATACTTTCCTGCACGACTTCGTTGATTATCACACTGGTTTCGCCAAGCACTACCGGCGCTGACAACGACAATGCTAATTTCTCGGAGGTATCGTCAGCCGCTTTAGTTTTGGAGGCTGACACCACGGCATAGCCCAGCAGCAGCGACACAAACACCGGACCTGCCAACGGATGGAGATAAGCGCTCACCAAACCTCCACCTAGCGCTGTACCGGCAATTAGCCAAAGTGGTTTCACCTGCATAAGTACGTCCAACTCCATAGTTTCCATGGCAAGTAATACGCGTCGACTTCGCCGATATGACCAGTGCGGTTAAATACGACTATTTAAAAGTAGCAGGTTTATGCCAGCTTGCTGGGTTTGAGAATTGTTTGAGGATTTTTTTAAAATTTCGCGATAGGTGATTTGATTCAAACGATGGGACTAATAAATGGAAAAGCGGGCTACAGATTTTTTTATTGCAATTCTTTATAAAATTTTGATTTTAGAAATAAAAAAGCCGACAGTTATTCACTGTCGGCGTTTTGTTGTGGCATGTAAAGGGACAAAAAATATTACACGGGATTACACCGTCAGGCTCTATTGAACCTGCACAACACCTTCTTCAATTTTTGCTTTCCACAGTTGCGGGCCTATGTTGTGCACCGATTCACCGCGTGAATCTACTGCAACAGTCACTGGCATGTCTTTGACGTCAAATTCATAAATCGCTTCCATTCCCAATTCGGGAAAGCCCAACACTTTGGCGGATTTAATGGCTTGTGGAACCAAATAAACAGCGCCACCGACCCCCCTCAAATAAACCGATTTGTTATCGCGAATTGCTTCAATCGCTGCAGGACCGCGCT
>CAZCJR010000116.1:0-15354 GCA_964499225.1 uncultured Cellvibrionaceae bacterium | reverse complement strand
GGGCCGCTGCCGAGGCGACAAATTTTTCCTGTCGCTAAATGCAAATTACAAATTGCATTGGTGTTCCAGGTACCGTGAGTGCTCTGATTTAGCCCCATAGTCCAGCAGGTCATGAACTCGGGCGCGTTGCCGATTAGCTCAGCGGTTTTAATCAACGACTCGATTGAGAGACCGGTAATTTGACTGACGTTTTCCGGTGTGTAATCCGCTAGAAATTCCGGAAAATTTTCCCAGCCTTGGGTGTACTGCGCGATAAATTCTGAATCGGTTTTGCCATTTTTGTGCAGCAAAAATAATAGGCCGTTTAAAAACGCGAGATCGGTACCCGGTTTAATCGGTAAATATAAATCCGCCTTGTCGGCCGTTGTGGTGCGGCGGGGATCGACCACAATTAATTTGGCTCCCGCTTTAACACGATCCATCATGCGCAAATACAATATCGGATGGCAATCGGCCATGTTCGCGCCTATCACCAAAAACAAATCGCTGTGATCAAAATCCTGATAGGAACCGGGTGGTGCATCGGAGCCGAGGGAGAGCTTGTAGCCCGCCCCTGCACTCGCCATACATAGTCGTGAATTGGATTCGATATTGTTGGTGCGCACAAAACCTTTGGCGAGTTTGTTGGCGAGGTATTGGGATTCAATCGACATCTGCCCCGAAACATAAAAGCTGATGGCATCGGGACCGTGCTGATCAAGAATCTCGCGCAGGCGTTTGGCGGTAGTCGTAATAGCCTGAGCAATAGGTGTCAAAACAGGATCGCGGTTGCGCTCGCTGCGCACGAACGCGGATTCCATGCGTCCGGAATTGGTGAGCGCCTGGGCGCTGGTTTGGCCTTTGGTGCAAAGACGACCAAAGTTGGCAGGATGATTTTTATCACCGGTGACCTTGATGACTTTTTTGCCATCAGTCTCCAATACCATGCCGCAGCCAACGCCGCAGTAAGGGCATACCGAACGAACCGATTTCGGGTTATTTTTTAAAATGGATTCAGGCATAGACTTGCAACTCCTCATTGGGGGAGGTTTAGCAAGCGTTATGCCAGTGGCCGGATTACAACGCAGAAACTGTGTAACTAATTGATTTTTATAAAAGTAAATATCTCATGGCACAACAGAATCCCATTTTTTAGCGCAGCGTCAATCGCTGTGCAATAATTTCTGCATCATCTACATGCATATTTATAATGAGCGGGCACAAATTTGTTTTTTATTGGTGCGTAAAACTTGGGTCACTTTGGCGTTACCTTATCCGCCCGAGAAATTAATGCACCAAAGAAAAGCAAAATCAGGTTTTAAACTGGCCGATCAACTGCTGTAGTTCCGCCCCTACCGTCGCTAGCTCATTACCAGATTGATGGGAATGCGCTGCAAATTGGCTGGCGGATTCGGTGGCGTCGGCGATGACATGCATACTTCGATTGATGGATTCAACCACTTGGGTCTGCTCTTCCGCAGCGGTCGCGATCTGTAAACCGCGCTGGTTGATGGTGCTGACTTGTTGATCGATAGCGGTGAGCGCATCGGAAGTGGCGCAGACCATTTGCACCGACACATCGCCCTTAACCAGACTGCGCTTGATCGACTCGCTCGCATTGGAGGTGCTCGCCTGCAGGCGTTGGATCATGCCCTGAATTTCCTGGGTTGATGCTTGGGTGCGCGCCGCCAATGCGCGAACCTCATCGGCCACCACGGCAAAACCGCGCCCCTGCTCACCCGCACGGGCGGCTTCAATAGAGGCGTTGAGCGCAAGCAGATTAGTCTGCTCGGCAATCGCGCGGATCACGTCTGAAACGGCACCTATGCCGTTCACATCCTGCTGCAACTGCTGCAACCCATCGGTATTTGCCCGAACTTCGGACGAGAGCGCATGAATATTATCGATCGATTTGGCGGCCATAGTTTGCGCATCCTTGGTGGTCGATTCAGCCACCGAGGCTGCTGCTGCGGCTTCTTGCGTACTGCGTGCGACCTCCACTGCGGAAGCGGCCATTTCATTGATGGCACTGGCGACCTGCAAGGTCTGCTCGCGTTGCTGATCCAGAGTTTGGTGAGTGGCGTTAGTATGCTGCGACACTTGTTGGCTAATACTGGAGACCTGCCGGGTGAGCTGTTGGATGCGTTGGATAAGACCATGGATGGAATCGACAAAGCTGTTGAAAGCGGTAATTACCGCACCGATTTCATCGTTGCCGGTGCGGGTAAGGCGGCGCGTTAAATCGCCCCCACCGCGTGCTATTTCTTCCAGACTGCGCACCAAAGCATTGAGCGGCGCCAAGGTTTTGCTGGCAATGTAAACTGCAAGTAACGCGATTGCGCAAAGCAAAACCAGAGCCACGACAAAAATCCACAGCAGCGTTGCACTTATGTGCTCATCGGCCAACGCGCGCGCCGACGCGACGGATCCATCGATATTGTCGATATAAAAACCGGTGCCCAGCATCAGATTCCATTTTTCAAGCCAGATGGCATAGCTGAGTTTCGGGTAGGCCGTATCACCCTGCCCCAAGCGCGGAAAGTGGTAGGTGACAAAACCGCCGCCGGCTTGCCCTTGCTTGACCAACTCGTTAATCAGAAAGACACCGTTGACATCTTTATAGTCGCGAAAGCTGTCACCAATTCGGGCGCTGTCGCTGCCGGAAAATACCCGCACTGAGTTGCCATCGTAACCAAAGTAATAGCCATCTTTGCCATATTTGAGCTGCTTGAGTAATGCGATCGCCTCCTGTTTTTGCGGCGAATCCCCAGCGGGCGCTGCGTCATAAAGCGATTTTACGAGGGAACTGGCGATATCCAATGAGTTGCGCAGCTCGGTTTTATGCGCGTTGAGCAAGGTATCGCGCAGGATGTCCATATCCTTATCGACGATCTCTTGCATTCGGGTGCTGACCAGTACCAAAAGCACTGTGAGAATCGCAATACCCGGCACTAATCCGAGCAAAATCAGTTTGTATTTCATCGACATGGAACCCATGCGCAACCCCTCTGGTTCGTTGTTATTGTGAGTTCATTAGTAGCTTGATAGACGATATTGTTCTGTTGTCCAAGTGTAATCCCTCCCTATCGAACGGCCAGTTAGTCAGACGAAAAGATCTAAAGTCGTCTATATTCAGAGACATAGTTATAACGACGGTTAACTGACGGCACCGACATGACGATAGATCCGCAGATAGAATCGCTATTGAAGAAGCTCATAGTGCCAACGCAGGATTTGGCGCAGCTGAGTTTTTGCGGCAGTAGTAAAGAGGCACAGGTCAAACTCTGGCTGCAAAGCCTACCGCTCACCCAAACGCAGCAAGTCAGTGCTCAGCTCTATACCGCCGTGCATGAGATCAGCCGCTTGCGCACGAGTAGCGAAAACCGGCTGGCCATTCTGGAACTGCTGCGCGTGCCAGTGCACCAGACGCTTGGCGGCTTGGCGTTGAAGTATTTAAACCAACCATTGATCTTACCTGAGGCCGCGCTGAAAACAGCCACGGTCGCCCAGGCAATTCAGAAGCATTTCCTCAATAGTTATCTTGCTGTGGTGCGGGAGCTTTGCGTCGCACGCGACGCAAAGGATCTGCAAGCGCAGCAGGCGCTGGGCATTCATCGCTCATTGACCGCTTTGGGTTTGCTGTTGCTGCGCTCGTATCAACTGTACTTGCCGGTCGCCAGCCAAATTTGGGCAGAAGCACATGCACTCTATCAACTGGCCTGCGCGCTGCAGGTGGAGAAGCTGCCAGTTGAGGACAACCTGCCGCACAATCAAGGGCTGAAAACGATCCACAATATGTATTTGCGCATGCTGCTGCTCGCCACCGCACGGCCGAATCAATTGCGCCAGGAAGAAATCGAAAGTACTTACCACTTGCTGGAACTGCTGGCGCCTCTTGCCGGGCTGGATATTTACAATCCTGCCGGCAAAGAAAATCTGTTCGTGGTGCTCACCGATAGCAATCGCCCGCCGTTTTATAAATCGCACTGGCGCCCGGCGAGCAACCCGGGTGCGCAGCCACCATTGGAAATACGCACCAGTCATCTGGTAGGTAAACTTCAGGATCAGCAGAAGGTGGGCAACGAGGGAGTTGATGCGGCTGTAAGCCAGCGCAACCAGCTGAATTTGTCGGCGGCACTAACCAAACACCTCGCGCAGGCCTGGAACCATTTGTCGCTGCGCAGTTTTGAGCGGCAGGATGTCAGCGCGGAGATTGAGGTCACTGTTGGTCTCACCAATATTCATTTTTATCTCGCTGATGAGCAGCCATTTAACCTGTTTTTAAACCAGAGCAGCGCCGTGGCCGGTGCGCCGGAAAAAGGTGCCATCTACCAAAAACGTGGTGTGCAGCTAAAAGTTGCTGAGGCTAAAAAAGCCAACGACCCTTGGGGTGACGCTTTTGAGATTACCGGCACAGCGCTTGATGGCCGTGCCCTGCCCACCTTTAATATTGAAAAGCAGATTAAATCCCAGGAGAAGGTTAACTATCAGGGGCAGCACCCGGTTTATACGGTGCCGTTGACAGATCGCAGCGCCGGCGGCTACGGCCTGGAATGGCGCACCGAAATTCCCGTGCAAGTGCGCGCCGGAGAGCTACTCGGATTGCGTGAATACGGTCGCAATAAGTGGTCGATTGGTGTGGTGCGCTGGGCGCATCAAATCAAAGGCGCGACCCAGCTGGGCATTCAGGTTATCGCTCCCCATGCTATCCCGGTGGGCTTGGCGGCCGTCCATAAAACCGGGGGTTTTGCCGAATATTTACGCGCGTTACACATTCCCGAATTGCGCGCCGTCAACCAGCCGCCCAGCCTCATTACCAATGCCATTTCCTTTCACGAACACAGCAAGGCACGCCTTTATACTCAAAACCAGACAGGGGTAAGTAATGACGCCGATAAATCCGTCCAACTCACCCAGCGATTATTTGCCACTGGCGCGTTTAGCCAATTCGGTTTTCGCGAGCTGGTAACCGCAAAACCTGAAAACAAAACCAGTAAGGATGATTTTGACTCAGTGTGGGAATAAAGCGCCCAAGGATTAACAACGCCACTGCGAACCAATCCACAAAAGCCTCGACCAGATCGCATAAATAGCATGACAAGTTGAGCGACTCACTGAATTCAGTAATATAGCTTCATTAAGGAGCTTCCTACGCTGAACTTCCAGCGCCAAGGCAAGTAGTTGGCGACACAAGGTAGAGTTTTCCGGTCTATCGGCAAACGCCAGTCACGAAAATCGGAACCAATAGCGAGTCCTTCGCTACAAAAACACCCACACGAACTCGTGCGCTAAAAAACGCGCTATAGTCAAACACGAGCGAAGCCCTGACCATCGCCTGACTAAATAGAAGAGATATGACGACTACCGATACTATCCGACTCCTGATTTTGAACAATCAGCGCTCAGAAGCCGAACGCCTGATCAGCATGCTGCATGCCTCTGGCCACCCTTGCCGCGCGCAACATGTCGAGAGCGAAGAAGCCCTCGTCAAACTGCTGCAAGAGCAAAGCTGGGATCTGCTGATTGGCAATAACGACACCACGGCGCCCACTCCGCAGGTAGCGATCAAGCAAATTCGCCGCCTCAACAAAGATGTGCCGGTCATCCTGCTCTATGAAACAGATGAAGATGGCAGCCCCTTCGCCCGAGTTGAAGGTATGCGCCTGGGTGCTGCCGATGTGGTAGATGTCGATGACGACCAACACCTCCTGCTGGTGATCGACCGCGAACTGGCCAACCGCGAACAGCGGCAAGCGCGCCGTAATACCGACCGCCGCTTTCGCGAGGCGGAGCGCCGCAGCCAGCAGCTGCTCGACAGCTCGCGCGATGCCATCGCGTTTATTCAAGATGGGCTTTATCTCTACGCCAATGACTCGTTTGCCGAACTCTTCGGTTACCAAAACCGCGACGATATTGAAGCCATGCCGATTATGGATATGGTTGCCGAGAAAGATCAGGCAAGCCTGAAGAACTTCCTGAAAGATTTCACGTTCAAAGGTGACGAAGCTGAATCCAGCACCTTTGGCTTTACTGGCCTTACCCATCAAGGCGACCCCACTCAAGTTGACCTGGAAGTATCACTGGTCACCTATGACGAAGAGCCCTGCATTCAATTTCTGGCACGCGCAGCGTCAAGCGCTGCCAGCAGCAGTAATAATGAAGCACTGGAAGCGCAGCTCAAGCAGATCAAATGGCAAGATCTGGTTACCGGGGTATACAACCGTCAATATTTGCTCAACCAGCTCGACCACATCATCGATACCGTTGATGAAAAGCAGTATTACTGCCTCTTCTATATCGAGCTGGATAAGTTCAGCGAACGCGTTAAAAACACTTTCGGTGTGGCCGGTGCAGACCTCGCCCTAATCGATATCGCCACCCTGCTGCGGGCCAAAGCCAATACCAGCGATACTATCGCCCGCCTCGGCGACTCCACCTTCGCGATAATCTCGCCCAATGTAAAAGCCGATGCCGCCGTCAACCGCGCCGTACAACTTTGCAAAGATCTGGAAGCGCACATTATCGAGATTGACCACAAAACCCTGCAGATCACCTGCAGCATTGGTATTTCGCTGATTAACGAGACGACCACCAGCACCAATACGGTGATTGAACAAGCGCGCAGCGCAATGGACAAAATACAGGCCAAAGACGGCAATAACGCCCTGCTGTTTGAACCTGATACACCCAAACACGAAATCAAAATTGATGCCGCTGCCGCCGTACAACAGGCACTGGCCAACGAGCGCTTCCGCTTGCTGTTCCAGCCGATTATCAGCCTGCGCGGTTCCGACGAAGAGTATTACGAAGTCTATTTGCGCATGATCGATGATAGCGGCAATGAGATTTCACCCAATCTCTTTTTGGAGGCGGCATCCAACATGAGCGCCTCTACCAAAATTGACCGCTGGGTGATTTTGGAATCGATCAAAATGCTCTCGCAGCATCGCGCTAAGGGCAACAAAACCAAACTGATTGTGAATATAGGGCGACAATCCCTGTGTGATGAATCACTTGTGCCCTGGCTTGGCGTCGCCTTCAAAGCGGCCAAGCTCAGTTCCGATTCGATTGTGTTTCAAGCGCAGGAAATTGATGTCACCAATCACCTGAACGCGGCCAAAAACTTCTCTGAGGGATTGGAAAAACTCAAAACCAGTTTTGCGATCAGCAACTTTGGCTGCTCATTGAATCCGTTTAATACGCTTGCCCATGTTCCAGCAACCATGATTAAAGTGGACGGCTCGTTTACTACCGATATCCAGAACAACAATGAAAGCCCCGAGACCTTGATCCAACTAATCGAAAAACTTAACGGCGAAAGCAAAATAACGCTGGTGCCGTTTGTGGAAAATGCGAGTGTACTCTCCACGCTCTGGCAAGCGGGCGCTCACTATATTCAAGGGCATTACTTGCAGGAGCCAAGCCACGGCATGACGTACGATTTTAATATGGAGAGTTAACTTTGCTGCACAACATTCGGCCGGGCTTGGTGCAGAAAATCACCAAGCCCGGTACGGAAATCCGCCGCATCTGGTGCGACTATTTTCTTTTATCAAGTGCGAAAGTTCGAGTTTACGCCGCACCAATACTATTTCGTGCATCTGTCACAAAAATCCTCTTTTTTATTTTCTCTGCAGTTACTTTTCCCAAACGAAGAGAATATGCTTCGCGTAAACATCACTTATAAAACAAGATGTTACTCAACCACGTTACGCCTCAAACGAAGTAGATTTATCCTATAAATATAAGATAAAAACAACAACGCCACGCTGAGATGGTCGTTAAGTCTATTTTCGGGAACTCGCCAAACCAGATCCTTTTGTGTCGATAGCCACGCCTATTCCGATAGTGCTTACGGCTGCCTCTCACATTCAGGATTACCTCCAATAACACGCTTTTTAAATATGGGTTTTTACGCCAGGACTTAATTAACAATAACGTCTGGCAGCGCGCAATTCTGGGGATCGCTTTTTCCGGCGCCTTGTAACCCACCTTTGGAAAGCTGCCGATTTTATCGGCGTTCATCTTTGAGGAAGAACTATGAGTAGCTTTAACGCCTCAGCGAAGAATCCTCGCCCAGCAGGTGCGCTAACACGCTCCCTCTGTGCGTTTGGATTCACACTCGCTTTGTCCGCCGTATCCATCCAGGCCCAAGCTGCGTGCCAATATCAGGTAACCAGCCAATGGAGCAACGGATTTAACGGTACGGTCAAAATCACCAATGACACCACCGCCGCCACCAATGGCTGGAATCTCAGCTGGCAGTATGCGGGCGATAACCGTATAACTGGCGGCTACGACGCTGTGTTTAGCGGCACTAATCCTTACACGGTTAAAAACGCCGGTTGGAATGGCACACTGCAGCCCGGCCAGAGCCTCACCTTTGGCTTTCAAGGTACCAAAGGCGCAGCAGCCGCTGAAGTTCCCGTTTTAACCGGTTCACTGTGCGGCGCTGTTACCAGCTCATCCGCCAGCGTTAGTTCGGTAACCAGCTCGGTAAGCAGCAGCCTGGTAAGCAGCTCCGTCGCTTCGTCATCATCATCGGCTGCAGTTGCTCCCTGGGCGCTGAACACTACTGATTCTTATCTCAACTTCGCCACCACCAAAAATACCCACAATCTGGAAATGCACAGCTTTGCCACACTCAGTGGCGAGATTAGCAGCGCCGGTGTGGCAACTCTGACCATCGATCTGAACAGTGTGAATACCAGTGTTGCCCTGCGCGACCAGCGCATGCGCGACCTGCTGTTTGAAACAGCTACTTATCCAACTGCCACCGTTACTGTCGCAGTTCCCGCCACACTCATCAACGGTCTGGCCGTTGGCCAAACTGCCGAAACTGATATCTCGGCCAGCCTTAATTTGCACGGTGTCACCGGCGCAATTACCACCAAAGTGTCAGTACAAAAGCTATCCAGCTCACGTGTGCTGGTACAAAGCCTAGCGCCGGTGCTGGTTAAAGCCGGTGATTACTCGCTCACCAATGGTGTGGAAGCCCTCCGCGCGGCAGTCGGTATCGCCTCGATCAGTGTCGCCGTTCCGGTGGACTTTGCGCTCGTCTTTGACGCCCGTTAATTGGATGAAGCATAGAGAGAAACTATTATGAAAAAATTATTGCAACTGTCGCTGCTATCCACAGGGATTGCCTTCGGGCTTGTCGCCTCCAGCACCGCTCTGGCGCAAGGCGCCTGTAGTGTAAATTACCAAACTGAGAACAACTGGGGCGCTGGCGCCCAGTACAAAGTGACCCTCACCAATACTAGTGCGGCTAAAACCAACTGGGAACTCTGCTGGGGCTTTGCTGGCAATGAAACCGTCTCCAGCTTGTGGGAAGGCACCTATACCCAGACGGGTAAAAATGTGTGTGTGAAAAACGTCGGCTACAACGGAAACCTGCCAGCCAATGGATCAGTAGCGTTTGGTTTAATCGCCAGCAACCCTGGCGCTGCAGTACCCACAGCGTTTACGTTAAATGGAGTTTCTTGCGGAGGCACCGCCAGCAGTGCACAAAGCAGTGTAGCCAGTAGCATTGCCAGCAGTATTTCCTCGATCAGCAGTAGCAGTGCGCCAGCAGCAGCGGCACGCTGGTTGCTGGATGGCAGCAAATCCACTTTCCACTTTGTCACTCTGAAGAAAAGCGCAGCAGGCGTAGAAACGCCGGAAAACATGACCTTCAGCCAGCTGCAGGGCACAGTCGCGGCCAACGGCCAGGCGACGCTAAGCATCCCTCTGGCTAGCATCAGTAGCGGTGTGGATATCCGCAATACCCGCATGCAGAGCCTGCTGTTTGAATCCGGCTATTTACCCAGCCTGCACTTCACCACGCAGCTCGACCTGACCGCGATTGATGCGCTGGCTGCGGGTAGCACTCGCGTGCAAACGATGAGCGGCAATCTGGTACTGCACGGTGTAGTTAAATCCGTGGTGTTTGATGCATTACTGGTGAAACATGCCAACAACCGCATCAGTTTCTCGCCGCGCAAACCTATCGCGATCAACTCCACCGATTTCGATTTGAACGCGGGCGTGGAAGCACTGCGAGCCGTAGCGGGTCTGTCCACCGTCAGTGAAAAAGTACCGGTGTATTTCAAGGTCTTCCTGAACCGCGACAACCCGACCAATGTTCCGGCAATCAGCTTGGCCGCTGCACCGAATGCTGCCACTGGTTTGAGCGGTACTGTCAGCAACGTCACTGGGGCCGCTAACCTGAACTGGGCGGATGTCAGCGCGACCGAAACCGGCTTTTTGGTACGCCGTAAAGGTGCCGATGGCCGCTGGGTCACTGCTAACAATAACGCCGCCAACACCGTAAGTTATATCGATAACCTGACGGCGGCCGGCAGCTACGACTACAAAGTGATTAGCTACACCGATAGCATCCCCGCTGCCGCCACTGCACCCCTGACATTGATCTATACCGGGGCCGGTTCTTCAACCTCTTCAGTCAGCAGCATCACCAGTAGCTCAACCAGTTCAGTGAACTCCTCCAGCATCCCCACGTCCTCGGTCAGCTCTGGTAGTACCAGCAGCGTTGGCCCAGGTAATTCAGCGCGCGGTGAAATTGTATGGAGAGAGCAATGTGCTGGCTGTCATGGGAATCGCATGACGGTGAGCCTCACCAAGTACCCGGAGAGCTCCACCGCCCTGCAAAATTACATAGGCGCAAACATGCCAGCAAACAATCCAACTGCTTGTGTTGGCCAATGCGCAGCCGATGTAGCGGCGTTGATTTTTGCGTGGACCAAATCACCGAGCGGCCAGCCCGTTAATGACGCGAACGCATTTGCCTGTACCGGCACTGCAACCCAACCCGGCAAACGCACCTTGCGTTTATTGACCCGCGCGGAATACCAGCGCTCAGTTGGCGATTTGGTGGGCTACACCGAGGATGTGATTTCACGTCTGCCCGATGACGCTATCTCCGGCGCCTTCCAAAACAACAACGATTTGTTCGTAGACGCAGGCCGTTACTCAAACTATGTTGCGACTGCCGAGCGTATTGCCGGATCCGTTTCCACTCGCTGGAATTCGGTATTGGCTTGTACTCCCTCGACGGCTTGCGCTGATAAATTGGTAAGCGATTTGGCGCCACGTATTTTCCGTCGCCCATTGACCACCGCCGAACAAACCAGCTACCGCGATCTAGCGCGAGGCACCACCGGTGGCCGCACTGTAACCGAAGGCATGTCGGTTGCCTTGGCGACCATGTTATCCGCGCCGCAATATCTGTATCGCTCCGAAGTGGGTGACCTCACCAGCGGCAGTACCTATAAATTGAACGGCTACGAGATGGCGACCTACCTGAGTTATACCTTCACGGGTACTACTCCGAATGCGACCCTGATGGCAGCAGCAGCCAACGGCAACCTGAACACGGTCGCTGGCGTGCGTCAGCAGGCAGCTACGCTGTTGAATTCAGCTACGACCAAAGTGTTGATGGGTCAACTCGTGAATCGTTGGTTAGGTACAGAAACACTGCCAACTCAAGCCAAAGTAGGTGTTGCTAATTTTGCGACCCTGGCAACCGACATGCAGACCGAGTTGAGTAAAAACTTCTCTGCCGCCATGCTGGAATCCGGCTCTTCCTTTGCAACCCTGTACAACCCCACGTTCACTCATGTGAATCAACGTTTGGCATCCCACTATGGCCTGGCCTACAGCGGCACAGCGGATGCGGACGGATTTGTGCGTGTCAACACCAGTGACCGTGGCGGTATCTTGACCTCGGGCGCATTTATGTCGCGTTATGCCCGTGATAACGATGCCAACCTGATTACGCGTGCGGTTGCGGTGCGGCGCAAGATGATGTGTCAGGACATCCCTGAGCCACCATCAGGTACGTCGTTGGATCGCGATGCACTGGGTGAAGCGCACGCTGCATTCCTGGCTGCGCCAACGACAACCGAGCGCATGGCGGTGGGCAAGATTACTGAAAATCAACCCTGCTCCAACTGTCACCTTGAAATCATCAACCCCTTGGGTGGCGGCATGGAGAACTTCGACGCAACAGGCCGTGTTCGCACTACCGACCTGCGTGGCAACGCCATTAATGCTCAGGCGACTTTCTTCTCGCCCTACCAAAAACTGCAGTTCGCCAACGATCCCAATCGTGTGATCTATGCACCTGAAATCACCTTTAACGGTGCTAAAGACCTCGCGCGGCTGATGGTTGAGCAGCCACTGGTATCCCAACAGGCAAAAACCTGCTTGGCAACCCAACTGGTCAGCTTCAGTAGCGGTGTAGCGACTACTTTCCTGATCGACAGGGATGACACCCGTGAAGTGCCCTACGACATGTCACTCGAAGAGCGCAGTGCTTATCGCTGCAATATTGAGAAGCTGACCAATGTACTGAACGCTAGCGGTCCACGTGCGATGCTGCAGGAAATCCCGGCGTTGGATTCTGTGATTTACCGGCAGGAGTGGGCGCGCTAATGCGCGCTCCATTCTCCCTGTTAACGAATTGGAGTCAAAAAAATGAGATCTAAAGATTGTTTTGATCAAGAGCGCCGGAACTTCCTGCGCGTTGTACAACGCTCGGGTATCGCCCTGGGTGCAGTTCAAGCGTCCAGTTTACTCGCCGGCATAATGATGGCGCGGGTAGCCGAAGCCCAATCAGGAGCAGCCACCAAGCACATTGCGGTCTTTATGCCCGGCGGCTGCACACCATCAAAATGGGTTCCGACCGGTGCCACACTACCCATTCAATCTGCGCCACTGCAGAGCCATTATTCTGCTGGCCGCGTTGCGTTACTGTCCAATGCCACTATGTTCCAGGGCGGCCACGGGGTGATGTTCTGTCGCTTCAATGAAGCCAACCCCTGGGGTAAGCAAAGTATCGACGTCAATCTCGGCAAGGTATTGAGCGCTAACTCAAATTCACCCGTTAAGTGGTTAAACCTGGGGACTCATGCGGGATCTGAACTATCACGTGACAGTGCTGGCATTCCGACTATCACCAGCCCGGCGGCAGCCTTGGACATTTTGTTTGCTGGCGGTGGGGGCGGTACGGGTTCGGGTAGTGTTCCGCCGCGCAAATCATTGGTCGATTACCACGCGACCGCGATAAATGATTTGAAAACCAAATTAGGTCAGCACGAGTTACAAAAATTGGATAGTCACTTAAGTGCGATCAGGGAGCTGGAATCCAAGATCGTGACTACGGGTGGCAGCACCGGCTCCTGTCCGCGTCCGCCTGAGCGGGCTGTAGCCGGATTTGATGCGACATCGCGAACCATGAGTGAAATCGCTGTGCTAGCGCTGAAATGTAACCTGACCTCGTCGGTATCCCTGGCATTCGGTAATGACGATCACAACCACGTACTTGATGGTGCAATGATTGTCGATACCTCCGGTGCTTATCGCCCGCGCCCATCACATGACTCGCATCACAACCAAGGCAACCCAAGCTACCGGGGTTACTACGATAACGATGTGGCTTACCACATGTCGCTGACTGCACAGTTGCTGGATAAGTTGCAGGCGGAAAACCTGTTGGCGTCTACGATCGTCACCCAGGTCTCTGATATGGGCAACGTAGACGCTCACAGTGGCAGCAACTGCCCAATGCTGGTTGCAGGCGCTGGCGTGAAAGGCGGCAAAGTCGTTAATGCCGGTGGTGCTGGCCAAACAGCGCTGTACCAGACTGTCGGTTTGGCACTTCAGGCAAACCAGGGCGCAAATGGAGGTTTGTACCGCAGTTGGGGTTCACAAACGATTGCAGGAATTTTCTAGGAACGAGGCCTAAGCGCATAAAAACCCGGTGTAAGCCGGGTTTTTCTCCAACCTTTGCTGCCCCGCAGAACAAAAAACAAAAAATAATCA
The DNA here is from genome assembly GCA_964499225.1 of uncultured Cellvibrionaceae bacterium. Taxonomy (GTDB): domain Bacteria; phylum Pseudomonadota; class Gammaproteobacteria; order Pseudomonadales; family Cellvibrionaceae; genus Cellvibrio. The sequence goes on along the minus strand of CAZCJR010000116.1, from coordinate 1,551 downwards.
GCCATTCAACACAAAGCGATTCCTATTATGAAAACACTAATCGTCTACGCTCATTTAATTGCCGCCTGCGTCGCTATCGGCATTTTATTAATGCAGGATCTAGCCTTGGCTAAAACGCGCGGGAAAGCGCTCTCGTCCGCGGCAATCAAAGACCTGACCAAAGCGGCAGAGATTATGTTTATGGCACTGGTAATGCTGTGGATTAGTGGACTTACCTTAGTAGTGCTCGGTTATGTAGAAAACCCGACACAGTATCTGATGAATGAAAAACTCTGGGCGAAATTCACCGTGGTGTCGGTGCTAACACTTAATGGGATCGCACTGCACTATTTCAGTTTTCCGCGTGTCACCTCATCGCGCGGGCTGCTGGGCCTACCGGGATTTGAACAGATTTTGGTAGCGCTTACCGGCGCAGTTTCCTCGGTCTCATGGCTGTTTGCGTGCTACCTGGGCATCGCCCGCCCATGGAATTACACAGCGGACTTCAGTTATGTGATGTTTATCTACCTGGGCCTACTCACCGGCGCGTTTATAGTGGCGGGCGAGGTTTTGCGCTCCTTGCGCCGCGATGATCCGCCACTCCTCACCGATCAGGCGCCGCTAAATAGCTCGCAAAAATTCGAGTAATTCGTTAGATAAAACCCGCAAAAAATAAATAAAAAGGCGAGCCCACAAGGGGTTCGCCTTTTTACCATGTAAAACGCCAAACGAAAAAAACCACTGATAAAAATCCCCCCTCGAGTATCGCACCTATATCTCTTTATTAGAATAAATACTATTTTTGGTAGAAATGAGAACTAATGATTAGAACGCCAAAGAAAGTCAGGGTAGATTGGTCGATGTTAGCCAGATACTTATCGCCAAGCGAATCCACTAGCGCAAAGCTGCAGGGTGGCACTAACGCAAGGCCGCACAGTTCAATAGTGTGCGGCGAAGCACAGTGCAGAGCTTGGCCATACAGATAACTGTCACACAAAGTCGCGATCATAAAGCGACTAAAAACTGGGATGCACTTCTGTTCCAGCTAAAATAAAAACAAAAAACGCAGCAACAATGTACTCGGCGTAACACCACGCATAACCAGGATGCAAATAACCCTGGCGTTTTTCGGTCGCAAAAAAAATTTGTTCCAGCCAATTTATCTCGCCAGCGTTTTAATCTGCGGATTAAAAACCCCACTGCGCAATGAGATGGCTATTGTTCGCCCTAAAAAAACCAAAAACTCAACCGTAATGACATCGGATACACCATGAAAACTCTCGTCGTTTATGCACATTTACTTGCAGCATGTGTCTCGATCGGGATCTTGCTCATGCAAGATTTGGCGCTGGCTAAATCGCGCGGCAAAGCCTTGTCGGCCACTGCCATTAAAGACCTCACCAAATCCGCCGAGATTATGTTTGTCGCGCTGGTGGTGCTGTGGATTACCGGCCTCGCACTGGTTCTACTCGGCTATTTGGAAAATCCGCAACAGTATTTAATGAACGAAAAACTCTGGGCAAAATTTACTGTGGTATCGGCGCTCACCATCAATGGGATCTTTTTGCATTA
>CAZCJR010000115.1:0-15439 GCA_964499225.1 uncultured Cellvibrionaceae bacterium | reverse complement strand
CCGCCACTGCTTGAATATACTGATTCGCTGCTTATTGGTCTGGGTCGCGACGTCGATCTACTCACGTTTAAAGTTACTGACCAGCTGAGTGGTCGCACCTTGGGTATTCGCGCTGACATCACGCCGCAGACTGCGCGTATGGACGCCCACAGTTTTGACCGCAGCGGTGCAAATCGTCTGTGTTATGCCGGTCATGTAGTTCATACTCGGCCCAAGAATCCGCTGGCAACCCGAACTCCAATTCAGGCTGGTCTTGAATTTTTCGGTGAGTCGGGAATTTCGGCAGATATCGAAGTGGTCTCGCTCCTCTTGGAGTCATTGCAGGTGGCTGGCTTGCCGCGACTGCATATCGATTTGGGGCATGTTGGTATTTACCGCGCTATTGCAGCGGATGCTGGTTTGACCAAAGCACAGGAAGATACTTTTTTTGAGTTGTTGCAGCGTAAAGCAACAACGGAAATTCGCGCATGGGTTGATGCAAATATTGCCGATCCAAGCAAAGCGCAATTGTTTTTAAGCTTGCCTGCTTTGGCGGGTGATAAATCGGTTTTGCAAAAAGCACGTGACTTGTTTAGTCAGGTCAAAGCGGCACAGGCTGCGGTTGATCAGTTAGATGAGGTTGCGCGTCTTATCGAACAGCGCTATCCCGCTGCTGAACTCTATTTTGATTTAGGCGAACTGCGTGGTTATCACTACTTAACCGGTTTGGTTTTTGCCGCGTTCGCGCCAGGTTATGGTAACCCGATCGCCAGCGGCGGCCGCTATGATCACATTGGCGAAGTATTTGGGCGGGCACGTCCGGCAACTGGATTTGCAGTTGATATTACCGCTATCAGCAAATTGGATTTACTCGCTAAAGCCAGCGTGTCCGCTATTGCTGTTATCGAAACCGGCGACGTACAGCAATGGGAAGTGATCCAAAATCTACGTCAGCAAGGGCGACGGATTATTTCAGTCAGCAGCGGTGCCAACCTCGCCGAGCTGAGTTGTGATCACCAATTGGTATTAAACGATGGTTGCTACCGGGTCGTAGCACTTTAATCATTCAGTTTTCTTTTTATCCAGCACAGAGAGTTAAACCAGTCATGGGCAAGAACGTCGTGGTATTGGGCACCCAATGGGGTGACGAAGGTAAAGGCAAGATCGTTGATTTGTTGACCGATCAGGTCTCCCTGGTGACGCGCTTTCAAGGCGGCCACAATGCAGGTCACACCCTGGTGATCGACGGGAAGAAGACCGTGCTTCACTTGATCCCATCGGGCATTTTGCGTGAAGGCGTTACCTGCCTGATCGGCAACGGTGTTGTGTTATCTCCCGAAGCGTTATTGAAAGAAATTAAGGGCTTGGAAGATACGGGGGTTTCGGTGCGCGAAAACCTGCGCTTATCGCCTGCCTGTCCATTGATTCTTCCCTACCACGTCGCTCTTGATCAGGCGCGCGAGCTGGCGCGCGGCGATGCCAAAATTGGCACTACTGGGCGTGGAATTGGTCCGGCCTATGAAGATAAAGTGGCGCGCCGTGGCCTACGTCTAGGTGACCTGGTCAACCTGGAAAGCTTCGCGGTCAAGCTCAAGGAAATTCTCAGCTACCATAATTTTGTGCTAACCAATTATTTCAAAGTTGAAGCAGTAGATTTTGATAAGGTAATGGCGGACTGCAAGCTATGGGCAGCGCAGTTGCTACCGATGATGGCTGATGTAACTGAGTTGTTGCACACTGCGCGGGAAGAGGGCGAGAGCATCCTGTTTGAAGGGGCGCAAGGTTCTCTGTTGGATATTGACCATGGTACTTATCCCTTTGTGACCTCATCCAATACCACTGCCGGGGGTACAGCTACTGGCTCAGGTTTCGGTCCACTCTATCTCGATTACGTTCTTGGTATCACCAAGGCCTACACTACTCGTGTTGGTTCAGGCCCCTTTCCAACCGAATTAGGTTGTGAGATTGGTGAATATCTCGGTAAAAAAGGCCATGAATTCGGAGCAACAACTGGGCGCAAGCGTCGCTGCGGTTGGTTCGATGCGGTGGCGGTGCGTCATGCCAATCGTATCAATAGTGTGACCGGTATTTGTCTTACCAAGTTGGATGTGCTCGATGGTCTTCAGACAGTGAAAATCTGTATCGGGTACGAGGACGCCAGCGGAAATCCTATCGTAGGTATGCCTTACGATGCCGATGGCTGGGCGGGTATTAAGCCAGTTTATGAAGAGATGGCTGGTTGGAGTGAGTCCACTGTTGGTGCTCAAACATTGGATGAGTTGCCTGCCAACGCGCGCGCATACATCAGCCGTCTTGAGGTGTTGATCAAGGCGCCAATCGATATTATCTCAACTGGCCCTGATCGGGTTGAAACCATCGTCTTGCGCCATCCGTTCCAGATGTAAACTCATCGATTTTGTGTCGTCAAATAAGCCTGTTTTTCGAAACAGGCTTTTTTATTTGCAAAAAATTACATCATATACGAAATGTGTTCTGCGTCCCAATTGATAGCGCTGTCAATTTGTTTGGTGGTGAATCAAATAAGAAGTCAAAGTGACTTATAGTCACGTTGACACATTATTCAACATAAGCGTAGGATAACAAGTATCTTGCTATTTTTTGTTTACAAGTATGCAAGATCAGCTCTACCAACAAAAACATGATCTACACTTGAGAAGTTTTGATTTCATCGTGAAATACAAAACAACATAAAAATTACCTAACGATAAATTTAACAAAGGGGTTGGCTATGGTTTTCCATAAAAATCAAAAGACCGCACTGCAGCAAGGCGTTAAGTTCAAAAAGTCCATGTTGGCCATGTGTATCATGGCGTTAAGTGCACCTTCTTTTGCGCAAGATGCTCCAGTTCCAACAGACGAAAATATCGAAGAAATCGTTGTTAGTGGCGTTCGCGCTAACTTACAGAACGCACAAGATGTCAAAAGAAACTCGGATACCTTCGTAGACGCTATTTCGGCAGAAGATATCGGCTCTTTACCCGACCGTAGCGTATTGGAAGCGATGCAACGTATTCCTGGTGTATCAATCGAGCGTTTTGCTGCTGCAAACGATCCCGACCACTTCGGTGTTGAAGGTTCAGGTGCAGTAATTCGCGGCATGTCCGCTACTCGTTCAGAGTTCAATGGTCGCGATTCGTTCACTGCCAACTCAGGACGCGGTTTGAGTTTTCAGGACGTACCACCTGAGTTGATGGCTGGCGTTCAGGTATTTAAAAACCAATCTGCTGATATGGTAGAAGGTGGGATTGGCGGTACAGTGAACTTGATTACTCGCAAGCCTTTCGATTCGAATGATCGCGTTATGGCATTTAACGTTGACTACTCATACGGTGATTTGGCGGAAGAGTGGACCCCAACTTTCTCTGGTCTTTACAGCGATCGCTGGGAAACTGAGGCGGGCGAGTTTGGCTTCTTGATCAATGCATCAAAATCATCTTTGAAGGGTATTTCACACGGCATCCAGTCTGATGCTTATGTTGAATACCGAGACGACTACACTGATTATCCGCGTGCCTTGTCTGCACCAGGTGCTGGTCATGCAGGTCCAAATGATATAGCTGGAGCTGAGCGTTTTGCAGAAGCTGGTCGCTCTGTTTGGATGCCGCAAGGCTCGAATGCCACAATGAAATTTGATGATCGCGACCGTCAAGGTATTGCAACTGCACTTCAGTGGGAGAACCCAGAGGATACTTTCCTCGCTACCGTGCAGTTTATGCGTTCAGATGCTGAGTTGGCTTGGACCGAAAATGCAATCAAATACCAGTCCGGCTACGAGCGTCGTCAAGCAGTTCCTCTGCAAGGTACTGAGTACGAGTTCGACGACGATGGCTTGTTCCAGGGTGGTGTTATCACTCAGGATGGCCGCTTCAGTGATGGCGGCTGGCGCTCTGCTGACCCAGATAATCCGGAAGCAGTACGTTTGCCTCATGCGGCCAGCTGGGCTAGTCCGGCTGTTGCGCAGTTCGGTTCTCGCTTCCAGACCGATAACCGTTACAAGAGCACACGCACAGTAATCGATGACTTTGCTACTAACTTCAAGTGGACTCCGAGCGACAATTTCGAGCTGAGTTTGGATTTGCAGTACATCAAAGCAAATACCGAAGATGATGATGTGACTGTGATGATGGCAACTCACGCTATCCAGGACTTTGATGTGTCAGGCAGTACTCCTCGCCTTACGCTCATTGAGCCATGGCATGGTATTCGCGACAACAATATGGCCGTAGATGGCAATGCTATGGTAGTGGAGGGCAGTGAGGGTACTGGCCCGTTTGGCGCTGCGGGTGCGGGTGTGTTAGTTGGCGGTAAGGCGCTGCCAGGCTTCTCAAATGACCCTGCTGGTGATTCTAACTGGTTCCAAGATCCGACTTCTTACTGGTGGCAGTCAGCAATGGACCACTACGAGCGTTCAGAGGGTGATTCTAAAGCGGCTCGCTTAGATGGTGTTTACACCTTTGATGATGATGCCGGCTTTATAAAAGGCGTTAGATCGGGCATACGTTACGCAAACCGTGAACAAACTGTCCGCTCAACAGCCTACAACTGGGGTCAACTAACGCCTATCTGGGCGCAGCCTTATGATCAAATTGGCTGGGCGGATACTCCAATTGTCGCTGACATACAAGGTCAGTGGGAAGCGGTGGATTGGTCGGATTTCCATGGCGGTGGCGTTATTACTATCCCTGGAAATACCATGCTCCATCCTTCTGATGCGTTGGTTAAGTCCATCGTAAAAGAACAGCGTGCGTTGCCAACCGGTGGTAGTGGTAATCTTTGGGAAAATGCTGCTGATCGTCCGGACACTACTGGCTCTTATTTCCTGCCGTCAGAAGTCTTTATTACCGAAGAGACCAATCAGGCTGCCTATGTTCGCGTTGATTTTGGTTCAGAGGATTATTCCTATCGATTCGACGGTAACTTCGGTTTACGCTATGTAAACTTTGAGCGTGTGGCTACTGGTTCTGTTCAATACCCGGACGTTCTTCCTCGTGAGCTGCCGCCCGCTGGCGTTCCAGATCCGCGAGATACAGCAGCTCACTTGGCCTATCTTGATGCCAAGAGAAGCGAGTTGTTAGCGGCTGTTGCTGCGAGCGACCCTCTGTTCACAGTGAACCTTCCACCATTAAGTGCTGAGCCGACTGCTGCAGAGCTCAGTGCTCGTCGTGAATATGAGAATGAGGCTATCAAGGTCGATTATGACGCCGCGACTGAGTACGCCGGTGACATTGGTAACTTCCTCTCTCCAACAGAGCTTGGATTTGGTAACAATGCTGCCACCGTTGAAGATTCGGTACATGATTACGATGCATGGCTGCCTAGCTTCAATATAAAGGTTGAGCTGACCGATGACTTGTTGGTGCGTTTCGGTGCATCTAAAGCGATTGCAATGCCTGATATGGACTTGGTGCGAAACACTACCAGTTTGCGAGCGTTTGAAACTACTCGTGAAGTACTGACCGACCGAACTGTAACACCCCCAACAACGACTCTTGTTGGTGGCACTATTAATACTTGGGCGGGCGATTCTGGTAACCCTTACTTGAATCCGATGGAGTCAAAGCAGTACGACGCGTCATTGGAATGGTATTTTGCTGATGTAGGTTCTCTGACCTTGTCGTTGTTCAAGAAAGATTTGAGCAACTTCTTTGTGAACGGTGCATTTGACCGCGTCTATACCAACCCAACTTCAGGTGTAACCCAGACCGCTACTGTGACTGGCACCACCAATAATGGTGAAGGCGAGTTGGAAGGGTTTGAACTTGCATATCAGCAATTCTACGACATGCTGCCAGCTCCTTTTGATGGTCTTGGTTTGCAAGTGACCTACAGCTATATCGATTCCGAGTCGTTCCCTAACTCAGGAAGCCTTGAGGCGGATAACGGTGGTGATATAGATACTGGTGCGCGGGTTGATCTTACCGGCCTGCCATTGCAAGGCCAATCGAAAGACACGTTCAATATCGTGGGTATGTACGATAAGGACGCGATCTCATTGCGCCTGGCATACAACTGGCGTTCACGCTACTTGTTGACTACTCGTGACGTAATCAGCCGTTATCCTTTGTGGAATGATGATTCTGGCTTCCTTGACGGGTCGGCGTTCTACAAGCTTAACGATAATTTGACGGTAGGTTTGCAGTTTACCAACCTGTTGAATACCCAAACTGAAACCATCATGATTCTCGATGGCAAAGGTTTGGAAGCTGGTCGTTCATGGTTTGTTAACGACAGACGTGTAGCGCTGTTGTTGAAAGGTCAGTTCTAAGTTCTAAGGCGTTAGGAAAAGCGCACAACGAAAGTTGTGCGCTTTTTTTTTATCCAAAATCAATGCATATATATTTGAATCCTTAATGATCCGGTCTTTCAGTTCGGGTCTATTATTGTTATGTCCTGCCCTAGACCAGAGAGCTCTTGCATGTCCGATGAATCAAAAAAAATAATAATTTTAGGCGGCGGTACAGCGGGCTGGATGACGGCAGCAGCTTGTGCAAAATTTCTGCCTGAGGGCTATCAGATAGTCCTTGTCGAGTCTGAACAAATTGGTACCGTGGGCGTTGGCGAAGCGACTATTCCTCATATTCGTTATTTCAATAATATGCTGGGTATCGACGAGCGGGAGTTCCTTTCTGCGGTACAGGCTACTTATAAACTAGGAATTAAATTTATCGATTGGGGCTCGTTGGGTAGTGCTTACCTGCATCCATTTGGCTCCCACGGCCACTCGGTAAATGGTATTGATTTTCACCACTATTGGTTGTCTGCTGAAGCTACCGGCGCGGCACAAGCATTTGATCAGTTTTCACTTGCGGTGGTGATGGCGGAAAAAAAACGTTTTGCGTTTCCAGAAACCAATGCGCGTAGTGACAAAAATACATTTACATACGCTTACCACATAGATGCCGGACGTTATGCAAAGTTTTTACGAAAATATGCAGAGGATCGCAACATAGTGCGCATTGAGGGTCGGTTGTCCAATGTGGTTACCGACACTCTAAGCGGTACCATTTCGAGTTTGCAAATGGATTCCGGTGCAATCGTAGAAGGGGATTTTTTTATTGATTGCTCGGGGTTTCGGGCACTTCTATTGGCAGAGCAACTGTCTGTACCTTTTGATGACTGGTCAAACTGGCTGCTTTGCGATAGAGCCGTCGCGGTTCCTTGTGAGAGAGTGGAGCCTCCAAAACCTTATACTGTTGCCCATGCACAAGCGTGTGGTTGGCAGTGGCGAATCCCGCTTCAGCATCGAACTGGCAATGGAATGGTTTATTCCAGTTCGGCGATAACAGATCAAGATGCTTTGCAGAACTTATTGACTAACCTTGATGGCTCCCCGCTTGCGGAGCCAAATTTCTTGAAGTTTACCGCTGGTCGACGAAAAAAAAGCTGGGAAAAAAATTGCATCGCAATCGGGCTGTCGAGTGGATTTCTTGAGCCACTGGAATCGACCAGCATCTACCTCATTCAACAGGGAATTCTAAAGTTTCTTGAATACTTTCCTGGATCGGGCGATCTACCTACATTGCGTGATGCTTACAATCAGGAAATGGAAATCGAGTATGTGAGGATTCGCGATTTTTTAATTCTGCATTACAAAATAACCAAACGGAATGACTCAGAGTTTTGGCGTTATTGCCGAGCTATGTCATTACCCGAGTCACTTGAGCGCAGCATTGAATTGTTCCGAGCTACCGGACATGTAGAACGGTACCAAAACGGTCTCTTTATGTCGCCGAGTTGGCTTGCTGTGTATCTTGGGCAGGATGTGGGTAAAGTCAATTTCGACACTCGTGTTCTCAATTACACAGGGGCCACTGTGCGGGGTGAAATGCAAAAGATGCGTGAAAAGTTGGAATCGCAGGTGCAGATGATGCCTATGGCAAATGATGTTTTGGAAGCCGAGTTAAGCGCGACTGGTATCAACCAGCAGCTCGTCGCTTCAAGCCTTTACGGTGTGGTATGAAAAAGCTGGAGTCGGTATTAGTGTTGGGCAATTCGTGGCATTCATTGCTCGTTGCCTGCTCGTTAAAAAAGAAAATTGCCAACCTGAAAGTAACCCTCATTTACGGCGAGTCAAAGACTGATGGCGCCGTCAGTGTTAGACGAGAGCTCCCTGATCTATTATCAGTGTTGGAGCTTACGCAAGAATCGTTGTTGAGGTTATGTGATGGTACTTATTTTTTAGCCCATCACATTGTTGACGAGCCGTCTGGACGAGAATTTTATTGGTCAGTTGATGATTACGGCACCTCAGATGAGGTTCTCGATTTTCATCAGCTTTTTGAGCGTTTTCTACGAACGCGGGCTGGGGGGTACGATGATTTTTGTGTAACGGCCCAGTTATCCAAATATGGGAAAATTATAGATTTGCAGCGGCATGCATCAGCGGCTGGGGCACAAAAAAAAGCACAGAATTACTCTGGGTTACACTTAAATATAGTTCCGTTTACCCAACTACTGCTTCGCTATGCGGTATATCTCGGCATTACACTTGTAAATGAAGTCGCCGCGCCTGGTAAAGAAATAAATGAGGCAATGAGGAGCGAAATTCTGGACTCGGCTGGTGCGCTTAATGCTGCTGATTTGGTTATAGATGCATCTGATATCCAGACCGATCTTTTGAACGAACCCAATGAAGAGGCTAATGACTGGGCTCATTATTTTGGAGATCAGCATACCGCTCATTCGTTTGTTGCTAACGCGTTCAATGCCAATCCAACTACCAGCTTGACGATTGATTGTGATGCTCTTGTCAATGCAGTACCTCTGCGTACTGGGGTGGTTTATGAATATCGTGGGAATAAAATCGCGCTTGAAAAATTATTGACACAGTCATCGCATGCGGCCGCGCTAAAAAATCTCCAGCACAATATCTACGGATGCCTCTGTCGGCCTTGGCAGGGGCGCAAGCTGGCTGTTGGTCCTGCTGCCGCTCGTGCTGGCAAATGGTTAGTGTCTGATCTGGATTTGCTTATGCAAGAGCTGAGGCTATTGGTGGGCATTTGGCCGTCTGTTCCTTTACAGCTTAGCCTGGCGCAAGAGTACAACCGCCTTGCAACCGACTTATATCGTTCGGTTAGGGATATGCACTTGCTAGGCTATTGGCTGATGAAAGGTGGTGACCTTTCCGATCTGCAATCGCTTCCGACCGAGTTACGCAAAGAGGTAGAGGTGTTTATTGCATCCTCGCGCCTTCCCCACCGCGACGAGCGATATCCTGCGGCGGCAGAGTGGATTTCATTATTAATGGGGCTAAAGAAATGGCCAATCCACGTTCCGCCCTTAAGGCTTCAGCGGGCAGACGATGAGTTCACACATTTTTTTCAGGGCATTCTCGATAAAGTTCGGGAAATAGTGGCCACTGCTCCCTATCAGGTAGCGCATATTAATGCCCTGTTGCGCAGCCAAAATAATAATGCGGAGCGCTGATATGGCCACTAATAATGTGCGGATGGTGATCCTCGGCGGTGGTACAGCAGGTTGGATGACCGCGGCTGCACTCGCGAAAAAATTCGCGGGTATGCCTTTGTCTTTACAGTTAATCGAGAGCGAAGAGCTTGGGACCGTGGGAGTTGGAGAATCTACTATTCCTCATATCCGTCACTTCAACCAGTTTTTGGGCATTGATGAGGCAGATTTCATTCGTGCGACTAGAGCAACATTCAAATTGGGTATCCAATTTCGCAATTGGGGTGAGCTCGGTGAGGAATATATTCATCCCTTTGGTTCAGTAGGGTTCGATATAAATGGTGTTGAATTCCAACATTTTTGGGCGAGTGCGCATCAATCGGGAAACGCGGCTCCCTTCGACGATTTTTCCGTAGCCGCTGCTGCAATTAAAAAAAATCGTTTTGCCTATCCTCAATCCGATGCAACAGGTTGGCGCGGCAGCTACAACTACGCGTTTCATTTTGATGCCGCGCTCTATACCAATTATTTACGACGTTACGCCGAAGACCGCTCGGTAGAGCGTCGCGAAGGAAAAGTTAAACACACTGAGTGCGACCCAGTAACAGGAAATATCCGTTCGTTGCAATTGGAATCAGGCGAGGTTATCGAGGCTGATTTTTTTGTTGATTGCACAGGCTTTCGTGCGCTATTAATCAGTGGTTCTCTGGGTTCCGAATATGAATCATGGGCCCATTGGCTGCCCTGCGACCGCGCCCTCGCAATGCCCTCTACCACAGTGGGTGAGCTAAGCCCTTACACTCGAGCAACCGCGCATTCTGCAGGATGGTGTTGGCGAATACCCTTGCAACATCGTATTGGTAATGGTTGCGTTTATGCGAGTGAATTTATGCCGGAGGATCTGGCATACCAACACTTGTTATCCCAGCTTGAAGGAGCTGCTTTGCTTGATGAGCCGCGTAAGTTTCGTTTTGTGGCGGGTATGCGTCCGCAGCAATGGCGAAAAAATTGTGTGGCTATTGGTCTCTCTGGAGGATTTTTAGAACCCTTGGAGTCGACCAGTATTTATCTTATCCAGGTTGGGATAAAGGCGTTACTCGATTTATTTTCTCCCCGAGCTGAACAGCAATTGTTGCAACACGAATTCAATGCAAGAGTCACTGCCGAATATGTGCGCATTCGCGATTTTATAATTATGCACTATGCCGAAACTCGACGTGACGACTCCGCTTTTTGGCGCTATTGCCAAACGATGAACTTGCCTGACTCTCTTGTGCAGAGACAAAAGATATTTCGACAAGTCGGCCATGTTGATCATCTTCAATATGGTGTGTATGCAGCTGTTTGTATTGGCCAAGGTGTGATTCCGCAGAGTTTTGATCCGCGGGTGGGCGCATATTCGGGGGCTGCAATTTCTGAATATTTGGCGAAGATACGCGATGAAATAGCACAAGTAGTGGAGGAGATGCCTAGCGCTGAGGTATTTATAAATCATCTGCTAAATAATTGTGAGCGCGGCTGATGGCTGAGAAAATGTACGATCTGGTGATAGTGGGTGGCCCTGGTGATTGCTGGTGGCTGGCCCTGTTGCTGGCGAAACAATTAAATGTACTTACACCGAAAATAGCCGTGATCAGCTTGATGCAAGGCAACGATAAAGCAGCGATTGTTTCGACTTCATCCTCTATACGGAGATTTCACAAGCTGCTCGGTGTAAGTGAAAAAGATCTGGTGCGTCGATCAATCGTGCGGCCGGTGTTGGGCGTCGATATTTCTGCTTCTGAACCTGCCCGGCAATTTTTTCATTCGTATGGATCCAATTCTTCTGAGCCGATTGATGTGGATTGGCCAGTCATGGCGGCAAGGCTTGGTTATAATGGTCTTCACCCGGACGACCTCTCGTTAGCTGCAACAATGGCACGCAGTGGTAAGTTTATTGATCCTGAGCGGGTGCCTCATACTGTTTATCAATCGCTTGGCGTCGGTTTGAACTTACACTTGGTTGAGTATGTTGACTTGTTGCGAGAGCAAGCGATGGCTATGGGCGTGGTGGAGTTCAAGGCGCAGACGGTAAGTTACACGGGTACCCGCTCTGTGCCCTTTATCGATTTACTGCGTTTGGATTCGCAGCACGAAATTTCGGCAGCGCTCTTTATTGATCTCTCATCTGCGGGCCTACAAGACGATAATGCCGCATCAGCTCTGGCTATAAATATCGCTTCCATACAATGTAACGGCATTAAAAATAGTGGCGGTGTGGCAACGCGAATGCTGGTGCGCGACCGAAAATTCTATTCGCTTGTTACTATCGCATCGACATCTTGCATGCATTATTACAATGTTCAGCCGGGGGAGGTGCCATCCCTGACTGAGGACGTAAATGTTGTTATTAGTAATGCCTGGGATTTATGCTTGGGGCTATCAGGTGAAAAAACTGAACAAATAAATCGATTTAATTTTAATGACGCTGCTTGCTGGAAAGGGAATTGTGTTCGTATTCCTCCCGCTACTAACACCCCCTGGGATATGCTACTAGGTTATGGGGAAATCACCCGGCAGGGCATGGTGCGACTACTCGATTGCTACGCCAGCCCGGCGGCAATGTCAGGTGCAAGTGAAGAATTTAATCGTTTGTCACTGCTTGCGACCAAGGAATATCAGCAATTGATGGTGATCTTCTTGATGCTGACATCGGCGTTATCGGATGAGCAATTACAATCGTTAGTTGAGCCAGCCATTTATGAGGAAGCGCTGCATAGCATAAATTTGTTTAAGTCTAGCGCAGTTGTTTCAAGCTATTTGTCACCGTTATTATCTCGCGACCAGTGGGTGAATTTATTTATTGGATTTGGTGTTGTGCCAGCGACGGGCGGGATATGTTTCGATTCAATAGACATTGAAAACATGAATTCAATGGCGACACAACGTCGTGCACAAGTGAATGATGCGAGCGATAAATCTCCATTATTAAATGAATACATTAATTATTTTTTAAAAACTTAGTGATTTCTTACAGAGTTACGTTGGTAACGCAATTAGGTGGATGTTATGCACGATAATAATATTAGACGCATCGCTATTGTTGGTGGTGGAACCTCTGGTTGGATGACTGCTGCAGCGCTGGCCAAATTAATTAAACCTGACTATTGCCAAATACGCCTTATCGAGTCAGAAGATATAGGCACTGTGGGTGTTGGTGAGGCGACAATTCCGCAAATACAATTGTTTAATAAACTTTTGGATTTAGATGAAAATGAATTTGTTCGCAAAACCCAAGGCACATTTAAATTGGGCATTCAGTTTGTAAACTGGGGCCGTGTGGGTGATAAATATATTCATGCTTTTGGTGATCTGGGAAAGGATATGGAATCCGTCCAGTTTTACCATTATTGGCTGAAAATGGCGCAGATGGGTAAAGCGCAGGAGGTCGGGAGTTACACCATTAGCGGTGCAGCGACTGAGCAGGGGAAGTTCATGCGCCCATTCGATGCGGGTAATTCACCTTTATCCAATATCGCCTATGCGTTCCATTTTGATGCGGGATTATATGCGCGCTTTCTGCGCGAATATTCCGAGCAACGCGGCGTGATCAGGTCTGAAGGCAAGGTCGTCGATGTCACTTTGGATTCAGATACCGGCTACATAAAATCCCTGCAGTTGGATTCTGGCGAATCCTATGAGGCCGATTTTTATATTGATTGCTCAGGCTTTCGTGGGTTGTTGATAGAGCAGGCGTTAAAAACTGGCTACGAGGATTGGAGCCACTGGTTGCCATGCAACCGCGCTTGGGCTGTTCCTTGCGAAAGTGCAGGTGACCCCGTTCCGTACACCCGTTCAACTGCGCATGCCGCGGGTTGGCAGTGGCGCATTCCGCTGCAGCACCGCATCGGTAACGGGCACGTATTTTCAAATAAGTTTATGAGCGAAGACGAGGCTAGATCAATCTTGTTGAATAATCTCGACGGCAAACCGTTGGCGGAGCCGAGGTTACTGAAATTTTTAACCGGTAAGCGCAAAAAATTCTGGAACAAAAACTGTTTGGCAATCGGTCTAGCAAGTGGTTTTATGGAGCCATTGGAATCTACCAGTATTCATCTAGTGCAGTCAGCTATCGCACGCTTTATGAGTTTCTTTCCGAATAAAAATTTTGATCAAGAGGATGTGGATGAGTTTAACCGTCAGGCGGATTTCGAGTTTGAAAAAATCCGCGATTTCCTGATTCTTCATTATCACGCAACCGAGCGCAACGACTCTGACTTTTGGAATTATTGCCGGACTATGGATGTGCCCGAATCGCTTACACAGAAAATTGAGCAGTTTAAAAAGAACGGACGGATCTATCGCAACAATAATGAAATGTTTAACGATTTGAGTTGGTTCGAAGTGATGCATGGACAGGGTATTCGCCCTGAGGCGTACCATCCTCTTGTGGACAGAATGTCACTTGAAGAAATTGCCCAGCGTCTGGAGAGTGTTAAGCGTGTTATCGATAAGTCGGTAGATTACATGCCAACACATGCTCAATATATAGCGGAGAATTGCAAAGCGATGAAGATGGATTAAGAGAGCATACTAGTGCAATTTGGTGCATGAACCGAGTTGCTGCGTCCAGTGTGCTCTTCTGCGGAGGTCTGTGTAAGTGCGGATTTTCTAAACCGCTGAGTCGAGGTTCATCTGGGCTCAGCGGTTTTTTATTGCGGCCTGCTAAGGTTGTTCGGCTGCACAGCCCTTATCGCCTTCTGGTAGTTTCTCTAGCCTGATATTCGTGATGCTCACAGTAAATTTGCCTTCGGTTGCAATCGAAAAAGGGCCGTTGATTTTAGTTAAATCAAAGTTGTCACTCTTGAAGCAATTGAGCGGCAACGGCAGCGAAAACCATTCGCCCCGCGGCATTTTTTTGATCATGCCATTGATAGAGAGATCCGCTTGGCAGGGGTAGCCGCAACCCAGTCCAATCTTTACGTCTTTATCCGGTTTAACATCTATGCGCATGTCGATGGTGAGTGATGCAGCATCTTTGAATTTCGACAAGTCAATCGGGTTGCCATAGAGCGCGAGGCTGCCTGGTATCTTTTTGCGCGGGGACCATTTAATTTGGATGGCATCACCAGTCGCTTTAAAGTCGGTGGGCATCACTGACACTTTCCCGCCCGCCGATGTTCCCTCGCGCCCTTGAAGGCTGACATTCCAATTGCTGGGATCACCCAGTGCGATATTGCGGCCGATTAACTCACCCTTCACCAGATAAAAATGATTGGGGTTCAGTGAGTTTTGCGCATGGCTGACCAAAGGCGATACAAAGCAAATACAGGCGAGAGACGGTAATGCTCTCAGCAGTTTTGTGAGGAACTTGTGCATGGGGATGATCTCGTGTGAATAGTTATTATTGGGGGTTGGGCGCGCTGTAAATAAGACTTTTAATGGCGCGCAAATAATATTCACCCAAGCGTGACAAAAGTCAATTTCCATACCTGATTTTTTTTCAATTAATAAAAACCCCGGTCAGATAAATTCTGACCAGGGTTTCGGCTCCACTACATGCTATAGGTTAGTTGCGCAGAGAATTAATGGTATTGATGGTGCCGTCGTCATTGTGCTGAAGCTCGGTGACTTTCACGTTGCGCAGGTGGCTTTGGCCACCTGAGAGCTGGGTATCGTGATAGAACAGATACCATTTGCCATCGTGCTGCGTGATCGAGTGATGGTTGGTCCAGCCCATCACCGGGGTCAGCACAACGCCTTTGTGGGTGAATGGGCCGTAGGGGCTGTCACCAATGGCGTAGGCGATAAAGTGGGTGTCACCAGTGGAGTAGGACAAATAATATTTGCCGTTGAATTTATGTACCCAGGCGGCTTCAAAAAAACGGCGGTTGGTATCGGTGCCGAGCAGAGGTACAGCGCCGCCATCGATAATTTCTACATTTTTGGGTGCTTCCGCGAACTGCAGCAGATCATCGCTCATGCGCGCGATTTTCGGCGTGAATGCGGGTTCGTTGCTCGCGGGGTATTTGTCTTCCTCAGCGTAGCTGCCGCT
>CAZCJR010000114.1:0-15605 GCA_964499225.1 uncultured Cellvibrionaceae bacterium | reverse complement strand
CTATCAAATTCGGTACCGTCGATCAGCTTGCCAACATAGTTAACCGTTACAGTGTCAGTCGCTTTTGGCTTAGGGCCTTTGCCTTCGGTGATCACTTTGTATTGCAGGCCGCTTTCAGTGGTAGTTACACCTTCTTTAGCCTTGTTCTCTTCGAGGAATTTCTTGCCGTCAGCAATATTGGTTTCGCTCAGCTTCTTTTGTTCTTCTTCTTGCTTAGCCATGGCTTGTTGCTGAACTTCTTGCATGATCTTTTGCATATCTTCTTCACTGATGCGCGAGTCTTTGCCATCGCGAATATCAGTCAGCGCCAACGCCAATGAATCAGGCTCAATGGTCAGGCCGCCGTTTTGCAGGTTTTTGCCCAGGTTTTGACCAATGATGTAGTTCGCTTTTTGTTCCAGAGTAGCCAGCTTGGCGCTGTCATCAACTGGTTTAACTTCTTCTTTTTTGTTGCAGCCCATCAAGCCAGCAGTAGCAGCCATCAGGCCAACAACCAATAAACGTTTGTTAAACATAATGCACCTTATTAATAATCATTGATTTGTAATCGTTGTCTGTGTGAAGCAAGCGTGCCGCTTACTTGGTCCTAGCCGACACCTTGTACAGCAGCGCCAGAGCAGGCGGCAATGGTATACCAACTCCAGCCAAATGTGCGCGTTTTTAGCGCCCGTCGCCCCTAAACAGCCCGCCAAAGTGTGTACTGCACCCCATTTGGCACAGGGTCTACAATGTCTCGTGAGAGAAGAACTGTTTCAGACTGCAAGTTGTGCGCATAGTTCAGGTGCATTGCCCCGCAAATTAGTGGAACATCAGCAGCCACATAGGCATACACTTTTTAGCGGCGCACAGCTACAATTCGCCCGATTTGCGGTAACCGCTGGCTCTGTTCCTTACTCACTTTCTCAACGCTTTTTTCACACAGGTATTTTTTATGGCCGCCCCGAAAACTCCAAAAAATTCAATTGCTGAATTGGAACAAGAAATTGCCAAGCTCAGTGCTGCACTGGATAAAGCCCGCGCGCAGGAACTCGCTGCTGCCGAAAAGGCATTTGCTGTGGAAAGCAAAGCACTGAGCAGTGCCAGAAAAAAAGTTGCTGACCTGTCGGCGAAAGAAAGTAAAACGCCCGCTGCCAAAGCGCGCCTGAGTCAGGCGAAAAAAGATCTGGCTGCACAAAGCAAAGTTGTTGCCAGTGCCCAGGCATCATTGGGCGCATTAAAATCGGCGCAAACAGCAAGCAAAGAAATCGCCAAAGCGGTTGCTGAGCAATTGAAAGGCAAAACCAAAAAAGCGAAGAAAACGAAAAAAGCTACCAAGACCGAAAAAACACCATCGGCCAATGCGAGCTCAAGTAGCGCAACTGCAGCGAAAACTGAAAAGACAAGTGTTGAAAAAGTAGCGAAGAAGGCTGCCTCCGCCAAGACAAAACCGGCAGCGCCAGCAACTACAGTTGCACCAAAAACCACAGTTACTAAAACCAGCACGACTAAAGCTGCTGTCGCAAAACCGAAAGTTGCCAAACCTAAATCGGCAGCAGCGCCTGAAACCAGTCAGCCTGTTGTAGCAGTAGCGCCAGCGCCAAAAAAAGCGGAACCCAAAAAAGCCGTTGCGAAAAAAACGCCGGTTAAAAAGGCACCCGCCAAAAAAGCAGCACCCGCGACTGAGGCTAGCGCTCCCGCACCCGCTGCAGTTATCGCAGCACCCGCTGCAGTTGAGCCGGTAATCGTTGATGCCCCCGCGCCTGTCGAGATCCCTGCTGTTGAAACCCGCGCTCCCGATACGAGCGTAGAATCACTGACACCAGTAACACCCACATTGCCATTTGATGACGATAAAGGCTCACTGAATTAAGTGCGCAATTAATCGCATCGGGTTGCACAAACAAGGGCGCAGTTGGCGCCCTTTTTTTGTGACAAAAAGTCAATCAGGTTTGGCCGAACCTCCTTCCGCGAACAAACTGACAAACTCGGCAATAGTGTTGTCGATCACATTGAGCTGCTCCAAGTAAAAACGCAGATTGTCGCCGGTCGCCGGGAGATGGTGGCCACGCGCATCGGTTGGATGCCAATGTTGTGCAATTTCTTCCAGCCACAACTGCACCTGTTTTTCGGCCAGCAATTCTGCTTGTTTAATTTGCTGACGCACCTGTCCTATGGCCTTATTAGTCACGCCAAATTCCACTTTCATCCTGCGCCGCATTTGCCGCAGGGGTGCAACATAGTTTTGGTCCCACGCATGGATACGTTTTTGCGCACTGCTAAGGCGCGTCGCGTCCAGCGTTAAGCCGTGCGCTTCCAGCCAGGCACACCAGAGCAACAGATTGACATTGACGCCATGCGCATCTTGCAGGCGCAAGCACGCATCGGCCACACCGGTGCGCGCGTAATGGGTGAGCGAGAAATCCCACAGGCTTGAATGTGAATCGGGTGATATAGAGGGCATAACAAAATCCGCTAGCAGAGGTTTGGGGCAAGTCTGCTAGAATGCGCGCCATGATTCAATTACAAAACACCTCCGTTCAGCGCGGCACCAAATTTTTATTAGACGGTGCCGACCTTACTATTTATCCGGGCCAGAAAGTCGGTTTGATCGGCGCAAACGGCACTGGCAAATCCACTTTGTTCCAGTTGCTACTCGGCAAATTGCACAGCGACACCGGCACGCTCGATATCCCCAAGCAGTGGCGCGTCGCGCATATGGCGCAAGAGGTTGGCCACACCACACGCAGTGCGCTGGATTATGTACTTGATGGCGATAGCGAGTTGCGTCGGCTAGAGCAAGAAATTGCGACCGCCTTGCAAGATCCGGAACACAACGGCGAACAGCTCGCGCACCTGTATAGCGATATGGAAAATATCCACGCTTACACTGCACCCTCGCGTGCGCAGCAACTGTTAAACGGTTTGGGTTTTGCGCCGGGCGATGACCAGCGCCCGGTATCGGATTTTTCCGGCGGCTGGCGGATTCGTTTAAATCTCGCGCAAGCACTTATGTGCCCATCGGATTTATTGTTGCTCGACGAACCGACCAACCATTTGGATTTGGATGCGACCCTGTGGCTGGAAGAGTGGCTCAAACGCTACCCCGGCACCTTGATTATTATTTCGCATGACCGCGACTTTCTCGACAATATTGTCGACCGCATTGTGAATATCGAAAAACAAAAACTCGATAACTACAGTGGCAACTATTCTGCGTTTGAACGTCAGCGCGCTGAGAAACTCGCACAGCAGCAGGCGAGTTTTGAGAAGCAGCAAGAGCGGATCGCGCACGTTGAAAATTATATTCGCCGCTTCCGCGCGCAAGCGACCAAAGCGCGTCAGGCGCAGAGCCGGATTAAAGAATTGGAGCGCATGGAAAAAATTGCGCCCGCGCATATCGATTCGCCGTTTACTTTTACCTTTAAATGCAATGACAAAATGTCGGTGCCACTGGTGCATATCGCCCGCGCCGATATTGGTTATGGTTCTAAGGTTGTACTAAACAAAGTTGAACTGAGCATTCGCGCGGAAACCCGTGTGGGCCTACTAGGCCCCAACGGTGCAGGTAAATCGAGTCTGGTAAAAACGCTTGCCGGTTCACTCCCATTGTTAGCCGGTGATCGCACTAACGGCGAGCATTTTAAACTCGGTTACTTTGCGCAACATCAATTGGAAGCACTGGATATTAATGCCTCTGCGGCATTGCACATCCAGCGTTTGGCACCACAAGCGCGCGAGCAGGAAATCCGCGATTTCCTCGGCAGTTTTGATTTTCACGGCGAGCGTGCCTTTGAGCCTATCACCCATTTTTCGGGCGGTGAAAAAGCGCGTTTAGCATTAGCGATAATCGCGTGGGAAAAACCTAACGTCTTATTGCTCGACGAACCCACCAACCACTTGGATTTGGAAATGCGCCACGCGCTCACCATGGCGCTGCAGGAATTTGAAGGCGCGGTGATTGTGGTATCGCATGACCGTCACTTATTGCGCAACACCGTCAATGAATTTTTATTGGTAGCCGATGGTAGCGTGAGCGAATTTGACGGCGACCTGGAAGATTATTACAAATGGATGCAGCAACAGAAATCCAATACCGCCAGCACCGAAAAAGAAACAGCTACTGACAGCGAAGGCGACAATAAAGTCGATAAAAAGGCGCAGCGCCAACAGTCAGCAGCACAGCGCGCACAACTGAAGCCGCTCACCAATAAATTAAAAAATCTCGAAAGCCAGCTGGAAAAATATCAAAAGCGCTTGAGCGAAATTGAAACCTTATTGGGTGATTCCGCCATTTACGAAGATAAAAACAAAGCTAAATTGCAAGAACTGCTCGCCGAGCAAGGCAAGTTGCAAACGCAGTTGGAAGAGACCGAAGAAAACTGGTTGATGGTAAGCGAAGAGTTGGAAGCAGCGAGCCAGTAATTATCACAAGCCTGTCATGCAAACGTCACACGCATGTCACAACCCCGTTATTTTATCCATATCCGCGCAATTATTTTTCTCTGTCACTATTTAGTCATTGTTAACTGGCATGCTCTGCGGACTATTTCGCAGAGGCATTGCCATGTTAGATCTCGGTTGGGCGGAACTCGCATTTTTATTGGTACTCGCGTTGGTCGTTGTAGGCCCGCAGGACCTGCCCAAGCTTGCGCGTACTGTAGGAAAACTCTGGGGAAAACTGCAGCGTTTTTATCGCGACTCGTTACAAAGCATCAACAAGCTCGAAACTGAAATGGATTTGGCATCGCAAGCCGACCCGCGCAATCAGCCCTCTTACTACAATCTGCTGCCCGAACATGTGCGCCAAGCGCTGGAGCAAGCAGAGCCGAGCCGCGATGCAGCGCAGCATCAACAAACACAGGCCATGTATGAGCAGGCGATGGCAGAGATAAAGGCAGCACATGCCGTTCCTGCCGAACCGCTTAGCGCCGATGCGCAGCCAGTAAAAAATCATCCAATCACCCCATCTCCTACAGCGAGTGCATCATGACTAGCACCGATGCTATAGATCTCAGCCGCGCGCCCCTGCTTTCGCATTTGCTTGAGTTGCGTCGCCGTTTGCTGCACTGTTTATTGGTGCTGACAATTCTATTTGTTATCTGCTACTTAAATGCGGAAAGTATTTATCACTTTTTAATGCAACCACTGGTGGATGCCTTCGGCGAAGAATCCGGGCGACGGATGATTTATACCGGTTTGCACGAAGCATTTGTTACCTATTTAAAATTATCGTTTTTTGCGGCAGTGTTTTTTACCCTGCCCTTCTTGCTGATTCAGTTTTGGCGGTTTATTACGCCGGGGCTTTATCAACATGAAAAGCGTGCTGCAACTATTTTATTTTCACTGACGCCAGTTTTGTTTTTGATGGGTGCGGCACTCGCCTATTACGTTGTATTTCCTATGGCCTGGGGGTTTTTTATTGGTTTTGAAAGCGAAGCAGTCGCCGGAAGTCTACCCGTGCAGCTGGAAGCGCGAGTGAGTGAATACTTGGGCTTGGTAATGCAGTTAATTCTTGCGTTTGGTTTGAGTTTTGAATTGCCGGTAGTGCTGCTACTGATGGCCTACGCAGGCATTGTGAAATCCGCAACACTGGCGAGTGGTCGGCGCTACGCGATCTTAGCGATTTACGCAGTAGCAGCATTCATCACTCCGCCGGATTTAATTTCGCAAATCGCATTGGGCACACCCATATTATTGCTCTACGAAATCTCCATTTGGATGATTCGGATCATTGAGAAAAAGCGTGAAGAAAATTCCATTTCTGCACCAGTCGCGCAGTAGCAATACCGCAGGAAAATTAACCCGGAATTTTTAAGCAAGGCGTCTTGGTAAGACGCCTTTTTTATTTTTTAAAAATGTAAAAATTACGCCATTTTTTTGATTATTTAAAAAATAGTTAAATAAAAAATGATTGGAGTGTCACACAACTGACGCAAGATTTTAACAGAAGGGGACTAACCTCCGTTGTCGAGACATTGCGCTCATCGCCAAATGAACAACATCCCAACTCCGGAGATTAGAAAATGAATAATAGCGTAGATAATGTAGCTGCAACTGAAAATTTATCGATTGAACCGATTGTTAACCGTCGCGATTTCATGAAAGGTGGCGTTGCAGGCGCCGCCGCTATTTCATTGGCCGCTGTTAGCAATGCCGCACGCGCCAGTTTCACAAGCGACTACGGCCCGGTAATGCCCGTTGCCGATGAAGTGACTGGTTTGCCACTGCTGCAATTGCCTGCTGGTTTTAAATACTGGTCTTACGGTTGGACTGGCATGACCATGAAAGATGGCACCGCCACTCCCGGCGTACACGATGGTATGGGTGTAGTAGCTGCGCAAGGCAATACGATCGCGCTGGTGCGCAACCACGAAGTTCGTGGTACAGGTACTGCGGTGAAGTCCCCCGCAATTTATAACCCGGCCGCTGGCGGTGGTTGCTCTAATATGCTGTTCGATACGCTCAACGGTCGCTGGTTAGCGTCTTACATGAGCATCAGCGGCACCTCAACTAACTGCGCTGGCGGTATCACTCCTTGGGGCACCTGGTTGACCTGTGAAGAGACAACTTCTTCTTACGGTGGCATGACCCACGGTTGGATTTTTGAAGTGCCAGGTTTCGGCAATGCCAAACCACTGCCAATTAAAGCCATGGGCCGCCGTGCGCATGAAGCTACCGCCACTGATCCAGTGACCGGCTATGTATACATCACCGAAGATGCCGGCACTTCGTCAGGTTTTTACCGCTACCGCCCATTCACCTATGGCAATTTGCTTGGTGGCGGCGTATTGGAAATGTTGAAAGTAAAAAATACTCATCAAGCCAATTTATTGCAATCTTATCCAGACGGCACCCAGTGGGATGTGGAGTGGGTAACTGTTGATCAGCCTGAAGTGATCAACCCACGCAATTACACCCAAGGCTTCAACAAAGGCGCTGCACGTTTCGCACGTTTGGAAGGAGCTTGGTATGACACTGGTCTTGTGTACTTCACTTCCACCAGCGGCGGTTCTATTAGTGGTGGTCAGGTATTCCATTTTGATCCGCGTCGCGAAAAACTTACGCTGGTATTTGAAAGCCGCAACAACACTTCTCACCCGGTCGCACCAGACAATATGACCGTCAGCCCACGCGGCGGCATTTTGCTGTGTGAAGACCGTGGTGGCATTTCCCGTTTGATGGGTCTGACCCAAGGCGGCGAAGTATTTGAATTTGGTCGCAACAACATGAACCTCAGTGCCGAAGATGCCGCGATTGTTCACAGCAAATTCCCTGGCACTGCGGGTCGTATTAACGCCGGTAATTATATTGGTGCGGAAACCTGCGGTGCTTGCTTCCATGACCGTTGGTTGTTTGTGAATATCCAAACTCCCGGCGTCACTTTCGCAATCACCGGCCCATGGAACGAAGGTGTTCTCTAAGCGTCTTTTTGAGTAACTTTTGTTGAGGAGTTTTGTAATGAAAACTGTAATGAGTTTGCTGTTGTTATTGTTGGTGTCGGGGAGCGCACTTGCCGCCCCTATGCACTACACAGGTGATATTTCTGGTTCCGGCAACTACAGCGGTAATCTGGATATTAATTTCGGTTGGATTGATGCTCCTGGCGCTCTAAATAGTTGGGGCGATCATATTGATCTCTGGCAAATTAATGGCACTGCTGGCGATAAATTATCACTGGCATTAAGCAGTGATGAGTTGGCGTTAGGCTTTAGCCTCTATTTCGGTGAGATAGGCGCAATGGATTTGTTGCTGGGTCTATTCAATAACAGCGGCGATATCGGCAGTGCTACCTATTTAACCGGCGCATCACTCTGGAATAGTGTGCAAACACTGCAAGAGTTTGTGCTCGACCAAAGCGGATTTTATACGCTGGTTGTCGGCGGAAGAGACTTTGGCGGCTACTCAGGTTATAGCTACGACATGAGTGTTGTACAAGCATCAGTATCCGAGCCTTCTGCCTTTGTATTGTTAAGCGCTGGATTGCTTGGTCTTGTTGGATTGCGTCGTCGCCGTATGGCTCGATAATATTCAGTAACAAAAAACAAGCATAAAAAAGGGGAGCAAAAATTGCTCCCCTTTTTTTGTTAATTTACAACCTTATACTTTTTTCTCTAATGATTCTGCTGTTTCTACTTTCTCATTCACGGCGATTGTCTTGTCATCTGACTGTGAGTCATTTATTCCCTTCTTAAAACTTTTAATTCCTTCGGCGATATCGCCCATTAATTGCGGAATTTTTCCGCGCCCGAAAAACAATAAGAATAAGATAACCAATAACGCGATCTGCCAAAAACCCAGTGACATAGCCATACCCTCAAGTCGATAAAATTAGATTGCCTCCAGATTAGTCCTGAAGACGATTAACCGAAGAAATATGACAGCAACAGGTGACCGTATGATGACGTGTACCCGCTAACTGGAATTGTGCTGCTAAAAACTGCAGGCAAAAAAAAGCCAGCGACAATTGTCGCTGGCTTTCTCACGGTCAGTTCACTGCATTAGAAATTCATGCGCAAACCAAGACCGATCTCCGAGGCTTCAGAACCGAGGCCGACATCGGCTGTGGCTGCAAATTGTGGTGCAAACCAGTAGGCAAGACCGCCGCTCAACACTGTGTTGCCATCAAAGGCGGTGTGATGTGCTATCTGCGCTTTTGCTTCAAGGTTGTTGTTGATAAAACCGCGCAAACCTACTGCAGCTACCAAACCTGAATCGCTGTTACCGCCGTCTGGCGAAATATTCTCGGCCGCCAAGGTACCATAGATGCTTGAGTCTGCGCCAAACACGGTGCGATAGCCGAGGCCTGCGCTAATTGCTTCTGAACCGCAGCCGCGATTACCGCTTACATCGCTATAAGAACCGATTGCAAAAAAATCACTATTCAGTTCCAGGCTACCGCTCAAACGCAAACCATCCTGGTTGCAATCGTAATCATCAACGTCTTGATCAATATATTGCAGTGCAGCGTAATTGTAGCTAATGCCGGGTGCTGCATTAACACTAACGCTGCCTGCCAAACCTGCGATGGCAACAAGGTAACTCATTTTTTTCAGTGTGTTTTTCATAAATTATGATCTCCAGTAAGGTCGTTCCAAGTGTGATACTAGTTGTTGAGGATGAATGAATCCTGAATACAAATAGACGGGTAATTTCAAGCGCGCATTATCGGTTGAAGTTGCCAATTTGACGGTGCGGTAGGTCACGTATAATTAACTATTACTATCATGCTGCGGTAAAAACGCTTATCCCACGGTGATAAAAATGAAATCGTTGCGGTTGTAAAAAAATCAAGCGGAATTATTTTTTATCAATAATTTCCGCATCTATAGATGATTGCTGGCGAAAAAATTTAATTCATCAGCAGGTTAATATCCAATCTGAGTGATGCCGGGATCATCCTGCAGTGGTGAGGCATAGACTTCCAAAATGCGGCGCCCTTCCATGCTGCTAATGGTAAATTCATAGCCAGCGAGCTTAATGGATTCACCAGCAACGGGAACATGTTGTAGGTGTTCAAGTAGTAAGCCGGCGACGGTAAAAAAGTCGCCGTCGCTGCGCGGCAAAATAATCTGCAACAGTTCTTCTGCCTGCTCTAGCGAAATGCTACCGTCGAGCATCCAGCCTCCATCCACTTCTGCGGCGAGTAGGTCGTCGTTTGCATCCGCTAATTCGCCAGCAATAGCGCCGAGTAGGTCCCCCGTGGTTATCAGGCCTTTAATACTGCCGTACTCGTCGATCACAATGGCCAGCGGCAGTGGCTCCTGACGCAGCATCTCCAACACTTTGAGTGCACTGGTACCTTCAGGTACCGCAAGGGGCGAGAGCGCGAGCTTGGCGAGGTCGAGCGGCTGATTGTCGAGCGCGGCGGTGAGCAGATCGCGGCTTTGAACTACTCCCAATAGATTATCCAATTCATCGCGTGCCACCAGCAGGCGGGTTTGTGGCGTGGTTTTGAGAATGTCCAACAGCTCGGCCGGTGTCGCCTGTGCATCAACCCAAACGATATCCGGGCGCGGTGTCATCAGCGATTGCACCGGGCGATCGGACAACTGCAACACGCAGCGGATCATGTTGCGTTCGCTGTGTTCAAAGGTTTGCTCCTCAGCGTCGGGTGAGGCCGTCATACCGGCAATATCAGCGCCGACTTCATCGGCATCGCTTCGTCCGCCGAGCAGTTTGAGTACCGCTTCAGCAGTACGGTCGCGCAGTGGGCGTTCGCCGATGAGATGACGGGTGCGATTGGAGCGGGCCAACTGGTTGAAGACTTCGATCAATACCGAGAAAGCAATAGCGCCGTAGAGATAGCCTTTGGGGATTTCAAAGCCGGCGCCTTCCGCGACCAGACTAAACCCGATCATTAACAAAAAGCCGAGGCAGAGCATCACTACGGTCGGGTGGCGGTTTACAAAATCGGTCAGCGCCTTGCTAGCGACGATCATCACCACCATCGCGATAATCACCGCAATCATCATGACTTCAAGATGTTCAACCATGCCGACGGCGGTGATAACGGCGTCGAGAGAGAAGACCGCATCCAACACCACAATCTGTGCAACCACCGCCCCAAAGGCGGCGTGAACGGGGCTACTGCGCGGGGCGAGTAATTTTCCCTCCAGTCGCTCATGTATTTCAACGGTGGCTTTAAAGAGCAGAAACAATCCGCCGAGCAGGAGAATTAAATCGCGCCCCGACAGGCTTTTATCAAAAATGCTGAACAGCGGCTCGGTGAGTGTCACCAACCAGGAGATGCCCGCCAGCAGCAGCAAGCGCATGAGAAGGGCAAGGCCGAGGCCGATGACCCGTGCTTTATCGCGCTGATGTGGCGGCAACTTGTTAGCCAGGATAGCGATGAAGATCAGGTTGTCGATCCCCAGCACAATTTCCAGCACTATCAGCGTTAACAGACCCAGCCAGGCACCGGGATCAGCCATCCATTCCACGATTATTTCCTCATCACACCAGTTGATCGAGCATGGCAAGAACCGTTTGAACTGCCATCCAAATCAGGCCACTCAAAAACATCCATGCAGCTATGCCAATTGCAATGCCTACCAGCACGCAAACACCATCACTTTCTATCAAACCCAGGGCGATAAAAAGAATGCCTAATGCAGGGAGCAGGTTGCCCAACGGGATGGGTAGTACAAGTAAAAAAGCTAATAAAACACAAAAGGCGCCCAGCCAACGCTCGGCACTTTTCCGGGAAAGGATAAGAATGCGCGGGCGCATTAATTTTTCAAGGCGCCTGAGCCAGGGCGCAACCTTGTTGATCAAATTTTGAAAATCAGTGGTTGCAATTGAACTATTAGCGATCCAGCGAGGTAAATAAACTTTGTCGTGTCCCAGCGCCATTTGCACCGCTACCAACAGCATGGGCAAGCCGGTGATAGTGGAAACTCCAGGGATACCGAGAATAGGTAAAGAATTGGGTAGCGCAAAGATTAGTAGGATGAAACCAAACGAGCGCTGGCCAAGTGACTCGGTAATGTCGCGCACCCGCACGCGTTCGGCCGTAAAGTTAGCGGCAAAAACCAGCAATAGGGAGGATAAACTGGCACTGGAATGACCCAAGGCGGCGGGCCTGGGGTCGGGTTCGGGCGATGGCATTGAGGAACCAGACGTTATCAAGATGGCGCGATTCTACTGTAGTCCAGACGACAATGACTAGCACACTGGTTTCCAGTTGCGAAACTTTACGCTTTTATTTCTCCCCTTATTTTTAAAAGACGGAGTAAGAGGCGAAAAGTGCTAGCATTTACTAACTATTAAAGGGGCAAAGTGTGCAGATTCGCTTTATTGGATCGATTCATCAAATTGACGCCGCGGAGTGGAATCAGCTCTGCCCGCCTGATTATCCTTTCATCCGTCATGAGTTTCTCGCCGCATTGGAAGATAGCCAATGCACCAGTGTAAGCACTGGCTGGCGAGCACATCATTTATTGGCAATTGCCGATGGACAATTATTTGCTGCCATGCCCGGCTATATAAAAACTCATTCCTACGGCGAGTATGTTTTCGATTGGAGTTGGGCGGACGCTTACCGTCGTCACGGTTTTGATTACTATCCCAAATGGATCAGCGCGATTCCTTTTACGCCCTGCGTTGGCCCGCGCCTGCTGTGCAAATCCAATGTGCTGACAACAGAATTGATTAACGCCTTGGTGCAGGCATTAACAACAGAGTGCGCTGAGAAAAAATTGTCGAGTTGGCATTGTTTGTTTCCCAACAGTGAAGCCAGTGCGCTACTGGTTGAACACCTTGTCCCCCAGCGGCTTGGTTGCCAATTTCACTGGTTTAATCGCGACTATAAAAGTTTTGATGATTTTCTCGCACAGATGACGTCGCGCAAACGCAAAAATATCGTTAAAGAGCGGCGGCAGGTTATTGAGCAGGGATTTGTATTTGAGGTGAAAAGTGGAGGCGCACTGACTGCACAGGATTGGGAAATATTTTACGCGCTCTATCGCAATACCTATTTAAAACGCAGTGGCCACAGTGGTTACTTGAGTGCTGATTTTTTTCAGCAGCTGGGCGCGACTATGAGTGAGAATCTGGTGCTGATCAATGCCGTACAAGCAACGGCAACTGGCGCGAACAATGTAATCGCCGCGTCACTTTTTCTGCGCGACAGCAACACACTTTACGGGCGCTATTGGGGGTGTTTTGAGGAGTACCAATTTCTGCATTTTGAAACTTGTTACTATCAAGGAATTGATTACGCCATCGCTAACCAGTTAACACGTTTTGATGGCGGTGCGCAGGGAGAACACAAAATCGCCCGGGGTTTTGAACCGGTAATCACCTATTCCAATCACTGGATTAAGGAGCCTGGTTTTCGCACGGCAATCGCGCAGTTTGTAGCGGAAGAAGCGGTGGGTATTCACGCATACGCCGATGATGCGCGCACTCATCTACCCTTTAAACAACGCGATGCAGAATAAAAAATGGCGCAACCAGTGCGCCATTTTCCCTGCCGCCCAAGAGCGCGATTAGACTTTAAAACTATCGATTTGTTTTTTCAGTTCACTGGTTTCATTGATTAATTGACTGCCGCTGTGATTAACCACCTGCGCATTCTCCACCACATTTTCTGACAGGCCGTGAATGGCGGTAATGTTTTTACTCACTTCATTGGCTACCGAACTTTGTTGATGCGATGCTGTGGCGATCTGGTGATTCATATCGTTAATAATGCCGATATTTGCGCGGATTTTATCGAGCGCACCGCCCACTTTAGAGGCGGTGTCGATAGTCTCGCGCGCCGAGGCTGTACTGGTGCTCATGGCTTGATGCGCTTCATCAGCTGCACGTTGCAACTGCACAATGATCGATTCAATTTCTTCCGTAGATGATCGGGTTTTTTGTGCAAGCGATCGTACCTCATCGGCGACTACCGCAAAACCGCGCCCTTGTTCTCCGGCGCGTGCCGCTTCAATCGCTGCATTCAACGCGAGCAAATTAGTCTGTTCGGCAATGGTGCGGATCACTTCCATCACTGAACCAATATTGACTGAATTATTTTTCAGTACCTGAATTTTTTGCGCAGTCGCTTCGATCTGGCCGGTCAGTCGATTAACGTTTTCCAGCGAAAGATTAACGATCGTATTACCTTCTTCAGCAAGCACGCTGGTGGCATTGGTGCGCTCGGCTGTATCGCCTGCATGGCGCGCAATTTCATTAGCCGATGCCGATAATTCTTCTACTGCGGTCGCCACCAATTCAATTTCACGTAATTGTTGCGAGGTGGAATTTACGGTGCTTTCAGTGGCGCTACTCATCTTATTAACGTTGATGCGCACCTTGTCATTCACTTGAATTACGTTGCGAATAATATCGGCAATATGTTCCATTACGCGGTTGAAGTTGTGCGCAAGTGCAGCGATTTCGTTTTGGCTAGCGGTAGGCAGACGACGGGTTAAATCGCCACCGCCATCGGCGATGGTCGCCAGTGAGCGAGTTACTTCTTCGACAGGGCCCAGTACCATGCTGCGCATTAGCAGGTAGACCGTAATCAAGCTCGCCGCCAGCAGTGCGAGTACGGTGTAAATGGTCGTCATTCTTTGTTGGCTCAGGGTTGCACTGAGCTCTTGCGTTGAGAACCTGATGTCGTAGCTGCCGATCGTGGCGCCGTTGTAAACAATCGGAATCGCGTCACGCGAGATCTGGTTTTTGCTTTCATCCTCATCATTCGCCTTAGCCAGCGATTGACCGCGATGATCTACCACGCTCACCGATGTTACCAGCGAGGTGTTGACCAGGGATTTGGCAATCGCCTCAACCTGCTGGAAGTCATAGGCAAACACGGCCTCTAGAATGGAGCTATTGGTCAGCAATATCATCGCCGAGGTTTCCGCTTCCAGCTTTTTCTCCAGATTGGCGGCGGCAATCCGGTCATTAACAAAAGCGACGCCAGCGGCAATCACCACCATGGCGGCGGCCAAAACCATCATCAATTTGGTAAGTAGAGATTTTTGTACCATGTTTCCCCCGAAAATATTCGGCTATAAGACTTATTGGAGTTCCCAGTAGTGTTGGCGGCAAACCGGCACCAAACTTGAGCATTGGTGAGCCGGATTGCTTGGGTAATTGCCTTTTGCGACGGTATGCAGACGTTGTTGGAGCAAGCTGTAGTAGTAAACCGGTGTTGCCAGCGGCTGTTGCATACCAGTCAAAGGAGTATAGACACAGGTTGGCGATGCTGCGCGGGCAAACAAATAAGATCTAAAAAGATGTTTTTAATGCCAAAGCGGCAAAAAGGGATGTGGGTAGGGAAGTGCGATGGCGGCTAAACGGACGAGTGATACTGACATCAAGAACCAAACCGCAGCAGGCCGGATGACCTGCTGCGCGGTGAACGAGGGATTAATCATCGCCCTCCCCATCGGGGTCATTACCGCCGGCCATGCCCAGCTCTTTTAGTTTGCGGGTGAGGGTATTGCGCCCCCAGCCCAGCAAATTCGCGGCATCCCGCTTGCGACCAGCGGTATATTTCAAGGCGGTTTCAATTAGCGCCCGCTCAAATGTGGGTACAGCTTCGCTGAGCAACTGGTGTTGGCCGCGTGTAAGGGCTTGATCGGCCCAGTGGCGCAAGGCCTTCTCCCAGTCATCCGCTGGAGTGGTCGTCTCTTTGTTTTCGAGCAGCTCCGGCGGCAGGTCTTCAATATGCACTTCGCGCCCGGATGCCATCACGGTAATCCAGCGGCAAGTGTTTTCCAGCTGGCGCACGTTGCCGGGCCATTGCAGGGTGCAGAAATATTCTTCGGTTTCCGGCAGCAAGACTTTCGGATCGACATTCAACTCAGTTGCGGCTTTATGCAAGAAGAACCGCGCCAATTTGGGAATATCTTCGCGGCGATTGGCGAGCTTGGGAATATGAATACGAATGACGTTCAGGCGATGGAACAAGTCCTCGCGGAAGCGGTTGTCGGCCACCAATGTCTCTAAATTCTGGTGAGTTGCAGCGATAATGCGTACATCTACCTTGACCGGCGTGTGGCCACCAACGCGATAAAATTCGCCATCGGCAAGTACACGCAGCAATCGAGTTTGGGTTTCGGCGGGCATATCGCCGATTTCATCGAGGAACAATGAGCCGCCGTTAGCTTGCTCGAAACGGCCCTGACGCT
>CAZCJR010000113.1:0-15622 GCA_964499225.1 uncultured Cellvibrionaceae bacterium | reverse complement strand
AGCAATTTCTTTTTTCTGCGCTTCCACTATTTTTTTAGCGGCAGCACGCATATCCGGATCTCTACCTTTATCGATTTCTTTCTGAGCCATTTTTACACCTTGTATATGGTGCATGCGCATCATCAGGGCGAAATCATAATCTTGATCTCCGGTCATTTTCATATGTTTATGATCCATGTCCCTATGATCCATTGACATGTTCTTGCCGGAACCAGATTAAGATATTAGCCAACGGATTGGTCGAAGCTGCGCAATCAAGCAGCGCATGCAGATATTTTGGGGAACTCACCGGAAAAAATGCAAAAGTATTACGACAGAACCTTTACTTGCCTTGTGATTTTTTACCATCTTCTTGCAGCAACGATTCACTACGACGGAGCGTTGATTGCCTAGGGAACTCCAGGTTGGCCGAAATTACCTTGGACGCCGCCCGCGCCAGCTCCTGATGACCAACAGTAGGAGTATTGACCCGTGGCGATCATTCCTCACTCTGTCATAAGTACCGTAGCATCAGTTCTCTCGCAGTATTATATGAGCCATACCAAAATCAATTTGCTGTTCATGGCCGCTGGTGCGCCTGGAGAACCACCTGAGGGAAATATGGCGACGAAATGCATTCAGTGGTTCAAGCGCTGTAATGAGGATGAGACAGTAGACGCGCTGAGTGTGTTGGGGCTTTGCATCCAAACACTGATGGTTGTAGATCCATCCATGGATGAGAGGATCAGTGCAGCAAAATCCTGCATTGACGACAGTCTTGCGAAAAACCTGTTGTGTTATCAATTGAACGGCGTTGTCACGGTGGCGGGCGCGGGATTGACCACCAAAACGCTGGCCGATTTTTTTATCAGCGGCGACTTTACATCTATCGAAGCCGAGTCCACACGTGCGATTACCCACTTGCACACAGACCCGCACGCGGCCATCACGACGGCGTGCTCCATCATCGAAGCCTTATGCAAAACCTATATCGAGACCTTTGGATTGGAGATTTCCTCAAAGCAATCCATAGTTCCCTTATGGCGGGTCCTGCAAGAGCATTTGGGTTTGAATATTGATTCACTGTTAGCTGATGGCCAGCGAAAAATTTTGCAAGGGTTCTCGGTGATAGTCGAAGGTGTTGGTGCTTATCGAACTCATATCGGTTCAGCACATGGGCGGGGCTTGCAGCCACCACCCATCACCGTGACGGAAGCACGCGTTGCTGTTAACGCCTCACACAGTGTGGTGACATTTCTCATGGGGCGGTGGACCCCACGGAATTAACACGAGCGTGCCAGGAACAGTGGACGGCAAGTGGCTAGCGCACAGCCACCCAAACCTCATCGACCATTAATTCATTTTCGCTTTTTTACCGCATTGTTGCGCGTGTTAACCCAGCTAATACCAAAGCCTCCTAGTGCAATCAGGGCAACGATTGCCTGTGATGCAAATGTCTCCAGCGTTGGATAAAGCCCGAGCCATTCCACGCGCGGGATATTCATGAGCGTTACGCCTATCCATCCGGCCTCTTGCAAAGCTGATACGCCCTTGCCAGTTAACACTACTGCAAGCAAGACCACCAAAATGGATGTGACAGAGAAGAATGTTCCCAACGGCATACGTGCACTTGTGCGCAGCAATACCCACGCAATTACAACCAATAACAATAAGGCTGTGAAAAAACCTGCTATCAATGCGCCGCTATTACCATCCGCTGCCAGTGCGGAATAAAACAAAACGGTTTCAAAAACCTCTCGATACACCGCGATGAAAGCCAGCCCAAATAATGCCCACGCTGAACGTTGCGATACCGCCATCGATAGTTTTTCTTTCAAATAATCTTGCCACTTGCCAGCGCTGCTTTTTTGATGCATCCACAGCCCAACGCTAAGCAATACGACTGCGGCGAGTAAAGATCCGATTCCCTCAGTCACCTCACGGTTAGCACCGCTAATGCCTATCAGGTAAGTCGCCACGACCCACGTCAGCACGCCAGCAAGCAAGGCACTTATCCATCCTCTGTGGACATGGCGGAGCACTTCAGGCCTGTCCGTCTTTTTCAAGAATGTAATCATGCCGATAACAATCAACAACGCTTCGATACCTTCGCGTAAAAGAATCGTCAGCGCCCCAACAAACGTTGCTGCGGGATCAGCCTTAGCTTCTTGCATAAGCTCATCAACTTGCACAAAAAGTCGTTCCAATTGAACTGCCGCAGCCTCCGCTTGCTCAATCGTTCCTTTTGCGACTGCCGAACGATAGGTGAGCATCGCGGTTTCCACGGCAATCAACAAAGATCCGTTGCGGGTATTTACTATCGGCTCAAGCGGCTCAAATCCATCCAGGTATGCTGACAAGCTCAAACGCGTCGCGAGATTTCGATCTCCTGCGCGTGCAGCGGCCAAACTTTCCGCAAGACGCAATCGGGCTAATGCCAAACCAACCGGTTTATTTGTTTCTACAACACCGGGATGGCTTCGTAAGTAGGCAGTGACGGAGCGAGCGTCACTTTCTTGTATTGTTTCGGCCAATGCCGCTTCGGTGATTGTTGTTAGCAGGTTCATATCAGCCAAGAGGCCCTTTATTTGTTCTTCACTATTCCAAAGATGTTTGCCTAGTTCGCGCATGGATTCATCGTAGGAAAGCGTACCTATATAGAATGCGAGCGCCCATCGATCTTCTTCAGGTAGAGCTTTAAAACTTACCATTGATGTGCCTTCCACGCCTTGGGAAATCACCTGATACAAAGCCATCACGCTTCGCGTGCGTGCACGTTCTGGATCTGTAAATGCAATCGGTTTGGGCTCCAGGTTTTCAGCGAGCGGGCCGTCACCGTTGCCGTTCACACCATGGCATGTAGCACATTGCGCTGCATACAGAGTCTGTCCGCGCGCAAGGTCGGGTACAGTTCGTGGAGCGACTGGAAACGGATAGGCAGTTATCAAGGATGCGTTTGCCTGGTGTGCAAGCCGGGAAACTTCAATGCTTGCCTCTTTACGCAGGACAGCGGCGCGCAACTCGGCAATTTTTTCGGCAATAGTGGGTTTGGATGCATGCTTCGGGAGCGATTGTAATAACGTGCCTGCATTCTCCGTAAAATCCAGCATCTCAGCGTATTCCGCCTCGCTGATGATGACACCATCGGCGACAGCTCCACTGTAATCGACTGCAACATAATCAAGCAGTTGCCATAGCTGCCTTGCATCTCCCGATGCAGCGGTTTGTGCAAGTACAGCGCTTGACATAAGAAACCATACTGCAACAACACTGGTGATCCGTGTAAGGAAATTATTTTGACTATTCACTTTTATTTTTTGCCTCTACGTTTAAGGATCCGATGGCGAATATATCAGCTCGCCGGGATGCCATTCTTTATTTTTAAAACTTCATTCGCTGAATTCGTACTGCGTTCAAAATAGCTAACAACGCCACGCCAACATCCGCAAAAACCGCTTCCCACATCGTGGCTAAACCACCGGCACCTAATATCAAGACGATGGCTTTTACACCGAAGGCGAGTGAAATGTTCTGCCACACAATGCGTTTGGTTTGTTTACCGATGGCGATGGCGGTGGGAATTTTGCTGGGTTTATCATCTTGAATAACAACGTCGGCTGTTTCGATTGTTGCATCGCTGCCAAGGCCGCCCATCGCTATACCGACATCGCTCAGGGCAACGACCGGTGCGTCATTAACACCATCACCGACGAACGCAACGGTTTCATTGCGCGCTTTGATTTCTTTTACCTTGTTAACTTTATCTTCTGGTAGTAAGTCACCAAAGGCATTCGCGATACCTAATTTCTGTGCGACAAATTGCACCACAGAACTTTTGTCACCGCTAAGCATGGTAATGTTGATGCCCAGTTTTTTCAGTGCATCTATCGTTAATTGCGCATCCTCTTTTATGCTGTCGGCGATGGTGATGTAGCCTGCGAATTTTTGATCGTAAGCAATAGCGATGACGGTATACACAATGGTGGCCGGGTCAAGATCGTAGGCGACGGCGAATTTATCGAGCAACCTGAAATTACCTACCAGTAACGCTTTGCCATTCACGTCTGCTTTCAATCCATGACCCGATATTTCTTCAACATTATTTAATGTAATGCTGCTATCTATATCGCCTACATATTGATGAATAGCGGTCGCTACCGGATGCGTACTTTGGCTTTCTAGCGCATTGACCATTTTTAGGATTTCATCGCGATTGAACTCGGGCTTCAGGTTGACCTCTTGTACTTTAAAAACACCTTCCGTCATGGTGCCGGTTTTATCCATCACCACATTTTGAATGGTAGAAATGGTGTCCAAAAAGTTACTGCCTTTGAATAAAATACCGTTTCGACTGGCTGCGCCTATGCCGCCGAAATAGCCAAGTGGAATACTAATGACCAATGCACAGGGACAGGAGATCACCAGGAAAATCAACGCACGGTACAACCACTCACTGAATACATAAGTCTCCACAAATACGTATGGGACCACACAAATCGCAACGGCCAAAGCAACCACAATAGGTGTGTATATTTTGGCGAATTTTCGGATAAATAATTCGGTAGGTGCTTTTTGTGCAGAAGCGTTCTGCACTAATTCTAAAATTCGGGACAGTTTGCTGTCGGTATAGGCAGTGGTCACTTTTACTTGTGACACGGCATTGAGATTAATCATGCCTGCTAAAACACTATCACCTTTGCTTTTTGTATCAGGCTTGCTCTCGCCGGTCAGTGCGGCGGTATTAAATGAGGCGGTTTCGGATAGGAGTTCACCATCCAATCCTAATTTCTCACCTGCTTTGAGTTGGATAATATCGCCAATGCTGACAGTCTCTGCCTTCAGGGTCATCGCTTGATTATTTCGCAACACGGTTACTTCGTCGGGGCGTTGATCGAGCAGAGTTTTAATATTGGTTTTTGCTCTTTTCACGGCGAGGGTCTGGAACACTTCACCGACAGAATAAAACAACATCACGGCAACACCTTCCGGATATTCGCCAATAGCAAAGGCGCCGATGGTAGCAATGCTCATCAATAAAAATTCAGAAAACACTTCACCCTTAGTGATGCTCTCAACGGCTTCTTTCAACACCGGCAGGCCAACCGGTAAATAGGCTGCAACGTACCAGGCAATGCGTACCCAGCCAGTAAACCAAGGTTGAGGGAAGTAATTATCCAGAATGAGTGCTGTGAGCAACGCAATGAAACTGACGGCGGCGGGCAAAAATAATTTGACGTTATTGTCACTGCTAACGGCATGGTCATGTCCATCATCGTCGGTGTGCTGGTCGTGATCGTCAGTTGCGCAGCAAGTATCTTTTACAGGTTTGTTTTTTATCAGCGCATCAGTTTGATAATTTATTTTTTCTTCTTCTGTACAGCACAGCTGCTTTCCCTGTGCATCGTAGTTATGTATATGTTTCATAGCGTTCCCTTTTCTTTACATTAAAATTTGGGGCATCTGCGATTCATTTTTGATTAGAGCAAATTCACAGAAAACATCGTAAATATTGTGATCATCAATGAGCTTCATTCGGCTTCTTTTTATAGCTCGTTCTGATGATCAATGGCTGTTGATGCATGTCGTTCACCACTACTGAAAAATGCCCCATACGCCGGGTATTCGGTTGGTAGTGCAAGTGGCAGGGTGAGTAATCGGCGTTCACGGTTTTTAACAAAACACCTTGCGTATCGAATATCTGAAGCTGCAATTGTCCGCAGGCGATATGCGGTCTTTTTTGTGTTGGCCAGACGCCACTGCTTAATGTCAGCGCGCCGTCGTTAAAGTTAGCGGTTGCGTTACTCAATTCAAGATTATGGTGACGAAGCGCGTTATCGTCGAACGCTACCCCAGATGTATCAGGTGCGGCTGTTTGGCATGCGTTGAGTAATACAGCAAAGAAAAATGCAATAAATGTCCGAGGCAGAATGAATGCTAGCCGGACGTGATTAAAAAACGCGGTAATGGGTTTCATAATTCCAGTCTCCTGGCGTAGGTGCACTTTTGGTTTTCGGTGCGCCGGAATAAAACGGTCACCCGCACAGTGCAGGCGACCGTTCTGGTTAACGACCTTTTTGCTGTTCGCGGTAAGCCATACGGTATAAGCCCGGCAATACCAAAAGAGTCAGTATCGTGGATGACAGAATCCCACCAATAACGACCGTTGCAAGCGGACGCTGAACCTCGGCACCGGTGCCGGTATTGAGGGCCATCGGGAGAAATCCCAATGCTGCCACCAATGCCACCATCAGAATGGGCCTCAGGCGCAACATCGCTCCTTCACGGATAGCGGCCTCAAGCGGCAAGCCTTCTTTCAGGCTATCGCGAAACGCCGACACCATCATCACCCCGGTTAATACCGCGACACCCGAGAGGGTGATAAAACCAACTCCGGCTGTAATGGATAACGGGATGTCTCGCAACCACAGGAAGATAACGCCGCCCGTCAATGCCAGGGGCACACCACTGAATACCAGCAGGGCGTCTTTGGCGGATCCGAAGGTCATCATCAGGAGCGCAAAAATCATCAGCAACGTTAATGGCACGAGCAAGGTCAGGCGTTTGGATGCCGACTGCAATTGCTCAAAGGTCCCACCATAATCCAGCCAATAGCCCGGTGGCAGTTTCACCTGTTGCTCAATCTTCTCCTGCACTTCCGCTACAAATCCCCCAAGATCGCGGCCGCTCACATTAGCAGTGACAACCAGCCGGCGTTTGCCATTTTCACGGCTGATTTGGTTAGCGCCAGGTGCGAGATTGAGTTTGGCTACTTCCCCCAAAGGGACATACCCGCCATCTGGTAAAGGGATCGGAAGGTAAGATAAGGCGGTAAGGTCATTGCGCTGCTTTTCTGGCAATCTTACGACGATGGCAAAACGCTGGTCGCCTTCAAAGATTTGACCAGCTTCTTCGCCACCGGTCGCCGCTGCCACCGTATCCTGCAAATCCGCCATATTGATGCCATAACGCAGTAACAGGTCTCGATCAGCATCGATGGACAGCATGGGTAGCCCCTCTGCTTGCTCCATATTCACATCGTCCGCGCCATCGATACCATTGAGCACTGCGGTAATTTTGTTCCCGGCAGCACGAAGCTGTTCCAGATCGTCGCCATACACTTTCACGCCCAGATCAGACCGCACACCGGAAATTAATTCGTTCACCCGCATCTGGATAGGTTGGCTCACTTCGTAGCCATTACCCGGCACCTTCTCCAGTGTCTCTTCGATAGCTTCGAGAATATCTTCTTTGGTTATGTCGGGATCCGGCCAGTCCTTCCGGTCTTTCAACATAACGTAACCATCTGAAATATTGGGCCCCATTGGATCACTTGCTACTTCGGCTGTACCCACACGAGAGAAGACCGTTTTAATCTCGGGCATCGCCATCAGGGCCTTTTCAACCTGGAATTGCATATCAAGGGATTGGGTAAGGCTCGTGCCTGGAATACGTATGGCCTGCACCGCGATATCGCCTTCGTCCAAATTTGGGGTGAATTCGGTCCCCATTCGCGAGGCTAAAAAGCCCGACCCAATGACAAATACGATGGCACCTACGAGGATCGGCACGCGGCGCTTAAGCGCAAAATCGAGGGTCGGGACGTAGGCCGCTTTGGATTTGGCAATAATCCTATTTTCTTTTTCTTCAATCCTGCCCGTCATACACAGTGCAAGTGCGGCTGGTACGAACGTCAGGGATAGAATTAGCGCGGCCAGCAACGCCATGATCACCGTAAACGCCATGGGTATGAACATTTTCCCCTCTACGCCTGTGAGCGCGAGGATAGGAATGTTCACCAGAATAACCACCAGCACACTGATTAAACTGGGCGTAAATACTTCACGGGTTGCGCGAAACACAGTCTCCAACCGTTCTTCCAGGTTGAGGAGACGGTTCACCGCATGCTGTCGTTGTGCGAGTCGCAATAAGCAGTTTTCGACAATGATCACAGCGCCGTCAACGATCAAACCAAAATCCAGTGCCCCTAAGCTCATGAGGTTCGCGCTGACTTTGGTTTGCACCATGCCGGTCATTAACATCAACATCGACAGGGGGATGACCAAGGCCGTTAGCAGCGCAGCGCGAACATTCCCAAGCATCACCAGCAACACAACGACCACCAGGATCGCGCCTTCCAGAAGATTTTTCTGCACCGTAGAAATGGTCTTTTCGACGAGTGAGGTACGGTCATATACCGCATCAGCCGTAACACCTTTGGGTAAGGTGCGGTTGATTTCCTCAAGCTTGGCGGCAACAGCGTGCGACACCGTCCGGCTGTTTTCACCCACCAACATCACCGCAGTACCCAGCACCGTTTCTTCGCCATCGCGGGTAGCTGCCCCCGTGCGCAGTTCCTTACCAAGCCCTATGGTTGCAACATCGCCAATGGTGATGGGTGTACCGTCCCGTCGGACAACGATGACTTTTTTGATGGCCGCCATATCAGAGAGCTGCCCAGGCGCGCGGATCAGGTACTGCTCACCGTTTTTCTCGATGTAGCCCGCCCCGATATTGGTATTGTTTTTCTCCAGCGCCTCAACCAGGTCATCGAACACAATGCCGTAAGCCAACATCAGCCCCGGATCTGGCGTGACATGAATTTGCTTCTCAAATCCACCAATCGTGTTCACTTCTGTGACGCCAGGAACCAGACGCAATTGAGCTCGTATTATCCAATCCTGCAAGGTGCGCAACGCCATCGCATCGTACGGTTCCCCATTCGGCTGACGCGAGTTGGGATCGGCGTGCACCGAATAATGGAAGATTTCCCCGAGGCCAGTCGCCACCGGTCCCATTTCAGGCTCGATGCCATCCGGCAGCTGACTTTTGGCTTGCTGCAAACGCTCATTGAGAATATTGCGCGCAAAGTAAATGTCGGTCCCATCCTCAAATACCACTGTTACCTGAGACAAGGCATAGCGTGATAAGGACCGGGTGCTTTCGACATGTGGCAGGCCTGCAATCGCGACCTCAACCAGATAGGTAATACGTTGCTCAACTTCAAGCGGGGAATAGCCCGGCGCCTGGGTATTGATCTGGACTTGCACATTCGTAATATCTGGAACTGCATCAATCGGCAGGCGGTTGTAATTCCAGATGCCAGCTGCGGCAAAGGCACCGACTAAAAAGATTACAAGCCATCGACGCGCGATGGAAAATTGGATCAAGGCATCAACCATGGCAGTGTCCCCACAATCGACAACAAGATGTCCGACGGAAGCTGCAACGTCGTTTAGTGTTCATCTTCGCTCTCCTTGCGCAGATCCGCCTTGAGGATGAAACTGTTTTTGGTGGCATATACATCACCCACCGCTAATCCGGAAACGATCTCGGTATGGACACTGTCAGTGCGTCCGGTCTGGACCGGTCGCGGCCCAAATTCCTTCGCTTGTTGGACAAACACCACGGTTTCCCCATCAAGTGTCTGCAATGCTTCATTGCGCACCGCGACAGCGGCTCCCGCCTCTGCAAGCGTTACTTCAGCACTGACAAAATGACCGGCGAACCACTGACCATCTGCGTTATCAAGAGATACTCGCACTGTTGTCGATTGATTTAACGGATTAGCGTGAGCGCCGACGTAGATCACTGATCCTTCCCCGGAGATGCCACGCTGCGGTTGCGTTACCCGGACCGATTGGCCCGATTTAACCTGGGCGATATCGCGGGGAAATAAAGCCAGGTCCACCCACACAGTGGAAGAGTCGGTGATGGTGAAAAGGGGTGCATCAGACGTTTGTTGGCCCACAGCGCCCTGACGCTCCGTGATAACACCACCAATCGTTGCGGTCACCGAATACAGCTTGAGGCTTTCGTTGCTTTCAATGGTTGCCAGGACATCACCAGCGGCGACCCGATCACCTTGCTTGCGAGCCAATTGGCGTATAACGCCGGGGAAACGTGCGTTTACCTGCTGCACGCCTTCAGCACTTGGCGAAATAACGCCGTAGAGCGGCAGCGTTTCCCTGATAGCAACTGGACCCGCTTCAGCGAGTTCGATACCGGCGTTGCGCAACTGCTCGCTCGACAACGTGAGTTTGCCTTCTTCGCCGTGCTCCTCTTCGCCATGTTCCTCTTCACCGTGCTCGTGCTTATCACCGTCTGCATGTTCTTTCTCATCTTCACCATGTTCATGAGCATCTTCATCATGCTCATGCTTGGCAGGTTTGGCTGTCTTCTGGGTTGTCTTGGTGTCAGGCGCAGCGTGTTTGTCATCATCGGCCGCATTGGCCAAGTAGATGTCGGTTACAAACATGGCGACCAGTACGGCGAGGATAAATCCGACAGCGAGCGCAGGATTCAGCTTCTTTTGCTTACGTGTTTTCATTGAGTAACCTCATTGTTTTTATCATTCAGGGCGACGCCGGTGAGCCGTTCCAATTCGATACGGGTTTGCTGCACGCGTTCGGCCGCATCAATAACGGCCAGTTGCGCATCGAGTAATTCGCTTTGGGCGAGGGTCAGTTCAAGGTAGCTGTAACGGCCCAGTTCAAAACCGTCCGCCGTACCCTTGAGTGCGCGACGCAACACCGGAATCACTTCATTGCGCAAAATGCCGAGTTCACTACTAGCCTGTTGTTGCTCATCCACAAGACCGGCTAACTCAGCCTCCAGACGGACGCGGGCACTATCGTGAGCTTGTTGGGCTCCTGCCTGTTGGGCCGTCGCAGTAGCAACTGCCCCCGAGGCGCGCTGTCCCGAGCCAAGCGGTACACTCA
This sequence comes from uncultured Cellvibrionaceae bacterium, assembly GCA_964499225.1. Lineage (GTDB taxonomy): Bacteria > Pseudomonadota > Gammaproteobacteria > Pseudomonadales > Cellvibrionaceae > Cellvibrio. The sequence goes on along the minus strand of CAZCJR010000113.1, from coordinate 4,925 downwards.
AACCAACCACTGCTGCGGAATCGCCGCTGTCCTCAAACCTGCGTACCCCGGCGCTCCATTCAATATCACCACGGCGATTTGAACGGGCTTCGCGCAACTGCGCGCTAAGCACATCGATCTCGCTCGCGAGCAATAAAAGATCCGGGTTATTCGCTAATCGGGATTGGAGCTCAGACAAAGGCAAAGATGGAGATGATGCGTACAAATCGCCTTGTACCGTTTGGAAGTCCGGCGTGGAATCTGCCCAATACGCGGATAACAACAGGCGTTCGCGTCGTACAGCCTGTTCGGCCTGCCGTAACGCGATGTTCGTACGGGCGAGACCAGCTTGCGCGCGTAATACTTCAGTCTCGGCTAATCGACCTGCCTGAACCTGTCGCCGCATGGATGTGAGCATGTCTCGCGCAATGCGGTCCGCTTCAATATGTAACGCAAGCTGTTCCTGCGCCGCTACCAGGGCAAGAAATTGACGTGTTACTCCCGACAATACGTCGAGTGTCAGAACCCGTTGCTCGGTTTGCAATTGTTGTTGGCGGGCGGTAACAAGGCCTAACCGCACATCGCGTTTAGCGCCCAGTTCAATCACGGACGACACCGCGATGGTGAGTTCTGCCGCATCGATCCCGCTCAATTCGCCAGAACCTGCGACGTTTTCAAGCTCAGCGCCGACACGATATTCCGGTCGTAGCCCAGCGGTTTGTTGCTCTCCCGCTAACGCGTCAGTTTTGAAACGGTAGGCAGATAATTGCGGATTGTGTTCGACTGTCGCGCGAATGGCATCGTCCAGTCGGAGTGGTGTCGTTGGCGTTGCCAGTCCGGCCGGGACATGGCATAGCACTGCAATCGCTGAACCCGCGATCACTTTTTCAAAAAAATGCATGGTAACTACTCCAGCCAATATCATGGATCCGACGGCGATATGGTCAGATCCTTGGAGCCCGTTATCAGGGCGACAAAAGTGGGTTAGGCTGGAATGGCAGGCGGAGCACGGAGTAGAGGCAGCACACCGACAATGTGCCGTGTGCGTAGGGAGGGAATGGATTGAATCGTAAAGGTTGTTCCGCGTTCCCGCAGAACAATAATCACTGCCAAAAAGACAGGTAGGAAAAGATCAAGTTTAAAGGTTTTGACAAGTATCGATTGGGGCTGCTCGATATCGATATCTTGATGGGCTTCCCCGTCCTCATGAACGGCGTGTCCTTCCAACATATCAACGTGCAAGGATATTGGAGGTTCCTTGCCATCGAAACAAAAATGCCCATGCACACCGCTCCAGCTCATAACGAGCCAGAGGAGCAACGATATAAAAGCATATGATCGATAACGTAACACGGGTTTCACAGCATTGGCATCCTGGTCATGCGGAAGGAACACTTCCGCCCTCACAACAAAAGCTTAACAGTAAATCATTCACCCCGGTCACTCTGACGGGTATTTTGCGAAGACTGGCACGGCTTATCGCAGCAGGGTGCAGGCGGTGGCGCCTCGTGCTCCCGTAACTCGCGTTTCGCATCCGTGAGAATCATCCAGACTCCGCGCAGGATGAGCATGACGATCAAACTACCAATGATAATGTCCGGCCACCGGGAGCTAACCCATGCTACAAGTGCTCCGCTTAAGATTACACCCAGGTTTGCCAGAACGTCGTTGGTAGAAAAGATCCAACTGGCCCGCATATTCACATCGCCATGTCGGTGTTTCTGGATCAACAATAGGCACGTGATATTCGCGGCTAGAGCCAGCAAACCCATGCCTATCATGAGTTGGGAAGCGGGTTCACTACCAAAGGCGACACGCCGGATAATGTCGATCAGGATGAGCACGGCCAGCAACAATTGAAAATAGCCACTGACCAGCGCGGCTCTCGCTTTGGCAGTTATGGCTCGGCCCACCGCATACAGACCGATGCCATAGACAATCGCATCGGCCAACATATCAAGAGAATCGGCAATCAAGCCGGTGGACTGGGCAAACCAGCCAACCCCCAGTTCCAATGCAAACATGGCGGCGTTAATTCCCAACAACCAATACAAGACGGTCTTTTGCTCACCGTCCTTCAAATCCACTTCACAGCCGCAATCACTCATAACCATGTCCTCGTCTGTGTTAAATTCGATAGCTGGACTATAAACTCTATAGCTACTAGAGAGTCAAGCGAGGTATTCACATGAAAATTGGTACCCTGGCAAAACAGACGGGCGTGCCTGTCCAAACGATCCGATTTTATGAGCAGGAAGGATTGGTCTCAGTTCCGCAACGAACGGAAGGTAACTATCGACTGTACGATACGGATTCATTGCGGCAGTTGGGATTTATCAAACAGTGCCGGAATCTGGGACTCACGCTCGGTGAAATACGTGAATTAATAAGGTATCAGGCAACGCCTGAGAAAGCGTGTGAAGAGATCAACCATATCGTCGATACGCATGTACAGGAAGTCGATGCGCGCATTGCCGAACTCACCGCGTTACGGGCACAGCTCGTGGGTCTGCGTACCCAATGCAATGACAATCGGGCCGTTAAAGACTGCGGGATTTTACAGGCACTCACGAAGGTGGATAACGCTCGTAGCCTTGAAGGATGACGAACAAGGTCGCCCCCATCTAAGGCGATTGCGCAATACCAGCGATAATTGGACAGTCCGGGCGCTCATTACCGTGACAATGAGCGACCAGCCCCTGAATGACATCCCGCATCTGCGTCAGCTCGATTATTTTGGTATTGAGCGCGTCGAGATGATGTTGAGCCAACACTTTCACGTCTGCACTGGCGCGCTGCTTATCTTGCCAAAGCGACAAGAGCTGCTTGATGTCATCGAGCGAAAAACCCAGTGACCGTGAGCTTTTGATAAAGCGCAAATTGTGTAGTTCTGCTTGCGTATATTGTCGATAACCAGCATCCGTGCGGTGTGATTGGGCGATGAGCCCAATCGCTTCGTAATGCCGGATCATTTTTGCCGTCACACCCGTGGCTTTCGCCGCTTCTCCAATATTCATACTTGCTACCTCAGCGTGGTGGATGCTGTTTTTTTACGGTTGAACCCGGCTTCCAGCGTTTTAGCAACAGCGCGTTACTGACAACACTGACACTGCTAAAGGCCATGGCGGCGCCTGCGATGACCGGACTTAACAAGCCCAATGCCGCCAGCGGAATTCCTACCAAATTGTAAATAAATGCCCAAAACAGGTTCTGCCGGATTTTCGCGTAGGTGCGGCGCGAGATATCGATAGCATCGACTACACGCTCCGGATTATTTTGCATCAGGGTAATTCCTGCGGTATGCATGGCCACGTCAGAACCACTGGCCATGGCGATCCCTACATCCGCCGCCGCTAACGCGGGTGCATCGTTAATACCGTCACCCACCATGGCCACTACGGCGTCCTGCTGTTTTAACCGACCCACAGCCGCCGCCTTATCAGCGGGTAATACATTCGCGAAATAATCCCGAATACCCAATGCCGTTGCGACCGCTTTGGCGCTGCCCTGGTTATCACCGGTAATCATGACGGCATTAATGCCCAGACGGGTGAGGCTGGCTATTGCCGAGTGTGCTTCCGGTTTGAGCTGATCACCGAATGCCAGTAAACCGATGAGCTGGCTGGTGTCGCCCACACGTGCCAGCCAGGAAATAGTATTGCCCTCAGCTTCGAGTAGGTCCGCCCGGGCTTTCAAGGGTGACAGATCCACCGCTAGTTCATTCATCAAGCGAGTATTGCCAAGGTTTAGTAACTCTCCCCCAACAGCTGCGGCAACCCCACGCCCGGCAAGTGCTGTGTGATTAGTAGCCGTCGGTACGTCCATCTGTTGCTCCTGAGCAGCGGTAGTAGCCGCTTGTGCCAATGGGTGGTCACTACCGCGCTGGAGCGCCGCTGATAAACGCAGTAATGCAGGGTGGTTATGGTCAACGGCTTCATATGCAATGAGGCGCGGTTTGCCCAAGGTTAGGGTGCCGGTTTTGTCGAACACCACCGTGCTGACCCGATGGGCGATTTCCAGCGCTTCGGCATCCTTAATCAAAATACCGTGCTGCGCCGCCACACCTGTGCCCGCAATAATGGCAGTTGGTGTCGCAAGGCCAAGCGCACAGGGACAGGCAATAACCAGGACTGCCACGGCGTTGATGATCGCTTGTTGGACATCGCCGCTGTACCACCACCAACCGACCACTGTGAAAAATGCGATGCCAATCACGACGGGAACAAACACGGCGCTGACTTTATCGACTAACCGCTGGATGGGTGCCTTGGCGGCCTGTGCGTTTTCAACCAATCGGATAATGTTGGCCAAGGTGGTTTCTGCACCCACAGCCTGTGTCTCAACCACCACCAACCCTTCCGCATTGATTGCGCCGCTGGTGACAGAGTCTGCTATCTGTTTAGTCACCGGCAGGCTCTCGCCGGTGATCATGGATTCGTCCATGTGGCTTTGCCCTTCCACAACAACCCCGTCAACCGGTACACGTTCACCAGGTTTTACGACGACATGGTCTCCAGGCTTCACTTGCTCAATAGGCGTTTCGATATCCTGCTCACCCCGGCGTACCCAGGCCGTTGCCGGTTGCAGGGCTTGCAGCGCGCGAATGGCAGTTGCGGTTTGATGCTTGGCCCGGCTTTCAAGCCATTTCCCCAATAACACCAGCGTGATCACGACCGCTGAGGCCTCGAAATAAAAGTGGCTGCCACCATGGCCTGCATGGGGTGAAAATAATTGATAAACGCTCAACCCGTACCCAGCGCTGGTTCCTAACGCCACCAGCAGATCCATATTGCCGGTACCGGCTTTCAGGGCTTTCCATCCGGCCCGATAGAAGCGCGCACCCAACCAGAACTGAACCGGTGTTGCCAATGCCCACTGGACCCAACCCGGGATTGCTAAATGGATACCCCCCAGCGCCACCATCATGGGAATCACCAGCGGCAGCG
>CAZCJR010000112.1:0-15651 GCA_964499225.1 uncultured Cellvibrionaceae bacterium | reverse complement strand
ATCCTCGATAAAGAATATCAAGTCGCTTGCCCGCGCGAAGAGCGTCAGGCACTGGTGGAGTCGGCGCAATTGCTCGATGAGCGCATGAAAGCGATTCGTGGCACAGGTGCCGTGATCGGCCTTGAGCGCATCGCCGTTATGGCCGCACTCAATCTCAGCCACGAACTATTGCAATCCAAAAATGCGGCAGTAAATGCTGGCGGATCCGCCAATCAGAGCGATTTATTGCGTTTGAATGAAAAGCTGGATCGTACCCTATCCAAGCTGGGTTAATCGCACGGCTTGATTGAGAAGCAATTTGGGTCAAAAGTAATCACAAGCTTATCTAGCGCTTTTTTACCAGCCCCGTTTAAGACGATTAACAGCTAACCGGTTAACTAAGCGAAGCATAAATTCATTTGCGGAAGGCCAGTAACCTTGGGTTATACTGGCGCCACGCCCTGGAATGTTTGCAAACCGACAAGTCCTTGAGCCGATTTCCACAAAACTGGTGGTGTCTCGTTGTGTTTGGTGTGCATGTCCGCTTGACGGAAAGCCTTAAAAACCACAGGTGCTACCTCCTTGAACCTATGGGTTCAAGGCCAGCTTGGTTGCGGCATTTCGGGGTCTCTTAACTCTCTTCGTGTATATCTTCTTTAAGGCTATTTATGGCCGATTCGTTTGATTCCCAATTAACTAACACACCTCTGAATGACCTCGCACTGGCAAAAAAACAGCTGCGCAGTGAATTGCGTGCGCGCCGCCGTGCCCTTAATCCGACCCAACAGACGCAGGCATCGATTTTCCTATTACGTCATTTGATGAAGCTGCCGCAATTTATGCGCGCGCGCAATGTGGCTTTGTATATGGCGAATGATGGCGAGATAGATCCGGAGCCGATTGCGCGACAGTTATGGAAAATGGAAAAACACTGTTTTTTGCCGGTACTTCGCCCAGATAAACGCCAGGATTTATGGTTTGTTGAATACACATCTGATGCCTTACTAACCAAAAATCGCTTTGGTATCCCTGAACCGGACTTCCGATCGCAGCACAGGATGTCGGCACAGTTGTTAGATGTAGTATTGATGCCGCTGGTGGGGTTTGATCGGGCGGGAGCTCGATTAGGAATGGGCGGCGGTTTTTACGATGCGACTTTCGCTTTTAAACAGAAGTCGCCAATAGGAAGTAAAACATCCGCAGGAAAACCTGTGCTCGTCGGTTTGGCACATGCGTGTCAGGAAGTAGATTCACTCACTACAGCAAGTTGGGATATCCCTCTTTTTGCGATTGCCACCGATAAAGAAATTATTCTGACTTGAACTTGAGTCGCACCGATAAATCCCCCCTCGTTCAAGCTCACATGCTTTATTTCACGCTCCCCATTTCACAAACCGGACCGCACAAAAAACAACTCCCGCCGAAGCGGGAGTCATTGTCAAAAATTCCGTTTACTCACCTGTTACTCATTCAGAGGTAGATTCTACTGCTGCCTCTGCAAATGACACTAACGCGCCTAGATCCAACAGGGTTACACAAACTCCCAAGCAAAACAAAAAAATCACTACGGAGAGAACATCGACTTTCATGGTTGTAACCTTGTGCAATATTATTTTTGAAAAAAACAACAGCCCTTACATCAACCACAAAACAGCCCGAGGCTGTGGCATGACCAAATAATAGGCAAGGAATGCTAATAATGAAACACGAGTTATCAATAAAATTACCAATATCTGTACGAAATCGCACAAATCATGCGTTTTTATCGGGTTTTTTCACAATTTTTAATTACGCGCGGTAAAAAAGACGGGAAATATAGGGGTTTTAGTGAGAGGGGACCGGAGACAGTGTAGTAGTTGCGCATCCTTGCGCAGGCTTTTTAAATAGCGGTTGTTAGTTTGCGGTCGCTGTTACACGGCTAGTCGCCTCACCGAGACGGGTGCGTAGCAGCACAGAAGATGCGCTCACCGCTTGCTCGTCAGCATAAGTATTCCAACTTGTACCTTTGTCGACACTAAATTCAATCGTCAAGCCGGGCAACGATGAATTCGCACGAAGCTTGCCATTTTCAACTACCGCTCCAGGTGGTGGCAGATAGAAATCACCGCCCAACGCCGCCAACTTCGGCAGCTCTTTTGCGCTTAATTGCAGTGCAAATGCAGCCCAATCCGCACTGCGTGCAGCAGTATTTGGCTTATCGCCTTCCCATGCCGCTTTGTGCCAGGCACGCTCGGCGAGTGTAAGAAGACGCGGGTAAATCATCTGCTCCATCTGTGCTCCAGTACGGATTGTTTCGCTCCAGACTTGCCCCTGCATACCGCGTAAATTCTCCGGCTTTTCCAGCGCTGGCATGGCGCGACCTACCAGCGCTTCCAGATTTTCAATCGGTGCGCCGTTGCGGGTTTTATCCGCATTGGCATAGAGATTATCTGGCATAAAACCAAATACTTTGGCTGCATCGGTGTAACGCGCGGCCCAGTAGTAACCGCGCTCTTCCGGATTGGCTTCGTGCGGATGATCGAAATACAAATGGGTTGCAGGCGATAAAATCGGCTCATAACCGGCATTCGCCAAGCGATAAGCGCGGTCAGCAACACCCCACTCCCAAATATTATCCCAGGCATTTACCAACACATGCTCGTTGGCAAATTGGCTGCGATTAAAGGTGTTGACCGGGTCATACATCAACCCATCTTCCCAACCGGATAAATCCAAACCGCGCGCGGAAGTGATCGCCGATACTTTGCTCACAAAGTAAGGCTTCAAATCGGCAGGGCCAGCAACGCCTTGCTCGCCTTTGGCAAAAAGCGCGTTACACGCGGGCGATGCCGTCCAGGAACCTGCACCTGTTTCATCGCCGCCCATATGAAAGGTAACCAGCCTGGCTCCGGCTTTGCGATACATCTGCTGCAGTTCGTAAACCACTTTATCGACAAACGCATAAGTGGAAGGCAAGCAGACGTTGATGGAATTGTCAGTGTAATTTTGCACGGTCATGTATTCAGATTTATCCAACGGATCAGATAACAAATACTGCTCGGCTTCGGCTTTTTTACCGGCTTTCAGCAATTTTTTGTACCGCGCTTCCATGGACTTCACGGCGGCGCGCGCGTGGCCGGGCATATCGATTTCAGGCACCACTTCGATATGACGGGCGCTGGCGAATTTTAAAATTTCGATAAAATCGTCGGTGGAATAATAGCCATTGCCTGATCCGGATTTGTGCGGGCCAGTACCTAATTGCGTGAGCAAACAGCTTTGTTCGCTTAAATCAAAACAGCGGCTACCACCTACCTCAGTCAACTCGGGCAAACCGGGAATCTCCAAACGCCAGCCTTCATCTTCCGTTAAATGCAGATGCAATTTGTTAAGTTTGTAACGCGCCATCTGTTCAATCAGACGCAGAGTCACCTCTTTGCCATGAAAATTGCGCCCCATGTCATACATCATGCCGCGCCAGCGGTAACGCGGTGCATCGCTCGCGCTCAGTTGCGGTAGCGCGTAGCTGCTCGCTGCTTGCGCGGGCAACAAACTCAACACGCTCTGAATGCCGTAGAAAGCGCCGGCGTTATCGCTACCTACGATAGTAATTTTGTCAGCCGTAATATTGAGTGTGTAGGCCTCTGCTTTTGCATTCGATCCATCCACTTTTAACTCAATCACTTTGCCTGTTGCAGCGACGTGATCAGCAGCCGACTCAAGTGTTACACCTGCCGATTTCAATTGCGCAGCGAAGTAGGTTGCTTCGCCGGTCAGACGGCCGGCATAGCGAATTTGCCAGCTGCTATCGAGCGTCGCTATGCCTTTGCGATATTTCACATCCAACGGTGTGGGGATTATTTTGGGGCTGGTATCGAGCTTGGCGGTGGCTTGATTGACAGCAAGATTATCTTGATAACGGGTTGCCGCAGTGGCGATGGGATAGAGGTCGGGTGAAAAGCGTTGCTGCTGTTCCGGTGTCGCAATAGGCTCGACAAACGCCTGCAGATTTTCAGTATCGGTATTGGCAATCACCACCGGATTTAAGCCCTTTTGGGCGATAAACGCGCGCGGCATGAAATCGGTATAACTCACCATATGAGCGCTTGCAGTGTAGGGCACCAGAACACTCGCGCCTGCCGCAAGACCTTTAAAACCTGCAGTCGGCGCAAGCTCGTGTAAATCACCTTGCACATGGCGCAGGCTCAGTCCATCCACTTGGGTTGCATCCAGTCTGCGCACGGAATGGAAATAGATTCGCCACTCACCTTCGCCCGCAGGCAAGGCGGTGCCAGAGTCATTGGTCAGCGTCAATTGTGCTTGCGGCTTGGCCGCCAGATTGTTCACCACCGCAAAGCGCAGCTGGGCTTTGCCCGCAAACTCACTGAGTTGTGCCTGGCTAAGGTTAGCGGCGAAGACGCCTTGGGCAAGCAGCAGCGCGAGCGCCAATACGCCCACGCGCGCGACTATATGTTGACCTGCAGATTTCATTATGGATGCTCCAGCCTTTAAGTTGATTGAGAGGGCACTTTTAGTTTTATGGGGTTAACCGCGATGGCACTGAATATTTCTGACAACGTTGTCCAGATTACACCAAAAAATCGGTTATGCCAGTTTCTGAACATAAATTAACCCTTCATACGAATGGTTTAATGGTAGACCGAGATTGGGGAAATACCGCACAACAGAAAAACAAAGGGCGCCTGCTGAAAACAATCAGGGCGCCCATTGCGATGAGGAACGGGTTGGGGATCAACCCAAAAAGAACTTATAAGCTTCGTTTTTGGTTTCATCCCAATTGGGATAATTCAGCTCATTCAAAAACACTTTCAGCTCGGCGTATTCTTTTTTCGGTACTTGCATACCGACCAAAACCCGCGCGGAGGCCGCGCCGTGGTTGCGGTAGTGGAATAGCGAGATATTCCAGCGACCGGCGACTTTGGTCAGAAAGGTCATGAGTGCACCCGGCCGCTCGGGGAATTCAAAACGATACAACACTTCATCGGTAATCTGCGGTGCATGGCCACCAACCAAATGACGGATATGTAATTTCGCCAGTTCATTCTCGGTCATATCCACCAGATCGTAGCCTTGGGCTTTTAATTCCCTCACCAAATCGGCGCGATCATTACCACCGGCAGCCACTTGCACACCAACAAAAATTTTGGCGTTTTTGGCATCGGCGTAGCGATAGTTAAATTCAGTGATGTTGCGTTTACCCAGTGCTTTACAGAATTCTTTGTAGGCACCGGGGCGCTCGGGAATGGTCACCGCTAAAATCGCTTCGCGCTGTTCGCCGATTTCGGTGCGCTCGCTGATATAGCGCAGGCGATCAAAATTGATGTTGGCACCGCAGTCGATGGCAACCAGGGTCTGGCCGGTAATGCCGTATTTGGCTACGTATTTTTTCAAGCCAGCGACACCGGTAGCACCCGCCGGTTCGGCTATGGAACGGGTATCTTCAAAAATGTCTTTGATACCCGCGCAGATTTCATCGGTGCTCACAGTCATGCACTCATCGACCACCTTGCGCAGCACACGAAAGGTTTCTTCACCGATTTGCGCAACGGCGATGCCATCGGCAAAGATGCCCACTTGCGGCAGGATCACGCGTTTTTTCTTTTCCATCGCCGCCATTAAGCACGCCGAATCTTCCGCTTCCACCGCGATGATTTTGGTTTCAGGACGCAGGTATTTCACATAGGCGCCGATGCCTGCCGCCAAGCCGCCACCGCCGACCGCGATAAAGATCGCATCGATTTTACCGGGGTACTGACGCAGGATTTCCATCGCAATAGTGCCCTGCCCCGCGATCACATCCGGGTCATCGAACGGGTGGATGTAGGTCATTTGCTTTTCTTCGACGAGCTTTTTGGCATGCGCTGAAGCTTCATCATAACTATCGCCATGCAGTACAACTTTGGCACCGCGTGCACGAACTGCATCAACTTTAATAGCGGGAGTCGTGCGCGGCATTACAATAGTCGCCTTGATACCCAGATGCTGGGAGCCGAGCGCAACACCCTGTGCGTGGTTGCCCGCCGAGGCGCAAATCACGCCGCGGCTGCGCTCTTCTTCGGTAAGTTGCAAGAGTTTGTTGTAAGCGCCGCGTAACTTGAACGAGAACACTGGCTGCAAGTCTTCGCGCTTGAGCAAGACTTTATTGCCGGTGCGCACCGAGAGCAGGCGCGCTTCGTCGAGCGGGGTTTCGACCGCAAGATCATAGATGCGGGCGTTGAGAATACGTTTTATGTAAGTTTCAGGCATGGGAGTTCTTGCGTTCGCGATTGAATAGACGGATGAGGTGAAAAATGAAAACGTGCCGCAGTGTAAACAATTTAGCCGCTGCTGGCACGGCGAAAAACCGTATAATGCGCGCACATTTCACCCCGTTACCCGCTTCCACTTGGCAAGAGGAGCTTAACCCCCTCCAGACCTCCCCCTTGATAAGGGGGAGGAGCCAAATTCCCCCTCCCCTTTTAAAGAGGAGGGCCGGGGAGGGGTTTACTCACACAGCGAGAAAACCATGACCCAAGACCAACTTAAACAAGCCGTTGCCCGCGCTGCGATTGAATACATCAAACCGAAACTGTTTAACGACTCGATTATCGGTGTCGGCACTGGCTCCACTGCGAATTTTTTTATCGATTACCTGGGCGAGATTAGTGATCGTTTTGCCGGCGCTGTGGCCAGCTCTGATGCCTCGGCGGCGCGTTTGCAAAAACTCGGGATCGAAGTGTTGGACTGTAACGCGGTCAGTGAGTTGGTGGTTTATGTTGATGGCGCCGACGAAAGCAACGCCTATTTGCATTTGATCAAAGGCGGCGGTGCGGCCTTGACGCGGGAAAAGATTGTTCGTGCTATCTCCAAAGAATTTGTGTGCATTGCCGATGAAAGTAAATGGGTTGATGTGCTGGGCAATTTCCCATTGCCAGTCGAGGTCATTCCCATGGCCCGCTCGTATGTCGCGCGCGAGTTGGTCAAATTGGGCGGCGCGCCCGTGTACCGTGAAGGTGTAGTGACCGACAACGGCAATGTGATTCTGGATGTGTACAACCTACAGATTATCGACCCAGTCGGGCTGGAAGCCCAAGTCAACCAAATCACCGGCGTCGTCACCAACGGACTGTTTGCCAACAAGGGCGCGGATGTATTGCTGCTCGGCACTAAAGACGGTGTTAAAACTCTCTATCCTCGTTAAAACTCCCCCGATAAAGCGACAGCACACCACCCCTCGCTGTCGCCTTTTATCTCCTATACTCGAAAGACTTCCATCATTTTTAAGGCCTTCGATCATGCTCTCCTTTTCCAGTATCCAAGGGCGCCTGCTGGTTGCAGTCGGCACAGGCATTATCCTGTTTGTAATGATCAGCGGCATCGCCATCTCCCTGCTCAGTGACACTATCTCCGACTACAACCGCTTAATTGCAGGCTCGGTCGCGCAAGAGCGCAGCATCAACCAGATGAACTACCAATTCAAAACCCAGGTGCAGGAATGGAAAAATGTCCTCCTGCGCGGCAAAGATCCGCAAAAGCTGACGCAATATTGGACACAATTTGAAACGCTGCACCGCGACATTCAACAGCTAGGCACAGCGCTAAAAGGCGAACTCACGGGCGATAGCCGTTCCAAAGTCGAGGCGTTTTTGCTCGCCCATGAAACCGCTTTTGGCCGCTATAAAATCGGGCTAGATGCATTTACAGCAGCAAATTTTGACCCCACTGCGGGCGACATAGCCGTAGCCGGAATCGATCGGGAGCCGAGTAAGTTGCTGGAAGAATCGGCACAGCTGATTAGCGCCCGCGTCGCCGAGGACACAGCGACCAATTTAATAGCCAGCAAAAGCGTGTCTTTTTGGGCAAGCGCACTGATCTTGTTAGGGGGCGTTCTGGTGGTATTTATGGTGCTGATCATCCTGCGCAAAAGTCTTATCATTCCCTTGTCGACTATCAATGACCATCTTGCATTGCTTGCAGGCGGCAATTTCCGCCAAACATTGCAATTCAATGATGCGGGTGAGCTGGGGAAACTCGGCAGAAACATCCATCAGGTACAACAAAGCATTGTGCAGGTAGTGACTACCGTACAAAACTCGATGCAAAAGCTCGCCGAAGCGTCGAGCCAGATCAGCCAGAGCGCTTCAGCAGTCGCGCGTTACACCGATCAAGCTCATCACTCCACCGATCAGGTTTCTGCCGCCATCACCGAAATGACCGCGACCGTGCAGGAAGTGGCAAGCAACGCCGGTGGCGCAGCCGACGCAGCACAGAGCGCCGATCAAAATGCCCATCAGGGTTTAAAAATGATGGATAACACTCTCGATGCCATCAACCAATTGAACACTGAGGTCAATCGAGTTGGCGCTGCCATGACTCAGCTTGAAGCTGATACCAATCGCATCGGCGGAGTATTGGATGTGATTAAAAATGTAGCCGAACAAACTAACTTGCTCGCGCTCAATGCGGCGATTGAAGCGGCGCGCGCCGGTGAACAGGGTCGCGGTTTTGCAGTAGTTGCCGACGAGGTGCGCTCACTCGCCAAACGCACACAAGATTCCACCGCTGAAATCCAGCAGATTATTGAGGCCGTACAACGCGGCGCGACCAACGCAATGACTGCAATGAAAACCAGCCAAGGCAAAACTGGCGCTACGCTGGAGATGGCCGGTCAGGCGGGGCAATCGATCAACCAGATCACGCAATCCATCACTGCGATTTTGGGAATGAATATGCAGATCGCTACAGCGGCTGAGGAGCAGAGTTACACCGCAGAAGAGATCAATAGAAATATCATTCAAGTCGTCAACCTGATCGATAGCTTGAATCAGGATGCGCGTAAATCCGAGCAGATAGCGAGGCGCCTGGATGACACAACTAAAGATCTGGAAACCCAGATAGCGCATTTTGCGGTTTGAGGCCTGTGCATTTAAGGGGAATTGAGGGCGAAAAAAAACCGGGCAAGCCCGGTTTTTTCGCTGCTGACAGCCAAACTCCTTACTCGGTACGACGCAAGCGCCCTACTACAATCAACATCAATCCGCTCAGCAACAATACCAAAATCGATGGCTCTGGCACTTCAGTCTGGGTGGTTGGTGGAGTCCAGAAGAAGCCGTGAATTTCACGCAAGCTAGTGTTGGTGTATGACTGGGCATAGAGCGATCCATCAAAACCGCCAGAGTTGAAAACATTGGCATTCGCTGCCAGCACTGAACCTTTCACTGCCATGGAGTTAAAGTCAACGGTAGTGGCGGTGTAAAAGTTCCAGAGCGTGTTGGAAAAGTTCCAGTTGCCGTTCAGGTTAGTGTTAGACACATTGACGTTGCCCGCCACATTAATAATCGCCTTGGTCGCAAAACCCAAATCCAGCTCAACTCCCGAGTTTTGGAAGAAGATATCGGCGGCATTCAAATTAAAAACAGCCAACTCATCGGTACCGAGATACTTGAGCTTCACTTGGTTGCCGTTGACAACCGCTGCTGCGTTTGCGCTCAGCGATTGATAGCTGGAAGACAAACCGTTCATTTCACTGTTCAGCGCGGTCTTTTTGGCTGAGAGATCCACACCACCGGTGGTGCAGTTAACGCTGCCCACACAGTCAATTTGAGCGCCAGCATCTTTAGTGTTGTAGACCGCAGTCTCGCCATGCATGATTTTCATTTGGCCGCTGACGTTGCCAGCCACTTCCAAACCATCAAAGGAGCCTTCAGGGGTGAAGTCTTTGTGATTGAATTCGGACATCTGGGTGGATACCAGATTGCCGCCCACGAAGGTCATGCCCTCGACGTGTACAGCACCGGTAAGATTGCCGTTCAGCACCAGGTTGTAATCAAGCAATCCGGCTGTCGCGGTTAGCGAACCCATGCTCAGACTTAAGCCAAGACCCGCGGTAGCGAGCAGTTTGGAATAAAAGTTCATAAAAATTTCCTTAGTAGTAGTGTAGTGGTATTTATGTAATCTACACGATGCACAATTTGTGCCTCTTTCACTTTTCCTTTAGGTATCAATAATTCACGCCAAGTAATGCCAAATCGATCACACAAACATGTCAATTTAGCCGACAGTTATAAATTGACAGCGCGAGACATGTTTTTATTGATAAAAATTAGCAATCGCGTTTTCCCTAAAAACTAGCCTCCCACCAACAGAGAGCTGTAGACCTCAATACTGCTGATAAAGATTGGGGAGTTCGCTTTCAAAGTGCACAAATGGATGCGCAAAAAAGGCCTTAAAATCCTCCTCTGTAGCCTGCCCTGGATAAGGAGCAAAGAACTGCTCAGTCTTTTCCCGCGCGGTGTTGGCATTGCGCCAGACCATCATGTAAGTAATTTGCTGCGCCTCTTCACCCGCCAGAATCGGGTTGAGAATACGCTCGGTCCAGAAGTTGGGGATGGTTAAGCGGTTGTTGCCGGTCTCCGTCAGCGCAGCGATTTTGTTGCGCACTTGCGCGATCTTCACGATGGCTTTAAGCGAGGCGACAAAACCGGCTTTTTGCTCATCAGCGGAGGCAGTATTGGCGTCATGACCGACATCCCAGTAGTTATCCAAGCCGATCACATCGACATATTCATCGCCCGGATAGCCATAGAAATAGTCGCTCTCAAAACGCGCCAAATCGATACGACTGCGGTCGGGTGAGTAGGCATAGATAAGGTTGTGCAGGCCTTTTTCGTCGCGCAGGTACTTAACCGTAAACTGCCACAGGGAGATGTATTCCTGCTCGCTCACGTAACCCTTGCCCCACCAAAACCAGTCGCCGTTGTGTTCGTGCCAAGGACGGAAAATAATGGGAATGTATTTTTTCTTGCCTGCCGCGTCTGTGACCGCCAAACCTTCGTTGAAGGTAACAAAAGTGTCGAGATAGCGTTTAAATACCTCGTGTTTGGCGCCACCGGGGACAAGCTCATGTACCGTAGGTGTTTTATCCCAGGAATTTGCACCCGATACCGGGCTATACATATGCCAGCTAATGGTAATCACTCCACCACGACTGTAACCCGCTTTAATCCATTCCTGCATTTTCTTGAAGTTGACGCCATCCAGATTCTGTTCATGCCCCAGCTCCAATCCGCCCAACTCCCAACCGTATACGGCGGGGTTAGAACCGGTCACATCGCGCACGTCGGAGCGGTCCAGGTCACCCTCCCAGTTAACGCCATAGGCGAGGCTGTCTTCGTGACCGAACAGCATGTGTTTGCCACGTAAACCAGCGAGATTGTTGTAAAGCGCGAGGGTTTCACCGCTGGCGTTTTTATCGATGAGTTTGTGCGCGTAGCGCAAATCCGCCGATGGAGCGCTAGTAAAGACGGCGTTTGACGATGAGGACTGCTGATCGCACCCCAGCAGCAGTCCGCACGCGACTAATGCAGCTGCAGCTGCGCGAAAAAAGGAGAGTGAAAGGGTCATTGTGGCTCCTGAATAATGGGCAATTATTATTGAATTGAGGTTTCTCGACCAAATGTAATCGGTTTCAAGCGGCAAATAGTAACAGTTATCACCCCCAATTGTGCCATCAATCAGGGTAAAAAAGGATTGAGCTGAGCCACGCTTTTGCCTAGCCTTGCCACACTCTTCCTGCGCAGTAACATCTTATGGATTTCAATTTCCCCGCCATCGGCATAGTGCACTCCTGTTTTAAGGAAAAATTTGGTATCCCCCGCCAGCCGGGTTTGGCGCCATTGGCCTGCGCCGAGATCGAGCTTTTGCCTCCCTATGATGATCGCGCCGCCTTCGAAGGTTTGGAGGGCTGCACGCATCTGTGGATTCAGTTTGTATTCCATGCAAATAGGCATCTAAATAGGCATGAAAATAAGCGCGAGGAGTGGAAAGCCAAAATCAAACCGCCGCGTTTGGGTGGCAACAAAACTCTCGGGGTTTTTGCGACCCGTTCGCCCACCCGACCGGCGCCGATCGGACTATCGGTGGTGCGTTTGCGCGGAATCATCGAACGCGATGGAAAATTGCTGGTGCAGATTAGCGGCGTAGATTTGCTTGAGGGCACACCGGTACTCGATATCAAACCTTATGTGCCCTACGCCGACTGTGTATTGGAAGCGGAAAATACCTTTGCCGCCGCGCCGCCTGAGCTTATCACCGTGGATATATCCGCTAGGCTTATGGCGCAATGCGTCGAGTACTGGAAACGGACCGGCACTGATCTTGCCGGATTGATCACCCAAATTTTGCAACAAGACCCTCGCCCGCAATACCAGCAGCCGGAACCCGAGCGGATCTACGGCATGAAATTACTCGATCTGGATGTGCGCTGGCGTTACCAATTAGATGGCAGCCAGCATCGAATCCAATTAACTGAATTACTGCCAACTCAACATCCAAACCCCTAGGATTTGCTTATGAAATGCATCAACCCGCTAGTACTAAAAACCTGTCTGCTGGCACTGCCGCTGAGCCTGATGGCCTGTAACGCCACCCTGCCTCAAATCGCGGAAACCGGGGCTAACGTGGCTAGCGCCGCCGGTTATAACAATCAGGCGCAACTGGTGCGCGGCATTAAAGAAGCGCTGGAGCTGGGTAGTAATCGCGCTGCTACCAGCCTCTCTGCCAATGGAGGTTATGCCAACAATCCGCTGTATCGCATTGAATTACCGGCGAACCTTCAGCCAATTGCCAGCAAATTACGCCAACTAGGGCTAGGTAGTCAGATGGATCAAGTTGAGAGCCTGATGAATCAGGGCGCGGAAAAAGCAGCAATAGAAGCGAAAGCCGTATTTGTCGATGCTGTGCGCAACATGAGCGTTACCGATGCGCTGGGAATTGTGCGCGGCAACAGCACAGCGGCAACCGATTATTTCCGCGGCCAGACCGAGGCCAGCTTGCGCCAGCGCTACCTGCCGATCATCAAAGAGAACTTGCAAGAAATCGGCTTTTACAACCAGTACCAGCAGATGCTCAGCACCTACAACATGCTGCCGATCGCTAATAAACCCGATCTGGATCTGGAGCAGCATGTATTGAATCAGGCACTAAACGGGCTGTTTAAGCAGGTCGCAGTAGAGGAACAACTGATCCGCAAAGATCCGGTGGGGCGCGGCAGCCAGATTATTGGGGCAGTGTTTGGGCCGAAGTAAACTTGTCGAGAGACAGCGCGGTTAATCCGTAATCGCGCTATCTGGATTGATCGAGGAACGCAAAGAAGAGATAGCTGTCAGGTATTTTTGGTGCTTGATGCAGATCGTCTGGCATCAATTACCATCCAGTAAAACATTGCCAACCCAGCCGCCGATAACAACACCCCCACCCAACCGGTCGCGGCATAACCAAACCCCGCATCAATCACCATACCCCCAAAAAAGGCACCGGCGGCGTTGGCAAAATTAAACGCCGAGTGATTCATGGCGGCGGCCATGGTCTGTGCTTTACCGGCCACATCCATCAGGCGAATTTGCACCGCAGGGCCTATCACCACCACGGTTCCCACACAAAATACAGCGATACAGGCGAGCCAGAGAATTGGCGCGACCAACGCGAAAACGCCGCAGACGATCATCGACCAGATCAGGCAGCGCTTGATGGTGCCGAGCAGATCCCGATCTGCCATACGCGAGCCAAAAATATTACCCGTCACCATGCCCGCACCAAACAGCGCCAACACAAAAGGCACGCCCATTTCGGTCAATCCTGCAAGGCTCATCAGCGTGGGTTTGACATAGGAATAGATGGCGAATAAACCGCCGGAACCTATAGCGCCGATCCCCAGGGTAATCCACACCTGACGATTGCTAAACATCGACAATTCATGCGCGACGCGCCCACCTGATTGCGGCGGCTCGTAGGGGACAAACTTCAGGATACACACCGCTGACGCCAGTGCGATTACCCCCACCAGCTCAAATGCCGAGCGCCAACCCAGCCACTGCCCCAGTGCGGTTGCTATAGGTACACCCGCGAGTGTCGCAATTGAGAGCCCCAACATCACATAAGCCACCGCGCGGGTGCGCATATGCGCGGGCGCAAGTGTGGCCGCCACAAGCGAGGCAATGCCAAAAAAAGTACCATGGGGTAAACCGCTGACTAGCCGCAGCGCCAACATGGCGTGGTAGTTGGGCGCCAGCGCGCTGGCGATATTAGCCAGAGCGTATAGCCCCATGAGTACAACCAGCATGCGCGTGCGCGACCGGCCGGTGCTGAGCATCGCAAGCACCGGTGCACCAATCACCACGCCCAATGCGTAGAGACTGATGGTGTGGCCGGCTTGCGGGATACTAATCCCGAGCGATGTGGAAATTTCAGGCAGAAGTCCCATGGAAATAAATTCGCCCACGCCAATCGCAAAGCTGCCCAACCCCATGGCGAGCAGTGCAATAAAAAAAGTGGGCGTTGGTTTTTCAAGGGCTGGCGGAGGGAATGACGAATTGGTTAACGACGATGACAAATCCTAAAACCTCAGGAGGCGATTCTCTACAGCAGATAATCTGAGCGAGCATTATAAAAGCCCTTTGCAACAGAGTAATGTTGAAAATAACTATAAGTCCATTCAGCGGCTTTTTTTATCCATTCTCTCTCTCGCTCCCCACCAGCAAAAGTCACAGCCTGTGGTATGATGCGCGCCTTTTTCAGCCTGCCGATGCTCATTATCCGGCCATTTCCGTCTCCCGTTTGATGTGATTGCTCCGCGAGACGCGCTGCCCGACTTTCCCACTTTAAGACTTTAGGAGTTGTTCCCATGAGCAAGACCTCGTTAGATAAAAGCAAGATCAAGTTTCTGTTGCTGGAAGGTGTGCATCAGTCGGCGGTGGATACACTGCACGAACAGGGTTACACCAATATCGAATATCTGAAAACCGCGCTCGGTGAAGATGACCTGATCGCTAGAATTCAAGACGCGCATTTTGTCGGCCTGCGCTCGCGCACCCAGCTGACTCGCCGCGTACTTGAAAACGCGCCCAAGCTGATCGCCGCTGGTTGTTTCTGCATCGGCACCAATCAGGTGGATTTAAAAGCGGCGCAAGAACACGGCGTTGCAGTATTTAACGCACCCTACTCCAATACGCGCTCGGTGGCCGAATTGGTAATCGCCGAGGCGATTTTGTTGCTGCGCAATATTCCGCAGAAAAACTTTGTCTGCCATCGCGGCGGCTGGGATAAATCGGCGATCGGCTCTTTCGAAATTCGCGGCAAAACCCTCGGCCTGATCGGTTACGGATCTATTGGCAGCCAGACCAGCGTGCTCGCCGAATCGCTCGGTATGAAAGTGCATTTTTACGATGTGATCACCAAGCTGCCGTTAGGTAATGCCAGCCAGATTCGCAACCTCGACGACTTGCTCGCAACCTCTGACATCGTCAGCCTGCACGTGCCCGAAACCCAATCAACGCAAATGATGATTGGCGCGCGTGAAATTGGCCTGATGAAAAAAGGCGCGATCCTGATCAACGCGTCGCGCGGCACCGTAGTGGATATTGATGCGCTCGCTGCAGCGATTAAAAACGGCAGCTTGTCAGGCGCGGCGATTGATGTATTCCCCGAAGAACCCAAAGGCAACGACGACGAATTTATCAGCCCCTTGCGCGGTTTGGACAATGTGATCCTGACGCCGCATATCGGCGGCTCAACCATGGAAGCGCAAGCGAACATTGGTATCGAAGTAGCCGAGAAGCTGATCAAGTACTCCGACAACGGCACCACCACCAGCTCGGTCAACTTCCCCGAAGTCGCCCTGCCCGGTCACCCGGATGC
>CAZCJR010000111.1:0-16423 GCA_964499225.1 uncultured Cellvibrionaceae bacterium | reverse complement strand
TTAATTCAAGCAAGCTCTGTTTGATAATAATGGTGGTGAGTTCCGGCATGGGCTCGACTGGCGCCACATACCAGCTTGGCATTTGCGCTTCATCCACCAACAAAAACCAGTAAAAACCGTAAGGCGGTAAGGTGAGTTGGTAATTCAATTTGCTGATTAACGGAAACGAAGTTCCACCAATAAGCTCAACCGGAATTTTTCCGGCGTAAGCCGATAAATCCAATTCGGCGGCTTGTGCTGCGCGGCTAACATTTGCCACGCACAAAATAATTTCGCTTGCGCCTTCGGGGCTGGTGTACTCGCGCAAATAAGACAATATCCGCCGATTGGCAGGCGTGAGCATTTTCAAATTGCCGCGCCCAAAGGCTTTTTGTTGTTTGCGAATGGCGAGAATGCGGCGAGTCCAGTTGAGTAGCGAATGCGTATCGCGCGCCTGGGCTTCCACGTTCACACTTTGAAAACCGTAGAGCGGATCCATAATCGCCGGTGCGATAAGACTGGCCGGGTCAGCGCGAGAAAAACCACCATTGCGGTCATCGGACCATTGCATAGGCGTGCGTACGCCGTGACGGTCGCCGAGAAAAATATTGTCGCCCATGCCGATCTCGTCGCCGTAATACAAGGTGGGTGTACCGGGCATGGAGAGCAACAAACTATTTAATAATTCAATGCGGCGGCGATCCCGCTCTACTAGTGGTGCTAACCGGCGACGAATACCCAAATTAATACGCGCGCGCTGATCTGCAGCGTAGTGATTCCACAAATAATCCCGCTCTTGATCGGTCACCATTTCCAGCGTCAATTCATCGTGATTGCGCAAAAAAATCGCCCACTGGCAATTGGCGGGAATTTCCGGCATCTGCCGGAGTATATCGATAATAGGAAAACGGTCTTCCTGCGCGATGGCCATGTACATACGCGGCATTAAGGGAAAGTGAAATGCCATATGGCATTCATCGCCCTTGCCAAAATATTGTTGGATATCTTCCGGCCACAAATTGGCTTCAGCTAACAACAAACGGTCGGGATAATTCGCGTCTAACTCAGCACGAATTTTTTTCAGCACCTCGTGGGTTTCCGGTAAATTTTCGTTGCTGGTGCCCTCGCGCTCAACCAGATAGGGAATGGCATCCAGGCGTAAACCGTCCACACCTATATCAAACCAGAAGCGCATGATGCTGAGCACTTCTTTTAATACGTCCGGATTATCGAAATTTAAATCGGGTTGATTGCTGTAAAAGCGATGCCAAAAATATTGGCCGGCGATTGGGTCCCAGGTCCAGTTAGAACTTTCGGTATCGGAAAAAATAATCCGTGTGCCCGCGTATTTTTGGTTGGTATCGGACCACACATAAAAATTGCGTGCCTTCGAATCTTTTTTTGCGCGGCGGGCTTTTTGAAACCAGGCGTGCTGGTCAGAGGTATGGTTAATTACCAGCTCGGTAATAATCCGCAAACCGCGCTTGTGCGCTTCGGCGATAAAACGTTTCACATCGCCCAGAGTTCCATAAGCGGGATGGACACTGCGATATTCCGCGATATCGTAGCCGTCGTCGCGCATGGGCGAAGGATAAAAGGGTAATAACCAGATGGCATTGACACCAAGCTCAACAATGTAATCCAGCTTTTCCATCAGCCCGGCAAAATCCCCTACCCCATCATTGTTCGCATCAAAAAAAGATTTCACGTGCGCTTGATAAATAATGGCGTCTTTGTACCAGCTGATATCTTTCAGAAAATCATTTTCAGGTTTCAGGCTATCGCTTCCAGATTTAAGACTAATGTTTACGGATTTATGACTGCCGGTGGCGGACGTATAAAGAGTGTCGTGCTTGCTTTTTCCGGTCATAACAATGCGCTCCCACGCGAGAGGACTAGCGACAGTTATAACTGAACGACGATCCAGATGACTGTGCGGCATGCAACATAGGCGCGCAAATTCACATTCATCTCTTTCTGTAGGCCCCAGTCAGCTCCAATTAGCTCCAATCAGATCCAACCAGCGCCACTTTACATTTTTTAATTTTTTCGTCCCATAGGTTAGATACCACACCGAAGGCAGCCAGTTCTTTTGGCAGGATGAATACAAGATAGGTAACCAACCTGTCGGAACTACTAACGTTGTGTACAAAGTAAAAACCTGATTTAAAAAGCAATTTCAAATCAGCTTAAATTAATAAGGATCAATCCAGCAGAGGTATTAATGATGACTATTAAAAAATTACTGACCAAGAGCGCACTTGTTTGCATGTTCGGTGCAACATCCACTCTGGCATTTGCAATAGATAAAATCGATGCAGACGATTTTGTTGAAGAAGTTTCAGCAAAAGGGATTGCGGAAGTGTCAACCGCAAAACTCGCGCTGGAAAAATCCAAGGCTGCCGATGTGCAAGCGTTCGCACAGAAAATGATTAGCGATCACACCGCCGCCAATATGCAACTAGCCGGCATCGCCGCTCGGAAAAACCTTGAAGTATCGGATGAGGCTGAGCTAACCAACAAAGCGAAAAAATTCGTACTGGAACAACGTGACGGCCAGTCATTCGATGAAGCTTATGCGAATAATCAAGTTGAGGCCCACAAAGACACCATCGAGCTGTTTGAGCGCGCGGCTATATCAGATGACCCGGAAATCGCTGCATTTGCGAAGCAAACGCTGCCCAAGTTAAAACAGCATTTGCAGATGGCAAATACGTTGGCAGTAAAGTACGACGATGACCGCAACTCAAACAGTAGCCTGAATAGCAGGGTAAACAGCAGCGCACACAACAGCATGCATAGCATGGGAAATAGCAGCGTAAAGCCCCTCGATAGCCGCAACTAGGGCTAAACAGTCAGCTTGTTCTGCACGCTGACAAGACCGTCAGCGTGCAGATGATGGACCGAACGAGACGATTTTTATTTCTGTTACTTTATTTTATGGGTGTTGAAATCCGGGAGTTTATTATGGCCATCGGCAGTAAACAAAAATATACCGAAGAACAAAAGCGCAAAGCAGAGCACATTGAAGAAAGTTACGAAGCTAAAGGCGTCTCGCCCGAGAAGGCCGAGCAAATAGCCTGGGCTACAGTGAACAAACAATCAGGCGGCGGCGAGCGCTCCGGTTCAGGGGTCACCACACCGGAAGCTGAAAAAGAAGCTGCGCGCAAAGATTCCGCCGAAAATGCCACCGAAACCCGGCAGGCAAAAGCGGAACCTAATGCGTTGGAGTTTCAATCCATTTCGGCGTTAAGGTCAAAAGCGCGCAAGAAGCGTATTAGTGGCCGCTCAACCATGAACAAAGTTGAGCTGATAATGGCTTTACGCCAAGCCCGTTAACAATCTTAATGGGTAAGTGTGTTTCAACAAGGGTTTTGTCATGAATGTCGACTGGGCAGCACATGTTCCCGAATTAACCTTTTTAGCCACGGCGTCAATCACTTTCGTTGTACTTGCATTAGTCGCACCGGCTATTACTTCTTTGTTAACGCGCATTGCAACTCCTTTTTCGTTTGCGCGCGACTTACTCGAACGAGTTAAGCCGCCGCTGCATTTTTTAATCCCGCTTATCGGCTTACAAATTGTATGGCGCTCGGCACCAGAGGGATTTCCCGTCGCGGGAGCCATCGATCATCTTATTTCCTTGGCGATTATTGCAGTGATTGTGTGGCTTGGGCTGCGCATTGTCGATGCCGGGCGTCAGGTGATTTTCAAGCGTCATCCTATTCAGGTCAGTGATAATCGCACCGCACGGAAAATTCACACGCAAACACAAGTGCTGGTACACACAATCTCGTTTTTTGTGATTTTATTCGGCATAGCGGCAATGCTGATGACATTCCCCGGCGCCAAACAAATTGGCACCAGCTTGTTAGCTTCGGCGGGTTTAGCCGGCCTAGCCGTTGGTTTTGCTGCAAAACCGGTACTGGGAAATTTAATTGCCGGCCTACAGATTGCGCTCACCCAACCGCTCAGCCTTGACGATGTGGTGATTGTTGAAAACGAGTGGGGGCGCATTGAAGAAATTACCAGCACTTATGTGGTGATCAAAATATGGGACGAGCGGCGGCTTATAGTGCCACTGCAATATTTTATTGAAAATCCATTTCAAAATTGGACCAGAGAGTCGACACAGTTGTTGGGGTCATTATTTTTATGGGTCGATTATGCAATGCCGCTCGATCCCTTGCGCAGCGAGCTGGAGCGCTTGTGCAAACTAGTGCCCGAATTGTGGGATGGGCGAGTAAGCAACATTCAAGTCACCGATACCAGTGATAAAGCCATTCAATTGCGCATTCTGGTTAGCTCCAGCAACGCCAGCAACAGCTGGGATTTACGCTGCTTGCTGCGCGAAAAGTTGGTGCAGTTTATCGCGACCAATCACCCGGATTATCTGCCGCAATTGCGTACCAATTATTTCGAAGATCAAATTATGTCGGCGAAGGAATCGTCGGCCACCGAGACTATTAATCCCACTGCAGTGCCCGACAGTCTTGCGCAGCAAGCCAGCAATAGCCAATCGGAAAAATAAATTCAGGGATGTATTAGCAATCCACTACTTTTTAAAATTTGTCAGCCGGAGTCATTATGTTACACGCTACTAACGCAGCTTTCGCAACGACCGACCAGCTGCGGGAGCGAACCAAAAAAGTGACACCCTCGCAGAAAATTAATGCGGGCGCCCAAGCGCGCAAAAGCGCTATTTTATTTGTGACATCAGAATATGCAGGCTTGGTAAAAGTAGGCGGGCTTGGTGATGTGTCGGCCGCGCTACCCAATGCGCTGCTCGAACAACATGACGTGCGCATTTTAATTCCCGGCTATTCGCAGATAATTAATAGCGGCTACCCGATCACTGTTGTCGATAGCATTGATGCACACGCCGGTTTACCTGCGTGCAAAATCGGCCACATGCAAATGGCTTCCGGGCCAGTTATTTACGTAGTGATCTGCCCGGAATTGTATGAGCGGGAAGGCACACCTTATTGCGATAGCACGGGAAAAGATTGGACCGACAACCCGATTCGATTTGCGCGGCTTGCGCTCGCGGCGGCGGAGATCGCGAAAGGTCGGTTGAAGATGCAATGGTATCCAGACCTGGTGCATGCCAATGATTGGCCGACTGCGTTAACGCCTGCCTACATGGCATGGCGCGGCCTGACCACGCCCAGCGTTTTTACCATTCACAACCTTGCGCACCAGGGTTTATGCGAGCCACAAATGAGTGTTGCACTGGGCTTGCCGCCCGAAGCATTTACCATCGACAGTATGGAGTTCTACGGCAAGCTCTCGTTTTTAAAAGCGGGCATTGTTTACGCCAATCGAATTACGACCGTGAGTGAAACCTACGCGCGCGAAATCACCACACCTTTATTCGGTTGCGGTTTGGAAGGCTTGCTGAGAATCAAACATGAGCAGGGTCTTTTGAGCGGAATTATTAATGGTATCGACGAAAGTTGGGAGCCAAGATCCGATCCGCATTTAGTCGAAGCTTTTGGTGCGCGGCAGTGGGAACGCAAAAAAGGAAACACCCATCACATCGAAAAGATTTTTAATTTGCAACACAATGCTAATCCACTTTTTGCGGTGGTATCGCGGCTTGCGCATCAAAAAGGTGTGGATCTAACGCTCAAAGTCGCTGACTCAATTGTCCACTCAGGCGGGCGCTTGGTAGTGATGGGTTGCGGTGAATCTGAATTGGAAGCGCTCATGCAGCAACTGGCAAAGCGCTATCCGCGTCAGGTGGGTGTGGACACCAATTTCAACGAAATTACCGCGCGACGTATTTTTGCTGGCAGCGATTTTTTGCTGATGCCTTCTCGCTTTGAACCCTGCGGACTCAGTCAACTTTATGCCCAGCGCTGCGCATCCTTACCTATCGCGCGCCACACAGGAGGCTTGGCCGATACGATTGAAGATGGTCTGAGCGGATTTTTATTTAGTGAACCTACAGTCGAGAGTTATCGCGGTGCGGTTGATCGGGCGCTGCAAGTATTTAAACGCCCCGATTTATTATGTGCCATGCGCTGCAGGGCGATGTCGGCACCGCTTTACTGGCGGCAATCTGTGCGGCCCTACGCTGCCCTTTATCAACAACTACTTGCTGCAGCCGGACGCCAGTGGAATCTGCTTTCCCATATTAACTCCCGTGCACAAGGAGACCTGCCATGTCCCGGATGATGTCTTTTGATAACGCTAGCTGCGCGAACTCGATTCCAGCGCCGACCTATTCTCACGGCGCCATCTCAAAACCCGACGGCACCACCCGCTTTTCCCTCTGGGCGCCCGATGCCGACGCAGTGACACTGATCCTCGACGACGGACGCCAGTTTGAACTGGAATATCAGCAAGACGGTTGGCGCTGTGCAATCGTGAAATGCCCTGCCGGTACCCGTTATCGCTACTTGATCAATCACAAGCTGCAAGTGCCCGACCCTGCTACGCGCGTACAACACGCTGATGTGCATGGCTGGAGTGGTCTGGTTGATCAGTCTTACGCGTGGCAAACCACGGACTGGCAAGGTTTACCTTGGACGCACACCGTCATCTACGAGTTGCATGTCGGCCTTATCGGCGGATTTAGTAAAGTCGAACAGCTGCTGCCGTCACTCGCGCGTCTGGGCATCACCGCCATCGAACTTATGCCGATTAATGAATTCCCCGGTACGCGCAACTGGGGTTATGACGGCGTGTTGCCTTTTGCACCCGAAGCCTCCTACGGCACACCGGAGGAATTAAAACACCTGATAGATACAGCCCACGGCTTGGGGCTAATGGTATTTCTGGATGTGGTGTACAACCACTTTGGGCCGGATGGCAATTATCTGGGCGAATATGCGAGCGGCTTTTTTCGCCACGATATACATACGCCTTGGGGTGCAGCGATTGATTTCCGCAAACGCGAAGTGCGCGATTTTTTCTGCGAGAACGCGCTTATGTGGATTAACGATTATCGCTTTGATGGCCTGCGTTTGGACGCCGTACACGCGATTAGCGAAAAGGATTTTCTGGTCGAATTATCGGAGCGGGTACGCAGTAGCGTTCCCGCTGATCGCCATGTGCATTTGATGCTGGAAAATGAAGACAACTCCGCCAGCCTGTTGCAACAGGGTTTCAACGCCCAGTGGAACGATGACGGTCACAATGTGTTGCACTATTTGCTCACCGGTGAAGAGGAAGGCTACTACGCCGACTTTGCGAAAGCCGCCACCCCCAAACTCGCCCGCTGTTTACGCGAAGGGTTTATCTACCAAGGCGAGATGAGCCACAACGGGTGCCAACGCGGGGAGCCAAGTGCCCATCTACCGCCCACCGCTTTTGTGCTGTTTTTGCAAAACCACGATCAGGTAGGCAACCGCGCCTTTGGTGAACGCCTGACGCAAATCGCCGACCCGGACGCGCTCAAAGCCGCCACGGTTTTACTGCTGCTCTCGCCGATGATTCCCCTGCTATTTATGGGCGAGGAGCGCGGCGCAACCAGCCCATTTTTTTATTTCACTGACCACGAAGATGATTTAGCAAAAGCCGTGCGCGATGGACGCCGCGCGGAGTTTTCGAAATTTGCAAAATTTAATGATCCGGAATTGCGCCAAAAAATTCCTGACCCCAATGCGATTGATACTTTCCGCAGTTCCAAAATCGAGCATGAGCCAGAGGGTGCAGAGCAACAGGGTTGGTGGGACTTTTACCAGCAACTGCTTGCCCTTCGGCACAGTGAAATCATTCCCCACCTCGCCGGAGCCCGCTCTGCTGATGTGACCATCATGGCGCCCCACGCGGTGCGCGCGGCCTGGGTGCTGGGCAATGGCAGTCACTTGAGCATTTATCTCAATCTGTCGCCACTGCCGGTGACCGCCAACCCGCCCTGGGACGAGGACCCGATTATGTTCAGCCATCGCCTCTCCAAACAGGATTTTCAAGACGGCGATTTACCGCCGCGCAGTGCAGTGGTGTTCATGCGCCGTTAACCCCCGAAGTGAGCTGTGTACGCTACCCAACAGACGGCAGGCGGCCGGATTTGAGAAAAAGGAATCCTGATTTACCGGCAGCGGCCATGGAAACGAGTTACTGGGATGACTTACTGGGAAGCCACCACAATGCCTATTGTTCGCGCGACAGTGAGATTGCAATTTCACCGCGATTTCACCTTTGACCATGCATTACCGCTGGTACCTTATTTTAGCCAACTGGGTATTAGCCATATTTACGCCTCGCCGATTCTCACTGCACGGGCGGGTTCAACACACGGCTATGATGTGGTGGACCCAACGCGGGTGAACCCTGAGCTGGGCGGCGAGGAGGCGCTGGAGCGGCTGGTCGCCGCCCTGCGCAAATACGATATGGGCTTGCTGGTGGATATAGTTTCCAACCACATGGCGGTAGGCGGTAGCGATAACCCCTGGTGGCTGGACGCGTTGAAATGGGGTACCAAAAGCCGCTACGCCAAGTTCTTTGATATCCAATGGAACTCCCCCGACCCAGCACTGAATGGCCAATTGTTAGTGCCCTTTTTGCGCTCTCACTACGGCGAGGTACTCGCCGCCGGTGAACTCACGCTGCATTTTGATGATGCGACCGGCGAGTTTTATGCGCGCCATTTTGATCACCGCTTTCCACTCTGCCCCGTCAGTTACAGCCACATTTTGTACAACACACCCGATCCGATTTTGCGCGACTTCGCGCAACCCTTCGCCGCGCTGGAAAATACTGCCTCGGGCTGGAAAGCGGCTGCACATCTGCATGAAAAGTTGCGCGATGCCGCCCAAGAGCCCGAGCAGCAGGTCAATATTATCGCCGCCCTCGCGCTTTATAACGTCCCCTCGCCCGACAAAGCCGCCTGCGCAGATGCCACCGATGTGCCGCAACAATTATTAGACGAGCAAACCGAAGAAGTTCTGTATCGCATGCATCACTTGCTGGAACTTCAGTATTACCGGCTGGCGAGCTGGCGTTCAGCGGCGGACGACATCAACTGGCGGCGCTTTTTCGATGTCAACGAACTGGGCGGTTTGCGTGTCGAGCGGCAGGAGGTGTTCGAGGCCATTCATGCGACCATTTTTAGACTGATCGAGCACGGCATGATTGACGGCTTGCGCATTGATCACATCGATGGCCTGGCCAATCCACGCACTTACGCTCGCAAACTGCGCCGCCGTTTGGATCACCTCAGGGAACTGCGCCCACAAGGCCTACAGCATGACCCTCTACCCATCTATGCCGAAAAAATACTCGGCGACGGCGAACAACTCGCGCGCGACTGGATGCTGGATGGCACCACCGGCTACGAATTTATGAACCAGGTATCGCTGCTGCAACACGACCCTAAAGGCGCGTTCCAGCTATACGATTTATGGAGCCGTGTAAGCGGGCGCGAAGGCACCTTTGACGATGAGGTGATAGAGGCCAAACGGCTGGTGCTGTCGAGCAATCTCGCGGGCGATGTAGAAACCGTCGCGCAGGGATTGCTGTCTATCGCGCGGCTCGATATTAATACCCGCGACCTCACCTTGAGTGCATTGCGACGTGCCTTGATCGAGCTAGTGGTGCATTTCCCGGTTTATCGCACCTACGTGACCGTCTGTGGGCGCACCGGGTCTGACCAGATCGATTTTTTCAACCGAGCCCTTGCTGGCGCTAAAACTACTTTGACGGAAGCCGACTGGCCGCTGCTGGATTATCTGGACCGCTGGCTGGGCGCGGATCCACTGCACAACACACCGCCCGGTGCCGCCCGCGATCTGCGCCGCAAAGTATTGACCCGCTTCCAACAACTCACCTCGCCCGCTGCTGCCAAAGCGGTGGAAGACACCGCCTGTTATCGCTCGGCGGTGTTGTTATCGCGCAATGATGTAGGTTTTGATCCGCAACATTTCAGCGCACCGCCCACCCAATTCCATTCGCGCAATACCGAGCGCGCGGCCAACTTTCCGCACAACTTGTTAACCACCGCAACCCACGACCATAAACGCGGCGAAGATACGCGCGCGCGTTTGGCGGTGTTGAGCGAGCGGCCGGTGTGGTTTAGCGGCAAAGTCGCCCACTGGCAACAGCTGGCAAGACCGCTGCGCATCGAGCTGGATGACGGCGCCGCACCTTCGCCCGGTGATGAACTGATCATCTACCAAACCCTGCTGGGCTGCTGGCCGCCAGACCTGCTACCGGAAGATAAGCCGGGTATGGATGCGTTTCTGGCGCGCCTGTTGCGCTGGCAGGAAAAGGCCATGCGCGAGGCCAAATTACGCAGCTATTGGAGCGCGCCCCACAGTGATTACGAAGCGGCCTGCCGCGAATTCCTAACCCGGTTGCTAACCGGTGATGAGATGCAGGAGTTATGTACCGATATCGCCGCTGCCGCGAATTCCATCGCACCCGCCGGTGTCATCAACAGCCTGAGCCAAACCCTGCTGCGCATGACCTCACCCGGCGTGCCGGATCTTTATCAGGGCACGGAATTCTGGGATTTCAGCCTTGTCGACCCGGACAATCGCCAGCCTGTCGATTTCACTGCCCGCAGCGCGGCGCTAGTCAAGGCCGACCGAGCCGAGCCTGATGAATTAGTGGCTCAGTGGCGAGATGGCCGCGTCAAACAATGGCTGATCCAACGCACTCTCGGCCTACGCAAACAGTTTCCAGCACTTTTTGCCCAGGGCGATTACCAGCCGTTGGTAGTGGAGGGCGAGCGAGCGGAACATCTGGTCGCGTTTGTGCGCGAGCATCGCGGTAGTTACCTGCTGGTCATCGCACCACGCCTCTCGGTACCCCTGTTGGGCGATAGCGAACTGCCGGTAATACCCACCGCCGCGTGGGGCGATACCAGTGTGCTCCTGCCGGAGCACCTTTCAGCACAAGTGTTTAACGACGGGCTTATTGAGCAACCCGGTTATCAAGTTCCATCTGGTCGCTTGATGGTGGCCGATCTCCTGGCCGGTTTTCCACTGCATATTGCCCGCGCGACCCGCGTGCCGGTGGACGCGCGCACCCTGTTAAAACCCCTAAACACAGCCAAACCCCCTATCAAAGGAGAAGTACACGATGAACACCTATGAGCAGCGCGTAAAAGAATTTGCCTACCAGATTTGGGAGTCAGAAGGCCGACCAGTCGGGCATGAATATCGCCACTGGGAGATGGCCTGCAAGTTGGCCGAAAGTCCTAGTGATGAGGAGTTACGGGAACTCGGTAGCGGCCATGTTATGAGCGTCATCGCCCCGGAAGAACCGTTTAATCCTGACCCAAAGCCGGAAATTGACCCCGCGCCACCGCAACCGGAACAACCGCCGCAACCGGCTCACCCGAATATTCCGCCGCATCCTAACCAGCCTGCGCAACCCAGTGTGCCGGTCGACCCAATCGCGCCCGTGGAGACACCGCCGCATATATCGCCAACACCGCCAGCACAGCCCATCCAGCCTGCTGATCCGGTACAGCCGGGCAATCCCGCCCAGCCGATCCAGCCCTACGCAGCCCAAGCTAAGCCAACTAAACGCACAGCAACCGTGACGACGTCCGTAGTGAATGATGATGGAAAACCGCAGGTGGTAAAGAACACCACCAAGCCCCGTAAAGCGCGAGCGACAAAAAATCAGGATTCAATGAGCCTGTAAAACTGTGGTTAAGGAGTAGCAAGATGACCAGCAGAGAGATGATCGATATCGCCGTAAAACGCACCAGCAGGGTAAGCGAAGGCCGACCCTTTCCCCTGGGCGCAACCTGGGATGGCCAGGGCGTTAACTTTGCGATTTTTTCCGCCCACGCGACCAAAGTCGAGCTGTGCCTGTTTGACCAAGAGGGCAAACGCGAGCTTGAACGCATTGAATTGCCCGAATTTACCGATGAGATCTGGCACGGCTACCTGCCCGATGTGGGCGTTGGCCAGGTCTATGGCTATCGCGTGTACGGCCCATACGAGCCAGAGGCCGGGCACAGGTTCAACCACAACAAATTGCTCATTGACCCCTACGCCAAACAGCTTATTGGCGAACTGGTCTGGGATGCCGCCATTTTTGGCTACACCCTGGGTTCACCCGATGAAGATTTGAGTTTTGACGAACGCGACAGCGCACCTTTTGTACCCAAGGCCAAAGTGATCGATTCCGGTTTTGATTGGCAGGGCAAGCAGTCGCACCGAATCGCATGGGACAGAACCGTTATTTATGAGGCCCATGTGCGCGGCATGAGCATGCGTCATCCGTCCGTACCCGACGAGTTACGCGGTACCTTTGCCGGCCTGATGAACAAGGACTTGCTCGACCATATCAAAAGCCTCGGCGTTACCAGTGTCGAGCTGCTGCCCGTACATGCCTTTGTGCACGACAACCATTTGTTGGAGCAAGGCCTCAAAAACTATTGGGGTTACAACAGCATCGCCTTTCTGGCCCCGCACTGTGAATATCTCGCCAGTGGTGAATTGCGCGAGTTCAAGGAGATGGCCGCCACCCTGCACGAGGCGGGCCTCGAATTAATTCTGGATGTGGTTTACAACCACACCGCCGAAGGCAATGAACGCGGCCCGACGCTCTCGATGCGCGGCATCGACAACCTCACTTACTACCGCCTCCTGCCGGATAACCGCCGTTATTACGTTAACGATTCCGGCACCGGCAATACGCTCGATTTATCCCACCCTTGTGTATTGCGTTTGGTAACGGATTCGCTTCGCTACTGGACAACCGAGATGGGCGCCGATGGTTTCCGCTTTGATTTAGGCACCATTCTGGCGCGTCAGAAAGACGGCTTTAATGAGCGCCACCCCTTCCATGTTGGCTGCCGCCAGGACCCAACCTTGAGCCAATTAAAACTCATCGCCGAACCCTGGGACTGCGGCTTGGGCGGTTATCAGGTGGGCGCATTCCCGCCGGGTTGGCTGGAATGGAATGACCGCTTCCGTGACACCGTCCGCACCTTCTGGCGCGGTGATAAAGACCGGTTGCCGGAATTGGCCAGCCGCATTACCGCATCCGGTGATCTGTTTAATTGGGGCGGACGCAAACCCTACTCATCGGTTAATTTCGTTACCGCCCACGACGGTTTCAGTTTGCGCGATCTGGTGAGTTACAACGCACCGCACAACGAGGCCAATGGCGAAGGCGATCATGGCAGCGACAATCCCCGCTCGTTTAATCACGGTGCCGAAGGCCCTACAGACGACCCGGATATTCGCGCCACACGGCTGCGCCAAATGCGCAACTTTCTCGCCACCCTCATGTTCTCGCAAGGCACACCTATGCTGCGCTCTGGCGACGAGATGGGGCACAGCCAACAGGGCAATGACAATACCTATTGCCAGGATAACGAACTCAATTGGCTGAACTGGGAATTGGATGAAGAAGCGCAGGGCTTGTTGGATTTCACGCGGCGATTAATTCAACTGCGCCACGATTATCCGATCCTGCGCCGCAATCGTTTTTTAGTTGGCAATTACAACGAGATCACCGGCGTAAAAGATGTCACCTGGATTACCCCTAACTCTACCGAAATGAGCGGCGACGATTGGGAGAATGCCGATGCCGCGTGCCTGGGGGTCATTATCGATGGACGCGCGCAAGTCTCGGGCATACAGCGGCCAGGGCACGATAAAACCGTATTTCTCATCGTCAATGCGCATGATTTTCCGGTTAATTTTAAATTGCCGGAAGTGATTAAAGGGATGGGCTGGCACTGCCTGCTCGACACCAATGCGCCAACAACACCCACAAACGGATTCTTCGAATTTTGCCACGAGTTTGTAGTAACCCAGAAATCATTATTGCTGTTTGAACTACAACCCGACGGCAGCGAAGTAACGATTCCCGATGAGGTAGTAAAAATAACCGTGTGAAAATTTACG
Organism: uncultured Cellvibrionaceae bacterium; assembly: GCA_964499225.1. GTDB lineage: Bacteria > Pseudomonadota > Gammaproteobacteria > Pseudomonadales > Cellvibrionaceae > Cellvibrio. Next base: position 2,621 of record CAZCJR010000111.1, on the reverse strand, counting down.
CACTTATTTTTCACACTGATTTTTCACAAAGTTGGCTGACACACAGAAGAGCGTGAAATGATTATTTTAAGATGAGTTTGACGTTCGGCAAATGTTAAAAAGAACACGGATTAACAGCGCCGCTCCGTCGACTTTACTAACCCTCAACCTAGCAGGTACTAGCCATGTCAATTTTATCCCATACCGCTAAAGCGGAACTTAAAGACGCTAAAAGCGACATCAAAGAAGCATCAACAGATGTTGCGCAAGAATTTAAAAGCTTCGTCGCCGATATCGAGAACATGATTAAGGAAACCGCGTCTTTACACGGTGATGATCGCGCGCGCGCGCAGATTAAAATTAATCAACGCATTCTCTCTGCCAAGCAACATATTAGTAAAGCGGGAAGCAGCATTGCGCACCAAGCGGCAGAGCAAACGCGTAAAGCAGCTGTGCGCACTAACGAGTATGTTCACGAGCAACCATGGGCCGTTATTGGGACTGGAGCGGTAGTGAGTTTTGTGTTGGGTCTGCTACTTGGCAGTGGCCACAGGTCAGAGCGATCAACAAAGTAACCCGCTTGCGCAACCCACTGATGAGGGGCGATGTGCCCCTCCGCATAATAGCCTTACCCTTCCAATTTTTTTTATTTTTAATTTCCTTTTATTCATTCTTATTTTCTTGTTAGGCCTCTTTGTGTGAGTCGTCGTACAGAGGGAATAACACAACAAGGTTAGAGTGAACATGAAATAAGCGGAATCCCTCGCTATTCGCTTTTATTTTTCACGTTTAGTTTTACTAAATGTCTCACATCAAAAAATTGGAGATTCACTATGAACTACGAAACTCGCGATACTTACGGTATGTATAGAGTTGAACACAACGATGGCCCAGGCCCACGCCTGATGGGTGCTGACACCTTGATTGGCAACGATGTGTATAACCATCAAGAAGAAGATCTTGGTGACATCAAAGAAATCATGTTGGATGTGCCTAATGGCAACATTCGTTACGCTGTGCTCTCTTTTGGTTCATTTCTCGGCATGGGCGAAAAATTATTTGCAGTGCCTTGGAGCGCATTAAAACTCGACACCGTAAACAAGCGCTTCCTGTTAGATGTTGACAAAGACCGCCTGAAAGACGCGCCAGGTTTTGAAAAAGATGCATGGCCGGATTTTGCTGACCAAACCTTTACGGACAATTTACACTCTTACTACGGAACCAAACCTCACATCAGTACACTGCGAGACTAATTTTATTTGATGTCCGCCAAAACCCTCGCACTGCGGGGGTTTTACTTTTCTTTATCTTGCTGCAATTTTTAGCGCGAAAATTCTCATCAACCGATTTTGATTTTGGTAACGGGTTTGCAGTTACGTAAACTCAATAGAAAATACTTAGGCATTTATCCCCAAAAGCGATTATTTTGCATTTGATTATTTATATCCCAATACGAGCCAGTAGTTATGGTCACCACCCCATCGAATTGCTCCACTGCAGAAAATTTACCGGCTTGGTTAGACGCGAAACTATTTGACTTATTACCCTGCGCGACTTACGTCTGCGCGCAAGACGGAACCATCGTGTATTTTAATGACGACGCCGCCCGCCTCTGGGGTAGATCGCCACAACTGAACAATAGTAATGACCAATATTGCGGCGCATTAAGCGTGTGGGATACAGATGATGTACTACTGCCGCGCCAACTAACGCCAATGGCAGTTGCGCTTAATACCCATGCAGCCTTGCGCGATCAACAAATCACCATTGAACAACCGGATGGCTCACGGCGCATACTGATGGTCAACGTCAATCCGGTACAGAGCGACGATAAAAAATTGCTCGGTGCAATTGCAACCCTGCAAGATATTTCCTATCAAAAACAGCGCGAAAAAAATCAACAAGTATTGATGGGTGAAACTGAACGCTTGCGTCGTTTACATGACACGATTTTGAGAACCGTACCCGATTTGGTGTACGCCTTTGATCTTAACCACCGTTTTACTTTTGCAAATCATGCTTTACTACGAATGTGGGGAAAAAACTGGGACGAATCTATTGGCAAAAACTGTTTGGAATTGGGCTACCCGGCATGGCATGCAGACAAACATGATCGCGAAATTTCTCAAGTCATTCGCACAAAAAAATCAATTCGCGGCGAAGTTCCATTTAAGGGAACTGACGGCGTACGGGTGTATGAATACATTTTTGTGCCCGTATTAGGTGCCGATGGCGAAGTAGAGGCCATCGCCGGAACAACACGCGACGTTACTGACCGCCAAAAACTTGAGCAAGAATTACAAATGCGCGTGGAAGCAGCTGCGCTGGTTGATCAACAAAAAGATGAATTTATTGCACAGCTCGCCCATGAATTACGCAACCCGCTAGTGCCGATCCGCAACGGGCTACGCATCATTGAATTAACAGGTAGCACCAGTGCGCAATATACACACGTGCTTGCCATGATGAATCGTCAGCTAGCACACATGGTGCGCATGGTGGATGACTTACTGGATGTCTCACGCATGGGGCGCAACAAATTGGAATTGCGCAAAAGCCAGATTGCCGTGGCCGATATTATGGGTGATGCAATTGAAGCGGTTCGCCCGGCGATTGAAGCGGCGGGTCACCAGCTGATGGTT
>CAZCJR010000110.1:0-16671 GCA_964499225.1 uncultured Cellvibrionaceae bacterium | reverse complement strand
ATTCAATCTACCAATACACCGCTCGAACTTTATGACGGTCGCGGTAAAGCGCAAAACGGATGGTTTGTCGTGCGCAGTAAAATTCCAGCCAATAAAACCGGTACGGTGATTGAGTGGCAAATCGATGCGGCGACGGTAAAAAATTGGATTCGTAAACCGATGATTGCTCACTCGCAAGTGGGTTACCATCCAGTGCAGAAAAAAGTCGCTGTGATTGAATTGGATGCGCGCGATAAAAAAATTCAGAAAGCAAGCTTGGTAAAAATTAATGCCGATGGCACGCGCAAAACAGTATTGACTGAAAAACCCAAAAGTTGGGGGAAATATCTGCGTTACGAATATCGCCAATTCGATTTCAGTAAAATTCAAACGCCGGGTTTATATGCAATCACCTATGGTGATCAGGAAACCCACAGCTTCCGCATTGATAAAACCGTTTATCAGGCTGCCTGGCATCCAACCCTGGATATGTATTTGCCCGTGCAAATGGATCATATGACGATTAATGAATCCTATCGCATATGGCATGGTGCATCGCATCTTGATGACGCTTTGCAAGCGCCGGTTGATATCGAACATTTTGATTTATATGCGCAGGGGCCAACAACCGATACTAAATACAAGCCCGGCGAACATATTCCCGGTTTGAATATCGGTGGTTGGTATGACGCGGGTGATTACGATATTCGCACACAAACGCAATACGACGTGGTGAATACGCTCGTCACTGCGTGGGAAACTTTCAACCTAAAACGTGATACCACCAGTGTAGATTACGCCAGAAAATTTGTTGATCTACACACTGCAGACGGCAAGCCGGATATGTTGCAACAAATTGAACACGGTACTCTTGCGTTGATAGCACAACATCGTGCTATCGGCTATGCGATTCCCGGTATCGTGGAAGCACATATCGATCAGTATCACCACTTGGGTGATGGCATCACCAAAACTGATAACTTGATTTACGATCCTAAAATGGGCGAGCTGGAGACTGACGGTTTCAAAAGTGGAAAATTTGATGACCGCTGGGCATTTACCAGTAAATCTTCATCATTGAACTATGGTTCTGCAGCCGCGCTGGCAGCCGCGAGCCGTGCATTAACCGGATTCAATGATGAGCTTGCGCAAGAATCTCTGGCAACGGCGAAAAAAGTGTGGGCGGACGAGGCCGCAAAAGCGAAGCCGGATTCGTTTAAGCACGGCAATACTACCGGTGGCAAACTTGAGCATGAACAACTCAAAACCGCAACGGAATTATTGATCACTACCAAAGAGGCAAAATACGCCCAAGCGGTAGAAAAATTGTTTGCGCAAGTGGAATTTGCACCTAATGCTTCCTGGTTTATTCGCGCGATCCCCTACATGGATGCAGATTTTAAACAGCAATTAAAAGTCAAAGCGCAGATTTATCAAAAAGAATTGGCCGTTAACGAAGCGAAAAATCCGTTTGGTGTTCCGATCACCGAAGGCGGTTGGGCAGGCAGTGGTTGGGTGATTCGTAATGCGACCAATAATTACTATATTCACAAAGCCTTTCCTGAATTGGTGAGCCGTGAATCAGTACTGCAAGGTTTGAACTTCCTTTACGGAACTCATCCTGCACACAACTTGTCGTTGGTGTCGAATGTAGGCACTCGATCTAAAGAGGTCGCTTACGGTATGAATCGCGCCGATTTTTCGTTTATCTCCGGTGGCATTGTTCCGGGTATTTTGATTTTAAAACCGGATTATCCCGAGAATCATGAAGACTGGCCTTTCTTCTGGGGCCAGAACGAGTACGTGGTCAACCTTGCGGCGAGCTACATCTTTTTGGTGAATGCGGCTGAGGATGTTTTGAAAGAATAACTGCACAATTTTAAATAAAAAAGGGAGGCGCAAAATGCGCCTCCCTTTTTTATGTCGCTCAATGTGACTAGCGTTTTTTGAATCTATTTACACTGAGTAAAATCAATCCCGCTATAAATAACAGCATGTTGCCTGGTTCCGGTACTTTTACAGCGAGCTCTTGCGCATCAACTGAAATGCCGTAGCCGGTGCCGCCGCCGTGATCCGCGCGAATAATTTGCAGGGAGTGGTTTCCAGCCCCCAAGCCTAGCACGTCAATATCATATTCATTAATGCTGGCCCCGCCTGCAGCAGTTGCGCCATAGAGAAAGGTGCCGTTCAGCCATACCAGAATGCCGTTATCGACACCTATATCAATATGCAAGTCAGAGGCGAGGGCCAGCGTAAAGTCATAGACAATAGCTGTTTCGCTGTTAACCGCCCATCCTGAAGGAATTGCCACGGGATTTGCTGACCAAGAGCCGCCACTGTAATCCCCTCCTAACCAGTCAGCGCCAAATGCGGCGGTAAATGCAATACCTGGATCGGTGGTAAATGAGCTGGTCGGATCACCCTCGCTGACGTTTGCGGCAAGGAAAAAACCACCTGGGCCATCAATCGCGGCGAGGTCTCCAAGGCCATTGTTATATAGCCCGAGGCTAGTATTATCGATAATAATAGTTGCCGCTGCTTTGAGCGGAAATAGGCAGGCTATTAACAAAAGCCCCAATCCTGTACTTAGCTTTTTCATATGCATCTCCTGGCGATCCTGAAATTTATTAGGTTGAATAACGTATTTGGGTTCATAGTGAGAACATGGTACCGCTAGCCTATACGCAAGATTCAATCCAAATTAAATAGTGTTGTTTATCAGGATGTTGAAGGGACGTGTCGTGCAAGTTTGTTAATTTTTTCGACGATGCCAGGGGATTAAATTCTCTTGTGCTTGAATCCAAATACCGGTTTATGATGTCAAAGGTAGCACTAGTCACAATTAATCCTTTTAAAGGTACCATGATGAGCAATCCAGAAGAATCGCAACAGCGACCCGTAAATCAGACTCCGGTAAGCCCACCAGTACCCGCGAAAAATATTGCGAGCAATTGGCCGTTAGGTCTGGCGATTGTGGTAATCGGCGGCTTATTGCTTGCGCGCAATCTTGGCTTTGAGTTGTTCTTTCTGGACTTTCACAATTGGTGGGCGTTTTTTATTCTGTTGGCGGCAATCGGACCATTGCAGCAAGCATTTAGCTTTTATCGGAAGGAGGGTATGGGTGCTGCGGTAGCTAACTCGCTGGTGTCGGCAGGAACCATTGTTTTTGTCGCGTTGATGTTTTTGCTTGATCTTTCATTTTGGACCTGGTGGCCGCTGTTTGTGATTATCGGTGGGCTATATATTATGACGAGCCGCAATCGCAATTAAATCTGCGCAGACATTGTGCCGCTGTTAAAGCGGCCAATTTAGTAATTCGATGTTGTTACTATCGGCTTTGATACACCAGCCGTGATCGTGCCAATCACCTAATACAATTCGTTCGGCCGATTGATTGCTCACTGTGAGTGAGTGACGCGCGGGGCGATGCGTGTGGCCATGAATCATTCGTGTTACCCCGGCAGCTTTCATTTGTGCGATGACTTCAGCGGGTGACACATCAAGAATATCTTCTGCTTTTAAACTGTTCATGCTTTGGCTTTTTTCGCGCATTTGTGCAGCGAGTGCGCGGCGTGTAGCAAGTGGTTGCGCAAGAATTTGTTGCTGCCATTGCGGGCTGCGCACCATTGCACGAAATTGTTGGTATTCAATATCGTCAATGCACAAGCTATCGCCGTGCATCAGTAATGTGGGAGTGCCATATAAATCGATAGTTATTCCGTCAGGGATTAATTCCATTCCCGATTTACTGGCGTAGGTCTCGCCCAATAAAAAATCGCGATTGCCATGCATAAAATAAATCGCAACGCCCAGTTCACTGAGTTGATGCAATCCGCTGGCAACGTCTTGCAGCAGTTCTGAATCGTCATCATCACCAATCCAGGCATCAAAAAAATCACCGAGGATATAAAGCGCTTCGGCGTGGATGGCTTGGGTATACAAGAATTGAAAAAACGCCCGCGTAACTTGCGGGCGTGATTCGTGGAGATGTAAATCCGAAATAAACAGCGTGTGCATATTATTCTGCAATCATCGTTATTCAGTGATAGTCGCGCTTTGAATAATCACGGCTTCTTTTGGCACATCTTGATGGAAGCCTTTTGTGCCGGTTTTTACGCCTTTGATTTTGTTTACCACGTCCATTCCGTCAACAACTTTACCAAATACACAGTAGCCCCAACCGGATGCATTTTTGCCTGTGTGATTGAGGAAGCTGTTATCTTTTACGTTGATAAAAAATTGTGCAGTGGCGCTGTGCGGATCATTGGTGCGTGCCATTGCTAAAGTGCCGGTCAGGTTTTGGACGCCGTTGTCGGCTTCGTTTTGAATCATTTCACGGGTTTCTTTTTGTTGGAAATCTTCCGTAAAACCACCGCCTTGCACCATAAAGCCATCGATTACGCGGTGAAAAATAGTGCCGTTATAAAAACCTTCTTCAACATATTGTTTGAAGTTGGCGGCAGATTTTGGCGCTTTTTCAAAATCCAGTTCGATAACAATATCGCCGTAGTTAGTGTGTAATGTGATCATGGTGAATCTCCCTTGAGATTTAGAGGGTGGTGCTGGAAAAAGCCGGTATGATACGCGCTCCCCCAAGGGGAAGGAATGCGTAAGTGGTTAAATTTAACAGCAGAGAATATTAGAGAGAGCTATGCAGCGCGGCAAATTTCTTACTATCGAGGGCACCGAGGGTGTCGGCAAGAGTACCAATCTGGCCTTTGTAGCTGATTGGCTGCGCGCGCGCGGCATTGAAGTCATCGTGACCCGTGAGCCCGGCGGCACGCCTTTAGCGGAAGAGATCCGCAGTCTTTTGCTCAGTAAACGCGAAGAATCGGTCGATGAGACGGCAGAACTTATGCTGGTATTTGCGGCCCGTGCCCAGCATTTGGCACAAGTGATTAAACCCGCTCTAGCGCGCGGCGCTTGGGTGTTAAGTGATCGCTTCACTGATGCGACATACGCTTATCAGGGCGGTGGGCGTGGTTTGAGTAAATCGACTATCGAACAACTTGAGCAATTGGTACAGGGCGATTTGCGCCCGGATTTAACTCTGATTCTCGATATCGACGTTGAGCTTGGGCTGAATCGCGCCCGTCAGCGCGGCGAGTTGGATAGATTTGAAAGTGAGGCGATTGTGTTCTTTGAACGGGTGCGTGCGGCTTATCGCCAGCGTGCGGAAACGGCACCCGAGCGCTATGCCTTGGTTGATGCGGGGAAAACGCTCAATGAAGTTCAGGTTGAGATAGATCAGGTGCTAACTCGCTTGATCGGTTAAAAATCCGGTGAGACTTGCACTCGCACTTCAGCGCCGGTGATTGGATGATCCAGCCACAGCTCCTGCGCATGCAGCAATAGGCGCGGGGCTTTGGCGAGTACGTCTTCCGGTGCGTAAAGCCCATCGCCCAACATAGGGTGGCCGAGGCTCAGCATATGGACACGCAGTTGATGAGTGCGTCCGCTGACGGGTTCCAGTAAGACGCGGGTTACCTTCTTTTCCAAATCCCTTTCCAGTACCCGATAGCGTGTATGTGCCGCTTTACCGCTTTCAAAACACACTTTTTGCAGCGGGCGATTCGGCCAGTCGCAAATCAGTGGCAGTTTGATTTCACCTTCATTGTCCTCTACTAATCCATCAACTACAGCGATATATCGCTTGTGGATCGCGCGGGCTTCAAACATGTGCGTGAGGTTTTTCAGGGTCAGATAATTTAACGGAAACATCACAATGCCCGATGTGCCTTGGTCAAGGCGATGAACAACGCGGGCGTTGGGATTAAATTTGAGCGCGCGATTGGACAGGCAATCCTGTTTATCCGGGCCTTTGCCTGGTACGCAGAGCAGGCCGGCGGGTTTGTTGGCGATGAGCAAATCCTCGTCGAGGTACAAAATGTCGAGCTGGGAATCGGTCATCGGTAAGCCTGAAGCTGAATTAAGCGGGCGCGGATTATCGCAAATTTGCTAAGCTTGCCCAATCTTTTATTCAGTGCTATCTAATCGAGTAGTTCATGAGCGACTTTCCCATCCATCCATATCCTTGGCAGCTCAGCGAATGGCAGCAGTTGTTGCAGCAGATGGCCGCTAAAAAATTACCTCACGCCATGATGATTGCGGGTCCCAAGGGAATCGGTAAGCGCCATTTGGCCGATGCGCTGGCGCAATTGTTGTTATGCCAAGCGCCGATTGAAGGAACCCCTTGTGGTAAGTGTCGCGGTTGTGAATTGAATAAATCGCAAACCCATCCTGATCTGGTATGGCTGGAACCGGAAGAAGAGGGTAAGGCGATCAAAGTGGATCAGGTGCGTGAGCTGACCGAATCGCTCAGTAAAACCGCGCAGCAGGGCGGTTATAAAATCGTGATTATCGAACCGGCAGAGGCTATGAATGGCAACTCTGCCAACGCTCTGCTTAAATCTTTGGAAGAACCTGCAGCCAATACTTTGCTGGTGCTCGTCACCCACAGCCCGAGTTCGGTATTGCCTACCATCCGCAGCCGATGCCAATTGCGCAAATTTCCGATGCCGCGTTCCGAACAGGTATTGCATTGGTTGTCTCCATTGCTGGCAGGTAGTAATGCCAAGGCGGATACTTTGTTGGTCGCCGCGCGCGGTGCACCGCTCACTGCCTTGGCATTGTTGCAAGGCGATGCGTTAGAGCAGCGTGAGCAGGTACTGCAACAATTTGTGCGTTTAAGCCTCGGGCAAATATCGGCGATAGAGCTGGCGGCGCAGTGGCATGGTGGCGATGTGCACGGTTTTATGGAATGGTTTCTCGGCTTGTTGCACAGCATCGCCCGGTGGCGTGTCGGTGCCGATGATCTGCAAATGGAGCAGGCGCCGGTGGAGTGGCGCGAGCGCTTGAGCAATCTTAATTTGCCGCTCTTGCATCGCTACATTGAAAAAATTCTGCTCTCCAAAAAGCAGCTATTAAGTGGAGCAAACCCCAATAAGCAATTGTTATTAGAGGAATTATTGCTCGACTGGGGCGCTTTGTTGCGCGCTAGCACGAATCGCGCAATGGCGTCTGGACACTAGTGAGCTAATCTATTAGTGTTCGCCCCCTAAAGGCTCCTTGTGCTACTAAAACAATAATCAGGATCTGTTATGCAACCGATTGGCGGTGGTGCCCGTAACGGCATACTTTCTCTTACGATTAAAGACAAAGCAGTACTTTATGCGGCCTACATGCCCTTTGTAAAAAACGGCGGCATGTTTATTCCTACCAACAAAAGCTATAAGTTGGGAGACGAAGTGTTTATGTTGCTCAGCCTGATGGATGAAGCAGAAAAAATTCCGGTTGCCGGAAAAGTGGTGTGGGTAACCCCAAAAGGTGCACAGGGCAATCGCGCGGCGGGAATCGGCGTGCAGTTTAGCGATCAGGACAATACCGCTATCAACAAAATAGAAACCTATTTGGCCGGTATGCTCAACTCTGACAAGCCTACCCATACCATGTAACTCTTCTACCATGTAACTTCTCCCGCATGTAGAATTCGCTCCACTGAGTTTCCGCGAAGCCAGGTTATGCCTGGCTTTGTTGTTTTTGTATCCCGTATCTGCTTTTGGACATGCCAATGTTGATCGACTCCCACTGCCATCTTGATCGAATCAAGCTCGACCCCTACGGCGGCGACTTGAGCGCTGCCATTGCCGCTGCCCATGAGCGCGGCATCCAGCAAATGTTATGTATCGGCATTAGTTTGGAAAATATCCAAACGGTGATTGATATTGCGCAGGCACACCCGCGCGTGGTTGCCTCTGTTGGTGTTCATCCATGCGATGTGAAAGAGGGTGCTGCAACCGCCGAGCAATTAATCAATTGGGCATCGCAGCCCAAAGTGGTGGCCTTAGGTGAAACGGGTTTGGATTATCACTACGAAACCGAAAGCAAAGATATCCAACACGAAAGTTTTGCGCTGCATTTAAGCGTGGGCAAACAAATCGGCCTGCCAGTTGTTGTACATACCCGCGAAGCCAAAGCCGATACGCTCGCGTTGATCAAAGAACACGGCAGCCTTGAGCACAGCGGCGTATTGCATTGTTTTACTGAAGATTGGGATATGGCGAAAGCCGCGCTGGACTTGAATTACTATATTTCCATTTCCGGTATTGTCACTTTTAAAACCGCTGAACAAATCCGCGATGTGGTGCGCAATATGCCGTTGGATCGCTTACTAGTGGAAACGGATTCGCCCTACCTCGCGCCAATTCCTTATCGTGGCAAACCCAACGAACCAAAGTACGTACGCGAAGTTGCACAATTTGTGGCGGACGTGCGCGGAATTCCACTGGAAGAACTCGCGGAAAAAACCACTGAAAATTTTTATCGGTTGTTTAGCAAAGCAAAACAATATCTCCCAACCTAAACGTAGGGGCGCCGCTTGCTGCGCCCGAAAAAAAATCAACCCGTAGGAGCGCCGCTTGCTGCGCCCTATAAAATTAAACAGAGCAGGGCGCAGCAAGCAGCGCCCCTACAAGTAAGGTCTTACCATGAACGCGCAACAAATTAAAATCATGCTCGAATTGCAAGATGCTATGAACACCAAAGTCAACGCAAATTGGCAGCAACAAGGCTACGAATGGTATCGCGCCATCTGGGTTGAGTGCGCAGAGTTGCTGGATCACTACGGTTGGAAGTGGTGGAAAAAACAATCTCCGGATACTGAGCAAGTTGCGCTTGAGTTAATCGATATCTGGCATTTTGGTTTAAGCATCCAGTTGCAATCAGGCGCTTCGCTGGATGACATTATTGCGAAGATCGAAAAAGAATTGGTAATTGCTACCGACGAAAAAGACTTCCGTTTGGATTTGGAAAAATTCGCCGCTGCGACCTTGGGTGATCGTCAATTCCACCTCGGTTTGTTTGCGCGCTTGATGGCGGGTATCGATATGAGTTTTGAACAACTCTATCGCGGTTACGTCGGTAAAAATGTCCTAAACTTTTTCCGTCAGGACAACGGCTACAAAGACGGCAGCTACCGCAAGCACTGGCACGATGGCCGTGAAGATAACGAACATTTGGTTGAGGCTGTGCAAAGTCTGGATACCACGAAACCAGAATTTAAGGATGAGTTGTATCAGGCGTTGGTGGGGCGCTATCAAAAATAGGAATTAGTTTTAGGGATTAGCTATGTGGTTTTTGTTCGGATTTGTAACGATAGGTTTATGTGTATGGTTTGAATTTTGGCGTAGGCATTTATCACGTTGGAAGCCGCAGGGGAAAACTGCGGCAGGATTTGCTTATTACCATCTCTGCAACAAAGGAAAAGTAAAAGAGTTTTACCTCGGAATAGATTGCCCTACATCAGCTAATTTTACTATTAAGCGTCAGTCTAATTTGGATAGCTTTTTTAAGTGGATCGGCATTGCAAATGAATTCGAAACAGGTGATGTGGCGTTTGATAATTCATTTTATTTGATGGCTGACAACAAAACATTTCATCACTCTATTGCTTCTTCTGACGTATTTCGTTCTTCTGTTAAAAGCATAATGGGTTTCGGTTTGCAGTCACAGCTGCGACCACAAAAAATTCACTGTAGAGGAGGGCGTATTTGGGTTGTTGTTAAAGTGGGATCTAAATACAAGGAAAGTGAGATAACTTCTATCGCATGCGCTTTGCACAAGGATTTTGATCGGATATCCAAATTGCTCGCTGATGCTGATACGCTTTCGGGTTCGCGTTGGAGTGATCCGTTTGTTATCAAGGCTTCACTTTTGTTAGCAATCAGTTCGGGGTTGGCGATTAATGGTGGTATCCAGTTTTTTCGCCTCTATTTCGGAAAACTGCCTTTTACGCTTGACTATTCACTAATTATTGAAGACGCGTTTGCATATAGTCTTGTATGTGTTTTGGTTTTTGTAGTTATCGCACTGTACTGGCTAGGGCGTAGCGCGCGTACTCATTTGGTGTTAGTCGAGTTGATTACAATTGGTGCTCTCGGAATCTTTCTATCGATTGCGATAGAGATCAGAGATATAAATATGGAGTGGGATATTTCACCATCGCAAACTTATAAAGTGGACATTATCAACAAGTACACCTCAAAAAGTGGCGGTCGTAGGAAGCGAACTTATTACCATGTTGTTGTAACCGATTGGCGTTGCGATTGTGGCAGCTACAATTTCGATATTTCCCGTGATTTATACAATAAAATTGATGAGCGCCGCCAACTCACTATTGTTCAGCGCGAGGGACATCTTGGTTATCCATGGATTAGTCAAATAATCCCCAACCAATTTGACTGGTGATACTTCCACGTTTGGAGCTCAGTCTTAATTCAAAAAGGAATTTTTATGCCGATATTGTCCGTTTTCTTTGGTATCGTTATTCGGATGTGGCATGACGACCATCCGCCGCCTCATATTCATGTTGAATATCAAGGCTTCGAAGCCTTGGTTGATATAAAAACTGGACATGTGTCGAAGGGGAGGTTGCCGGCCAAGGTGGCTGCTATCGTAAAGGAATGGTGCCATAATCATCAGCAGGAGTTGCTGGCTAATTGGCAAAAAGCCCAGAGTTTCGAACCGCTAGAACGCATTAGAGGAGCTGATTATGATTAAGCTGCTATCTGCCGAGTACACGGAAAATGGATTAATCGCCGTGGAGTTTTCCAATGGTAATAAAGGAGTATTTGATCTTCCGGCTTATTTGAGTGAACGCACGGGTAGCTTGTTAGTACCTTTGGCGGACGAGAACTACGCCCGTCGTTGCTTTATTGATGCAGGGGCGCTTTGTTGGCCTAATGGATTGGAACTCTCGGCTGAGCGATTACATGAACTGGTTTCACTTTCAAAGGCCGCTTAGCGGCCTTTTTCACATCTATCTATAAGCTTTTCTCTATTGTGGGTCACTACAGCCTAACCTGATATGTGCGCTGTCGCACCGATGAAATCTCACGTATTTAATATCGTACTCGACGTTTTTCGACATCGAGGTTTGGATGAAAACACGTCAAGTAGATATTGCGATTATCGGGGCGGGCACTGCAGGATTGAGTGCCTACCGCGAAGCCAGAAAATATACTGATAATCTTGTGCTTATAGAAGCTAGTAGTCATGGAACAACCTGCGCCCGTGTGGGTTGCATGCCCAGTAAATTACTAATTGCAGCAGCAGATCATGCGCACCACGCCAAACATAATGGCGTGTTCGGGGTGGATTATCAGCCGCCGGTTATTGATGGCGCTGCAGTTTTAAAACGCGTTCGCGATGAACGCGATAGATTTGTTAGTTTTGTTATCGACTCTGTTAATGAATTTCCCGCCGAACACAAACTCCACGCCCGCGCAAAATTTATCTCGCAACATGAACTTGAGTTGACTGACGATAGCGGCGCTACATCTCATGTACACGCTAATCGAATTGTAATTGCAACGGGTTCATCACCGGCGGTCCCTGATTTTTTTCGCGATGCTGAAAGCCGCGTGTTAACCAGTGATGATTTATTTGAGCTGGATGACCTGCCCAAATCTATTGCAGTTTTTGGGCCCGGTATTATCGGGCTTGAATTGGGGCAGGCGCTAAGCCGGTTAGGTGTGCGCGTTGCTGTCTTCGGTAAAAACGGTGAAATTTCTGCCATCAAAGATCCGGTTATTTGCCGCTATGCAGATGCTGAATTTAACAAAGAGTTTTATCTGGATTTGAGCGCAGAGACTGAAAAAGTCTATGCAGAAAATAACGAAGTCGTTATTAAATATCGTCATCGCGAGCAAGGCCTGATAGAGGAGCGATTTGATTATGTACTTGCCGCAACAGGGCGAAGACCGAATTTAAGTGTATTGAATTTAGAGGCTGCCGATTTGGAGTTGGATCACAAAGGAATCCCGTTTCATAATCGGTACACCGGACAATGTGGTGCCACCTCCATTTTTATTGCGGGTGATAGTGCGAATGATATTCCACTGCTGCACGAAGCCGCTGATGAGGGCCGGATTGCGGGGCGCAATGCAGGGCAATCATTAGCAAGTCTCGATAATGTCCTCGCCGGTTTGCGCCGCACGCCTATCAGTGTGGTATTTACTGACCCACAAATTGCCCGTGTGGGGCAGAGCTTGGAAGAGATCAGAAGAAACTGTATTAATTGTTACGCCATTGGCGAAGTGAGCTTTGAAGATCAGGGGCGGGCGCGGGGCATCAACAAAAATCGTGGCCTGTTGCGCGTTTATGGTGAGCAAGGCTCGGGGCTGTTGCTGGGCGCGGAAATGTTTGGTCCAGCGGCTGAGCATATTGCGCATCAATTGGCGTGGGTCATCCAAATGCGGTTAACGGTAACGCAGATCCTTGATTTACCTTTTTATCACCCCGTGATTGAAGAGGGTGTCCGCACCGCCTTGCGCGACTTGCATCATAAACTGCGCCAAGGTGCACAACCGCCTGTTTCTTGTCTCGATTGTGGACCGGGAGCTTAGTCGCTCCCGTTTGTTCACTACCCCCTGCGGTAAAATTCGCGCTTAACTCGCGACCAAAGTGGCGTTAATCGCCGGTAAAATTTGCGAGTCTTTCTCATTCATACGCATTAACAGGGTGAATTTTTTGCCCAAATGCCTATAATGCCCTCCCGTCTTAGCAGTAAACCCTGGCACACAATGCCGAACTTTCGTTTCCTATCCAATATCACCCGAATAAATGGAGTCTCATCGTGAAAGCACCCGTAAGAGTTACCGTCACTGGCGCCGCTGGCCAAATCAGCTATTCCCTGTTGTTCCGCATTGCCGCGGGCGATATGTTGGGAAAAGATCAACCAGTAATCCTGCAATTGCTGGAAATTACCCCGGCGCTGAAAGCGCTGCAAGGTGTGGCGATGGAATTGGATGACTGTGCATTCCCATTGTTGGCTGGCATTGTGACTACAGATGATCCTGCTGTAGCTTTCAAAGATACTGATTACGCTTTGTTGGTAGGTGCTCGTCCACGTGGCCCAGGCATGGAGCGTAAAGACCTGTTGGCTGCTAACGCCGCCATCTTCTCTGTACAAGGTAAAGCGATTGATGACCACGCGTCACGCAACATCAAAGTATTGGTAGTAGGCAACCCTGCTAACACCAACTCGCTGATCGCTCAACGCAACGCGCCGAACATCAACCCACGTCAATTCACTGCAATGACCCGTTTGGATCACAACCGTGCGCTGTCACAGTTGGCTACCAAAACCGGTACCAGTATTAACGACATCACCAAAGTGACCATCTGGGGGAACCACTCATCCACCCAGTATCCTGATTTGCACCAGGCGTTGGTAAATGGCAAAGCTGCGATGGACTTGATTGATCGTGCTTGGTACGAGGCTGATTACATTCCAACTGTTCAACAACGTGGTGCTGCAATTATCGCTGCACGCGGCGCTTCTTCTGCTGCTTCTGCTGCTAACGCTGCGATCAACCACATTCGTGATTGGGCGCTGGGTACTCCAGCGAACGATTGGACCAGTATGGGCGTTTACAGCGATGGCTCTTACGGCATCGAAAAAGGTCTGATCTACTCTTTCCCGGTTGTGTGCAAAGACGGTGATTGGGAAATCGTTCAAGGCCTCGATATGAACGACTTTACCTATGCCCGCATGCAAGCGACTGAAAAAGAATTGCAAGAAGAGCGCGATGCAGTAAAAGAATTGCTGCCAGCGTAATTAGCACTTAGTAGATAAAAAAATGCCGCTGCTTTGTGAAAAGCAGCGGCATTTTTTATGGTCATCTAACCATTTTTCCGGGATTAAATTTGTTTGAATTCCATCCATGCAGATTTGCTGGTACCTGCTGGCAAATGCCATTTTTCGCTAAGTACCGCACCGCGCTCTACACAGATATAAAACTGTTCCTGGCCTTCGCCAATATCGGCAATTTTTGCAGCTGCTTGACTGCCTGGGTTCCACACAACAACACTGGGGCAATTGCTGTTGGTGATTTCGATATCGGGTGAGCCGCTAATGCTGACGGTGTTATCGATCGCGTGGTAAACACGATCTACCGGTCCCGGAAAATTTACATCACCCGATTGGTGTTTTTCCGCATAGCCTTCAAAATTATCCAGATACTTTCTTTCCGCTAACCCCAGTACGCGCACATCGGTCAGCGAACTGATGCGGTGGTAATTGTGCATCGCCCAACTGCAATCAAAATCTTCAGTGTCGGTATTGTTGATGGTGAGTTCAAGTTTTGCGCTATTACCCAGTGTCATACGTAGTTCTGCGGAAAAATCGAACGGGAATAATTCGTTGGCATCGCTTAAGAATAAAAATTCCAGTTCGACACTGCCGTCGCTCAACAAGTGCGCTTCGCCTAGTTCCCAAAAATTGTTGCGGGCAAAACCATGTTTGGGTTTGGTGGAATCGGTTTGGTTAACACCGAACCAAGGCAGGCATAGGGGCACACCACCGCGTAGAGCGGTGCCTGTGGAAAAATCGCAATTGGGGCTGAGCCAGAGTAGGGGGTCACCACTGGTGGTTTTGAATTCCAATAAATGCGCACCTTGCAGTGAGATTACTGCGCTGCACAGGTCGGTCTCCACGACCAGCAAGGGCAGGCCGGTACCGGGTGCCGCAGGATATTGTTCTTTACTGGTGGTGAGGCGTAGGAAGCCGGATTTTGCCACCAATTGTTCAAGGTGGAGTTTGCTTTCAGCATCGGGGGTATTGATGTGCATATTGGCTTCCATTTAGGGGCTACTGGGCTGGATTCTATAGAAAAGCACGCCAGCTAACAGCCAAATTTTTTGGTTTTGTGGGCTTTAAAACAGTATGATGCGCGCCTTTTCGACAATTTTGATTTTTTCCGTGCAAGTCCCGGATATTAGCTAGAGCAGGTATTTGAGTGAGTGAGAAGTCGGTAGTGAGCAAGGTGCCTTTTGTTATTGGTCAGCGCTGGATCAGCGAGTCAGAAGCGGAATTGGGTTTGGGGATAGTGTTAGATGTGGCCAATCGCCGTCTGACCCTGAGTTTCCCCGCAGCGGGCGAACGCCGCACCTATGCGATGGATAACGCACCGGTTAGCCGCGTCAGGTACGAGGTGGGCGAAAAGGTTCGCCATCAGGATGGAACCAAAATCCAGATCACCAGTATTGTTGAGCAGGCCGGTTGTGTGATGTATGTGGGCCTCACCAAAGATAACGAAGAGCTTGCGATTCCCGAATTTGAGCTGGACAGCTTTGTGCAATTCAGCACACCGCGCGACCGTTTGTTTGCGGGTCAAATTGATAAACACAACCATTTCACGCTGCGCTACCAAACACTTCACTATCAAAATCAGCATCGTCAATCATCCATGTTTGGTTTGGCGGGGCCGCGTGTGCAGTTATTGCCGCACCAGTTATATATCTCCAGCGAAGTTTCCCAGCGTCACGCGCCGCGCGTGTTGTTAGCCGATGAAGTAGGTTTGGGTAAAACCATCGAAGCCGGTTTGATTTTGCATCAACAATTGATGAGTGGACGAGTAGGGCGAGCATTGATTGTGGTGCCCGCCAGTTTGCAACATCAATGGCTGGTGGAAATGCTGCGCCGGTTTAATTTGGCATTTACGCTGCTCGATGAAGCGCGCTGCAATGCTTTGGTGGGTTTGGATAGCCTTGAAGAGTCGGTCGATTATGTTGATGACTTTGAGGATGATGATTTTAAAGCGGATGACAAAGAAGACTTTGCGCAAGCAGTAGATATAAGCAATCCCTTTGAAACTGCGCAGTTGGTTATTTGCTCGCTGGATTTCCTCACCAAAAATAATTATCGCTACGAGCAAGCTGTGGAGGCCGAGTGGGATTTGTTATTGGTTGATGAAGCACACCATTTGCAATGGAGCGAAAAGAAACCGAGCAAGGCGTATACCTGCATCGAAGGCTTGGCGAAAAAATCTAAAGGGTTACTACTGTTAACCGCGACTCCAGAACAGTTAGGTGTTGAAAGCCATTTTGCACGCTTGCGTTTGCTTGATCCGGATCGCTATTACAATTTGGAAAAGTTTGTTGCTGAACAAAAAGCTTATCAACCTTTAAATGGTTTGGTGCAAGAATTATTGCAAGATCACAGTGACGACACCGGAAAAATTTCTGCACCTCTGGTTAAATCCTTAAGTGCTTATTTACCTGCTGAGACCATTAAAGAATTGCAGGTTCAAGCGGAAACCCAAAGTTTAGGTGAAGCGATAGATACGGCAATTCATTATCTATTAGATCGACACGGCACTGGCCGCGTGTTGTTCCGCAATACGCGCAATTCCGTGAGTGGGTTTCCCGAGCGGAAATTGCAAGCTCATGCACTGACGTTGGAAGATGAAGATCTTATTGCATTGCTTGAACAACCTTTAGCAACACAAATTTGTGCCGAACACTATTGGCAGCAAAAAACCGAATCCGGTTGGTGGGTGCAAGATCCACGTGTTGTTTGGCTTGCTGAGTGGCTGCGCCTGCATCGCCGCAAAAAAGTATTGGTGATTTGTGCCAATGCAGATTCAGCGCAATCGATTGAAGAATTCCTGCGTTTGCGTAAAGGGTTAACAACTGCAGTATTCCATGAAGGATTGAATTTAATCGAGCGCGACCGCGCTGCTGCCTATTTTGCCGAAATGGAAGATGGTGCGCAGGTATTGGTTTGTTCTGAAATCGGTAGCGAAGGGCGCAACTTCCAGTTTGCACAGGATTTGGTGTTGTTTGATTTACCCACCAATCCGGATTTGTTGGAGCAGCGCATCGGCCGTTTGGATCGTATCGGTCAAACCG
>CAZCJR010000109.1:0-16753 GCA_964499225.1 uncultured Cellvibrionaceae bacterium | reverse complement strand
TTTTCCGGAAAATTTAAACGTATAGATTCTGCAGGTAAAATCGTTTGGTTAGAGGCAACGTATAACCCAATATTTGACCAGAATGGCAAGGTTTACAAGGTGATTAAGTTTGCATCAGATATTACCGAGCGTGTAGATACGGCCATGAAAGCAATTGACTTGGCCGCTGCCACATCGGAGCAAACATCGCAAATTACGTCTAATGCTGTGAATGTGCTAAACGATGCGATAGAGACTTCTCACCACATTGCGGATCAGGTAAAAGAGGCTGCACTAATTGGCACACAACTGAGCACGCAGTCGAGAAGTATCAACGAAATAGTCACAACTATCCGCTCAATTGCAGACCAGACTAATTTGCTTGCGCTGAACGCTGCCATTGAGGCGGCGCGGGCAGGGGATTCCGGGCGTGGATTTTCAGTGGTCGCAGATGAGGTAAGAAAGTTGGCTGCAGATACATCAAACGCTACTGCAGAAATTTCAAAAGTTGTACAAAACAATACTGCATTGATCAGTGAAATTGACACAATGCTAAATACTATAAATGGTATAGCTTTGCATGGTGAGGATAGCATCACTGAGGTGGCGTCAGGGCTGGCTGATGTGCGCAACGGCGTAAATCAATTTGTTCAGATGGTTGAAACTATGCGACCGTAGAGTTGAATTCTCATACCCCCTTTTCAAGACACGGGCCGCTACAGTCAGCTGCCGGTGTGATGCCCATTAGTCAGTCTCCAATTGTCGTGGCATAATTCTTTCCGTCCTCGGATCCATGACTCATCCCACGTTGGATCGAATGATAAAATTAGGCTTGCGGGTCATCATTGCATGCGAAATTGGATATTCTGATTTCCGGTTTATTAATCCGCTGTTTATTATATTCCCCCGAAAACTGGGTAAAGCCGTTTTGCTCTGCGTTCCGGGCTCGGCGTCATTCTGCTAGTTGCTACTGTGTCGCCAATCCGCTCAACGGTGTAACGGCGAATTTTCTCACGAGCTTGCAGCTCTGGATCTCGACAAGATTTAGAAAAACGGAATTTTTACAATTGGATAACGATGTATGTATTTACCAAAAATTCATGAAGAAAGCCGCGTTGAGGTTTTGCATCAATTAATTCATTCGAATCCCTTGGGTACATGGGTGGTATTGGGCGAGGGGGAATTGGTTGCGAATCCAATTCCCTTTTTTATTGACAGCTCACGCGGTGAGTTTGGAACATTAATGGCGCATGTGTCGCGTGCGAACCCGGTGTGGGGTTTGCCGGTATCTGATGTGCCTTCGCTGGTGAGTTTTCAGGGCGCGCAAACTTATATCACACCTTCGTGGTACCCGAGCAAACAAGAGCATGGTAAAGCCGTGCCGACCTGGAATTATGTGGTGGTGCAGGCGCAGGGTGTTCCGCGCTTTATTGAAGACCGTGAATGGTTGCAGGCGCATGTCGAATTACTCACGCAGCAACACGAAACCAAACAAGAAGTGCAATGGAAAGTAAAAGATGCGCCCGATGATTATATTGATCGTTTGTTGGGCGCTATCGTGGGTGTGGAAATTCCTATCCAAAAGTTAACCGGCAAATGGAAAGTTAGCCAGAATCGTCCTGAGGTCGATAAAAGAGGCATCATTAACGGCCTTGAAGATAGCGGTGAGGAACAGTCATTAGCAATGGCAAATTTGGTTCGTGGCACCTTGGAACAATAGTATGAATTTTGAAAGTGTGGACTTAACATGACATTCGATTTTGACCAGGAAATTCAGCGCGAAAATACCAGCTCTGTGAAATTTGATGGCCGCCAACATTATTTTGGCACCACCGATGTGTCGCCCTTGTGGGTAGCCGATATGGATTTTGCGGTACCTGAATGTGTAACGCGCGCACTGCAAGAGCGAATTAATCACCCGGTGTTTGGTTACACCCTTTATCCCGACAATATTTATCAATCGATCATCGATTGGTTTCAGCGTCGTCACCAATGGACGATTGAACGTGAGTGGATCGTATTTGCACCGGGCGTAGTGCCCTCGTTGTTTGCAGCATCCAAAGCCTTTGCAAAAGAAGGCGAGGGTGTGATTGTGCAATCACCGGTGTATTTTCCGTTTTTCTCTGCTGTGACGACTAATAATCGAAAATTGATTAATAATCCGCTGCGCGAAATAAATGGTCGTTACGAAATAGATTTTGAGCACCTTGAGCATTGTGCGCAGCAAAACGCAAAGTTGTTGTTCCTCTGCACACCGCACAACCCTGTGGGGCGTGTGTGGAGCGAAGCAGAATTACAGCAATTGCTGGAGATTGCTCGCCGCTACGATTTAACCATTCTCTCTGACGATATCCACTGCGACTTAATTTATTCCGGCGTAAAACACACCATGCTTGGACGCCTTGCGCAACCGGGCGATAAAATTATCACCACCATTGCCCCCAATAAAAGTTTCAATATTCCCGGTTTGGGTTTATCGGCCTTGGTGATTCCGAATGTGGCTGAGCGCAATGAAATGAAACACATGTTTGAGTCCCTGCATGTTGCCAATTACAACCCGCTGAGCATTGCCGCGTTTGAAGCGGCCTACAGCGAAGGAGATCAGTGGTTGGATGCGTTGATGCGCTATCTGGAGGATACGCGGGATTTCGCAGCTGAGTTTATCGCTCGCGAGATCCCACAAATTAAATTGATAAAGCCCGAAGCCACTTATCTGCTGTGGTTGGATTGCCGTGGCTTCGCAATGAGCGATGCGCAGCTGCGTGATTTTTTTGTGCGCGAATGCAAAGTGGGCATGAACCCCGGCACTATATTTGGTGAGGGTGGTAGCGGTTTTATGCGGATGAATATTGGTACTACCAAAGCGAGGATCATGGAGGCGCTGGAGGCCGTCAGACGAGGTCTGGCGAATCTGACTTGAGCCATCCGACAGCTTTCAGGCTCTCTTTACTTATACGCTGGAGGTTTGATCGTTTTTTAATCGATATTGGGTGGAAGTTTTGCCGACTTCAGGTACAATCCGCCCACTTTTTTAAGCCCCTCCATTTGTACCAGCATTCTCACGAGATACTATGACTGTAAATACCTTCGACCCGTCACAAACCACCACCTTGGACGCTCCTGCAAAATCGCTCGCCAGCCAGTCGCTGATCGCCAGCAGCAAGGGAAATACCATTGGTTTTGTGTCGCTCGGCTGCCCTAAAAATCTAGTGGATTCCGAGCGAATCCTCACCCAGCTGCGCATGGAAGGCTATAACATTGTGCCCACCTACAACGATGCCGATATGGTGATCGTGAATACCTGCGGTTTTATCGATAGTGCCGTGCAGGAGTCTTTAGGCGCGATTGGCGAGGCGCTGGCCGAAAACGGCAAAGTGCTGGTAACTGGCTGCCTGGGCGCCAAGAAAGATGAAATTATTCAGGTTCATCCGAACGTTTTGGGTATTACCGGCGCTCACGCTTACGAAGAGGTGTTGTCGCAAGTGCACGAACATTTGCCGCCCAATCCGCACCACAATCCCTTTACTGATCTGGTGCCACCGCAAGGTATTAAGCTGACCCCGCGTCACTATGCCTACCTCAAAATTTCTGAAGGCTGCAATCACTCCTGCAGTTTCTGCATCATTCCCGATATGCGCGGCAAGCTGGTCAGTCGCCCGATTGGCCAAGTACTGGGTGAGGCCGAGCGTTTGGTCAAAGCCGGTGTGAAAGAGCTGCTAGTGATCTCGCAGGACACCTCGGCGTACGGTGTTGATATCAAACACCGCACCGATTTTTGGGATGGTCGCC
Organism: uncultured Cellvibrionaceae bacterium; assembly: GCA_964499225.1. Classification (GTDB taxonomy): domain Bacteria; phylum Pseudomonadota; class Gammaproteobacteria; order Pseudomonadales; family Cellvibrionaceae; genus Cellvibrio. The sequence continues at coordinate 12,985 of CAZCJR010000109.1, read as the reverse complement.
CGCTCAAGACCGATATGTACCAGCTTGCAGCAGCACTCGGTGAGTTGGGTGTGTGGGTGCGTTTGCACTATGTCTATCCTTATCTCCACGTGGATAACGTTATGCCACTGATGGCTGCGGGCAAAGTACTGCCGTATCTGGATATTCCATTCCAGCACGCCAGCCCGACTTTACTGCGCAAAATGCGTCGCCCCGGTCAAGTTGAGAAAACTCTGGAACGCATCAAAAGCTGGCGTGAGCAGGTGCCTAACCTGACGATCCGCTCCACGTTTATTGTCGGTTTCCCCGGCGAAACTGAAGATGATTTCCAACAATTGCTCGATTTCCTGCAAGAAGCGCAGTTGGATCGCGTCGGCTGCTTCCAGTACTCGCCGGTTGAGGGTGCGAAGGCGAATGACCTACCGGATCATGTGCCTGATGACATCAAACAAGAACGCTACGACCGCTTTATGCAGCTGCAACAAGCCATCTCAACTGAGCGTTTGAAGCAAAAAGTAGGGCAGACTCTGCAGGTGCTGATCGATGAAGTGGACGATGAAGGTGCGATTGGTCGCAGCTTTGCGGATGCTCCTGAGATCGATGGCTGCGTTTACCTGAATGGCGAAGAGAATGTAAAACCCGGCGATCTCGTCTACGTATTGATTGAGCACTCAGATGAATATGATCTCTGGGGTACCAAGGTCTAAAGATTTAGCATCGGTGATCAGAAAAATCCCCCATTTGCGCGCGCACTGGGGGATTTTTTTATGGTCTACTCTACACTGGTACAAAATATCTGATCCAATAGAAGTCGATGGAGCGTTTCAATGACTGATGTACAACATTTACCCGACGAACACCGGTTTGTGATTTTGCATGAAGGTCATGAAGCAATGCTGGCCTACCGTCTGTTTAAGAACGGAGCGCAAAATGCTATCGACTTTAATAGCACTTTTGTACCGCCTGAATTTCGCGGGAAGGGCTTTGCAGAAAAGCTGGTGCGCGCTGGAATAAAGTGGGCAAAGGAGCAGGGCTATGAATTACATGCGAGCTGCTGGTATGCGGCAAAATTTATTCGATAAAGACGTAAAGGAACCTGTGTGAAGAAAAATAACGGTTTTACCCTTATAGAAATGTTGGTGGTAATTGCCATTATCGCCATATTGGCAATGATCGCTATGCCATCACCCGACCCGACTATTGCGCGCAAGCAAGTTATTGAGTCAATGGAGCTAATTGAAGATTATAAAAAGCTGGTTGCTTTTTATCACAAAAGCATGCAGGTATTTTTAAAGGATAATAAAGAAGCCGGAATTCCCGCTGCTGATAAATTGCTTGGCAATTATGTTGATCGCATCGATTTTAAAGATGGTGCCTTCCATATTCACTTTGGCAACAAGGCGCATCCCAATATAAAAGGCAAAACCTTAAGTATTCAGCCGATTATGGTGCCGGATTCACCTGAAAGCCCCATTTCATGGATTTGCGGCAAAGCAGCGGTTCCACCGAATATGAAAGCCATGGGAGAAAATCGCACAGATTTGGAATTAAAAGATTTACCTTTGAACTGCAGAATATAATAATCCACTTGCCAATAAACCTTACTGGCAAGTGGTGAAATATTACCAACTCTTATACGGCAAAAACTTCCCGTTCAAATTGATAATGACACGGTCGCCTTTCGGATTCTCTTCTTTGCCAATCTCCATCGAAAAATCAATCGCACTCATAATGCCATCGCCAAATTTCTCGTGGATAATTTCTTTCATGGTCGGCCCGTAAACGCCGATCATTTCATATAAACGATAAATCAGCGGATCTTGCGGGATGGTGTGTTCCCAGGCTTTAGTCGGGCACTGCATTAGCGCCAGCTTTGCATCTTCATTCAAGCCAAATACTTCGCAAAGTGCGGCGGCTTTATCGGCGGGCGCACTGTTCATGCCGAGGCACACCGAAGTTGTCCACACGGGTGACATGCCAATTGCTGCGGCTATGCCTTCCCAGGTCAGTTGCTTTTTTTGTTTGGCTAATACAATAGCTTCAACAACGTCTTGTTTTTTCATGGTGTTAACTCCTATCGGTTTTGTTTGTCAGTTTGTTTCGGGTTTTGCTAAGCGTTAATTGCATGTGCTGCAGAAGTGTCAGGCCGCGCATGGGTTGGATTCACCGCTACCGGGAATTGTTGCTCCCCTGCAATGGCATTAATTGTTTTGGAACGATTGACTAAAAAATCCACCAGATAATTGCGGATTTTGTAATAGCCAGGGTGATGAATAATATCGGCGCGTTTGCGTGGGCGCGGCAAATCTACAATGACCGATTCGGCGATCACGGCACCAGGACCGTTGCTCATCAATAAAATTTTATCGGCGAGTAACATGGCTTCATCGATGTCATGGGTGATCATAAAAACCGTCTGATGGGTTTTGGCGCAGATGCTTACTAACTCATCTTGAATTACACCGCGAGTAAGTGCGTTCAGCGCGCCAAAGGGTTCGTCGAGTAATAACAACTTTGGTTGTGTAGCAAATGCGCGCGCAATAGAAACCCGCTGACGCATTCCGCCCGACAACTGCGAAGGTTTACGATTTTCAACACCGCCCAAGCCCACCATTTGTAAATAGTCGAGGCTGTGTTGTTTTATTTTTTCCTTATCCCATTCGGGCCAACGTGCGCGCACACCAAAAATCACATTGTCCAATGCGCTCAACCAAGGCAATAACGAGTAGTTTTGAAATACCACGCCGCGATCAAGACTCGGGCCGCCAATTTCCCGTCCATCCATTATCACTACGCCATCGCTGGGCGTATCTAGCCCGGCGAGCGTATTCATAATGGTGGATTTGCCACAACCCGAGTGACCAATGATGCAAACGAACTCGCCTTTATCGATAAAAAAATTCGCTTTCTCAAAGACGGTTAGTGACTCTTGTGATGATTTACCACTGAAGCGTTTGGCGAGATTCTGCACTTCTAAAAAATGTTTGCTCATGGTGATAATTTACTCCTCGTACTGCACCAGTTTGGTTGCGAAGGTCAGTAATAAATCGAGCAACATGCCGACTACACCAATCATCAAAATGGAAAAAATCACGCTGGTTAAATCCAGATTATTCCATTCATTCCACACGTAATAGCCAATGCCGGTACCGCCTACTAACATTTCGGCGGCGACAATTACTAGCCAGGCGATGCCGATGGAAATACGCATGCCGGTAAGGATTGTTGGTGCTGCCGCAGGAAGAATGACGGTGAAGGCCGTACGTAGCGGTGACAACTCATGGGTGCGCGCAACATTGATCCAGTCTTCACGCACATTGGCGACACCAAAAGCGGTGTTCAGCAGCATTGGCCAAATGGAGCAAATAAAAATTACAAAGATTGCCGAGGTTTCTGAATCCTTAATAATAAACAGTGCAAGCGGCATCCAGGCGAGTGGCGAAATAGGCCGCAGCACTTGAATGTAGGGATTGAGCGCGCGATACATTAGTGGCGACATACCAATTAAAAATCCAACTGGTATAGCGACTAACAGCGCTAAAAAAAATCCGCTCAGCACGCGATAAATCGAGTAACCCAATTGGATGCCAATACCTTTGTCGTTCGGACCTGCATCATAAAAAGGGTTACTCAACTCCTCCCATGCACGCACCAGAACAGCAGAGGGCGGTGGTACCCGCGCCTCTTGTTCTGCACCGCCCATCAGCAGTTCATATTCGGAAACTGCCTCCGACATTTTGGGTGGCTGCGAACTCAGCTCCCAAAAACCCAGCAGCGTCATTAGCAATACCAGCGATAAAATACTCGCTTTGATATTGAGTTTGCTCATGACTCACTGCTCCGAATGGCAAAGCTTTTTACGTATTCGTCGGGTTTGGTGTAATCAAATTCCTTACCCATAATAAAATAATTTTTGTTGGTGGTTTTGGGTGTGGCGTAACCCAGTTCTTTCATGACCTTTTCGCAGTCAGTGGCAAGGTAAACTTGCTGCGCAATTTTCTGGTAATCCACATCGCCTTTCACATAGCCCCAACGTTTCATTTGCGTGAGAATCCACACCGCCATCGAGTGCCATGGGAAGGGATCAAAATCGATACGGTCTGGAACGGATTTCACATCACCCAAACCATCCGCGTAGCGCCCCAACAATACTTGTTCGATCACTTGCACGGGTTGGTTGAGATAATTTGCTGGCGCAATCGCGGTGGCAATATCTTTACGGTTTTCAAACTTGGAGGAGAAGTGAGTGGCCTCCACAATGGATTTCAGCAGCGCGCCATAGGTGTTGGGATTTTTGGTCGCGAACTCCTGGCTGCAAGCAAATGCGCAGCAGGGGTGGCCGTCCCAAATATCTTTAGTCAGCGTATGAATGAACCCTACTTTTTCCCAGACTGCGCGCTGATTAAAGGGATCGGGGGAGAGGTAGCCGTCGAGATTACCTGCGCGTAAATTGGCGACCATTTCGGGCGGTGGCACTACGCGAATTTGTACATCGGTATCCGGATTCAAGCCATGCTCAGCAAGGTAGTAGCGCAGCAAAAAATTGTGCATGGAAAATTCAAAAGGTACACCGAATTTAAAACCCTTCCATTGTTTGGGGTCGCGCTTATCTTTATGGTCAACGTGCAACACGATCGCCTGGCCATTAATATTTTCGACGGCGGGCATAATAAAGGGTTTGGCAGAAGAGCCTATTCCCATCGTCATCGCAAGCGGCATAGGTGTGAGCATATGCGATGCATCGTATTCGCCGGCGAGTGATTTATCGCGGGCGACTGCCCAGCCTGCAGTTTTTATCACTTCCACGTTTAAACCATTACGCTCATAAAAACCCATCGGGTGGGCCATGATGATCGGCGTCGCACAGGTAATGGGTACAAAGCCAACTTTCAGATTTTTCTTTTCCAATGCGCCTCCGGCTTCCATCGCTGCGGCTTTCATTGCACCGAGCGGCAGGATAGTCGCTAGCGCAGCGGCCAAGGTACCGCCGCCCACCGCTTGAATGAAGCGGCGGCGGCCTAAGTCATCCTGATTAAATACTGCACGTACAATCGCGTTTTCCAACGCGCGCCCCATAGTGTCTTCAACGCTGGTTAATTCATTGCTCGGAGCAGTCGTCGCGACTTCTTGGCGATTCAGAAAGTTGTTCGCGTGATGATTGTTTGCCTGAAGTTCAGGTGTGTGCCTGTCAAGTGTGTGGATAGTTTGTTCGTCGCCACTACAGGTCGCGCAAGAGCAACCTTTGGTATGAATCAAGGAAATGTTGCTGTCGTACGGATTGCCCAAACTTTTATCACTCATAACGCCCCCGAAAGTGTGTTGGCACCAATTTGCGGCACCGGGATATGGATAGAGTTAATTCTGGTCACAAGGTTTTTTCGATATCGCTCACCGGTTGTTATTGCGAGCTTCGTGCCAGTTGCTGAATTAAATGCTAGTAGCCTGATTTAAAAAGAATTTTTAAAATTGAGTGAATAAAAGTTAGCAACGAAAAATCGTGATTCACGAAATATCGTTGTGGGTTGGCACGATTTTTCGTTGTAAAAGGAAAACCTTAATAAGGAGTCGCAGAATGACTAGCAATACACATCATCATTCCCCCAGCACATCACAGCACCTCACATCTCAGCAGAGCGCAGCACACGCAGTACCGGCCGTATTGTTTGATTCTGGCAGCGACATTAATCCGCTGTTTCGCGCGATTGAAAAAAAGAACCAATTAATTTTGCGTGCTGCCGGCGAGGGAATTTATGGTGTGGATGCAGAAGGGCGCGCGACCTTTGTGAATCCGGCGGCTGAACGTATTTTGGGCTGGAAGGCTGATGACTTGATTGGAAAGAATATTCATCTGGCGATTCACCACAGCCACACCGACGGCAGCGATTACTGTATGCAGGACTGCCCGATTTTCGCGGCGTTTAAAGACGGTGCAATCCGCCGGGTAGATGACGAAGTATTTTGGTGTCGCGATGGACATGCCATTCCGGTCGAATATACCAGCACGCCCATTATGGATCAGGGAGTTTTAGTCGGTGCGGTGGTTATTTTTCGCGATGTGTCTGACCGGAAATTAGCGGAAACCAAACTGCGTAAAGCCCTGGAAGAAGTGGAGCAATTAAAACGCAAACTGGAATTGGAAAACGCTTACTTGTTAGAAGAGATCAGCGAAGGTTTTAACTCGCACCATATTGTCGGGCGCAGCCCCGCCGTGCAGCAAATCAGTTATCAAATACAGCTGGTCGCTCCCACGGTAGCGACTGTGTTGATCACCGGCGAATCTGGCACGGGAAAAGAGTTAATTGCCCGCGCTATTCACAGCGCGAGCGAACGAAACAGTCGGCCATTAATTCGCGTAAATTGCGCTGCTATTCCGCAGGATTTATTTGAGAGCGAATTTTTCGGTCATGTGCGCGGCGCTTTTTCCGGCGCGCTCAATGATCGCATGGGGCGTTTTGAAGTCGCCGATGGCGGTACATTATTTTTGGACGAAGTAGGTGAGTTGCCACTAGCACTACAGGGAAAGTTGTTGCGCGTGTTACAGGATGGCGAGTTTGAGCGAGTAGGGGAGTCGACTACTCGTCATGTGAATGTACGGGTGATAGCGGCTACCAATCGCAACTTGAAACAATTAGTAAAAGAGGGGTTGTTCAGAGAAGATTTGTACTTTCGCTTAAATGTATTCCCCATTCGCTCTGTGCCTTTGCGTGAGCGAATAGAGGATATTCCATTGCTCACCGCCCACTTTCTGCAAAAGACGTGTCAGCGTTTTTGTAAGCCTGAGTTAAAAGTGTCTATGGCGCAGATCCAGCGATTGCAGGAGTACTCCTGGCCCGGAAATATCCGCGAGCTGGAAAATCTGATCGAGCGACAAGTGATTCTCAGTCGCGGTGACCGTTTGTTACTGGATCATTTATCACTGGTGCCCGATGTCGTCGCACCGCAAGTTGCGGTCGTTAATACCGACGAGGCGATAACCGAAACGGACTGCTGCGAGCTGCGCTATAAGTCCACGCTAGATGCGCTGCGGCGCGCAAAAGGTAAGCTTTACGGTGAAGGCGGGGCCGCCGAGTTGTTAGGTGTTAAACCTACTACCTTGGCATCGCGGCTAAAAAAAATGGGGATCGATAAACACCAGTTCGCCCAGGTGTAAATTACCCCCAGGGCTCGTTTGGCTTTGCTCCACACCTAAACTCCGTTAGTATTCCAGCCCTTAACAATAAGGAATGGACGATTGTGTTATGCGAAATTTTATTATTCTTGCGCTCGCGCTAGGTATTTTCCTCAATTGGAGCAAAATTCGTGACGAGTTTAGCCCGCCTCCCGATTTTTCTGCCCAACATCCTGAAGGTGTAGTCTTATACGCGACCGACTGGTGCGGTTACTGTAGAAAGGCACGTGAGTTTTTCAAACAACATAATATTGCCTACGTAGAATACGATATTGAAAAATCAGCGGAAGGCAAAGCCCAGTATGATCAACTGCGCGGCAGTGGCATTCCGCTCGTGGTTATTCACGGTGAAGTGCTGCGCGGTTATGATCCAAACGCAATGAAAGAGCTGCTTAAGTTGCTATGACTATTCATTTCGTCGGCAATTCAAGTGAGGAGCAGAAACAACAAATATTGAGCATTGTTGAGAAATGCCCGATTAATAGATTGTTGTCCCATGCCACCATCAATATCGCTACGCGTCATCAAAAGTAATTAGGCCTGCCAGTTTTCCAACACAATCTTTCCAATAGTGGTTCCGCTTTCAATCTGCGCATGGGCTTTGCGTAAATTGTCTGCGTTAATTGGGCTGAGCACTTGATTCACGGTAGTCATAATTTTGCCTTCATCGATTAAACCGGCAACGCGATTTAATAGATGATGTTGTTCGATCATGTCATCCGTTCCAAATAGCGAGCGGGTAAACATGAGTTCCCAGGTGAAGGTAACGGATTTGTTTTTTAATAGATTTAAATCGACTTGGCCGCTTAACTCTACAATCGAGCAAATATGCCCTTGCGGTTTAATGACTTCACTCATGGCAACCCAATGTTGATCGGTATTATTCAGGCAAAAAATATAATCTACCCCACTAATACCTTGTGCTTGTAATTGCTCTTGAAGTGAGTTGCGGTGATTTATCACTACATCGGCGCCCAGTGAACGACACCATTCGGCTGACTCGGCGCGTGATGCTGTTGCAATAACAGTTAGATTGGTCAGTGTTTTTGCCAATTGAATTGCAATAGAACCAACACCGCCAGCACCTCCAATAATCAATAGTGTTTTCGGTTTTGATTGGCTGGCTTGGGTACTCTGCGGAATGAGCAAGCGATCAAATAGCCCCTCCCAAGCGGTGATTGCGGTGAGGGGAAGCGCGGCGGCTTGTGCATTGGATAATGATAGGGGTTTGTGCCCGACAATTCGCTCGTCTACCAGCTGAAACTCGCTGTTGCTACCGGAGCGCGCAATACTACCAGCGTAATAAACCGAATCTCCTGCCTTAAATAAAGTCACTTCGGGGCCGGTCGCGACTACCCGACCAACCGCATCCCAACCCAGTACGCGATACTCATTTTCCACTTTGTTTTTCGGGGCGCGCACTTTGGCATCCACCGGATTAATAGAAACCGCCTCAACGGCAATGAGTAAATCGCGGCCTGCAGGTGTTGGTTTGTCGAGGGTTACATCCGATAAGGATTCGGGGTTGGTGATCGGTAAATAGGCTTTTAGTGCGACCGCTTTCATTCTGAACTCCGTAGGAACACTGATTTTTGTGAATTATCGAGGATGAAATCAGTCTAAAGTCTGGATATCGTTTTGATAATCGCTATATTGGTTGAATTACTATCAACTAATTTTTGATAATTGAGCGATGTATGACCAGACCCTATTCATTACAGGATCTCGAACTGTTTCTGCGTGTCGTGGACAGCGGCAATATGAGTGAAGTTGCGCGTCAGCTGAATATCACTAACGCGGCGGTGTCGGCCAGTATCAAACGCCTTGAATTGGCATTGAATGTCAGCCTGTTTGAGCGCACAACGCGGAGCCTGCATTTAAGTGCGGCTGGGCAGAGCCTGATTCCTTATTTACAGCAGGCGTTGGGCGCGCTGGATGACGCTGAATCTGAGTTGCGCAATTCCCAGACCGCGGTTGCAGGTGAAATCAGTATCGGGCTACCTTCAGATTTGGGCCGTCATTTGCTGATCAATATATTGGATAGGTTTCAGCAACAGTATCCGCGCATCCGTTTACGTTTGGATTTATCTGATTTGATGCAAGATTTATATCGCGATAACTTAGATTTGGTAATCCGTTATGGGGAGTTGCGCGATTCGTCGTTGGTCGCACGCAAACTCTGTGATAATCAGCGATTATTGGCAGCAGCACCCGAATACATCGCGCAGATGCCGCCCTTAAATACATTGGAAGATTTGGCGCATCACAACTGTCTGTATTTCTATCGCAATGATCGCCCCTACAATCAGTGGATTTTTTATCGCGCTGGCGACAGAGTGGAAGTATCTATTCAGGGAAATCGTCACACCAATGACGGCGAGGTGGTGCGGCGCTGGGGTGTGGCAGGGCATGGAATTATTTATAAATCTGCACTGGATCTAGCCGTTGATGTAAAACAGGGCAGGCTTGTGACATTACTCGACGGTAAATACCAGGGCCAACCTACACCGCTTTATGCGGTTTACAAACAGCGAAAATATCAACCTTTTCGATTGACCGCATTACTGAATCATCTTGAGGAGCAGGTTAAACAGTTGATTAATTATTTATAACCCGAGGACAAGACCGTGACACTCATTATCCCACCCCGCGTTCAAGACATAGGATTTACGGTGAAACGTTTATTGCCATCGCGCTTACAGCAGCGTGTTGGCCCCTTTATTTTCGTTGATCACATGGGGCCTGCACAGTTCGAGCTTGGTACTACCGCTGATGATGTACGCCAGCATCCGCATATTGGTTTGGCGACGGTGACCTATTTATTTTCCGGTGCGATGATGCACAAAGATAGTTTGGGTTTTCATCAGCGTATTGAGCCGGGCGCTATTAATTTAATGACAGCTGGCAACGGCATCGTTCACTCCGAACGTTTACCGGAAGACATTCGTGCAGGCAGTATTCCGGTTGAAGGTATTCAAACGTGGTTGGCGTTGCCGACGGAAGTTGAGGATTGTGAACCCTCATTTGCACATTATCCAAAGGATATTATTCCGTCGATCAATTTGCCCACCATGAGTGCCCAAGTACTTATCGGAAATGCATTCGGTGTTGAGTCGCCCGTGAAAACGTCCAGTGCGACTACTTATCTGGATTTAGCCTTGGGTGCGGGCACTCGCTATGTGCCAGATTTTCCCGGGCAGGAATTAGCTGTTTATGTCGCATGGGGAACTGTCACGGTCAATGGTGAAGATGTGCCGGAATTTCATCTGGCAGTATTGGATGAAAATGCGGTGATCGAAACAGATCACGATGCCCGGATATTTTTACTGGGCGGTGAACCTTTAGCGGGTGAGCGATTTATTTCGTGGAATTTTGTTGCATCGTCGCGCGATAAAGTACAGGCAGCGGGTGAGCGATGGATAACCGGTGGCTTTGCGATGGTGCCGGGTGAAATTGATTTTATTCCCTTGCCTGGCGCATAACGCACGAGGATTGTTTGATACGCCGAATATAAAAGAGTGAAATAAAAACGCCCGACAATGTCGGGCGTTAGTTTGCAAATAAACCACTGGCCAGCAGCCAGTGGTTTTTTCTTATCTACACAGCAACGGTTTGAATTTCTACTGCTGCAATCCGCTTGCCTTCGTTGGCAGCGTTTTGGTAGCTCTCAATTTCGTTGAAGTTGAGGTAGCGATAAATCTCAGCAGACATGCTGTTGATCTTGCTGGCGTAGCTTTGGTATTCCTCGGGGGTCGGTAGTTTGCCCATTACTGCGGCAATTGCAGCCAACTCCGCTGAAGCCAAATACACGTTCGCGCCTTCACCCAAACGGTTCGGGAAGTTACGGGTAGAGGTAGAAACTACAGTGGATTTTGGCGCTACACGGGCCTGATTCCCCATGCACAGTGAGCAACCCGGCATTTCGGTGCGGGCTCCTTTAACGCCATAGATGCTGTAGTAACCTTCTTCCATCAATTGGTGCTCGTCCATTTTGGTGGGCGGTGCAATCCACAGGCGGGTAGTAAGCTCTTCTTTGGTCGATGCCAATAATTTACCAGCCGCGCGGAAGTGACCAATGTTGGTCATGCACGAACCGATAAATACTTCATCAATTTTTGCACCGGCAACATCAGACAATATTTTTACATCGTCCGGATCATTAGGGCAGGCGAGGATTGGCTCTTTGATGTCAGCCAGGTCGATGTCGATAATCGCCGCGTATTCTGCGTCTTTATCGGCTTCCATCAACTCAGGGTTGGCAATCCAGGCTTCCATCTTTTGCGCACGGCGCTCAAGTGTGCGGATATCGCCGTAACCTTGCTCGATCATCCAGCGCAGCATGGTGATGTTGGAGGTCATGTATTCAATGATGGGGGCTTTATCCAACTTGATCGTACAACCTGCAGCAGAACGCTCAGCCGATGCATCAGAGATTTCGAACGCTTGTTCTACTTTCAGATCAGGTAAGCCTTCCACTTCCAAAATGCGGCCAGAGAAAATATTCTTTTTGCCCTTTTTCTCAACAGTCAACAAACCCGCTTTGATTGCGTAAAGGGGAATCGCGTTTACGAGGTCACGCAAGGTGATGCCCGGCTGCAATTCGCCTTTAAAACGTACCAGAACTGATTCAGGCATATCGAGTGGCATAACGCCAGTCGCAGCAGCAAACGCCACCAAGCCGGAACCTGCAGGGAAGGAGATCCCGATAGGGAAGCGAGTGTGTGAGTCGCCACCTGTACCGACTGTGTCAGGCAACAACATGCGGTTTAACCAGCTGTGGATGATGCCGTCGCCTGGGCGCAGTGAAACACCGCCGCGGGTCATAATGAAGTCGGGCAACGTGTGTTGGGTTTCGATATCAACCGGCTTCGGATAAGCAGCCGTGTGACAGAAAGACTGCATGGTGAGGTCGGCAGAGAAACCCAAGCAAGCCAGGTCTTTCAACTCGTCGCGGGTCATCGGGCCAGTAGTATCTTGTGAGCCTACGGTTGTCATGTAGGGTTCGCAGTAAGTGCCAGGGCGAATGCCGGTAACGCCACATGCTTTGCCTACCATTTTTTGAGCGAGGGTATAACCCTTGCCTGTATCAACGGGTGATTCTGGCAAACGGAACAAAGTGCTTGCCGGCAAGCCCAATGACGCGCGCGCTTTAGTGGTTAGACCGCGACCAATGATCAGCGGGATACGACCGCCAGCTTGAACTTCATCTAACAGCACATCGGATTTGAGGCTGAACTCAGAAATCACCGCGCCGGTAGTAGCGTTGAGGATTTTGCCTTCGTAAGGGCGAATCTCAATCACATCGCCCATGTTCAGGTTGTCGACGGGTGCTTCAAATACCAACGCACCAGCGTCTTCCATGGTGTTGTAGAAAATCGGCGCGACTTTACTGCCGATACACACACCGCCAGTGCGCTTGTTAGGTACACCGGGAATATCTTCACCAATAAACCACAGTACTGAGTTGGTAGCGGATTTACGTGAAGAACCGGTACCCACAACATCGCCAACGAATACCAATGGAAAGCCTTTGGTTTTCAGTGCTTCGATTTGTTTGATCGGGCCGATTTTGCCTTGCTCGTCAGGGGTGATGCCATCGCGGGCCATTTTAAACATAGCGAGTGAGTGCAGCGGGATATCAGGGCGTGACCAGGCATCGGGTGCTGGTGACAAATCATCGGTATTGGTTTCGCCAGTGACTTTGAAAACGGTGAGTTTGGTGCTCTCGGGAACTTTAGGCTTGCTGGTGAACCATTCGGCATCAGCCCAGGATTGCATCAGTTCTTTCGCGTGTGGGTTGCCGGTTTTTACTTTTTCTTCCACATCGTGGAATGCATC
>CAZCJR010000108.1:0-16803 GCA_964499225.1 uncultured Cellvibrionaceae bacterium | reverse complement strand
AATTGCAAAAACTTGCCAACGAGCTGCGTTTTGTATTGATTACGTCTACCGCAGAAATTCGTCCTTTGAGTGAGCCTCAGAATGCAGTTGTGACCGATGTTGTCGGTTTGCAAGTAGCGGTGAAAAAATCCGAGCACGCAAAATGTGAGCGCTGCTGGCATCACCGCGCCGATGTGGGTTCAAATCCAACTCACCCAACTATTTGCTTGCGTTGCGTGACAAACGTCGAGGGTGCGGGCGAAACCCGTCACTTCGCATAATAGCTTTCCTAGGGGCGTCGCTTGCTGCGCCCTGTTTTTGAAAATTTTTGTGATTTGACGTTTATTGGGTGCAGCAAGCGGCGCCCCTACGAGTTGTGAACAATCAATCTTTGTGAAATGTAAATAATGACTGAAAAAATCTATCAAAAACCTTGGTTCTGGTATCTCGTTGCGCTAGTGATAGTTGCACTGGATCAGGCTAGTAAACACACAATAGAAGCCGCGTTTGAATACGGTGAGACGAAAGTCTTCACGTCATTTTTTAATTTCACCTTGGCCTATAATACTGGCGCGGCGTTTAGTTTTCTTGCAGATGCTGGCGGTTGGCAGCGATGGTTCTTTACCGCTATCGCCGTTGCTGCCAGTGTACTCTTAACTGTGTGGATTGCGCGCACAGCGCAACAAAAACCGCGGGAGGCTTTTGCACTGACATTTATCCTCGGCGGTGCATTGGGTAATCTTTATGATCGTATTGTGTTTGGGCATGTAGTGGATTTTATTGTGGTGCACTACCATGACAACTACTGGCCAGCGTTTAATCTTGCTGACTCTGCAATCTTTCTGGGCGCGGCAGTACTGATTATCGATATGTTGTTCAGCAAAGAAAATAGCAAAGAGAAACAAAAAAATGCGTGAATTAGCGATTGGTCCAGGTACCAAAATCACCCTGCATTTTGCGTTGCAGCTAGATAACGGCGATATGGTTGATTCCAATTTTGAACGCGACCCAGCCACTTTCACTGTGGGCGATGGCAACTTGCTACCTGGTTTTGAAAAGGCACTTTTCGGTATGTTAGAGGGTGAGCACAAAACACTGGTGATTAAACCGGAAGATGGTTTTGGCCAGCGCAACCCGAACAATATTCAGGAGATCGCCCGCAACCAATTCAGTCCTGATTTGGAATTAAGCGAAGGCTTGATGCTGTCCTTTGCCGATGCGCAAAAAACCGAATTGCCGGGTGTGGTGCAGCGCTACGATGACGAGGTAGTGATAGTGGATTTTAATCACCCACTCGCCGGACGCGATATTTTATTTGAAGTGGCTATTCTCAAAATTGAACCCGTTCAGGTGCACTGATTATGACGCAAATCAAGCTCGCTAATCCCCGTGGTTTTTGTGCCGGTGTCGACCGAGCGATTGATATAGTCAATCGCGCCCTCGATGTTTTCGGTGCGCCAATTTACGTGCGTCACGAAGTTGTGCATAACAAATTTGTGGTGGATTCATTGCGCGAGCGCGGCGCGATTTTTGTCGATGAGGTTGAGCAGGTTCCTGACGATGTAATTTTAATTTTTAGCGCCCACGGTGTTTCACAAGCGGTGAGACAAGAAGCGGAAGAGCGTGGCTTGCAAATTTTTGATGCGACTTGCCCGTTAGTGACGAAAGTTCACATCGAAGTCACGCGTTACAGCCGTGAAGGTCGCGAATGTATTTTGATTGGGCACGAAGGGCACCCTGAAGTTGAAGGAACCATGGGGCAATACAATGCCAGCAATGGCGGCGTAATTTATTTGGTGGAAGATGAAGAGGATGTCGAGGCATTAATCGTGCAAGACCCGGAAAATCTTGCCTATGTAACGCAAACGACTTTGTCCATGGATGACACTGCAAAAGTTATTGAAGCCCTGCGCAATAAATTCCCGAAAATTCAGGGTCCGCGCCGCGACGATATCTGCTATGCAACCACCAATCGTCAAGACGCTGTACGTCAACTTGCGCTGGAATGTGATCTGGTTCTGGTTGTCGGTTCTCCCAACTCATCTAATTCAAATCGTTTGCGCGAACTCGCCGAGCGCTGCGGTACAGAAGCCTATTTAATTGATGGGCCGGATGATATTAATCCTGATTGGATAAAAAATCGCATCAGCATCGGTATTACTGCTGGCGCTTCTGCACCTGAAGTGTTGGTCAAGCAGGTAATTGATAAACTCAAAGCTTGCGGCGCCGAAGCGCCGATTGAAATGGATGGTACACCGGAAAATATTAGTTTTTCATTGCCCAAGGCGCTACGAACTTGACAAGTTAATTGGGCCAGAACTTTATCGAATTATCGTGTTTGATCGCACTCCTCTTGGGTGATTTTACTCACCCGTGACCTACCCCCTTTTGACAAAAGAATAGTGTAACCAGCTCCTTGGGTGGTTGGGCAGACGGTTAATGTCCCCACTATTATTATCCCGGTCATTGCTCTACCAGGCGTGCGAGCTTCCCCGGTACTGATAAAAGAGATTAGCTCCCGCACATGATGGTTGCCTTTTATGGTTACGCCATCTAGTTTGGCTTGTTCAGCAATAACGGTTTCATTTTCATCCAAAATGCCGTCGTCATCCCCATCCAGAAAAATTTTCCAGCCATCATGCCATTGAGTTTTTGCCGCTAATACTGCGCGTGTGCCAGTGAATACTGCAGTTGCGCGAGCCTGTTCTATTGCGGCGAGTAATTCTGATGCAGCGGTTTTAGTGCGGGTGTTCTGAATGGTTTTATTGAAGCCGGGTAGGCCAATGGTTAGTGTGATGGCGATTACAACAAGAGTGATAAGTAGTTCATACAGTGTAAATCCGTTGTTTTTCATTCCTTGCCCTCCTTGGCGGCACATCATTAAATTTTTGTTGAAACTCACGTCAGAGCAGGCCACTCATTCATCCCTGTAGACCATATGTCGAGGTTCGAAGGTGTGTTCAAGCTCTACGTGTTAGCCTAACTTTAACTAATCAGATGTTTTGTGTCCACAGGCCTGTGGCATCTTGCAGGTATTGTTAAATTGCATAGTGAGATCGGCATGTTTAAACACCTACGAGGTTTTACCCTCATTGAACTCATGGTTACGCTAGCCGTGCTCGCCATAGTGTTGGGGATTGCGGTGCCGAGTTTCCAACAGCAAATTGTCAACAACAAGTCCCTTGCTTTCGGCGATGAATTTGCGTCAGCGTTGAATTACGCACGCTCGCAAGCTGCTAAAACAGCTAAGAGAGTATCTATCTGCGCCAGTAACGATGGCGCCACCTGCACCGGCACTTGGGTAGAGGGTTTCATCGTTTTTCAAGACGATGCGACATCGGATACTGCTGCGGATGTCGTCTTGGGCGAGGTTTACAAAGTCTGGCCCAAGCTTAATGCCTCAGGTACTTTGACGGTAAAACGAGGCACTGCTGATACGACTTTTATACGTTATACATCGCTCGGAACGCTTGCGCCGATTAGTAACGGGACGATGGAAATTAATCTGAAATTGACTGGCTGCACGGGCAAAGCCGCGCGAAAAATTTCAGTGAATTTATCGGGCTTGACCAGCATTCAACCGATTGACTGCTAGCTGCGGGAAGGTAGACAAGATGATTAAGCATTCTAAGAGCGAGCGCGGTGTGGGTTTAATTGAGGTGTTGGTAACTCTGTTGATTCTATCGACAACATTGATTGCCTTGTCTGCGCTGCAAACCCGTTCACTTCAGTTCAATCAGGGAGCCTATTTTCGTACCCAGGCCAATATGCTCGCTTACGACATGTTGGATCGAATTCGTGTTAATGATTCATTACCTAAAACGGTCGTAGCGCCCGCCCCCGCACGTGAAGCTCTTTCCAGCTACACAATGGCAGTTACGGAGGCGAAAAGTGCCACCGCCGCAACCAGCCCCTTGTCTGCTGCCGATAAATATCAGTGGTTGAGCGCGATAGGTGCCAGCTTGCCAGAAGGAAAGGGAAGAATTGAGTGTGTCGATAGTACGCGAAAATGCGTGGTGGAGATTAGTTGGTCGGAGATAAATGGCTCGGGTCTCACTGATGAAAACACCACCATATTCACCTATGAGGCGAGGCTCTAATGAATTTTCCAATACGTAAACAAGCGGGCCTTTCGCTTATCGAGTTGATGATATCCATCACCTTGGGGCTAGTGCTGATGGCGGGTGTGGTGCAGATGTTCGTATCCAGTAAAACCGTTTTTTCGACCCAACAATCTATGTCCAGAATTCAGGAAACCGGTCGTCTAGCGATTGAATTTTTGAGCCGAGATATTCGGATGGCCGGGTTTTATGGTTGCTTTCGCCCTGACCCAACCGAAGCGGCGAGAAAGCTGCAAAACGATACGCTCGTCATCAACAGTCTTTACGGCAATTTCGGTGAAGCTATTCGCGGCTATACATCCAGAGCTAATTTGACAGCGGCGCAACGAACTTACCTCTCCAGTGCGACCGTGGCTGCCAATACCAATGTGCTTGTTTTGCGATCAGCATCGCCTAGTCCCCGGATCATCAATGCTGTGAATACAGACACCACTCTGCAAGTTTATTCAACTCAACCGATAGTCAACGATTGTGTTGAAGGTTTGTGTAAGGACGATGCTGCTGTGGCTAGCGACTGCTTCAGGGCGCGCGTATTTAAGGTGAGCGATTTAACTGTTTCTGGCTCTAACCTCATCATTCAACATCCGGATAATTGGCCGGTTGCTACAGATCCTACTGCTAGCTTTGCAAGTGGCGAGGTTCTTCCCATGAATACGGTTAGCTATTTTATTGCTACGGGTGCAGGCGGCGCACCTAGTCTTTGGCAAAAATTAAACCGAAAGGCAGCGGTGGAAGTGTTGGAGGGGGTGGAGAAAGTAGTCTACAAATTCGCCACCGATAAAAACGCCACTTACCAGCTAGCTGCATCCATTACAAATTGGTCCGAGGTGACCTCAGTGCGCATTTTTGTCGTCGCGCGCAGTATTGAAAATAATGCAGTGCCGGAGCCTCAGCCATACGTTATAGACGGTGTAACCACTACGCCGGTCGCCCCTGATCGCTATATGCGCCAGGTATTTACAGCAACTGTTGGTTTGCGCAGCCGCGCAGCCGGTATGTGAGGTAAAAATGAAAGAATCTATTTATGTCGCCGAGTCTATTTATCGCAAGCAAGAGCGCGGCGCGGTTTTGGTGGTTGGGCTGGTGATGGTGCTGTTAATTTCAATAATTGGAATTTCGGCAATCCGAGGCAGTAATCTACAAGAGGCGATGGCGGGCAATATGTGTGAGCGGAACCTTGCATTTCAAGCATCTGAATCTGCATTGCGCATGGGGGAAGAGTCAGTCAGTGACACCAAAACTCGTCCGGTGATGAGTGATAGTGCAGGACTTTATAACGATACCTATAAAACCCCCACTACCTCCATACTGACTTTTACTGCTGATAATTGGATCGATGCGACAAAGGTAAAGGTAACGGCTCTGGGGCTGACTTATGCGCACCTCCAACCCAGTTATGTCGTAGAACAATTAGACCCGGATTTGGGTGCTGGCGCCGCAATGGAAGGCAGCGGGATCGATGCCGATGCAATGTTAATAACCGGTGATATTACCCCTTATAGAGTTACCTCCCGAGGTTTTGGTGCTGCTGAAAATGCTGTCAAAACCTTACAAACTTCTTATAACCGTCGTTATTTCCAATAGCGGAGGCCTCAAATGATTATGCTGAACTCGATCAAACTAAGTCTTTCACCCACATATTCTAAGGTGCTTAATAAAGCTTTCATCGCTGCTGCTACAGCGCTGCTGACTCTGGGTATTTCGGTAGGTGCTAATGCAGCTCCTGTGCAATACCCGCTATTTATCTCCAACCCTGTCAAGCCGATCATGATGCTCAACATGTCGCGTGATCATCAGCTGTTTTTCAAGCTTTACGATGATTACTCCGACATTGTGGATATGCGGGCTCAGGTCTTGGCGAATGGTTTAATGGTTGCCAACCCGAATTTTGAGAAGTCAGGTATTGACGGCATTGCGGATACTACTTACGTGCATAGGTATCGCTACTATGGCTACTTTGATAGTGATAAATGCTACACCTATGCCAATAATTTGTTTTCCCCTAGCCGATACGTGGATAAAACCACCCGCTACTGTAACTACGGTGGTGCGACCAATGAATGGAGCGGCAATCTGCTCAACTGGGCGACTATGACACGTTTGGATGCGGTAAGAAAAATTCTCTACGGCGGCAAGCGCTTTACAGACACTGAGTCCAGCACTGTGTTGGAGCGTGCATTTCTTCCTGAAGATGCCCATGCGTTTGCGAAGTATTACAACGGTACAGATATTTATAGCCTGACCCCATTTTCCGGCGATGCACTTACGATGGGCGTCGCTGCAACTGGTTCTGGTATTACCTTTTGTAATGCTACTAGCCCGACGGGCACCAATCGAGTTTATTCACAGGTAGTCTCAGCAAATACCAACGTGGCCCCACTATTGAAAGTAGCGAGAGGTAATTTTTCCTTGTGGGCCAGTAATGAGGGGTATCAGTGCAGCTGGGATACAGGCACAAATGACAATGACGTAGGCATTACCAACATTAATGCATATTCAACGAGTCCAAAGAAAAGTGGGTCGAGCATCGGCGATGGTAAGCCGGCTGATGCATTGGGCGCAAAAGATTATGCTGTACGTGTAAGCGTCTGCGAGAGCAAGTTCATCAAACCTTCGGACAGTGAAAAGGCGTCAATCAACCCAACGGGGCTACTTCTAGCGAATGAGGAGGGTTGCATCGAATATCCCAACGGTAAATACAAACCCATCGGGTTACTACAAGAATATGGAGAGAAAGGCACTATTAATTTTGGCTTGATGACGGGGTCTTACAGTAAAAATAAATCCGGTGGTGTTTTGCGTAAAAACGTTGGTTCAATGACCGATGAGATAAATCTCACCACGGGTATACTAAGTGACAAAGTAAAAAATGGCACCCCTAGCACGATAATTGGTACGTTGGATCGATTGACAATTTACGGTTACAACTATGCAAACGGTCTATATAACGATGCCAGCGGCGATAATTGTGAGTGGGGACTCAGCTCATTTTCGGATGGTAAATGCTCTAACTGGGGCAATCCCCAATCCGAGATTTATTTGGAGTCCTTACGTTATTTGGCCGGTAAAGCGGTTAATGACGTTTTTAAAACCAGTGACGCCTCACGTATACCGGGTCTTAATACGGCGGATTGGATTAGCCCGGTTACTGCTGACAACTATTGCGCGCCTCTTAATATTCTTCAATTCAATGCATCAACTAGCTCTTACGATTTTAACGATGACCAGCTGGTAACTGCAGCTGATATAGGCCTGTCAAACCTGAATAAGGCGACCGATGATGTAGGTACTGCAGAGGGCATCACTGGTAGTTATTTTGTAGGAGTTGCAACAGGAACCGAGACGGCCGCACAGGGTAAGGAGCTTTGCACTCCCAAAACTATTGCCAATTTATCCAATGTCAAAGGCACTTGCCCAGATGCGCCGCGCTTAGAAGGTAGTTTTAAAATTGCTGGCCTTGCACACCATGCGCGCAAAACAGGCATATCAATGTCAGGGTTGACTCTTCCTTCTGATAAAAGCGCTTTTTTAACCCCGAAAGTGCATACCTATGGCGTTGCCTTGGCGCCAGCAGTGCCTAAAATTGAAATTCCAGTTCCCGGCTATCCCGTTGAAGCGAAAAAGAACATTACTCTCTTGCCCGCTTGTCGCAGTAATACCACCGCTGGGAACTGCGCAATTGTCGATTTTAAAGTCATCAATCAAACCCATGTTGGTAATACCTACACCGGGAGCCTCTATGTGAACTGGGAGGATAGCGAGCAGGGCGGAGACTACGATCAGGATATGTGGGGGCTAATAAACTATACGGTGACCAACACCACGGTAAGGATAAATACGCGAATTATCGCTCAGGCTGCAGGGCATGTGCTCGGCTTTGGTTATGTGGTCAGTGGCACTGACAACGATGGTTTCCATGTTCAGTCGGGTATCGCAGACTTTCGGTATGGCGACAGATGTACTGGCCTTGCGGGCAACATTTGCACTTGCCGTGGCGATTGGAAAGGACGTTGCGATCATGCAGAGTCTGGCTGGAAATTCAAAGATTTTAATGTCAGCACTGGCACATCGGTCGCGATAAAATCACTTCAACAGCCGTTGTATTACGCGGCCAAATGGGGCGGTTATAGTGATGATGCAGCCACAAATGATGAGATTAAATTGAAAGACCCTTTAACCTATTTTTACGCCACTGATCCCCGCCAATTGGCGGCCTCTATGCGTGACGCATTTAACAGCATTGCTGAGCGAGGCGGATCGTCTTCTGGCGTAGCAACCAACTCTACCAGTCTTACTGGCAGCAGCTATCTCTATCAAGCAGTGTTTAATAGCGATACTTGGCGTGGCGGGCTTAATGCGTTTAAATTTGATAGCTCGGGCAAATTAGAAAGGGATGCATCGTTGAAACCAGTAGTCAAGGTATCGACTGATCAAGTGCAACCGGTGGCTGCAGGTCGCAGGATTTACACCTATAACGGCACGGGTATAAATGGAGCGGGCCGAATAGACTTTAATTGGACTGCGCTTACTGACACGCAAAAGGGGCATTTGCGTACTGATCCACTTGAGGGTGATATAAATGCGCAGCGACGCCTTAATTGGTTAAGAGGCAGCGCTGCCGATGAGACGGGGGCTGATGCTTTGCGCTCACGTGTAGTAGATAAGGTTGGGACACGCAATATAATTGGCGACATAGTCAACTCTACTCCGGTTTATGTTGGTGAAACCAATTTCCGCCATCACCGGCTGCCCGATGGTGGGAGTTCATATCCAGCCTATCTCGCACAAAAAAAACTGCGCACACCCAAGGTTTTTGTAGGTGCTAATGACGGCAAGTTGCACGCGTTTCACGCAACTACCTTGCAAGAATTGTACGCCTACGTACCTAATATTGTGTTTCCCAAGCTTCGTAACGTTACTGCTCCGAGCTATGGTCGCCCTACCAATCCCCACCAATATCTGGTCGATGGCCCGCTTACTGTCAGCGATGTCTATGACGGTACCAGTTGGCGCACGATAGTGGTAGGCACCTTAGGTGGCGGTGGTCGGGGGATTTTTGCACTGGACG
Organism: uncultured Cellvibrionaceae bacterium; assembly: GCA_964499225.1. Classification (GTDB taxonomy): domain Bacteria; phylum Pseudomonadota; class Gammaproteobacteria; order Pseudomonadales; family Cellvibrionaceae; genus Cellvibrio. The sequence continues at coordinate 7,635 of CAZCJR010000108.1, read as the reverse complement.
TAAGCGACGACAGCAATCCCAGAGTTCTATTTGAAATTAGCGGTAATGAGGCTGGTTTTGAGGGCTTGGGCTATGTGTTAGGTAAGCCAATTGTCATGCCGCTGAAGGGCGGTCGCTGGGCTGCCATTTTTGGTAATGGAAGTGACAGCGGTGATGTTGCCACGAGTGTGGCTACGCAATCGCGCCTGTTTGTGGTTGATATTTTTGACCCTAGAAATCCGAGTAGAACGAAAATTATACCGACTGGCGCGGGCCGGGGCTTGTCGGCTCCGGCTGTATTACCGGACGTCAATGGTGTTGCAAAAGCGGTTTATGCCGGTGACTTGAATGGTCACATGTGGAAATTTGATCTCAGTGACCCTACTGCGACCAGTGCTGCTCTCAGTGCTAAAGTTAAGCTCGTATTCCATGCGACAACCGGTGAATCAACACCAAAAGACCAACCGATCACTGCGGCGCCAACTTTGGGGCTCAATAGCGCCAAGGGTGGAAGAATTGCCGTGTATTTTGGTACCGGCAAATATTTTGAAGAGGATGATCACCGAACATCGAGTTCGAATCCTTTCCATTCTTTCTATGCGATTACTGAAATGGATTCGACAGTGACGAGAGCTGATCTTGTCGAAAAGGAAATGGATGCCGCAAGAAGGATTACACAGAGCGTCCAAATCAACTGGGCTGACACTAACGGTAAGGTGGGCTGGTATATGGACTTTCCGCAAGCGACGGAAGAACGTGTAATCACCAAATCACTGCTGATTGCGGACAAGTTGGTATTTCCGACTATTATCCCTTCCACTGCTTCCTGTGCTTATGGCGGGAAAAGTTGGTTGGTGGAGGTTCCTGCCATAGGCAATAAATACATCAACTATCAGGTATTAAAGGATCCACCTAAAGAACATGAAATGACCACGGCAGCGATTGGTTTTGGCGTGTCGGAGGATGCTGCTGCTGTCCTCATGGGCGATACACACGGCACTCCCGATGACTTGGCTGCTTATGAGCCACCTAAATCAACCGGCCGTCAATCCTGGCGCGAACTGGACTAATAAGGTGAGTTATGAATAAGAAGCAGTCTGGGTTTACATTAATTGAAATGATGATTGCTGTGGCAATTGTGGGCATTATCGCTGCAATTGCACTGCCTTCTTATCAAGCTAGCGTGCGCAAATCGAATCGCGCTGAGGCAAAAACCGAACTGACGGATGTCGCCCAGCGGTTGCAGCGGTGTTACACGCTGTATGCCGAGTTTAACGACGCTGTTCACTGTGGCGTTTACAAAGATTTAACGGATGGTGTCAACTACACAACTCGCGGGGGAGGTTACTATGAAATTACTATTACTGCTGCTTCGGGTAAGACACCCGAATCAACTTACTTACTGACTGCGACGGCGAAAAAGGCACCACAAACTCAGGATACGGGTTGTGAGAGCTTGACCCTCGACTACACCGGAGTCAGGAAGCCCGTCGAATGTTGGTGAGAAATCATGCCTGCATTAAGAGATGGTCTCCATATGGAGGCCATTTTTTTGCCTGGGATTTTTATAACTTACTCGTCATCCAATCCCAATTTCTGCAATCGATAACGCAGCGATCGAAAACTAATCCCCAAATGTTTTGCCGCCAGTGTTTTGTTCCACTTTGCTTGTTCCAATGCGTGGCAGAGAATTTCCTTCTCAACATCCTGTAAATACTCATCTAATGACGAATACTCTGCACAGCGTGCAGGGTAGTCGACATTGTTACTGCGCACAGAGTTTTTTACACCGGAGGCATAGGTCTTTTCCTGGCTGTGCTCGGCTCCCTGTTCATGCCCACGCAGCTGCAAATCCTGCGTGCCTATCGTATTGCTTTCGCACAGGGTGAAGGCGCGTTCCAGAATATTTTCCAGTTCGCGGACATTGCCAGGAAATGAATAATTTTCCAGCAAGTGCTGTGCATCGGCAGCGAGCTTTGGTGGGGGCAATCCAATGTCAGCAGCGAGCTTTTGCAGTAAGTGCTGGGTAAGGAGGGAAACATCCTCGCGCCTTTCGCGCAGTGGAGCGACGGAGAGCTGAATCACATTCAGGCGATAAAATAAATCCTGACGAAAACGTCCTTCGGCGACCTCCAGTTCCAGATTTTTATGTGTCGCACACAGAATGCGTACATCTGTGGCAATTTCGTCTGCGGCGCCAACCGGCCGCACAAACTTCTCTTGAATCGCGCGCAACAGTTTCACTTGCATATCCAGCGGCAAATCAGCGACCTCATCAAAAAATAAGGTGCCGCCTTCAGCTGCCTGGAATAAACCAATCTTGTCCTGGTGGGCGCCGGTAAAGCTGCCTTTTTTGTGACCAAAAAACTCACTCTCCATCAGCTCGCGTGGAATTGCCCCGCAGTTAACCGCGATAAAAGGTTTATTTGAGCGCGGGCCCAGATCGTGAATGGAATGAGCGACTAATTCTTTACCTGTACCCGACTCCCCGCTGATGTAAACGGGCGCTTGTGAACGCGCGAGTTTTTCAATGCTGCGAATTAAATCTTGAATCGCTTTTGATTCACCGATAATGGGGGTGACCTTGGTAAACGGTTGTGGTGTAAATTGGCTAGATTCGATGGCGGTGTTGACCAGTTTGCGCAGTGTGGGTAAATCTACTGGCTTGGAAATAAAATCAAATGCGCCCGCTTTCATGGATTCGATAGCGGCATCTATACTACCGTGCGCCGTGATCACCGCCACCGGTAAATGCGGATACTGATGTTGGATTAGCTCCACCACTTCCAATCCTTTACCGTCCGGCAAACGCATATCGGTTAAGCATAAATCATAGTGATTGCGCGTTAATAACTGTTTGGCAACTGCGACCGATTCCGCGCTGTCCGTTTGGATTTGCATTCTGCCCAGAGTGATTTCCAGTAATTCGCGAATATCGGGTTCGTCGTCGATAATTAAAGCGCGTTTTTGATTCATAGTAGTTCCAGAGTCGCGTGAACTTTTTATTAAGATGTTTTTTCCGGGTGCGCCAGTTGCAAATGAAAGCAGCTCTCGCCCTTGTCGGTGCGTTTGTAGGAAATAATCGCTTGGTTGGCTTCGCACAATTCCTTGCAGATATACAACCCCAGGCCTGATCCGGTATTTTCGGTAGTAAAAAATGGTTCGAACAGATGTTTACTATTGTCTTCGCTGATGCCGGCGCCGTAATCGATCACCCGAATATAGGGCTGCTGTTGGTTAGTGTCCAGGCCGATTTCAATGCGCAAGTCAGGACGCCCCACTTGTGCAACGCCGTAACGAATACCATTATCGCAGAGGTTGGTGAGTACCTGTTGTAACTGGCTGGTATCAAACTTCGCGTCCAACTTGGTTGCCGTGCTCTCATCATCATATTCAAAATCGCCACGTGCATCGCCAATATTTTTTTCACGTATTTGAATATTCAATTGATAGCCGTTGCTCTTGCTGGATTTGTAATCGGCTACAAAAGAAGGAACCCACTCCTGCAAATTAATTTGTGCGGGCTTGGCCGCGCGGCGACGCGATAGCTGCAAAATATTTTCAATAATTTGATTAACGCGCTTGCTGTGATTATTAATGATATCCAGCAAGCGGAGATCGCTCGCTGGCAGTGCATCTGATTCTCCCAGCAACTGGCTGGCATGACTGATGGCGCCCAGTGGGTTACGGATTTCATGGGCAATGCTCGCGGTTAATCGTCCTAGCGATGCGAGTTTTAGTTGTTGCGCCTGTTGGTTGATTGAGCGTACATCTTCAAGAAAAATTAACACGTCTCTGGAACTGCCGGGATCCAGATAGGCGAAATTGGCTTTGGCTTCGGTGATGGTGTCGCCATCAATTTTTAAATAAGGTGAATGATCACTTGCATTTCGCTGCCATGACTGGTGTTTTTTATACAGGTCGGGGAAGTGCTCAAGGCGTAAATTTCCGGAGGTGCTATTTGTGGCGCCGAGCAGTTTTAATGCAGCTTGATTGCACAATTCAATATTCAAATCTTTATTTAACACCACAATGCCTGTGCGCATGCGTTCGACAATCAACTGGGCAAGTTTTTGGAGATGCGCTGCCTGCGCTGCCTGCGCTTCGGCCTCGGCATAAGAGAGGCGAATTTTTTTGGTGAGATGTTGAAAAAGTAATGCGGTGAGAAATGCGAGAGCACTGAGTGTGCCGGATGCGAAGAGCGACTTGTTGTCCTGGCTGAGGATTAAAAAGCGAAACGCGCCTTCGCCGATCACAACGATGGTGGTGATTGCAGCGAGAAAGTATGAAATCCGCTCGCGTAACATGATCCCGCCCGCAGCAATTGCTATCAGAAGTAGATAGCCCAATCCACTCACTGCACCGCCACTGGCATGCATTAGCAACCCTAGCGCAACAACATCGACTAAGAGTGATCCGAACAATTTACGTTGTGACGGGGAATATTTTAAACGCCACATGACGATCAAGGTTATGAAATTGATCGCGGTATAAGTAATGGAGGTATAAAAAAATAGGTCGGGGTTGTCATTACCCAATACTTTGGGTGCGAACTGAATTTGAAACATCATCAGTAGTACGCTGCCCAACAGTGTGCGGTAATAGGTGTAGATACGCAGTAAATCGTAAGGATTGTAGCCGCGTGGATTGTGGATCTGATTGATGGTCATGATCTTCTTATTTGTCCTTTTCGGGTAACCTGGCAAAATCCGCTTGGCTTTAAAAGGGTAGATCGCGGACAATGCGTGCCTGTGTTTGAGTCGCCTTGGAGCCTATAATCCTTATTAGGTGTTTAGTCGGGATAGGCGGGTTGTACGGGCTAATTTTGCCAGTTTCCCACTGCTTGTGCTGCTTTACCGCATGTGATTCCAGACTTATTTTCAGCGATGCTGCTTCCATTCTCTTCTCTCTGACCAACTTTATGCCGCAACTACATTTGATTCTCGCCCAAATTAATACCCTCGTGGGGGATATCCCAGGCAACACCGCAAAGGTACTGGAGGTCGCGCGCAACGCTTTGGTACAAGGGCAGGTAGAGGCGATTGTGTACCCCGAGCTGACACTGACCGGCTACCCACCTGAGGATTTGTTATTGCGCCCGAGCTTGGCGCTGCGCATTGAACGAGCCTTGCAGGAACTGATTGCAGCTAAATTGCCGGTAGCACTGGTAATTGGTTACCCGCGCGTAAAACACGGGCGTTTGTACAACATGGCGGGTGTTATTGCCGATGGCGAATTGGTTGCTGAATACGCCAAACAGTGTTTGCCCAATTATCAGGTGTTTGACGAAAAACGCTATTTCGCCGCGGGTGATAAACCCTGTGTATTTGATCTTAAGGGCATACCGACCGCTTTAAGTGTCTGTGAGGACATCTGGTTCCCCGAGCCTATGGCACAAGCCAGAGCTATGGGGGCGAAGCTAATGCTCAATCTCAATGCCTCGCCTTATCATCAGAACAAACAACTGGAGCGCGAAGCGGTCATCGCCCAGCGCACACGCGAAGGCCAGATGCCAGTGGTTTATACCAATCTTGTTGGCGGTCAGGACGAGTTGGTGTTTGATGGCGGTTCGGTGGTGATTGATGGCAGTGGCGCAACCCAATTCCGCGCTCCGTCGTTTACCGAGGGTCAGTTTACGGTCACCTTGGAGTGGGATGCGCAGCGGGTAAGTGTTCCGACCCAGTCGCTCGACGTTATTCCCGACAACACCGCCGCCGTGTATCAGGCGCTGGTGGTGGGTATGCGCGATTACGTCATTAAAAACCGCTTTAGAGGTGTGGTGCTGGGTCTGTCCGGCGGAATTGATTCAGCGCTAACGCTTGCGATGGCGGTGGATGCACTGGGCGCCGAGCGTGTTGAAGCGGTGATGATGCCCTTCCGCTACACCTCCGATTTAAGTAAAAACGACGCTGCCGATGAAGCCGCGCGTCTCGGTGTGCGCTACAGCTCGATCAGTATCGAGCCGATGTACGAAGCCTTTATGGTGGCCCTTAGCGATGAATTCGCGGGCACCAAACGCGACACCACAGAAGAAAATTTACAAGCGCGTTGCCGTGGCGTAGTGCTTATGGCGATCTCCAATAAAAAGGGCTATCTGGTACTGACTACCGGCAACAAAAGCGAGATGGCTGTGGGTTATTCGACCCTCTACGGCGATATGGCGGGCGGCTTTGATGCGCTTAAAGATGTGCCTAAAACACTGGTGTTTGCCCTGTCGCGTTATCGCAATACGCTTGGTGAAGTGATTCCAGAAACAGTCATTACCCGTCCGCCTTCCGCCGAACTGGCGCCGGATCAGAAAGATGAAGACAGTTTGCCGCCCTACGATATTCTTGATCGTATTCTTGAGCTTTATGTTGAACGGGATTACAGCGCCGAGGCAATTATCGCCGAGGGATTTAGTCGTGAGCAGGTTGAGCGCGTAGTGCGGCTGGTGGATGTGAACGAATATAAGCGCCGTCAGGCGCCGATTGGGATTCGTATCAGTCAGCGCGGCTTTGGCCGGGATCGCCGCTACCCGATTACGTCCGGTTGGAAGATGGGCGAGTGAGATGGTAAAAACAATAAAGGCCGCATAAGCGGCCTTTATCGGTAGTGACCAGTTTATTTATTCTGCGCGTGCTACGTCAGACACGATTCTGTATTGCGGGTCGTAGATCGCACGGGTATCAAAACCGGTAATTTCGTCTTTACTGAACAAGCCGAGTGTCAGATAAGCTACCCATGGCGACTTGCCGCTGTTGTAAATAAACCCGTAGTCAAATTCGCCCTGTTTGTTCAGTGCGGGATAGTCAGCATAGTTGAGCTTGAGTATGTCGAGCATCTCGTTGGATTGCTCGGGCATCTTTAACATGTGATAACCCTGTACCATAACCGCCAGCGCATCGGGCGTAGCGGGTGCTTGGGGGAAGTTTTCGATCACATAGCGGCCACGGCCTACCGCGGCCAAGTAGGCGCCGCGCTTAAAGTAGTAGTTGGCAACATGAATTTCGTAGCGCGCCAAGTGATTGCGCAGGTGCAGCATGCGCTTCTTGGCATCGGCTGCATAGTTACTGTCGGGATAACGGTTGAGTAATTGGGTAAAATTCGCCAGTGATTCGCGCGCCGCACCTGGATCGCGTTTAGATGTGTCTACCGGCATCACCCGCTCAAACATGCCCTGGTCTTTGGTGAAGGATGCCATGCCCAGCATATAGTATGCGTAGTCCACATTGCGGTGTTGGGGGTGTAGACGGATAAACCGGTTGGCGGTGGCAATGGCGGCATCTGGCTCGCCAGAGCTGTAGTGTGCGTAGATAAGTTCCAGCTGCGCTTGCTCGGCATAAGTGCCGAAGGGAAAGTTTTCTTCAAGCGAGTTAAGGTTTCTAATCGCTGATTCCCACTGGCTGCGCTCAAGTTGCTCCTCGGCGGCGTGATACAAGTCCGTTTCGGTGGTGTATTCGGGCTCGTTCGTGGAGCAGGCAGTCAGCAGCACGAGGGTGCTAAGTATCAAACAGGGCAGGACTCGCATAGGGTTATAGACTCTTATCTCGATAAAATAGACCCCGTTTGCGGGGCAGGGTATTTAAACACAGAGCTTGGCGGATACCAATCTGGCAGCAATAAAAGCTCCCAATTTCCGGTTTTTGGCAAATCATTTACCGCCAGAAACAATCA
>CAZCJR010000107.1:0-16812 GCA_964499225.1 uncultured Cellvibrionaceae bacterium | reverse complement strand
AAGCAGCGCCACCGACCGCCATCAAATAAACCGATTTGTTATCGCGAATTGCTTCAATCGCTGCAGGACCGCGCTCGGATTTACCGATCATGCCGAGCAGACCGGTTTGCTCCAGCATAGTGCGGGTAAATTTATCCATGCGGGTCGCGGTGGTTGGGCCTGCAGGGCCAACCACTTCGTCGCGGATTGGATCAACCGGACCAACATAATAAATAAAGCGACCTTTCATACTCACTGGCAGCTCCTCACCGCGAGCTAGCATATCGGTCATCTTTTTGTGTGCGGCATCGCGGCCGGTGAGCATCTTGCCAGAGAGCAACACGGTTTCACCGGTTTTCCATTCGAGCACATCGGCAGGTGTGACGGTGTCCAGGTTTACGCGACGCACGCTGTCGCCCACATCCCAGCTGATTTCCGGATAGTCATCCAGCGATGGCGGTGTTTGCAGCGCAGGGCCTGAGCCATCCAATACAAAGTGCGCATGGCGAGTAGCGGCGCAGTTAGGGATGATTGCCACGGCTTTGTTGGCGGCGTGGGTTGGATAGTCTTTGATTTTCACATCGAGCACGGTGGTCAAACCACCCAATCCCTGGGCGCCAATACCCAGACGATTTACTTTGTCGTACAACTCAATACGCAATTCTTCATAGCGATCTTTTGCACCGCGCGCTTGCAGCTCTTGAATATCAACGGGATCGAGTAGCGCTTCTTTTGCAAGCAGCATGGCTTTTTCAGCTGTACCGCCGATACCAATGCCAAGCATGCCTGGCGGACACCAGCCAGCACCCATCTCAGGAACGACTTTAAGCACCCAATCAACCACGGAGTCGGAAGGGTTTAACATCGCAAATTTAGTTTTTGCTTCAGATCCGCCGCCTTTAGCCGCTACATGTACATCAACGGTATTGCCGGGGACTATGTTGTAGTGAATTACGGCAGGTGTGTTATCGCCAGTGTTTTTGCGCGCGCCGTCGGGATCAGCAAGGATGGATGCGCGCAGCACATTGTCGGGATTCATGTACGCACGGCGTACACCTTCATTGACCATATCGGTGAGGCTCATTTGCGCATCCCACTGGACATCCATACCCACGGTGACAAACACGGTGACGATGCCGGTGTCCTGGCAAATCGGGCGGTGACCCATGGCGCACATACGGGAGTTGATGAGGATTTGTGCCATCGCATCTTTAGCGGCTTTGCTCTGCTCGCGCTCGTAGGCTTGATGTACGGCCTGGATGAAATCAACGGGATGGTAATAGGAGATAAATTGCAGCGCATCGGCGACGCTGTCGATCAGATCTTGTTGGCGAATCACGGTTGGCATAATGAACTTCTCGATGGTTAGGTCGTTAAGCGGAACGGGTAAAAAGTGGCGGCAATTCTACACCATCGTGCTCGCAACTGCTGCGCATCGGCGAAGCGAATCCTGTCGATGCTGCACCAAAAAAAATGCTATCAATTAGAAATTTGCTGCCGTTATTGCCAACGAGTTGTCGCAAAACGACATCGATTACTTAATCGTCTGGGGAACGTTGCACCAGCAGAATGCATAGAGCCAGATCGTTTCGGAAACATCGTCAAACTATGCCAAATCAGCAGTTTATTTCGGCGAATGGGGTGCAATCACGCGACAAACGGCTAGGCTAAAAAAAGTAGCAAAGTCAAGGAATTTATTGGTTATGAATGCTTTTTCACTCCGTTTTAAGCTCAGCCTCAGTGTTGCGCTTATCCTTGCTTTTAGCATGGGCAGCTTAAGTTTTGTGGCATGGCGCTCTATGTCAACAAGTGCGAACAGCTCCATCGAGCATACAGCTACCTCCATGAAGGAGACTATCAATGGCCGCCTGCGCGATATAGCGCAAGCCAGCGCGCTGGAAACCAGTGCCTTGCTCAACCGCAATTTTGATATCGCCCTTAACTTGGCAGCAGTGCTGAGCAGCACCGCCATCGGGGGTGATGCGCCGGGTTATTCACGTGCGCAGGTCAAACAGCTTACCGAGGATATGTTGCTCGCCTCCCCTTCCGCCTCCGCTATCTATGCCCAGTTTGACCCCAACGGTTACGATGGCCGCGACGCCGATTTTGCGGGCGACGAACTCTACAGCTCCGATGTAGGTAGCCTGGGAACTTACTGGGTGGCGGAAAATGGTAAGGCTGTATTTAATCGTGTGTTATTCAGCTCCCAGACCGACGCAAGCCTCGACGAAAACGGTCTGCGTAAATCCGAGTGGTATCTGTGCAGCAAAGACAGTGTCAAACCCTGCTTGCTTGAACCTTACCTCTACGAAATCAGCCCCGGCAATTTTATGCTGATGACGTCTTTAGTAGCGCCAGTGGCGGTGAAGGGGAAATTCCGCGGAGTCGGTGGAATTGATATCAATCTTCCGGTTCTGCAGCAACGCTTGTTGGAGCAAGCCCAAACACTTTACGGCGGCAAGACCAGCATGTTTTTGCTTAGTTCTGGAAATCTTGTATTGGCAAGCAATCAACATCCGGAATATTTGGGTAAATCACTTGCGACCAGCGACAAAAATTTATTCGAGGCCCTAAAACAAAATTCGCAAACACAATTTATCCACAACGACCACATCATTACCGCTCAACCCATCAAAGTAGATGCGGCGCAAAACCAATGGTCGATGGTGATAGTGACGCCTACTGCAATCGCTTACAGTGTTGTAGATGAACTCAGCCAGTCTCTGCAAGAAAGTAGCATTAGTACGGCAACTAATATGATTAGCCTTGCGCTTGTTTTGCTTATTGTATTTGTGGTTGTTGTCTCTTTCTGGATCAAGGCCTCGACTCAACCGATTGTGCGTATGAGCGCGATGATGCGCGACCTCGCCAGTTCCGATGGCGATCTAACCCGCAAACTAATTCCATCCAACGACAAAGAATTAATTGATATGGCGGATGGATTTAACAGCTTTACCGAAAAACTGCGAGGCATGATCGCGGCGATTAAAAAGGATTCAGAAAAGCTCAAAGAGCAAAGCAATAATTTAGCCGGCACATCCAAAAATACTCGCTCGGCAACGGAAGTTCAGGTCGAGCAAATTCAAAATATTATGACCGCAATCCATGAGATGTCAGCAACTGCGAACGAAGTGGCAAAGCTGGCGAGCAATACGTCGACCGATTCGGAAAGCTCAGTCAAAGCCATTACTAACGCGCGGGATTTATTTCAGCGCACGGTAGAAGAATTCAAAGGTGTTGCAACGGACTTCTCAAACTCCAGCCAAAAAATTCAATTGGTGGCCGAAAGCAGCAATAAAATCAGCGGTATCACCGACGTAATACAAAGTATAGCAGCGCAAACCAATTTACTCGCACTCAACGCCGCAATTGAAGCGGCGCGCGCGGGTGAGCAGGGCCGTGGTTTTGCGGTTGTTGCCGATGAGGTGCGTTCGCTCGCTGCGCGCACGCAGCAATCAACTGAGGAAATTAAACACTTGATTCAAGCATTACAGCAGCAAGTCGATCAAACTGTTGTGCAAATTAATCAAAACACCCAGCGTGTGGGTGACACGCTGGTTGAAGCTGAACATGCTTATGAGCGATTAACCACAGCGACTGAGGGCATGAATGCCATTACAGACAGCTCCTATCAAGTTGCAGCAGCAGCAGAGGAACAAAATCAGGTAACCGAGGAAATTAACCGCAATATTTCCGCCATCGGCGAAGCCACGCAAGAATTGGAACGGCTTTCAAATAGTATCTACACTGCAAGTGGCAACGTCGACAAAATCACTCAGGATATCGACAGTCATCTCACCCAGTTGCGCTGTTAACAGTCGCGCGATTAACCCTCAAACAGGAAAATATAATCATTATGTTTTAAAAGAAAAGGGGGATCGATTAAATAATCGATCCCCCTTTTTACACTTACAAAAGGCAACTAAAACTGCGCGAATATTATTTGGGTGCAGCACCCATTTGTTGTTTAATTTGTAAAATTTCCCGGTTAGTGCTGCGACGGAAATCATCGATTGCGGCTATTGCTTCTTCATTAGTACGCAAGCGTGCGGCTAAACTATCCAGCGCCGTCATTTCCAATTGCATCTTATCCAAGGCTTCACGCAGATTTTGCACACCTTGGGTTTGCTGGCTCACACTGGTGCTCATGCCATCGATTTTGGCAGCGGCTGCATCCGCAACGGTTTTGTTGGCCGCCACTTCTTGCTTGAGCGAATTCACGCTCGCTTTTGCATCAGTTCCCAGTTTTTGTGCATTGGCGGCATCACGCGCAACGGCGGTGGTTTTTTCGGTATTAGCCGCAATCGCTTTGCGATTGGCTTCTACCAAGCCAGCAATACGACGCTGTTCCACATCCATTTTTTTCAAATTGGACTGCAAAGTCACTACCGATGCGCTGGACTCCTCTGAAGTCAAACTCAGTTGCTGCTCCAATCCCTGAATACGAACATCTGCTTGCTTGAGCATCTCCTGCGCTTGAAATAATTGCCAACCGAGAAAACCAGCACCACCAGCAGCAACTAGCGCAATCACCAATGCGATTGCCGGTAGGCTGTTAGAGGGAGCTGCGACCGCATAGGCCTGTGTCGATTGCGGCGTTGGATTGCGGGCTGGTCTCGCGGGCGGCAAATCGTCATCCTGGTCACGTACTTGAGGTTGTTGACGACGCGGTGCGGATTCTGGTTGCTCAGACATTCCGCCAGTAGATAATGTGGGTTCTCTGCGTTCCATAACAACAAATACCTTAACGATGAGACGGTGATCGAAGTGGATAACAAGTGTGCGCGCATTTTATAGCAGCGGCCACTACAAACATAGGCCATGTATTTTATTTCGCACAATAAAAAACGGGCGCGAGGCCCGTTTTTTTATTGCAAAACCAATTACTTACTGTAGTTGGTGTTCACGAATTCCCAGTTTACCAACGCCCAGAAAGCGTTCATGTAGGTTGGGCGCGCATTGCGATAATCAATATAGTAAGCATGTTCCCACAAATCCACGGTCAGGATTGGAGTAACTGATGCATCAGTCAGTGGAGTAGCCGCGTTACTGGTATTAACGATGGCAACAGAACCATCCGCCTTTTTCACCAACCAGGTCCAGCTTGAACCGAAGTTGTTGATAGCCGAAGCGGTGAAGTCTTCTTTGAATTTGTCGAATGAGCCGAATGCTGCATTGATCGCGTCTGCGACAGCGCCAGTTGCTGCGCCGCCGCCGTTCGGGCTCAGGCAGTGCCAGTAAAACGTGTGATTCCAAATTTGCGCGGCGTTATTGAACACACCACCAGAAGAGGTTTTGATGACTTCTTCCAAGGTTTTGCCTTCAAATTCAGTACCAGGAACCAAACCATTCAGTTTGTCCACGTAGGTCTTGTGGTGCTTGCCGTGGTGGAATTCCAGAGTTTCTTGCGAAATATGGGGAGCCAAAGCGTCGATTGCATAAGGCAATGCAGGTAATTCAAAAGCCATGATGTTTCTCCTGGTTCACGGTTGTTTAGGTTCTATCTCTATACAAAATTTGGTAGCGAATAATAACAACTAAATGAATTTGCACTTATTAAAAATTCGCTATCGCTAAATATGGGTGCTATCAATTATTCAAAGCAATTAGTAATCGCCAAAAACAATTGCGGCCCACTAGGGGCCGCAACTATAACGCAATTTCACTGTTTAACCGCCGCCGCACCCACGAGGTGTTCGCGCGCTGGCCGAACTGAAGAAATATTTGCGTGCATTTTACATTTCACCGGAGCGAATGATTTACATCATTCCGCCCATGCCACCCATACCGCCCATGTCATGACCGCCACCACCTGCTGGCTTGTCTTCCGGCATATCAGCAACCATGGCTTCGGTAGTGATCATCAAACCAGCGATAGAACCAGCAGCTTGCAGCGCTGAACGGGTAACTTTGGCTGGATCGAGAATACCCATCTCCAACATATCGCCATATTCGCCGGTTGCAGCGTTGTAGCCGTAGTTGCCAGTGCCTTTCTTCACTTGGTCAGCAACAACCGATGGCTCATCACCCGCGTTGGCAACGATTTGGCGCAAAGGTGCTTCCATCGCGCGGCGCGCAATTGATATGCCAGCGTTTTGGTCTTCGTTGTCGCCTTTCAGGTCAGCGATTGCGGCAACAGCACGCAGCAATGCAGTACCACCTCCGGGAACCACGCCTTCTTCTACCGCAGCACGGGTAGCGTGCAGGGCATCTTCAACGCGGGCTTTCTTCTCTTTCATTTCCATTTCGGTTGCAGCACCAACTTTGATTACCGCAACGCCGCCAGCCAATTTCGCTACGCGTTCTTGCAGTTTTTCGCGGTCGTAATCAGAAGAAGTTTCTTCGATCTGCACACGGATTTGTTGTACGCGAGATTTGATCTCGTCAGCGTTACCAGCACCGTCAACGATAGTGGTGTTGTCTTTGTTCATGGTTACGCGTTTTGCAGTACCCAAGTGTTCCAGAGTTGCGCTTTCCAGATCCAGACCCACTTCTTCAGAGATCACAGTACCGCCAGTCAATACCGCGATGTCTTGCAGCATTGCTTTACGACGGTCACCGAAACCAGGTGCTTTAACAGCAGCGACTTTTACGATGCCGCGAATGTTGTTCACAACCAAAGTTGCCAGTGCTTCGCCTTCAACATCTTCAGCAACAATTACCAGTGGCTTGCCTGATTTGGCAACGCCTTCCAACACTGGCAGCAATTCGCGAATGTTAGAGATTTTTTTGTCGACCAGCAAAATGTAAGGATGGTCGTGCTCAACACTCATGTTGTCTTGATTGTTGATGAAGTAAGGAGACAGGTAACCGCGGTCAAACTGCATACCTTCTACTACGTCCAACTCGTTGTCGAGGCTGGTGCCTTCTTCAACGGTGATCACACCTTCTTTACCTACTTTGTCCATGGCTTCTGCAATCAAAGCACCGACAGAGGTATCGCTGTTGGCAGAGATGCTGCCCACTTGCGAAATAGATTTGCTATCAACGCAGGGTTGAGCGATAGATTTAACGTGGGCAACAGCAGCGATGATCGCTTTGTCGATACCGCGCTTCAGGTCCATCGGGTTCATGCCGGCGGCAACTGATTTCAAACCTTCGTTAACGATGGCTTGCGCCAATACGGTTGCGGTAGTGGTACCGTCACCGGCGTCGTCTGAAGCGCGCGAAGCCACTTCTTTCAACATTTGTGCGCCCATGTTTTCAAACTTGTCTTTCAAGTTGATTTCTTTTGCAACTGACACGCCGTCTTTAGTCACGGTAGGAGCGCCGAAAGACTTCTCCAACACCACGTTACGGCCTTTCGGGCCAAGGGTCGCTTTAACTGCATCGGCCAGAATATTCACGCCAACCAACATACGTTGACGTGCGTTATCACCAAATTTCACATCTTTAGCTGACATATCTTCAATTCCTACAATCTTGTGTTAACACCAGGAAGCCGACTCAATGCGGCCTCACCTTAAAATTTTCAGGTTGTGGATTACACCAGAACCGCTTTGATATCGGACTCGCTCAGGATAACCAGCTCTTCACCATCGATAGTGATGGTATCGCTGCCTGCGTACTTACCGAATACCACTACGTCACCTACTTTTACATCCAGCGGACGCAATTCACCGCTCGCTAGTACACGGCCATTACCTACAGCCAGCACTTCACCTTGATTCGGCTTTTCTTTCGCAGCGCCAGACAGGATGATCCCGCCAGCAGTTTTGGTTTCTTCTTCTTTGCGACGAACTACAACGCGATCATGCAACGGACGAATTTTCATGGAACTTTGTCTCCTAACAAAACAGATTGAACGAGCTTGGAACCGGGCTTTTACCAACACCCATCGGATATGGACAAAAGCATTGTGGCTCCGCGTGATGACATATAGGGACGACCCGAAAAGTTTCAAGGCCGTCCATTAAGGCCACCGATTTTAAGGGGCTAGCCCCTTAAATAGTGACCAAAAGGCGGTAACCTAAAAGCGGTGACACCTATATAAGGCTGGGTTTGGGGATTTCAACAGAAGGAAGGCTAAAATTATCGAAAAGCGCCGATTTAATCGTTTTTGGGGGTTTTGGACGTGGGCAACTCGGGTTGTTGGTCAATAAGCACACCGCTATTGGTCTTATCCGAATCAGTTTGCGCCGAGCCTTGATGCTCGTACACATTGCCGGTCGACGACGTAAATGGGCCTGATGCAAAGGGATCGCTCCCAAACCCCGCAGTGTTAAAGCCGCGCGCACTGACGCTAGCCGTGACTTTTGCCAACCAACGTTTAAGCAACAAACCACGCACTAGCGGGATAAAACACAAGAGCGCAATGAAATCCGTAATAAACCCCGGAATAATCAGCAGCACCGCCCCTACGGCTTTAAATAAACCATCGGCCAGGGTTTGAGCGGGCATAACACCGCCACTGCGCACATTTTGCGCCGCGCGCAACATGCTCGACGCGCCCAGATAGCGGAGCAAATTGATACCGATAAAAATCATCGCCGCCAACCAGACAATCACCGCCAGCGCACCTACTTCCGAGCCGATCGCAATCATCAGCCAGAGTTCAAGTACCGGTAACAACAGGAGTAGGAGAATCGGAAAGCGCATCAATAGAATCCTAAGTAGCGGGCGCGCAGTTTACCACTTGTAACTCACCCCAAGCGACATCCGCGTGTCTTTACCTTTACGCGCCGGTTGTGGCTCGTTATCTAGCCAGTAATCGATTTTGAATTCGGAATAGATCCGCTTGAGGATCATCGAACTCAAACCTGTTGTAGTTTTTAACCGCCAGTTGGGATTATCTTCTGTTGATTGCAGCATTTCATTGTTGTGAAAAAAACCAACCCCCCACGGCAAGTTGTAACGGAAATCAGTGGCGAGACGCAGCGCCATAAACGAATCTTCTGGAGCAAAATCACCGACTAAATCAGCGGGAAATACGTAACGCTCGTCCATGTAAGCCAAACCTGTTTTTAGCGATAGCGCCGAGGCAGAGGTTTCAAAAAATTGATATCCCGCACCCGAGCCCAAGCTTTTGTAATTTGCCATACCCCGTTGTGGATCCGCGCCGAGCAGTGCACCGTTGTACCAAAACCAGTGCTCACCTAAAAACCAATCCAGCGAGTAACGCGTATTCCACCGCTCTTGCGGTGCAGAATAAAACCAGGATGAGCGGGAATATTCTGCACCCACCACATGGCGAAAATCACTGCGGCGAAAATCCATCTCACTCTGCAAGTTCCACTCATCGCGCACTTCATTACCGCGCGAGTAAGCACCCCACATATTCAAACGGCCATGATGCACATAAGCGCCTTTTTTATAATCTTCATAGGGCACCAGCGTCTTGATGGTCAATAATGATGTGCGTTTAATACGCGATGATTTTTCACATTGATAAACCAACTGCTCCGCTTCCATTTTTTCCAACAGACAAGCGGATTTGCTGCCGTTAATTTTTAATGGCTTGGTTGAAATGATATTGCTGATGTTGATTTTTTTGATCCACTGCTCACCAAAGTTGGTGGATTTCCACACCAGATGCTCACCATCAACCCGCACCAACTCGCCATGAAGCCGATCGCCATTGCGTAATTCCACAACCCCAGCCTGCGCGCAGGCACTCAACGATAATATAAAAATAATGGCAATATGCTTCACAAATAACCCTTTCCGGTTTATAGACTG
Source organism: uncultured Cellvibrionaceae bacterium (assembly GCA_964499225.1). GTDB lineage: Bacteria > Pseudomonadota > Gammaproteobacteria > Pseudomonadales > Cellvibrionaceae > Cellvibrio. Next base: position 7,155 of record CAZCJR010000107.1, on the reverse strand, counting down.
ATATGAGTCCATTAAAGTGACCGCATCACCAGTGAGCAACGCCAGAAATGTTAATAGTGTTAATTTGGGTTAGCCTTGGGTTTATTCCGGTAAGCTCCTGTTTAGGAAGATCAATTTACAAGCGCAGCAGTCAAAATGGCATCAGCTCCGACAGCAATGGCACCAGCAACTAACAAAGAAGCCATTTATTTGGCATTGATGTCTATTCCCGCAGGCAAAGTCATTACTTATGGGCAACTTGCTGCCCTCGCCGGATTACCCGGTGCAGCACGCTTGGCTGGAACAGTCTTGTGCGGATTACCAGAAAATACCGAACTACCTTGGCACAGAGTGATTAATGCGCAGGGGAAAATTTCACTACCAACTGATTCCGCTGCCTACAGAAAACAACAGCAGCGCTTACAAGCAGAAGGTGTGCAAATGGTGAATGACAAAATCAGTTTGCGTATTTACGGTTACACTACCTAAACACACCACAAACAACGCAATTTTTGCCTTATTGCTAACATTGGCATTGAACCAAAAAAATATGACATCGACCGCGCAAACATCATCTGAACAAAATCACTACAAAGGCTGGCGCGGTATCAAGCGTGCATTTGCGACCCCCTCCGCACTTACTATGCTGTTTTTGGGCTTCGGCTCAGGGCTACCATTTTTATTGGTGGGCGCTACTCTCTCCACTTGGTTGCGTGACACCGGAGTAGCGCTGAGTGTGATTGGCTTAATAAGTTATGCCAGTTTTTTTTACGTGCTGAAATTTTTGTGGGCCCCCTTGGTTGATCGCTACCCGCTGCCATTTCTAGGGCGCAGAAAAGGTTGGCTCGCGTTATCGCAGTTATTGCTAATTGGTGCACTCACTGGCATGGCGTTGATGGGTCCGCAAGCATCGCTGTTATTGTTTGTCGCCCTAGCGGGATTGGTTGCTTTTGCCGGTGCTACGCAAGACATAGTGGTCGATGCCTATCGCATTGAAGTAGCTCCAGTGGAATCGCAAGCGGCACTCGCAGCGACCTATATTTTGGGATATCGCTTCGGGTTGATTTTATCAGGTGCCCTAGCGCTGTATTTAGCAGAGCTTACTAGCTGGACGACCGCTTATTTAATAATGGCCGGCTGCGTTCTGCTGCCGTTATTCGCCGGACTATTATCCAAAGAACCTGATGTACAAAAATTGATTGTGCGCGAAATTCGTTTATGGGATGCGTTTATAAAACCATTTCAGGAATTTTTTTCGCGCAATGGGATTTGGCTCGCACTAGCTCTATTAGCATTCGTCGGATTATTTAAATTGCCTGATCAAATGATTGGTGTATTGGCCGGGCCATTTTATTTGGACTCGGGTTATACCAAAGCGGATATAGCCACAGTCTCGAAAGTTTACGGTGTTTGGATCGGCATAGCAGGCGCATTTCTGGGCGGGATCTGTATCGCAGCATTTAGTTTGCGCTCGATGTTGGTGATAGCGGCGCTTGCGGTATCGATTTCTAACATCGCTTATTTGTTAATGGCCTACAACCCCGGCCAAGCTTGGGCATTTTTTGCCACGATCAGCGCAGACAATTTATCGCAAGGGTTTGCGGGTGTGGTGTTGGTCGCATTTATGTCTAGTCTCACCAATCGCAATTTCACTGCAACACAATATGCATTACTCGTATCGCTCGCGCATTTACCGGGTAAATTTATTGGTGGTTTATCTGGCTATATAGTGGAAGCAAGCAGCTATTCCACCTTTTTTATTATGAGCACTTTGTCGGTCATACCTACCCTGTTATTGCTCGCATGGATTTGGCATCGCATTCAGGACGATAATCCGAAATAGATCTGCACAACTATTTCAGGACGGGACAAATAAGACTAAAAAAGGCCGCTGGATTTCCCCAGCGGCCTTTTTGGTTTTACCGGAATGTCAAAGCCATTTGGCTTAAAAAATTAATCCCTGAAGTTCTCAAATTGCAACGGCAAGTCGATATCCTCAGCAGCACGCAACATGGCAATCGCCTCTTGCAGATCATCGCGTTTCTTCCCGGTAATACGCACCTGATCACCTTGAATTGACGCCTGCACTTTCAACTTACCATCTTTAACCATGCGCACAATCTTTTTCGCGAGCTCAGTTTCTATGCCAGTACGCACTACAATGTCTTTCTTTACTTGTTTGCCCGCCGTTTTAACCGGCTTGATTTCCAAGCAGGAAACACCAATACCATTTTTATGCAGGGCACTTCTCAAAGAATCCAACATAGCATCGAGTTGATATTCATTATCCGCCGTAATAGTAATTTCATATTCTTTGCGCTCGAATTTGGCATCCACACCCTTAAAATCGTAGCGGCTGATAATCACCTTACCGGCCTGATCAACCGCATTGGTAAGCGCATGTTTATCAACTTCTGAAACCACATCAAACGATGGCATAACTAACCTCTTTCAAACAAAATTAAATCACTATTAAAACATCAAGAGTTAAACAATCAGTGTTGCAAAGGCAATCACACAAACCCAGAACAACAACGAGCGTGAATAGAGCGGCAGGCTGGACTTGACCAAGGCAAACGAGTAAGCAGGCTCGGTATGCGTGGTGATAACATCGCCGGTCAAATCTTCGATAATATCCTGCGTTTCTTCTTCCAACTCTTCCTGCCGTTCGGCTTTTTCGTCAGCGTCCATTTGCGCCATAGCGGCGTCAGAACAGTCTGTGGGTGCACCCAATGCACCACGCAAGCACTCATTCAGCACATAATCCGATGGGCTGTGAACATCCAATACATTTTTGCGCAATGGACAGGTTTCAAAATTGCCCACTAATGCCCATGTGATCCCCATCAATCGCACCGAAGGCAGTTCAAGCAACCATAACCATTTATTGGAAAGCGCCTGCGCAGCGCTGTCACCCTCGGAAAAATCGCGGTACAACACGCTCAGGCGATACAACAAGGCACCAAAAGGTCCCGCAATAAAAAACCAAAACAGTACGGCAAAGGTGCGTTCAAATCCGCGATAGGCAATCACTTTCAACGCCTCTGCGTGCAGGCTGCGCCAATCTGCGGTCGTGGCATTATCCACTGGCACCGCGCCGCGTAAGCGGTCAAGCAATTGCACTGCCGCCACATTATCACCACGGGTTGCGAGCGATATATACTCTTGAGCATCGGCCAAAATATTGCCGCGCCCCAAGCTATAGAGCAGCACTGGGACGTAGAGAAAAAACAACCATTGCTTGCCCGCGAAGTGGTGAATCAGTACAAAAATGAAGACTAACACCACCAAGGGAATTAGCAGCGCCACAAGCATTGGAGGTACTGCTGAAGCAGAAAATCCGGGAATTTTTTGCAGGCGATTAATTAGCCATTTAAACCAACCATCATAGTGAATGATACTGGCGGAACCCAACCAGTAGACTATGGCAAGAACTGCAACCAAACTGAGAAAAATCATTGTTGTCCCACTCTCATCAATTAGCCGGAAGACTGAACCAGCGCGTTGCGATATCGCTGCCAATCAAATGCGGGGCCGGGATCTGTTTTACGCCCGGGCGCTACATCTGAATGACCGGTGATACGCTCAGGTGTTAGTTTAGGATAAGTCAGCAGCAACTGGCGAGTAACTTTCTCCAATGCGCGATATTGCGCGTCAGTGAAAGGAATCTCGTCTGCACCTTCTAACTCTATGCCAATACTGTAATTGTTGCAGTCGGAGGCACCCGCAAAACTGGAACTACCCGCGTGCCAGGCGCGCGCGTTAAACGGGACAAACTGCGTGACTTTACCGTCACGTTCGATGAATAAGTGCGCAGAAACCATGAGTTCGGCGATGGTTTCAAAATAGGGATGCGCATCCGCATCCAGTTTATTTTGGAAAAATTGCTGCACATAGCCACCGCCAAATTCACCGGGGGGCAGGCTAATATTGTGAATAATCAGCAGGCTGATATCGATGTTATCCGGGCGTAAATTAAAATTGGGCGACGGACAATGTTCAGCCCACTGCAGCCAACCATCGGTTATACACTGTGTGTTTTCTGTCATCTGTCGTACCAAATCCATTATACCGGGGGCGATTGCACCGAAGCGATTGTATTGGAGAATTGTACAGGGGGGATGAACCTGCACTCCCAAGCAGAACCGGGGAGTGCAGCAATAAGGAAGCTATGCAGGAATAGTCCGGTCTTGCGCCCATAAACGCAAGCTTGCGATCTGCTCGGACATTACCACCGACAGCGGACTGGTGGCCGCAATTTCACGCAATAAAATATCGGTAGTGAGGGGTTTGGCCTCTGCTCCCGCCGAATACAGTGCTGCAATAATCGCCTGCTCAATTTCCGAACCGGAAAACCCTTCGGCCGCATCAGCCAACTGGTCGAGATTAAAGTGGGCCACGACACAGTTGCGCTTGCGCAAATGAATGGAAAAAATATCTTGGCGCACTGTTGATTCAGGCAGATCGACAAAAAAGATTTCGTCCAATCGACCCTTACGAATTAATTCCGGTGGCAGGCGCGAAATATCATTACTGGTGGCGACAATAAACACACGCGTGCGTCGCTCTGCCATCCAGGTTAACAATGTCCCCAATAAACGTTGCGATACACCGTTATCATTACCATCCTGCGCCATGCCTTTTTCGATTTCATCCAGCCACAATACGCAGGGCGACATAGCATCGGCGAGTTTTAATGCCTCACGCAAATTGCGCTCGGTCTCGCCGTGAAATTTGTTGTAAAGCGCACCTACGTCCATGCGCATTAGCGGTAAACCCCACAAACCGGCCACCGCTTTTGCGGCAAGACTTTTACCGCCACCTTGCACACCGAGTAACAAAATGCCTTTTGGGCGATCAAGTTTAGAATCGTCATCGTTAAACGCATCGCGCCGGGTTAACAACCAGCGCTTTAAATTGACCAATCCGCCGACATTGGAAAAATCTTCAGTTTGCTGTTCAAAGCTGATCACTCCTTCCATATCCAGCAGTGCAAATTTAGCCTTATTGATGCGTGGCAAATCATCTTCATTGAGCGAGCCATCATTCCAAATCGCCGAGCGCACCAACCGGCGCACATCGCTCACGCTCATACCCTGTAAATTATTAACGACTTTTTTCAGGGTAAGATTATCGGTTTTGACACGCGCCCCCGCGTGGCGATCAGACCAGTCTTTGGCCTCCTCACGAATAATCTCCATGATTCTGTCTTCGTTAGGCAATGTGAGTGCATAAGAAGCACTGTAACGCGTCAGCTCCGCAGGCAGCCGCAATTGATGGCTTAGCAGGACAAGCGTGTGCGGCACTGCAAAATGATTGAGCGCAATATCTTTTAGTAAGCGTACTACTTGTGGTTGATCAGTGAGAAACGGATGGATATCGCATAGGGCAAACATGGCCGGCTGCTGCTGTTGCTTGATATGACGCAACATTGCTTCGGGGTCGTTCAGCTCGCTACCCTTGGGTACCAATTGCGGGCCAAAATTCAAGCGGGTGAGGCCCTCTGTCACCGACCAGCGATGTAGATCCTTGCCGTGCTTGTTGGCAACTTTGAGTAGTACATCCAACGCTTTTTTTTCTTCAAAGGTTTCAATCACCAGTAGCGGGATACGGGAATCCAACAGCAGCTTTATTTCGTTCACGTCTTGCACGCATTCCTCCTTCCAGCCGAGCAAATAGTTTTTAGTGTTCCACAGTGCAACTTCAGCCGACAAGCATGCAGCGAGCAAGGCATCCTTGCAATGGGTTTAATGAGCAAGGATGCAGAAATCTTTACGCGTGCCCTCACCTAAAATTTCTGGTTAAATAGGCCAATCCCAATCGCGGTAAATCACCATGCCCAGTATTCGCTTAAACCTTATCGATAACCTGATTATCAATGCTGATCGCGCCTTGCGCACACTTGCTGCCGGAAGCGATATGACCAGTGAGCGCCCCTCGCCTGCCCGTCCGTTGAATGAAGCAGACCTAAGCGAAGCCGAGCGCAAAAAATCTGCCGCACTGATGCGCGTTAACCACACCGGCGAAGTTTGTGCGCAAGCCCTTTACCAAGGTCAGGCGCTGACAGCCAAACTACCTAATGTGCGGGCAGAAATGGAAAAGGCGGCAGAAGAAGAAATTGATCATTTGGTGTGGTGCCAAGAGCGTATAGACGCACTTGGCAGCCATACGAGTTATCTGAATCCCCTTTGGTACGGAGTTTCATTTGCGATTGGAGCAGGTGCCGGTTTGGTGAGTGATAAAGTGAGTTTAGGATTTGTTGCTGCGACCGAAGATCAAGTCTGCAAGCATTTGCAAGATCACTTACAAGAGCTACCAATGAGCGACAACCGCAGTCGTGCTGTGGTCGAACAAATGCTGGAAGATGAAGCGCGCCATGCGGATATGGCATTGAATGCAGGGGGTTATAATTTTCCCTCACTCGTGAAGGGACTAATGACGCTGGTATCAAAAGTGATGACAACAACCAGTTATTGCATCTAATACTCAAAGTGCCAACGTAGAAAATGCCTGTAGTTAACAGGCATTTTCATTTCACAAAACTCAGCTGATTCAGGCTTCGCGAATCTCATAAGAGTGAGTGATCTCCACCCCGCCCGCTTCCAACATAATCGATGCCGAACAGTACTTGGTAGCCGACAACTCCACTGCGCGTTTTACTTGAACTTCTTTTAATTCCTTACCAGTAACCAAAAACTTCATATGGATTTTGGTGAAAGGCGATGGCACACCTTCTGCGCGCTCCGCATCCAACTCGCAGCGGCAATCTGTCACTTGCTGGCGGGCCTTAGTCAAAATACTCATTACATCAAAAGAAGAGCAACCGCCCAAGCCAATCAGTAGCATCTCCATTGGGCGAACACCGGTGTTACGGCCGCCGTGATCGGGTGGGCCATCCATCAAAACTGCATGACCACTACCTGACTCACCTAAAAATTGCGCTCCATCGACCCATTTCACTACTGCTTGCATAATCACACCCATCATGAGAACTGCTAAAAAAATAGGCGCATAGACTACCACAGAGCGGTAAAAAATCGAAAGTGTCGTCAAATTCAACTAACAAGCCATAAAACGTGACTTTTTGTAGACAATTCAATTGTCTAGGCTTATAACTGCATCACAAATTTTCAGGTTGTCATGGCATATCTATAGCAGTGTGATGGCCTTGTCGTC
>CAZCJR010000106.1:0-16958 GCA_964499225.1 uncultured Cellvibrionaceae bacterium | reverse complement strand
CACCCGCCACACCAGTAAACATAAGGGTTTAGCATGGAGCTCTTGAAATTTACAGGCTATTTCCACAAGGCATCTATAGGCACTGCAAAACAATTTTTTATGGCGAGCGGTAAGGTGTTGTTACCGCCGTATAGCAAAATACCACCCTGAAATTGTGATCCCGCCAACGCGGCGAGCCGATTAAGGCCTGCGCCGTCTTTAGGCTGAATGCTGGATGCTTTTTTAACTTCTACGCCCCATATTTTTTTGCCCTGTTCAATAACTATATCCACCTCCACCTGATCCTTATCGCGGTAGTGGTAAAAGCGCAAATCATCATCTAGCCAAGTTGCTTGGGTGGTAAGTTGTTGCACAACAAAGGTTTCTAATAGTGCGCCAAAATCAGTGCTGAAATTATTCCAGTTGCTCGCCTGTAAATTGCAGAAGGTGGCAGTGAGGCCTGAATCTACAACATGAATTTTTGGTGTTTTAATTAAGCGATTAGTTTCATTTTTATGCCAAGCAGGTAGGCGGCGAATTAAATATAAGCGCTCCAATATAGTGATATATTTTTCTACCGTTTCGCGGCGCATTTGTAATTCATTTGCCAGACTGGTGATATTGACCAGATTCGCAGTGCGATGGGTGAGCATTTCAAATAACCGCAGCATTTCTGTTTCATCGCGAATGGCAGCTATATCTTTTACATCGCGCTGGATAATGGCGTTGATGTACTGACGGTGCCATTGCCTGGCGCGATTGGGTGCGCGTGTAATAGGTTCGGGAAATCCTCCGCGGCAGACAATATCACCTACCCCCGTAACGGCTTGCTGCTCGCCATGAATAGCCGCCGTTATGTTGCCTGCAATCAACCGCTGCAACAGAGAATGCGATCCACCCTGTATTTCCTGTTCAGCAAGTGGCAATAAGTTAACCACCTCCATTCGTCCCGCTAATGATTCCTGTACACCGGGAAGCAGCAATAGGTTGGCTGAGCCGGTGAGAAGAAAGCGGCCCGGTTTGCGGTTTGCATCTACAGAGGCTTTGATAGCGAGTAAGAGCTCGGGAACTCGTTGTACTTCATCCAGAATGACGTATTCCGCCAACCCCTGGATGAACCCTGATGGATCTTGTCTGGCAATATTGAGCAGACTGGAATCGTCGAAATTGATATAGCTATGTCCCGGGCAATATTGACGGGCCAAGGTAGTTTTGCCCACTTGACGCGGGCCAAGCAGGCACACTACTGGTGTATCACTGAGAATTTCAGCCAGTTTGGCGGCAATCAAGCGGGGATAAGTTGTTGTCATGGCGATAAATAGACTAATACTGGCTACAGAATGGCTTTATATTATCGTCTAATTGCCTATTTAGATAGCGTCCAATTGCCTATTAAGGAATCGTCCAATTGCCTATTAACAATACCGCCAACACATATTCCGTGTAGTAAAGCGGCAGCACTATATGGGTTTGCTCTTCCGGCGCGGAGCCTTGGGTGCCGGTGAGTTTTAGGGTTTTATGGGGTGCGCATTTGGCGATGTAAGACTGTAAGGATTTTGCGCGGGTGCGTGTACCGCTTTTTACTTCTACCGGCACCAACAAGCCTTCTTCCGTGGTGACAACAAATTCAATTTCAGCGCGGGCATCGCCCCAGGAATAGCTGGGTTCAATACCGATTGCGGCGAATTCTTGTTGCACAAAGTTTTCGGCAATATAGCCCTTGTATTCATATCCCTGCTGCTTGATGTCTTTGTAGCTGGTATTAAGCATGTGGTTGAGCAAACCCACATCGAACAAAAATAGCTTCACTTTATTTTCTTTTTGATAGGCGGTGAGCGGTGTTTTGGCTATGCCTTCAATGGGGTAATTTTTGAGCGCCAAGCGACATTGATGCAACCAGCTGATCGCACTTTCAAATTCAGCGGAGCGGGATTTACGCTCGGCGATATCTTTAAATTTAAAGCGCTTGACGGACTCGTCCACTACGGCCGATAGCTGTGAGGGAATATTGCTAAATACCGCAGCAATTAATTGCGCATCGGTTCTCCCTGCATATTTTCCAAAATCGCGTTGATAACCCGCTATTAAATCAGCATGAATTTTTTGCACAGCACTCACGCGCTCAACAATACTTTTATTGGAATTCCCAAACCAACTCGCAACCGCTTCTGGCATACCACCGGTGAAATAATAATCCGTTAATTTATCGAACAGTTTGTTATGCGCCGCCGCTGAATTAACTCGGGATTCATAGGCTTTAACTAGCATGGGCTCATTCGCGGCCCATAAAAATTCCCGGAAGCTGAGCGGTCGCAAGTTGTGCTGCTCCACTTTTCCAACCGGAAATGAATTGAGTAAGCCGATGTTGGAACCGCTCGCAGCGACAAACCAGGTCGGTGCTTTTTCTGCAAAATACTTGAGCGACGTGACTGCCTTTGGACATTCGCCGATTTCATCCAGAATGAGCAAATCCGATTCAGGGTGAAAGATTTGCCCGGAGAGCAATTCGATGTTGGTGATTATGTCTTGCGGTGTTAGCGAGCCTGCAAAAGCATCGGCTAACTGTGGAGTTTCCAGAAAATCCACGCGCAACACCCGGTCGAACTCACGCCCCAATAGCTCCCGTAATAAGTAGGTTTTACCGGTTTGCCGGGCGCCGTCGATCAGTAGAGGCTTGCGGATTGCCTGGGCTTTCCAGGCGAGCAACTTTTCAAGCAGCAGGCGTTTCATAAAGCAGCTTCCTGATAGGGCGGATGGGCAAAAGCGTTTTTTACACTTATATGCGCATAAAAGTGTATAAATTCACTTTATTATGCGCATTAAAATGTAAAAATCAACATTTTAATGCGCATAAAAGTGTAAGTAGCCTGTATGGAGCCTAGCGGAATACGGGTTCGGTCTTTCATTGCGCTAATTCAAAAATCAAAAGCTCCCGTATTCCGTTAGACTCCATACGGGCTACGAATCAACATCTTTACCTTGGAATCCTTAATGCTTGAAAAGCCACAATCCCCCAGCACCTTTGTTTTTGATATGGATGGCACCCTGCTGAATGAGCACCACGAGCTCTCGCCGCTGACGATTCGCGCGCTGAATGAATTGCGTGAGCGGGGTCATCATCTGGTTATCGCGACCGGCAGGCACTTTATGGATATTCGCGCTTACCTGAAACAATTGGGTGGCGGTATTGCGACTATTACGTGCAACGGCGCGACTATTCATAACGGCGATGGCGAGTTGGTTAAGCGCGAGCTGTTGCCGCTCGCGGCGAATGAGATCTTGCTGCCGCTGGGGGAAAAGTGCGGTGTGCATTTGAATATGTATACGGATTCCGAGTGGCTGGTGAATGCACCCTGCGAATCCATGTTGGATGCCCATGCGCAATCGCAATTTTTTTATCGCCAAATTCCCTTGCAGGAAATGCTAACCACACCGGCATTAAAGATTTTGTTTTACGGCGAGAACGCGATGCTGCAACAACTAAAAGCACAGATACTTGCGACGCTAACCCTGCCGATTCATTTGACCTTTTCTGATGATTATTACCTGGAAGTCATGCCGCAAAATATTTCCAAGGGCGATGCGTTAAAAACTCTGGCGGAACATTCACAACTTCCGCTCGCCAACAGCATGGCGTTTGGCGATGGTTTTAACGATGTGGAAATGTTCCGCACTGTGACGCACCCGGTGGTGATGGAAAATGCGAGTGAAAAGCTGAAGCAGTTATTTCCGGATGCGCTGCGTGCGCGGGCAAACCATGAAGATGGTGTGGCGACATTTTTGTATGAGCATGTATTGTAATTTTTCGGCTCATCAGCAAGCGCTGCGCTCTTGAGCTAGAATGCTATTCACGTTAATAACGACTCAGGACAATCCATGCGGCGCCCGGGAATGAACAAGTATCTCCTTTTAGCGATGAGTTTATTTATAGCTGGCTGTTATGAGCAAAAACCGCCGAAAGGCTTCGAAGCCGTTGTACCTGTGCACGACAATCAAATGCGACAGGGCTGCCCCAACCTGATAGATACCTATCTCATCACCTCCGCCCAGGAACATAATAGCCTGCTAAAAGAACCTATCGATGGGAAAGACTTTAGTTACTTCGTGATCAATTCTTTAGTCGCTGATCAAGCCTATAACTATGCGCTACGTATGGAGCGCAGCCAGTTCATTCGCAAAGCGCAAGATTTGAAAAATTCCTCTCCGGGAAAATATTATCTCTGGCGGGAAAGCACTTTGTTAATGAATAAAAGTTTCTCAGAAGAGCTCCTCGCCAAAACTCTACAATACGGTTCCGTATATGAGCGCCGGGGACAATTCCATGCCTACGAATGCGCTGACGGTTGGGTAAAAATTCAGATAATTGAAACCAATATTTGGGATATTAAAACCGAACAAAGTTATATCAAACAAGATGATGTCTGGTTAGCACGCGATAAATATGGCGACTTGTTAATTCGCACCATTAGCTACAAGCAAAAAGCTGGCTGGACTTTTTGGGCGGCAGGAGGTGCGGGCATGAAACTGGTTCGTATGTACGACCAATGGGCAAAAATGCGCAAAGCACCCGATACCAATTTAACAACCGCATGGACCGAAGCGGATCTACCGATTGCCAAAAAGCCTATTCAAAAAATTGGTCAATGTAAGTTACCCAATGAAATTATCGATTTTAGTCAACGCTTGACGCAAAGCGGTTTACTCATCGAACAGTTTTCAGTTAAACCCGTTGTCATAGAAGATGGTGCCTGCGTGCAACCGCCGTTACAGTTGGTATTTTCAAGTGACAACAGTGCTCAAGGCGAAGCTACGATGCAATCGCTGAAAAATGACCCTATAGTAAACAACATAGAGCTTCTGGAAACCCGTTACGCTAACGGAAGATTACGTTATGTCGTGCAAGTCAGTTTTAAAGATCTGGAGAACCCTCAATGATGAGGTGGCGAAATTCCTATGTGGAAATATTTTGTATCGGGCATTCTGAATAGGTTATGCAATTAAAAGTAGACACCTTTATCGCCCCGCCATGTTCTGATGACATCACCATCTTATTTCAAGACGAGCATTTATTGCTGATCAATAAGCCCAGCGGGTTATTGAGTTTATCGGGGAAAAATCCGCTCAATAAGGATTCTGTGCATTTTCGCTTGGTGCAGGATTTTCCGATGGCGACACTGTTGCATCGGCTCGATTTTGGGACCTCGGGCATTATGGTTGTTGCACTGAATAAAAGTGTGAACGCGCAGATTGGTAAACAGTTTCAGGCAGGTACAGTCACAAAAACCTACACCGCGCTTTTGCATGGCCATGTGGCGCAGGATAGCGGAACAATTGAGTTGCCGATTGCGAAAGACCCGCCTAATTTTCCGCTGCAAAAAATTTGTTATGCGACCGGAAAAAATGCACTGACGCATTACAGCGTAATTGAGCGCATTGCATCTCCGACAATTACGCGAGTGTTATTTACGCCGGTGTCGGGCCGCACGCACCAGTTACGGATTCACAGCCGCGAACTCGGCCACTCCATTTTGGGTTGTGATTTGTACGCGACTGATGACATTTTTCAGATGGCGCCGCGCTTGATGTTGCATGCAACCACAATTGAATTTGATCATCCGCTCACTGGGGAGAGAATCTGCGGGCGCAGTAATTGTCCGTTTTGATTAAAACGAAAAATCGAGCTACCAACGCTGTGGTGATTTTCTTGAGGAATGAAACACGCGCAGGATTTGAATTTGATTAAGCTCGGGCTTTACACGGTAAGGCACAATGTAGCGTGTATCTGGCACAACTAATTCGCGTGTGCCGTGGATGCGCCCGGCATGGCCTAACGCAGGGTTTTCAGCGAGCAAACCTACCGCATTATAAATCCGTTGCACAACCATCCTTGCAGCAGCTGAATCACTTTTTGCGATGTATTCAGCTTCGTCATTCAGGTTTTCAAGTGCTTTAACCAGCCACTTAATTTGCATTTACACCCCATTTTTTAAAGGTGCTTGTAACTGTGTCATCAGTAGCGAATTCACCCTTATCAGCTTCACTAATGGCGGCTTTGATTTCCTGTACCTGCCATTCATTTAACTCTACAAAATCGCGGATTGCCTCTGTTGCCAGAAAAGATTTTGAGCGATGGGTAGAATCGGCCAATTTTTCCAGGCGCAGTTTGAGGTCATCATCCAAGCGGATAGTCATGGTGGTGGACATTTAGGAATACCCTTGTGTTCAGATGTACACAAGATAGCACAAGCGATTAAAAAACCCCCGGCTTTTTCGGCCGGGGGGTTTCGTCAGTCTGCTATTAGTGACCGGTGAGAGCCGCGTTAATAGACAGCATTAGCGCTTGTAAGAGCACTTGTTCGGGTTGCCTTGCGGATCGGAACCGAAGGCTGCAACGGTACAAGCAATCGAGCTGCCCACGGTTACTTTCCTGGTTACCCATTTGCCCTTGCGGCCAAACGCAACCCAGCCATCACCCGAACCCACTGAACAGGTTTCACCCAGCTCGGCGCATTTGGAGAAGCCGCTTGGGTAATCACCGGTACCGCCCAATACTGGCGCGCCACTCGCAGAACTACTTGACGCTCGTGAGCTCGCTGCTGCGCTGCTGGTGCCGCCAATTCTTGCAGAGGCTGCATTGGAATTGGTGACTACACCCGAGGTGGTGTTTTTGATCCAGTAGTAATAGGTCTGGCCAGATGCCGCCGTTGCGTCTGTGTACATGCGCGCTGAAGCGGCCAGAGATGCAATGCGCACACGACCGGCTGGTTCTGAATCTACATCGCGATAGATTTCTTGCGCACCCAGAGTCAGGTTGTTTGAAGTCCAGCTAAGCACAATACTGTTGCCGGTTGCAGTGGCACCTAAAGAAATCGAACCACTCGCCGCAACGGAACTTGAGGATCTGCTGGATGATATTACTGCGGCAGAACTTGAAGAACGGCTCGATGAAACCACAGGAACCGAACTGGAGGATCTGCTTGATGAGACTACTGGTGCTGAAGATCGACTGGACGAAACCGGTGCCGTCGAGCTGGTTGCGCCGCCGCACACCGCTGCGGTCAACTGCGCGTTGTTTTTACCTACGCCAGCGACTTGCGCCAACTTGTCTTTCACACACTGCGGAGTAACGGGCGAATAACTGTAGGGAATACTGATGGGAAAAGGCGCCGTTGTTGTCCAGTTAGTGGCATCGACTGTGCCGCCGCTGGTCCAGGTGATGTTGTAAGTCGCGAAGTCACCGGGAGTTCTGATGTTGTTATTGCGCAGTTCCCACTTGCCGCAGTTGCTGCTGTCAAAACGACAAGTAACCGGGTTAACCGCATTTTGGAACCAGTTGCTTTCAATCAGCGCATAGCCATTTTGGCGTACGTTAATACCCGAGCTGGTGATGCCGTCGTAAAGGTTGTTGTACATGTGCGTCCAACCGCCGCGTTGCAATGGCAAGCGTGCGCCTACGTTGCGGTAAATATTGTGATGGAAAGTGATTTTGCGGCCGCCGCCGATATCGCTGCTGCTGGAACCATCAAGCCCCACTTTTTTGCTGTCGCGGATAACGTTGTAAGAGACGGTAATGTTTTGCGATTCCTTTTTAATATCAATCGCACTTTCAAAGGTAAGGTCGCCATCCGGTGAGCCTTTACATTCGTTATTAACGGCAAACAATTCGTTGTGATCGATCCACACGTTAACGCCGCTGTCGATGCGGATCATATCGGCATCGTTACTGGCACCGGCAAGCGCGCCAATTTTCATATTGCGCACAAGCACGTTGCTGGATTTGTTCACCACAATCCCGAAGTTAGCCGAGGAGCCATTGGCACCCAAAATGGTCACGCCTTTGGTGAATTCCTTGATCTCTACATAGCGATAAGACTCACTCCAGCGCGCCTTGGGGCAGTTGCCAGAAGAGTCGACAGTATGGTCGCGGATTACCTGATTGATTAGCGAATCTTCATTGCCGGTGTAGGTGATGATCACCGGATAAGCGCCGCCAGTCACTTTGCTGCCGCTCGCATCCACCTTGGCGTTGGCGATGATAGTGTTAATTTCCTGATAAGTAGATGCAGTAAAGGATCGGGCGCCACTGACATTACCGCCGTCAGTGGTAGAAAAACCGCCGGTCGCAGCAGCAAACGCGGTACCGCCAGTGAACAGGCTAATCGCTGCTGCGATACATTTAATACTGAAACCTGCGCGCGCAGGCAACAGGCGAGCTCTAGTAGTGGTGTTCATGATGACACTTCTCGTCTTGTGAATTCGAATAGGGGTTGCGGTAGTGCGAGACCAAGCCGATTGAGTTCTCATTAATGCTCTTATTATTGTTCCTTAAAAACCGTCGCGGACAGCACTTTAAGGGTTTGGCGAAACCCGATGCGGTGCTGTTTCAAGAGGTCAGTACAACAGAGGAAATAGGCATATTTATCAGATCATGCTTATAAATTGGATATATGTGCAAAAGTCTCACTTCCGTCAATTATTGCGGTAGAGAATGTTGGGAATGTGATTTTTTCGACACTTTTGGCGCCAAATCCGCGGAGGATTTTAGCGAGTACTGGCAAATCGGCTGAACGTAAACAGACGCCTACGCTTTCCACCCCGTAGTAATTTGGTCGTCTACACTAAGACATATCGCGCCCTGTTTAGGTCAATCGTCGCTAATGAAACCCCTGTTAATTACTACTCTCATAGGCCTCAATTCTCTGGTTACTTGTGTGTTTGCACAAGAATCCGACTTATTTGAACTATCGCTAGAGGAACTGATGCAGGTTCCCATCACCGCCGCCAAACGCGAACAGCATTGGGTAGATGTAGCTGCCACGGTGGATGTTTTTGAAGGAGAGTCGCTGCGCGATAACCAGATCAATCATTTTCGCGAGTTGGCCGGAGCTGCACCTGGGTTGGCGTACGGGCGCGTCGGTAATACGCCGAATATTTATCTACGCGGGATCGGCAGCGATTTAATGAGTGTCGCGGCCGATGCAAGTACCGCCGTGTATCAGGATGATGTCTACCTCGCGCGACCAGAGATGGGCCTGGCGCATTTTTGGGATATAGAACGCATCGAAATTCTTAAGGGGCCGCAGGGCGCACTTTACGGCCGCAATGCAACGGGCGGCGCGATCAATATCATCAGCGCCCGGCCTTCGTTCAAGCAAACCCAGGGCTATGCGCGGGCGACTACTGGCAGTTTTGCCAACCGCCAAATCGAAGCCGCGATTGGTAGCCCGACAGGTGAAAAGTCGGCGCTGCGCGCAAGCATTCTGTTAATTCGGGATGAGGGTTATACCGAAGATCTGGATGCGCGCAACGGCACCGAATTGGATAACAACGAGGTTGCCGCCGGGCGCGTTGAATGGCGCTGGGAGGTGAGCGAGCGGCTGGAGAGCTCGCTGAGCGCATCCCATTATCAAAATAACAATGACGGCTTTAGCCTGACGCCCGCCGACCAACGCGGGCTGGCCGACCAACTGGGCGCGATCCCCACCCCCGAATTCCATCAGATCCGCAATGACTTACCGACCTTTAGCGATTACCAAACCCAAGGGATCAGCTGGCGGCTGGATTGGCGCGGCGCCGGGTTTGACCTGCACAGCATCAGCGCCTATCGCAATCTGGAAAGCCGCTACCTGCTGAATACCGATGGCACCGAGGTTCCGGTGACTGAATCGCAAGTGATCTGGTCGCACCAGCAGCGCTCGCAGGAATTCCGCTTGGTGTCGAATCACACTGGCGACTGGCAGTGGTTACTGGGCGCGACTTGGCTGGATGAAACACCGACCTTGGATGTCGGTCTGGTGCGCCATCCGTTGAATACCTCTATCGTCATAAATTCCTTTGCGGAAACATGCGCCTGGGGTTTGTACGGCGAGTTGGGCTGGGATTTTACACCCGACTGGAACCTGAAACTGGGGCTGCGCGATACCCGCGAAAATCGGCGCGATGGCAACCAATTCCGCAGCACGGGCGATTTGCAGGGTCTGGATTCTGACTTGCGATTGGCGCAGGTGACCGGTAGCTCCAACCACGCGGATACCTTTGAAAAACTCTCGCCGCAACTGGTGCTGAGCTTTGCGCCCAGTACCAGCACCGCGCAGGATTTGCTCTATCTCAGCGTCACTGAAGGTTTTAAATCCGGCGGCGCCAACTCGCTCTCCACACGCCCCGGTTTTAGGCCGGAGGAAATCACCAGTATCGAAACCGGCTACAAATACAGTCAGGGCCAAGTCGCCTTGCATATCGCCGGCTTTCACTACGACTATCAGGATTTGCAGGTCATCACCTACGAGGCGGGCACCACCACTATCACCAATGCCGCGTCAGCCGCGCTCAGCGGTGTCGATGCCAGCCTGCGCTGGTCGCCGGTTGCCGAATGGCAATACCAGTTGGGATTGACCTTTTTGGATGCCAATTACGACCACTTTGTCACCTCGCTGGCGGGCGCGCCAAGGGATGTGTCGGGCAAGCAGATGCCCTTTGCGCCCAAGTGGGATATTAACCAAACCCTCGCCTACCAACCCACCGCGAACTGGCAGATCTCCCTGCGTCATCACTACCAGAGCCGCACCTATTTCAACCAGTTTGAGGATGATGTTATCTCCAGCCCCAATCGCCATCTGCTCGATTTACGTTTGACGCGGGCACTCAATGCGCACTGGGAACTGACGGCGGGGATTTACAATCTGACCGATGAGGACTACTACCAAAACCTCACGCGTTTTACCTCTACCAGCCCAGCTTCAGTGCCCGAAGGCAACGCACTGGGCGTAACCGCCCCAGGGCGGCGCTGGATGATTGAGGCCAGCTACCGCTACTGATACCGCTCTTAAATCCGTGCTTTACGATACTGCTCCGCCATCAATGCCACCACCCGCTGCGCACCCAAACCCAGCGGCCGCTCGCGCGACCAGACCAGATCGATCCACAATTCCTCGCCATTGGTGAAGTTTTCAATTGGCAATTCAACCAGCATCCGCCCATTGAGGTAGGGCTGCACACAGGCGCGCGGCAACCAGGCCCAGCCGAGCTCAGCCAATACAAGCTGCAGTGCGACTTCGGGCTGATCCACCCGCCAGTAGTGTTCGGAGGCGATACAGAATTTATCGGTGGCAGATGTGTTGTCGGCCTGACTGCGGCTCCCCACCATCACCTGCCGAACCGGGCGCAATTGGCTGTCGTTGATAGTGCCTGCAGCCGACATTTCCGCCAGTAATGGATGAGTGCGGGCAATAACCGCGACCAGTGTTTCCCGGCCCACTTCCTGAAAGTTCTCGCGACCATCGGCGGCGGGGCGCTCAAAGACGAGTGCGAGTTGCGCGCTGCCTTTGTGCAGCAGTTGCAGCGCGTCGGTTTGCGGTGCGGTGACGATCTGAATTTCCAACAGTGGATACTCCTGCGCCAAGATCCGCAGCGGCTCCACCCAAGGCGTGGCCTGTAATTCGGGTGCAATCACCAGCGTCAGCCTTGTTTCCAAACCCTGGCTCAACTCCAGAGCTTGGGTATTAAGCTGCTGCAACTGGCCGATCAATAGCCGCGCTTGCGGCTCGAGAGCCCGCGCCATCGCCGTGGGTTTTGGTTCACGCCCGCTGCGATCAAACAACTCCAGCGCCAGCTCTGCTTCCAGATTGGCAATCGCCATGCTGATCGCCGAGGGTACTCGCCCCATTTGGCGTGCGGCAGCTGAAAAGGAACCGCTATCTAACACCGCCAAAAACACGCTGATCGTCTCGGAATTAAATACTCCTTTCATTACTATCTCGCTTCTATCTATCACAAAATCTGATAGTAGCTAACTTTTTCTATCATCACAAAGCATAGAAACTGCCGATATCGGATTTTGCAGAGGTGGCTATGCAAGGTGTAAAACGTCGTGTCGTTTATGTGGGCCTATATGAGCTGGTGGCGATTATCTTGTCGGCGATCTTATTAAAGCTGATCAGTAGCGCCAACGCCGCCGACTCAATCGGCCTTGCAGTTGCCGCTTCGGCGATTGCGATCCTGTGGAATTTCGCGTTTAACCACGGGTTTGAGCTGTGGGAAAAACATCGCAAACAACAGGGCCGCAGCTTGGGTATCCGCGTTCTACATGCAGTGGGGTTTGAAAGCGGGCTCGTGATATTTCTGGTGCCAGTACTCGCCTGGTGGCTGGATATCGGTCTCATTGAGGCGTTTATAGTGGACTTGGGTTTGCTGGCGTTTTTCCTGTTCTACACCTTTGCATTCAACTGGGTATTTGATGCGGTGTTTGGGTTGCCGACGGTGGTATGCGAGCAAGGTGAACCGGTTTTTTAACTTGCCCGAGAGGAGAAAATAGGCTAAAACAGAGAATAATCTGTTTATTCTCTGTGACGAGGAAAATTGCCATGTTTCACAGCTCCGATATTTACACCGTAACTGATTTCAGCCGCAAACCGGCGGAACATATCAAGCGCCTGAATGAGAGCAAGCGCCCCGAAATACTGACGGTCAACGGCAAAGCTGCCGTGGTGATTCAGGATGCAGAAAGTTACGAGAAGATGGCTGCCTTGGCTGATTATGCAGATAGTATTCTCAATATCCGGCAAGCGCTCACCGAAGAAAGCCGTGATATAAAAGACTTCACCAAAGAATTTGAAGCCAAACACGGGATTAAACGTTGAAGGAATACCGCGTTAATATCAAACCAACGGCGGAAAAGGATCTTGAACGGCGCTATCTGCAAATAGCGGAAAATTCCCCGGAAAACGCAATGAATTGGTATCTCGTTCTGGTCGATGCCGTCGAGAAATTGGATGTGATGGCAGAGCGCTGCCCCATCGCACCTGAGGATGCAGATTTACAACTCGGCATCCGCCATCTGATTGTGGGCCACTACCGCGTGCTTTACAGGATCAATGGCAATCAAGTCGATGTGCTGCACATTCGCCATAGCGCTCATGCGCGGGTTTTATAACGCGAATATCTTTTTACCTCGCATCTGCACCGGTTTTTTATCGATTATCTGAATCTGTTTTTAGTACAGATGAAGATCCATAGTGATCAGCATCACTGTGGATGAGAATCGACCATGAGCAACACCGGTAGCCCCCTGTTAATCCCCGCTAAAAATTTACCTGCACACAAGGCAGCTACTATCGACGGCCAGATTTTTACGCGCAGCTTCAGCGGCCGCTTTCGCAACTTGCGGCTCGTCGGCGCAGGCTTTCTTGCGCTGTTATTTTTTGGGACTTCGTGGATTAACTGGAATGGTCATCAGGCGATCTTATGGGATTTGGACACGCGTCAGTTTCACGTTTTTGGCACTACTTTTTGGCCGCAGGATTTTATGCTGCTCTCGCTGGTAATGATCATCGGTGCATTTCTATTATTTGCCGTGACCATGGTCGCCGGGCGCGTCTGGTGCGGTTATACCTGCCCGCAAAGTGTGTGGACCTGGGCGTTTATGTGGGTCGAAAATATCACCGAAGGCGATCGCAACCAGCGCATCAAACTCGCCGCCGCACCGCACAGTTTTTCCAAATTGGTTAAACGCACCGGCAAACACAGTTTGTGGTTGGTGATGAGTATTGCCACTGGCATCGCATTCGTGGGTTACTTTATTCCGGTGCGCGAATTGACCGTAAATTTGTTGCAACTGGAATGGTTTACCACTAGCGCAATTTGGGTCTTTATTGTGGCGGCGCTCACTTATGTCAACGCCGGTTGGGTGCGCGAAAAAGTCTGCTTACATATGTGCCCCTACGCGCGTTTTCAAAGCGTGATGTTTGATCGCGATACATTAGTCATTTCTTACGATGCAGCGCGCGGCGATGCACGCGGTTCGCGCAAAAAGGATGAAGATCCGCAGGCACTCGGTTTAGGCGATTGCATCGATTGTTATATGTGTGTGCAAGTTTGCCCGACCGGAATTGATATTCGCGATGGCTTGCAATTGGATTGCATCGGTTGCGCTGCCTGCATCGACGCCTGCGATGATGTGATGGATAAAATGGGCTACGCATCTGGCTTGGTCAGTTATACTTCAGAAGCTGCACTTGCCGGTGAACCCACGCGAATTTTGCGCCCGCGTTTAGTGGCTTATTCAACGGCAATCATTATTATGCTGGGCGCGTTGTGGTTTGCATTGGACGCACGCGAACTGGTGGATATCAGTGTGGTAAAAGATCGTACTGTGCTTTATCGCAAAAATAGCGATGGCAATATCGTCAATGTGTATCGATTAAAAATTACCAACAAAACCCAAACACCGGCGCACTATGATTTACACATCGCCAATGACACACGATTATCACTCACACGCCCCTACACTCTCGATTTAAAACCGGGCGAAATTGTGGATATGCCGATCAGTGTGGTGATGAAAGGGAAAAGCGCAGAATCAGGTATGACCCACTTTGAATTTGTTCTGGTGGATAGCACTGACTCACGCACACACGAAGCAGCGAATTTTATTTATCCGGCGTTTTGACAAAATTCCAGATTCAATGCAATTAAATCGGGGAATCAAAAATGAAACTCTACGCCTCCCTATGAAACTCTATGAAAAGCTAGCCGATGAAATTGCGCAATTAATTCGTACCGGCGTACTCGCCGCCAATGAAAAAGTACCCTCAGTACGCATCGCCAGCCGCACTCATGGCGTGAGCCAGGCTACCGTTTTTCAAGCCTATTATTTATTGGAAAGCCGTGGTTTGATTCAAGCCCGCGCACGCTCGGGTTATTTTGTGCGTGCGCAAGCCAAACGCGCACTGGCTGAGCCGGAGATGAGCACTCCCGGTGCCGATAGCACCGACGTTGACGTAAGCGAATTGGTGTTTTCAATATTAGGCTCGATCAAAGATCCGGATACCATTCCGTTTGGCTCTGCATTTCCCAGCCCGGATTTATTTCCCCTCGCGCGTTTGGCGCGCTCCATGAGCAAATCTATTCAACATTTGCCTGCACGCGCGATTCTTGCCGATATGACCCATGGCAATCCCAACCTGCGCCGCCAAATTGCATTGCGCTATATGATGAATGGGATGATGAACGGTGAAATAAATTCACCGGATGAATTAGTCATCACCAACGGCGCATTGGAAGCCTTGAATTTATGTTTGCAAGTCGTTACTAAACCGGGCGATTTGGTTGCGATTGAATCGCCAACGTTTTACGCCGCGTTACAAATTTTGGAGCGACTGCAATTAAAAGTAGTTGAAATTCCCGTGCACCCACGCGACGGCATTCACTTGCCAACATTAGCTGACAGCCTGCAGCGTTTACCCATTAAAGCCTGCTGGTTTATGAGCAGTTTTCACAACCCGCTCGGCGCGTCGATGAGCGATGAGAAAAAACAATCACTTTATGATTTACTGCAGCAGCACCAAGTGCCGCTGATTGAAGATGATGTTTATGGGGAATTGTATTTCGGTACGGCACCGCCCAAACCGATAAAGTTTTTTGATCGCGCAGGATTAGTAATGCACTGCGGTTCTTTTTCCAAAAATCTTGCGCCGGGTTATCGCGTGGGCTGGGTTTCGGCGGGGCGATATACTGAACAAATTCATCGTTTGAAATTAATGACTACGATATCGCCCTCTGTGCCCGCTCAAGTTGCCATTGCCGATTATTTACAGCACGGCGGTTATGATCGCCATCTGCGCAAATTGCGCGACACATTAGAAACGCAGCAGCAATTAATGCTCGCTGCCATCGCTCGTTATTTTCCCGCGCAAACAAAAGTGACCCAACCCAGTGGCGGCTATTTTTTATGGGTGGAATTACCGGAGCGCATAGACACGCTTAAATTATTTTCGCTGGCACTGGCACAGGGAATTAGCATTGCGCCAGGGCCAATATTTTCGGCGACACAAGGCTTTCGCAATTGTGCGCGCATCAATTATGGTCAGCCATGGAATAAAGAAGCAGAAGCAGCGATAGCGCTATTGGGAAAGCTAATCGCATCACTATAAAAAAGCGCTCCGCATTGCCTCACGCTGAATAAAACTACACCACCGCAGAAATCCAACGGCGCAAACGGCTGCGCAGATACTGGTGTAACGGCTTACCACGCCACGATCCCCAGCACAAATGCGCGCCAATGGTCTGCGTAGTTTTTTTGGCGGTAAGTTTGGCCATGGCAAATTCGGGGTAAATCATATGACCGGGCATGATGGTGATATCGTCGTTGTATTCCGGATGATCCTGTAAAAACAACGTGAGTGCATGGGGGCCGCTGAGGAACACAATATTGGTTTCACCGGCGCGATGTTTAACAAAAATCCGCTCGATAAACTTCAGCCACATGTCAAAACCCGGCTCAGATGCCATAAAGGCATTGCCCAGTTTGTAGCTGCCGCCAATGCTTTTGCACTCCGGCTCTTCAATCGCCAACACACATTTGTTCGCTAAAAACTTATTGTCCAGCGGTTTGTAAAACACGTAATCGGTATCGAAGTAAATGCCGCCGTACACATACAAGTACAAGCAGCGCGCGATATCCACACGAATCACCCCCACTGGAATACTTAAATAATCAGCGAGGAATTGCGGCGCCGCGTCTTTTACCAATTGCAGGTTGGATTCATCCGTCCAAGCATGATATTCAAATTCAGGCATTAGCGCGCGCGCGCGTTTGGTTAACTGACGCTCTTCCCATACATAGGATTTGGAGCATTGATGCAAAATTTTGGGGATCATGAGAGGTTTCCTTTTTCCAGCGAGCGATTAACACAGCGATGCAATACGATTTGTTGCAGCAATTGCTATGCCAGCATAGGGAAAGGGGGGGTTTCGCAGAGACAGGCGACAAAACTGCCATAGTTGCGCGCCCTTATGGGTGCAACGCACCAGATTCATTCATCTTTTACGCTAACTAAAAAAATCCAACTGACCGTCAGTGTTTTGTATATCAGCGGGAATACTCAGCGGTTTGCGGAATAAATTGCAATCCAATTGTACAAAACGCCCACTTTTACCCAGACCATAACGTTTCAGGCCTTTCGCAAACCGCTGGCGGATCATAT
>CAZCJR010000105.1:0-17305 GCA_964499225.1 uncultured Cellvibrionaceae bacterium | reverse complement strand
GGTCTACTCTTCGCTCTCGCTGGCAATACCCTTATGAAGCACAAGCAACTGTTAGAGCGTGTGTACGCTGAAGTCGAAACAGTCATTCTCAGTAAACAGCACCCGGTTACCGGGCTGCTTCCTGCAAGCACAGCCATCAACAATCATGGCGATTACACAGATGCATGGGTTCGCGATAACGTCTATTCCATTGTGTGTGTGTGGACCTTGGGCATGGCGTTCCAGCACCAAGGTGAAGATCACAAAGGCGACCAGCTACAACAAGCCACGATCAAGTTGATGCGTGGCCTGTTGCAATCGATGATGCGCCAAGCGCACAAGGTCGAAAAATTCAAACATTCTCTCGAAAATGGCGATGCGCTCCATGCCAAATACGATACCGCCACCGGGCTACCAGTGGTAGCAGACGATGCCTGGGGCCATCTGCAGATAGATGCTACGTCCGTCTTCCTATTGATGTTGGCGCAGATGAGCGCTTCTGGTCTTCGTATTGTCTGCACTCACGACGAAGTCGATTTTGTGCAGAATCTTGTCTATTACATCGCCAGTGCATACCGCACACCGGATTACGGTATCTGGGAGCGCGGCAACAAAGTTAATAATGGTAAAACCGAAATTAATGCTAGTTCGGTTGGTATGGCCAAAGCCGCATTACAAGCGTTGGATGGTTTTAATTTGTTTGGGAAACACGGCGATAAAAGGGCGGTGATCCATGTGATTGCTGATGCAATCTCCTTGGCGAGAACCACCCTCGCCTCGCTCTTGCCGCGCGAATCACTTTCCAAAGAAACAGACAGTGCACTACTCAGTATTATTGGCTTTCCCGCGTTTGCCGTGGGTAAAGAAACCCTCGCGACACAAACGCGCGATTCAGTCTTAACCAAGCTCGGCGGCAATTACGGTTGCAAACGTTTTTTGTGGGACGGGCATCAAACTGTTCTTGAAGAGAGCTCGCGTATATATTATGAGCACGATGAACTGGGCAATTTTGCGAACGTGGAATCGGAATGGCCACTCTTCTTTACCTATTTATATATCACTGCACTGTTTGACGGAAGCGAGGCCACAGCAAAACACTACCGTAAAAAACTTGAGTCATTAATGGTGAATGTGGATGGGATTGGCTTACTACCAGAACTCTACTATTTGCCGATAGAAAATGTTGAAGCTGAAAAGAAAAATCCCCGCTCCCAAACACGCGTACCCAACGAGAATGTTCCCTTGGTGTGGGCGCAGAGTTTATATTTAACCGGATTAATGTTGGATGAAGGATTGGTTAGACCTGACGATCTTGATCCATTAAAAATGCGTCGCCGCTCTACCCGCTTTATAAAATCCAATATTGCACTCGTTGTATTGGCCGAAAATGACATCATCAAACAGCACCTCGCCAAGCATGGTGTGATTGCCGAAAGCCTGCAAGATATTAAGCCTATGGGTGTGTTATCGGCCTCCAGCTTAATGGAGGCCTACGCTCATGTCGGCGAGAATAAATCATTGGGGCTAACAGGGCGGCCTCGTAGACGTGTGCAGAGCTTAGCTACATCGCAAACCTATGAGATCAACAACAAGGTTTATTTGAGCTTGTCCTGGTTGCAAAGTGAGCGTGAGGATTATCGCCGCTATGATGCACAATGGGTGATAGAAAACGTAACCCAGGAAATTCAGTTTATTTATAAAAACTGGCTCAGCTCAGAAGTGGCGGTATTCACTTTATTGATGGATCATCGCTTATATAAAGTCCCCAATGCGGAACTGCTATTTGCAACTTTGCGGAGCTACCAGTTACGTACAGAGCACGAATATGTGGGATACGCTTCTGCTAACCTGGCGCATCGAGCATCGAGGGTAAACAGTTTAACTATCCCCTACTTCCATATCCCCTCGATGAATAGTCAGATTCTTGTTGCCTCATCCGATGACGACGCGCTACAGCCCGCACAATTGGAACCTGTTGCAGCGGCAATGCTGGAACATTTTTATACTGAAAGTGACATCATCACCTATCGGAAGTTTTCAAATTATGTGAAAGAGCGAAAAATCTCCGACAATATTGGTGTTGATGGTGCTGTGATCACCGTAAAAGATTTAATTCGCGATTTTTTCTTTCGCTCACAAAAAGTGAATTATTGGCTGCTGTCACGTTTTTGTTTTTCGCAGTTAAACTACACCTTGACCGATTTGGCAGACAGCCTGACGCTGTTAGCTGCGCGCAACTTAAGCATTACGGTTGGGGACAATAATCATACCCAAATAAAGGTTGACCAATCCTTTTCAAACGCCACTTATTTTGAAAGTGTAAGGCAATTATTTCCCGATTTACTTGAACGCACTCTGGTGCAGGAATTGCTCTCCGCAATCGGCTCTTTGATCCGCTCCGAAACAAAACTTTTTGATGGTTTACATTCGGTGCAACTACGCAACTTTATGCTGCTGTGTGGGATGGATAAGGGTGATGCCGAAGATGTCAGTATGATTGAGTGGCTGGGTTTGCAATCACCGGCAAAATTGTACAAAAAAATCCGTTCGATTCTCACCTCACGCAAGAAAGTATTTTCGCAAGGTATTAACCATATCACGCCCTATAGAATCCATCACAATGAAAACTCTGGGGATGAAAATCCCGTGCTTTCAGATGCAATGGATACAGATTGGCTGGAGTGGCGCACAGCGCGCGGGTTGATTACCCATTTTGATTCAAATTTTTTAAAAGATATTTGGCACAGCTTGATGTTTGCGCAATCTCTGGTATTCAGCAATGCCACTGGAGGAAGTTTCCACTTGGATTGCAAAACGATTCGCCAATCGATGACACCGGGGGAGGAAAGTTTTGCTCATCTTATCGATCAGCTGACCCATCAGCTCCACCCCGCTTATTATAAAAGTGCGGTGGTGGAGGCGCTCTATGCCTATACTCAGTTCTGTATAAATAACCCGCAAATGCGATTTCAAAAGCCGTTGGTTTTCCGCGAAGTGCTTGAGCGTGCGGCGGTGCGATATAGGAGCGAGCGCAGGGCTCAGATGAGCAGCTTGGGCATAGAGACTGATTTAACTGTTTTCATGCAGCAGTCACCGCACATTGTGAATCTGTATGCGACCCTTATCTACGCCGAGATCACGCAGCCCTACTAAATCGGCTGCCAGCAAGGCGCAAGCAAGTGCGCCTTCGAGGGTTTTACGAAATATATACCTAACACCCATAGGCTCTCGCCAGCGTAGCGTTTAGAATGCGGCCAACTCTCCGGCACTTCTTGCGTATAACAAAAGTTGAGTACTATGAAATTACTGGGCCCTACGCTGCTGATTCTGGGCGCAATCCTGAATATCCTTGCGTTGTTTATGTTGATGCCTTTGGCACTGTCCATTACCTACGAAAGCGACAACCAACTCGCCTTTTTCTCCTCCGCCGCTATTACCAGTGTGGCAGGTATTGTCTTTTTATTAATAGGAAAGACTTCGCGCCTGGATTTTATGCAGCCGCGCCAGGTATTCCTCATCACCACCAGCGCCTGGACCGGAGTGTCACTTTTCAGTGCCCTACCATTCATGCTAAGTGCAAGCCCACTTGGTTTAGCTGATGCGGTCTTTGAAGCCGTTTCTGGTGTGACAACGACGGGCTCATCCGTTATGAGTGGCCTCGACTCACTTCCGAAAGACATTTTGCTGTGGCGCTCAATGCTGAATTGGATTGGAGGGGTCGGTATTATTGGTATGGCAATTGCGATATTGCCGTTTTTGCGCGTGGGCGGTATGCGCTTGTTTAAAACGGAGTCATCCGATTGGTCTGATAAGGCCATGCCACGTGCACAGAGTCTAATGGCGATGATTATCTACTGTTATCTGACGCTATCCGTGATCTGTTGTTTGGCTTTTTGGTCGGCGGGAATGGATTTTTTTAATGCCGTTAATCATGCAATGACGACCGTTTCTACCGGTGGCTTTTCGACTTCAGACAGCTCTTTCGCCCAGTTTGATAGCCTTTTCGTTCATTGGATTGCCATTGTGTTTATGTTGGCTGGCGCATTTCCTTTCGTGCTTTTTGTGCGCCTGTTAGTTAATAGGAAATTTGTTTTCTTTAGCGATACCCAAGTGCGCGGCCTACTTTGGGCTGTTGGTATCACCACATTCCTGTTAACCGCCCAGCTTATTGTTAGTGGCCAAATGGATCCTTTTAAAGCCCTGACCATGGCCTGCTTTAACCTCGTTTCGGTAATTACCACCACCGGGTTTGCATCGGGTGATTACCAATTGTGGGGGCCGTTAGCACTGATTGTCTTTTTCTTTGCCATGTTTATCGGCGGCTGTTCAGGCTCGACAACGGGCGGGATAAAAGTGTTCCGTTTGCAAATATTCGGTGGTCTGGTTAAAGAACAAGTCATCACCGCAATTCATCCTCGGGCAATTATTAGTCGTCGTTACAACAACCGACTGATTAGTTCGGAAATAATTGCGTCCTCCATTTCGTATATGTTTTTAATGGCAGGCTGTTTAGTTGTTATTGCTATTATCCTCGCATTAACTGGCTTGGATCTGGTTACCAGCCTTACCGGTGCAGCTACTGCGGTGATGAACGTAGGCCCCGGCTTGGGCCCCGTCATTGGCCCTGCGGGAAATTTCGCTAGCTTGAGCGACACGGCTAAATGGGCGCTTTCTGCCGGCATGCTGCTTGGTCGTTTGGAATTCCTAACAATTCTGGTGCTGTTTACACCTGCATTCTGGCGCGCGTGATGGATGCCGAAAAAGTACTGCGTAAATTTGCCTATCCGATCGGGATTCTATTTCCCTGGTTGCTTACGCCTTTTGCATTCTTGGTAACCGACTCCTTACCCAAAGCTAATGTGCCTCTTATTTACATCGTAATGGTAGTGTTTATCGCCATTAACGTAACGGTAGAATTGGCCATCATTAACGCGCTCTCCAGCTTTTTTGCATTTAGTTTCTTTTTTGCGGAGCCCTATGGTTCCATCATGATTCATCAAGATGAAGACCTACTCACCATTTCTCTTTTTCTACTGACATCTGTTTTGGTTGGATATATGGCCACCAAACATAAAAAAAACGTGCAGAAAATTCGTATGCGCGAATTTATGACGGATATTGAACTGGAGCTACTTGAACGATTACCTAAAGCAATTGATACCAAAGACGTGATCGCTGCATTGCGCGATGCACTCAAACCCTGGCAAGAGCACTGCGTACTTATCACCCATGAAGACAACTGGGCCACGCACCCGATGATTCGGCGGTTAACCAATTTGCGAAAAACGTATTTGGAAGAATTACTCGAACTCCGTTGGACAGAAGAAACTATCAGCAAGATTGCTGAGCTCGAACAGGAGCACGATGTCTATTTTCTCTACAACTCTCGCCATGTCATTGGTCTGCTGCGCATCGCGGCAGAGAATATTCCCCATTTACCACGCGATATTTTTTTGCTGCTTTTGCATCAAGTTAATATTTCATTGGAGCGAACCCGGCTGGCAGCAGATTTGGAAAAAGAAAAGATTGCCAAAGAAAATGAGTTGCTGCGTTCCTCTCTGCTGTCGTCAGTTTCTCATGATTTCCGTACACCGCTGACTACTATGATTGGAGCCACATCGACTGTACTCGAGTTCGGCGAACATCTGGACAAACAACAAACCCGCGAGTTATTAAGCACCGTATTGGAGGAGGCAGAACGCCTGAACCGCTACACGCAAAATTTATTGGACATGACGCGATTGGGCTTTGGCCAGATGCAGCTGGAATGCAATTGGGTGAGCGTAGAAGAAATCCTGAGTGTAGTAAAAAAGCGTTTGCGCCCATTACTGGTACAAAATCACCTTACCGAGTCCATCGCTACGCAAGTACCTTCACTTTATGTACACGCTGCGCTACTGGAGCAAGCCATTTTCAATGTGATCGACAATGCCATCAAGTTTTCTCCACCCAATGCCAGTATTGATATTGAATGTGTAAAGGAGAACGAGCATATAGTAATTACTGTATCCGATCAGGGAACTGGAATTCCCGAGGATGAACGCGAGAAGGTGTTTGAGCGTTTTCACACCGCGGAAAAAGGCGATAGGCGTAAATCGGGCAGCGGACTTGGTTTAACCATTTGTCGGGGAATGATTATGGCGCACGGCGGCAGCGTAAGCATCCACCCAAACCCCAAGCGTGCGGGTGATAAAGTTAATCCTGGATGTTGTGTTCGTATCGCCTTGCCCATTCACAATCAACACGAACAGCAAACGCTCCTACAATCAGAAGAATAAACATTTAACAGTGATATAACGCGGGTACAGATCGCCGGTGTTTATACTCTCAAAAAAATGGAGTCACCATGAGCAAGATTCTAATTATCGACGACGAACCACAAATTCGTCGCTTCCTACAAATTGGCCTCACCGCCCAAGGCTATACCATTCTGGAAGCCGATACAGGCAGGCAAGGTTTAGCTCTCGCGGCCGAACAGACTCCGGATTTAATTATTTTGGATATGGGGCTGCCAGACCTCGACGGCCAGGTAGTGCTCAAGAAACTGCGCGACTTTTTCCACCAACCCATTATTGTACTATCGGTGCGCAATCGCGAATCTGAAATTGTGCAAGCGCTGGATGTTGGCGCCAATGATTATGTGGTTAAACCTTTCGGCATTCAGGAATTACTGGCGCGTATTCGGGGCCTGATCAAGGCCTTTGGCCCGAGTGTAGAGAGCGTAGAAAAGTTTCAGGATGAGCGTATACTTATCGATCTGCAAGGGCGCAAGCTCACGGTGGATGGCGAAGTAACCAAGCTTTCACGCAAAGAGTTTGAGCTGTTAAAACGCCTGATTAATAACGCTGGCCGGCTGGTTACCCAACAACAATTGCTGCGTGAAATTTGGGGTGGCACCCACGTAGAAGACACGCATTATTTACGTATTTTTATTGCACGCCTGCGTACCAAACTGGGTGATGATCCGTCTAACCCACGCTACATAGAAACGGAACCCGGTGTGGGTTATAGATTCTTACCCAGCGAGGAAAATTAACGCACGAAAAAAAGCTCGCGACCCAAAAAATCGATCGCGAGCTACCTAAGCAATACATCCTGGTACACACACATCTACGAAAGTCTTGCTTCAAAACACGGAAAATAAATCCGGTTCGCTACCGGCAAATCGCACCAACGTTCTCTACCAGCCCCGATGCCGCCTCGCCAATACAACCGCGTTTGTTATTAATAAATTGTGCACCGACCATCATATTGTTGATGCACGATGCATCATTCGCCAAAAATCCCACGCCGCCCGAGCGAGCAATCACCACACTGGTAAAAGTATTGCCTGTCGCTGCAGTGCTTGGATCAGTATTCACTTGCGCGAGAAAAATACCGTGCTGGACATTGTCGCGAATATGCAGATTGGTAAATGAGTTATCCAACGAATCACGCATAAATATGCCCACCGTTCTGTTGTCAGCGATGGTGACATCGTAAAATTTGTTGTTGTTAAATTTAATGTCCGTCGATATTCCTGCCGCTTTGTTGCCGTACAGATGAATACCTGAAAATGTGCTGTCTTCTGTTTCATAACCAGCGAGGCCATCAAATTCATTGTCGTAGGACGTGTAGTCGCGAATGGTTAATCGGCGACACCCCAGTTCGGTCACCAGCCCGCCCGACATAGCCCCAAACACCGTCACCGATTGCACTGCACAATCTACACAGCGTCGGATACTGATGCCGTTATTACGCAGCGGGAACTCCATACTGCAAGGGCCGCCCATACACTCTGATAATTGATTTGCGCGATTGCCATCGATCATCAGATCGATCACGCGCACATGATGAGTAGACCGGCTGGGGATGCCTTCAGCTAATCCCATAACAATAACCGGTGCATTGGCTTTATCGGCAAGTCGCAATAATGTTGCTGGCCCTGCTCCGCGCAAGGTGACATTATTTTTGTCGATAATAATCGGATTAGTACAGGTGTAAGTGCCCGGCAAAAGCACTAGCTCGCCGCCGTCGGGCGATAACTGGTGAATCGCTTTTTGAATAGCGTCGCAGGTTTTTTCTTTGATGATTTCCCGCGCATTTACCGACATTGCACCACCCACCATCACTACGGCAAGCAGCGTCCAGACAGCACGTGCACTATGACTGATTTTCATAGTTAAGCCTCGCTTGAACGCAAGAGATTTTCACTCCGCTTTTTTCAAGCCTAGCCTCTAAAACCACACAAACAACGAAAAATGTGCCGTTAGCCTAAAAGAATCTAATTCAGTGAGACATCCAAATGGCTCATCATAAGGGTTGGGTATTCCAGAAACACGAAAGGGGCACTAGGCCCCTTTCGTGTTTCTAAAACATTAAATGGCCATATTCGAATGACTATTCTGTTTTCGGCATCAGTGGATTGCAGTTTTTAATCGTCACCCTGCCCTCTAACAAACTGCCTTTCGAATACTCGGTGAAAATACAGGTATTGGTTTTTGGATCGTAATTTTCGATCCACAAGTTGTCGTCTTTCCAAGTGGCTTGCATGTGCATTTGACCATCTGGAACGGCAATGGACATCACGCCCCCGAAGTTTTTAACGAAATGCTGTTCGTAATGAAAGAAGTACATCCCCCAGCCGATAATTAGCACTGTTAAACCGCCAATCAGGCCCGCTTTCCATTTTAAGTAACGGCCTACACCCCAAAACACAAAAATAGCGACGGCGAAAACAGCAAACCAATACGCGTAAGTAATCACAAGACATCCCTCTGGAAGTAAAAATTACTCCCTATTCAATAGTCTTTTACGGCCCAACGCAAGCAAACTCAACATCAGCAGGCTGATCAAACCCATACTGCCACTGCCACCACCATCCTTTTCTTTCTCATTGATAAGCGTATTTTTAGTTGGATTCAAGCTTGCGGCGGTATCTGGATCAGCATTCAAGACCACAATATTTTGGATCAGCATGAAGTTAGCACCGGTTACTGGCACTTTGTTGGTGTTGTCTGTTGCGGTGTAATTACGCAAAGGTATGCTGTCAAATGCACCACCCATATTGAATCGACTCAATGCGGCAATTGCATCCACAATGGCCATGCCATTGCCCGTCACCTGACCGAATACGGTAAAGCCACCATTTTGTCTGTCCAGATTAGCCGAGTTGTTGCCCAGATTAAAAAACCATTGGTTAGTAGCACTATTGGCATCGCTACCTAATTTGGCCATGGCAATAGTGCCGCGCAAATTGGAGTAAACCGGTTCATTGATAACTTTTGCGTTTTGCGTAATACCAACCAACGGCAGATCGCCGGTGTATTTAAAACCGCCACCTTGAACCACAAAACCGGACACCGAGCGATGGATAATGGTATTCACATAGGCGTTGGCGTTCACATAGGCCAGAAAATTTTCAACGGTTTTTGGTGTGGTTTTATCAAAGAGGTTTACTTCAAAATCGCCCAATACAGTTTGGAATTGTACGGTGGTTGCAGAAGCGGCTTGCGTCATTAATAAACCGGCGCCCAAGCATGCCGCAGAGAATGTGTGCTTAAGCCATTTGGCAGGAGACGTAAACTGGGTGAATAAACGCATGAACGATAAACCTCTAATTATAAACAGATCGGATATTTTGCCAACGATGCCAAACAACACCGTCAGGATGGTCGCATCTTATCCTGACTACTACCCCCTAAACACCTGAAATTTGTTGGAATTTGTAATACCAGAAAGATCGTAATGGTGCTAATCCTCCTCGGTGACTTTTTTCCAGTGCCCATTGGGTTGCTGCTTTACTTCATAACGCGCCCACTGGCGAAATTCTGCACGCAGGCAAATACCGGTGGCGTAACCGCCCATGCCCGCCACTATTTTGTAGATCACCTGATCTTTACTCGCGTTTTGGTTGTCGGCGGCGTCTACGACCTGACGCACACTCCACAAGTTCCCCAATTTGCCGTTGCTATAAAAGTGCCCGGCGATAATTAGCTCGGGATGAGTGATATTTTTTTCAGCATGCTGCTTGGCCAATTCGAGTAACTGGGTGAGGTTTTCGCTGGTGATGTCGACATAGGAATTGAGTTGTTCCATCGCGGCGGAGAAGTCCTCTTGGGTTAATTCGAATTGCCGCTCGGAAGCAACCGCCGGTTTAACAACATTGCGACGAGTAAGATGGGCCGGGTAGCGGCGCCAGGGGAAAAATGCGTTAAAGACAATTGCCATTAACATAATACTGACTACGTTAATCAGGATTGGCATCAGCAGATAGAAGTATTCCAAGCGATAAATTTCAGCACCACCAATCACCGCAGCTAATGCTGTCGCACCACCCGGAGGATGCATACAGCGCAAATAGTGCATCACGCCAACGGCCAAGCCCACCGCCAGCGCTGGAGTCCAGCTCTGATCGGGCACTAGCTGCTGAACTGTCACTCCGACAAAAGCCGACAACAAATGCCCGCCGATTACCGCCCAGGGTTGCGATAAAGCACCCTGCGGAACGGCAAACAATAGCACCGCCGTCGCGCCCATTGAGGTAACCATAATCAGCGTGCCAGCGGTGTGCATAAAACCGTCGGGGAAACACCAACGGGTGCCCCAGTAGACAGCCAAAATGCCAAAAAAGGCCCCGACAGCCGAGATGATCTTCTCGCCATTACGGGTGGTATTGCGTTCTATGCCCAAGACCAAACGGGCTTCATGCAGCAGATGTTTCATTGTCATGACCAGACTCATTGCACCAATAAAGTGCGAAAGCCTAGAGGTTTATCGCGAGGACTGCAAATGAGAACTTGACCTTCCCCTTCCCGAAAGGTTTAGCCTGCATCACCAGCTGTTAAATGAGGAGAAAGTTGTGCCCAGCCAATTGCAGCATATCGAACTAAGCATAAGTGGGATGAACTGCGCATCTTGTGTCGCCCACGTCGAAAAGGCCTTGGCGTCGGTCGACGGCGTTAGCTCTGCCAGCGTCAACCTTGCCACCGAACGCGCACATATTGTGCTCGCCCGCCCGCTTGCGACTGAGGAATTAATCCTCTCTGTTGAACAAGCCGGTTACAAAGCCGCATTTACCCAGGGTGAAGACCGCAACCAACAGACTGAGCGCCGCGAACAGGAGCGCGTGCAGCTTAAACAAAAATTTGTATTTAGTACGATTGCTACCCTGCCCGTATTTTTGATGGAAATGGGTAGCCATGTAGTTCCTGCATGGCACCATTGGTTAATGGCCAATCTCGGCGGCTGGAATTGGATTATCCAAGCTGCACTCACCACCTTGGTGATGTTTGGCCCCGGCCGCGTTTTTTACCAGCAGGGACTGCCTGCGTTGTTTCGCTTGCGGCCCGATATGAACTCGCTGGTAGCGCTCGGTAGCCTTGCTGCCTGGAGCTATTCGCTGATCGCAACCTTTGCCCCATCTGCCCTACCCGCTGGCACGGTGAATGTTTACTTTGAAGCGGCAGCGGTAATAGTGACGCTGATTTTGTTAGGTAGATTAATGGAAGCAAAGGCGCGTGGTCGCACCAGCGACGCCATCGCGCGTTTGATAAAACTGCAACCGCACACTGCGACTCGTTTGCGCGATGGACAACGGGAAATTGTCGATCTCTTCCTCATCGAGCCCAATGATCACTTGCTAGTTCGCCCCGGCGAACGCATTCCACTCGATGGGGAAATTATTGAGGGCAGCTCATTTATCGATGAGTCGATGATGACCGGTGAATCTATTCCAGTGAGCAAAACCGTCGCAGCTGAAGTTATTGGTGGCACACTCAATACCAATGGCTCGTTCACTTATCGCGTCACCAAAACCGGGAAAGATACGCTGCTTGCGCAGATCATCGAGTTGGTGGAAACAGCGCAAGGTTCCAAGCTGCCAATACAAGCGCTGGTGGATCAAATCACCCGCTGGTTTGTACCAGCGGTAATGATCGTAGCTGCACTGACATTTTTTGTATGGCTGATCTTTGGGCCCGAACCCGCACTGGGTTTTGCACTTGTTAATGCGGTCGCCGTGTTAATTATCGCCTGCCCTTGCGCCATGGGTTTGGCAACGCCGACATCGATTATGGTGGGCACGGGTCGCGCCGCCAGTTTAGGTTTGTTATTTCGTCGCGGCAGCGCCTTGCAAACACTCGCAGAAGTTAAAACGATTGCGTTTGATAAAACCGGCACCTTAACTTTAGGCAAACCCAGGTTAACGGATTTTATTGTCGCACCCGGATTCGAGGAAAATGTGGTCCTCGCATTGGCCGCTGCTGCAGAGCAGCACTCCGAACATCCCATCGCAAATGCGTTGGTAGAAGCTGCAGCTGCAGAAAAAATATCACTTGGAACGCTGGAGACATTTGAAGCAATACCGGGTTACGGATTAAAAGCAATCGTGTCCGGCGAAGAAATTCACATAGGCGCAGATCGCTTGTTTGAGAACCTCGGTATCGATCTTGATGCATTTACATCAATCGCCCAAAAATTAGCTGAAGAGGGAAAAACGCCGATTTATATTTCCGTTAATAATCACATGGCTGCAGTGATGGCATTGGCCGATACGATTAAACCCGGCACTGCTGCTGCGATAAAAGCCCTGCATGCGTTGGACTTTAAAATCGCCATGATCACCGGTGACAATCAACGCACCGCCAACGTAATCGCGAAACAATTAGGCATAGATGTGGTGATCGCAGAAGTATTGCCCAACGAAAAAGTCGCGACAGTAAAAGAATTACGCAAACAGCATGGTGCAATCGCATACGTGGGTGACGGCATTAACGATGCCCCGGCACTTGCGGAAGCTGATTTGGGCCTGGCGATTGGCACTGGCACAGACATCGCAATTGAAAGCGCCGATTTGGTATTAGTCAGCGGCGATATTCAGGGCGTACCCAAAAGCATCGCACTGGCTCGCGCCACTATGCGCAATATCAAACAAAATTTATTCTGGGCATTTGCCTACAACGTGGCGTTAATTCCGCTGGCAGCGGGCGTTGCTTATCCGTTTTTTGGATGGCTACTGTCACCTATACTTGCCGCTAGCGCTATGGCTCTTTCTAGCGTTTTTGTGGTGACCAACGCACTGCGCTTGCGCAATTGGAAAACCCCTGGGCAGAAATAACAATTGATTTTTTTGATGAAACAAATAGCAATGCCAGCCAGTCTTTGGCAAGATTCGAGCTTCAGATGTGCTGCAGTAAAAAAACTGGCACGTTTGGGTGGGCTTTCTTGTAATCACAAACACTAGCGGAATAGTTTTTTATGATTGTGCGTAAGCATCTGCATCTTATTGTGATCGCTCTCTGCCTGTGGCTACCGCTGCAGGCGATTGCAGGACAATGGCTGCATTGCGCACAATTGGAAGCCAGTTTGATGCAGTCAGATAAACTCAGCGAACCTGTCCCGCATTCCTCTTGCCACGATGCACCTGCGAAAGCGCAACTGAACAACTCAACACCAAGTGCTGACGTTTCTAGCTCGGCGGATACAACATCCTGTAAACACTGTCAGTTTTCTTGTACTTGGCACTCAGCGTTAGTGCTCCGCGAGTTTATGCAGCCTACGTTCACCTTTTCTCTGACCCATACGCAATTTATTTCCCCCTCCCCTGCACAACCCCTCTTGGCAACTCCTCAGCGGCCACCGCGATTCGTCATTTAATTTTTATCTGTTAAAAAATCTGACTTACTATTTTTAATCTAATCGAATCTTGTTTAATTACAGCGAGATCGATTTTCCGCAATTAACTTGCTGCGTTGGTGCTATCGCATTCAGCCATTAGTTAAGGATATTTACAAAATGAAAACCACAAATCTGCTCATTCGCGGCGGCTTATTGCTTTGCACAAGCCTGCTGCTCAGTGCCTGCGCAACGAGGCCACCACATAACTCAGTGTCGTTGGTAGCTGAACAGCTCGGCCAAACCCATCCAGGTACCGATTTATCTTCTGCACCTGAACCGATCAACAACAAAACAATTGACTTGCCCGCGGCGATACAAATTCTACTCGCACAATCGCCACAAGTGCGCATGGAGCTGGCACAACTCGGCATTGCCGATGCGCAACGCCTGCAGGCGGAATTAATTAGCAACCCGCATTTATCCATAGGTGCGTTAAGACCGGAAGGTGGTGGCCGCTGGAAATTAGATGTGGGGCTAAGCCAGCCATTGCTTGAATTATTTACACGCCCGCTGCGCCGCCAACTTGCGGAGAATAATTTGCTCAGTACGCAATTGCGCCTGCAATCCCGGTTACAAACCTTGATCGCAGAGATGGGCGATGCGTATTACGCGGCAATTGCGTCGCGGCAGCATTTACAAGTGCAACAGCAAATGCTCGATGCCACCCTCGCCCGCCAGCAATTAGCCAACAGCCTCTACCGCGCGGGCAATATGTCGGAAAATAGTTTTTTGTATTACGACAACGAATTGCGCCGTGTTCAGCAGCAAGTTAAAAAGCGGAAACGTAAAGCACAAGAAAAAAATCTTGAGTTGCTAAATATGATTGGGCTTAGCTCAAATCAACCCATCAAATTAGCTAACCAGTTACCGGTATTGCCAACGGAAAAATTTGCTCATGCTGAACTGCTAACGCAAGCACATAGTGATCGGCTGGATCTAAAAATCACCCGGCAGCAATTGGCCCAGTTAGAAAATCGCCGCACCTTGGTTCGCACCGAAAACGGTTGGCGCGATACCAGTGTCGGCGTCAATGCCGAACGCGAATTTGATGGCACAAACAATGTCGGCGCGGAAATCGAGGTTGCGCTGCCGATTTTTAATCGCAATCAAGGCAAGCTTGCAGCGATAGATGCACAAGCGACCAAAACCCAGGCTCAGCTCGCGCAAACACTGCTGAATGCCGACACTGAAATCGCCCAGTCGCTTAACCAAATGCAATCAGCGCGCGAGCAGTTGGAGTTAATAACCGCCAGCTTACAAGTTGCTGAAAAGCGTGTGACGCTTTCAAATCGCGAAGTCAATTTTATGCTCGGCAGTCCTTTTGAACTACTCAATATCAAACGTCAGGAAATTCAACTAGCGCACGACTATACCAACGAATTAGCAAACTACTGGCAAGCGCGCACGCAGCTTGAATTAGCAATCGGACGCGCACTTCCCGCACCAACGCCAGCTATCGATCACAGTGCAATGAATCACTCTGAAATGAATCACTCTGAAATGAATCACTCTGAAATGAATCATGCTGAAATAAACCACAGCACAATGGACCATAGCAAGATGGATCATAGCAACATGAATCACGATGCGATGAACCACGGCAATCATCAAAAAGCTGATGCTCACTCAGCGCATCAACATCATGAACAAGATAAGCCTACAGAATCCGTCGATAAAACGACCAGCGAACATGAGGAGCATAACCATGATTAATCGTCGCAATCTTTTACTCGGGAGCGCGGCCGGTTTGGTCGCTGCCAGTCTGCCGCTGCGTGCGCAGCAAGATCATTCCGCACACCAACACCACAACGCCAAGGTTGATCACTCCCAACACACCACGGCAAATAAGCCGATGGCAAAGACCACCAAAAATATTCCCGCAGTCAGCACAAAAAAAACGGAGCCAACAGCGCAGGGTTATCGCCCGGTGATTACACCCAATGGTCGTACGCTTTCTTATCGCATGAACGAAGGAGTCAAAGAATTTCATTTAATCGCGGAAGAAGTTGAACACGAATTTACACCGGGTACCAAAATTAAAGCCTGGGGTTACAACGGCGGCACACCCGGCCCGACGATTGAAGCAGTTGAAGGCGACCGGGTGCGCATTTACGTCACTAATAAATTGCCCGAACACACCAGCATTCATTGGCATGGTTTTTTATTGCCTTGGGGAATGGACGGCGTTAGCGGTTTAACACAACCGGCGATAAAACCGGGCGAAACATTTGTGTATGAATTTACGCTCATCCAACACGGTACTCATATGTATCACCCACATGCCGATGAAATGGTGCAAATGGCAATGGGCATGATGGGCATGTTTATTATTCATCCCAA
This sequence comes from uncultured Cellvibrionaceae bacterium, assembly GCA_964499225.1. Taxonomy (GTDB): domain Bacteria; phylum Pseudomonadota; class Gammaproteobacteria; order Pseudomonadales; family Cellvibrionaceae; genus Cellvibrio. The sequence continues at coordinate 1,330 of CAZCJR010000105.1, read as the reverse complement.
AGAGCCAACCACACCGACAGTTGATCGCGATTATGTTGTGCTCTTACACAATTGGGCGGTTCATCCCGGAACTTATAAGCCCGATCCGAGTGTGATGACAGAGTTTGATTTGTGGACCATGAACAGCAAAGTATTTCCAGCGATTGAATCTATGGTCGCGCAAACGGGCGAGCGTGTGCGGATTCGCGTGGGCAATTTATCCATGTGGAATCACCCGATTCATTTACACGGCGTGCAATTTGAATTAACCGGATCAGACGGTGGGCGCTGGCCCCAAGCGCAGTGGCGCAAAGAAGTCACTGAAATTGTCGGCGTCGGCCAAACACGCGATCTGGAATTTATCGCCGTACCCGGCGACTGGGCATTCCATTGCCATATGAGCCACCACACTATGAATGCGATGGGCCACGGCGTGCCGAATATGCTTGGTGTAAAACAACCGGAAGCGCAAATCAATAAAGTCCTGCCGGGTTATATGGCGATGGGCGAAACCGGTATGGCGGAACACCAGGTTCACACCGACATGGGCCATATGCCCGGCCCGGAAAATACCTTGCCGATGATGATGGGCGAAGGCCGCCATGGAAAATTGGAAATGGGCGGTATGTTTTCAATGATTCGTGTGCGCGATCAATTGGGCGCCGTTGCGGATTTGTATGAAGCTCCGGAAGGTACCCAGGCGAAAAAGGTGGCCAGCGTTCCAGACGGAATCCCCGTTTGAATTTTATTCACGCCGGGTAAATTCCCGTTAAATAAGTTACTGCTGTAGCGCGCGAGTCACTAGAATCAGGGCCACGATAAAAATGGAGAGAGTGGTCGTATGTCTGTGTTGGATACTGTGCGTCGGGTGCCGCCGTTTGTGTGGGTGTTGTTGGTAGGCGTGAGTCTGATTGCCGCCATTGTGCTGCTGAAACCCACCCCCGAGCCGCGCCCACCCAAGCCACTCCCGCAAGCGCGCGCGACAGTAGTGATCGCGCAGCCGCAGACGCTGGCGGTGAATGTGTACGCGCAAGGCAGTGTGGAGCCGCGCCGTCAGATTGATGTTGTCACCCAGGTGGCGGGTACACTGATTGAGGTATCACCCCAGTTTGTCAGCGGCGGTTTTTTTAGCAAGGGGGCGACGCTCGCACAAATTGACCCGCGCGATTACCAAGTGGCTGTCGCACGCGCCAAAGCCACTTTGGTAGAAGCGCAAAAAGTGCTGGCGACTGAGCGCGGTCAAGCGCGACAAGTGCAGCGCGAGTGGAAAGATTTAGGCAATAGCGACGCCAATGATTTATTTCTGAGCAAGCCACAAATTGCTGCCGCCGAAGCGCAGGTAGAGGCCGCA
>CAZCJR010000104.1:0-17528 GCA_964499225.1 uncultured Cellvibrionaceae bacterium | reverse complement strand
TCGACATGGAACCTATTGCTGTCCACCAAGGATTTTTCCGGCCACCTTTACCTCAGTAAAATGCGATTAAACATTTGCAATGGCTTGAACGCTGGGGTAAAAGACTGCGCTTGCCTTGGGGTGGGTTTTACCTGGTGGTGGCGCGCAAGGATCATATTCCGCTAATTCCCATCAAGCCAGCGTGGCAACGATATCGCCCCTTGCGCGGTTTGGCGGTGACCCGAATTCTCGGCCCGGCACCGGGTTTGCGATCGCAATTCCATCTGCTGTCGCCACCGCCAGTTAGCGCCTCCGAAAAATACGCGCGATAATAGGATTTAATTCCAGATTCAACTTAAGGCTAGGCACATGCGTCAAATCGTACTGGATACTGAAACTACAGGCCTTGAAACTTCCCAAGGGCACCGGATTATCGAAATCGGCTGCGTGGAATTGTTCAACCGCCGTCTCACTGGTCGCCACTACCATCAATATATAAAGCCTGAGCGTGAAATCGATGCTGGCGCACAAGCTGTGCACGGTATTAGCAATGCGATGCTTGAAGACAAACCGGTGTTTGGGCGTATTGCCGATGAGTTTTTGCAGTTTATCGGCGACGCAGAATTGATCATCCACAACGCGGCGTTTGATATAGGTTTCCTCAATTACGAAATGAATATGCTGCGCCCCGGCTTTGGCAGCATCAGCGACCGCTGTCATGTCATAGATACGTTATTGATGGCACGGGCGAAACATCCGGGCCAAAAGAACAACCTCGATGCACTCTGCAAACGTTACGGTGTTGATAACTCCCAGCGCGAGTTGCACGGCGCTTTACTCGATGCCGAAATTCTGGCTGACGTTTATCTGCTAATGACCGGCGGGCAAACGGCGTTGTCGCTTGGCGGTAACCAGTCCAAAGATGAGGAGGGTGGCGATCAGAATGCGCTGCGCCGCCTGGCGGACAATCGCAAACCCTTGCCGGTTATTTTGGCCACTGAAGACGAGCTGCTATTACACGAGCAAAAACTAGCGGTAATCGCCAAAAGTAGCGGAGACAATTGTGTCTGGTTGCGGGAGTAATCAAAGCACCAAATAACGACTGAGCCCCAAGTAGAAAAAATGAACAACTGAGAGATGTTTGGCAAACTCCCGGCCTTGCAATGCTTATTTGTGGCCCGGCGGTGAAATAACGCCAAACATGGTATAGAGTCAATGTGACTCGTATGTATTGCTTGGCTGGCTCGCATTGCGTGGCCATGCCCCAACCCGTCAAGAGACAAACGCCAGGATGTTATTGTGAGCACAACAGAAACCTTAAATCTCTCCTCCCTCAAAATGGTTCAGGACGAACTCGTTGCTACGATTGAGCAGTCGGCTATCCGGCTGGAGCAGTTTGAACAAGACCGCAACAATGGCGAGTTACTACAAAATTGCATCGATGGCATCAAACAAATTCGTGGCATCCTCAGTTTAATCCAGCTGCGCGGTGTGGATTTGTTGGCCGAAGAACTGGTTGTCCACATCACTGACATTACTTTAGGTGAAGACGAAAAAACCGATGCAAAGCTGGAGCTGCTGACCTCCAGTTTTTTTATCTTGCCACGCTACCTTGAGTATTGCACCCAAACTGCTCGCAGCATGGCAATGCTGCTGATTCCCCACATAAACGAATTGCGCCTGGCTCGTAAAGTGGCGCCGCTACCGGAAAGTTATTTCTATCCACTTCCGTCGGTAAAAGCAAACCGCAATTTGGTTGCCGCGCAACAGTTGCCGGAAGATTTGAGTGTACTGGTGCGCCGCTTGCGCCATATGTACCAGACCGGTTTATTAAACGTACTTAAAAACGTGCAGGTGAAAGCATCGCTCGGCATGATGACCCGTGCATTGCAACGGTTGGAAGCGGCAGCAGCTGGGAGTGTGCTTAGCAACTTCTGGTGGTTGAGCAGCACGACGCTTGCTGCCTTGGCAGAAAAAAATATGCGCCTTACCAAAAGCCGCAAAATGTTATTCAGTGCAATTGAGCGCGAAATAAAACGCTTTCAGTTTGAAGGCAACGCAATTCTTGCGCGCGATGTCGATCCTGCGCTGCAAAAAGAATTGGTTTACTTGTTGGCGCTGTCTCATTCAGATCAGGAAATGTCCAAAACCGTTTTATCTGCTTACGGTATGACACCCTTAAGCTATACCGAGGCAGAACTTGCGCGCGAAATGGAATTTCTTAACGGCCCCAGCGCGAATACCATCAGCTCGATGGTTGCCGTGTTGACTGATGAGTTGCACAGCACTAAAAATATTCTTGAACGCGCAGCTCAAGGTGGCGCTGAGTTGCTAAGTGAATCACCCGAGCTAGTGGAAACGCTGAAAAAGGTAGCCGATATTCTATCGATTGTGGGTCTGGTATCGCCAAGTAATAGCCTCAAGCAAGAAATCGAAAAAATTGCCGTGTGGCAAGCGAATCACAGCCCTGTTACACCGGATGAATTGTTAGTCGTGGCCGATACCCTTTTGTATGTTGAAAGTACTATCGCCGGATTACATAACGCCAATCTTTCCGACGAAAAAGTTGCACAAATTAATGCGCTCTCACGCGATGCAGCCATGGCTAACAACCAGATTGCCGAAGCTGAAAAAATTGTTATCGACGAAGCGGAAGCGGGTTTATCGATGGTAAAACGCGCGCTGACTGCATTTGCGGAATCCAATTACGACAAAGGCCATATCCGCAATATTTCCGGCATTCTGGATTCTGTGCGCGGCGGCATGTTTTTGTTGGGTTTACCCCGTGCGGCCAACGTTCTTGCGGGCTGTATGCGGTTTGTCGATGAAGATTTACTGGCGTCAGATCAACACCCGGCGGTGCAGCATTTGTTAGAAACATTTGCCGATGCAGTGATCAGTCTTGAATATTATCTCGATGCGATCAAACTCGATAAAAATGCCGATACCAGTGTGTTGCAAATCGCAGAAGAAAGTTTGCAGGCGCTGGGCTACAACATCTAATCATGTCTTTTCGTTTTGATCTTTCGTCCTTTGAGTTTCACGCTTCCAATGTAACGCCGGTTGTTTCCCGCAACCGGCGTTTTATTATTGTGGCGGCATCACTAGCGTATCGCTGCGACCAACTTTTGTGTAGTAGCGATGGCCACCTGTTTCTTGCCAATGACACACATTTAACCGACTTTGATTTATCTGTCGTCAGTGAGCATTATTTGGGTGTGCTCAACAGCGAGGATTTGTGGGTCAGGGTGTTCGCTGCTGGTGCTGTGCCTGCGCAGTATCAGTGGCTCGGATTGCGCTCACAATTGGAAATTCTTTCCGCAAACGAATTTCAATTAGCGGGTCGTGCGTTACAGGTCGCGCAGTGGTTTTACGACCATCGCTACTGCGGGCGCTGCGGGCAGGAAACCCGGCAAGATGATGTCGATCGAGCCAAGGTCTGCACGCCTTGTGAGCTGCGTTTTTACCCGCGGATATCCCCTTGTATGATCGTGCTGGTCACTCGCGGTGAAGAGCTGTTGCTAGCCCACCACCAACGCGCAACGCGGGTAATGTATTCAACGCTGGCAGGATTTGTAGAAGCGGGCGAAAGCGTAGAGGAGTGTGTTCGCCGGGAAATTACGGAGGAGGTAGGCGTAAGTGTCGGCAAACTGGAATATTTCAGCAGCCAACCCTGGCCGTTCCCCAATCAGTTAATGCTCGGTTTTTTTGCGGAATATGAAGCGGGTGATATTCATATCGACCCCACGGAAATTGTGGATGCGAAATGGTTCCGCTACGACCAGTTGCCTCAGACGCCAGCACCCGCTAGTGTAGCGGGGCAATTAATTGCTAATTACTTAGAGCGCTTGCGTCAAACCAACCCTCACCACCAACAATAACAGGCTGTTTACACAGGTAGGACATTTATGATTTTTACCTTATTGGCGATTTTTATTGGTCTTATTGCTGCCTATCTTGCGTACAAAGCGGTAACTGTTCTTTGGCAAAACTCCTGGTTCGCCGGTTTCTGTCGGGGAGTTTTTGGTTTGACCTTATTAGCCCTATGCGGCCTGGTGGCACTCACTGCCTACGATGTATACAGCTATAAACAGGTTTTACAGGAGCAGGTGGTTGCTACCATCAATTTTGATAAGATCGAAGACCAGCATTATTTTGCGGTTCTCTCGGATAAAGACGGTAAAGAGCAGCGCGTTGAATTGCGCGGTGATCAATGGCAATTAGATGCCCGTATCGTGAAATGGCAGGGCTACCTGGCTACATTTGGGATCAAACCCGCATTCCGGCTGGAACGTTTGAGTGGTCGCTATTACGACATTGAAAAAGAAACCACTGCCAAGCGCACTGCCTATACCGTTCACGATAGCTTGTACGGTGTTGATGTCTGGAAGATATTTAATTCCAACCCTGAATGGGTGCCGGTGGTGGATGCTGTTTATGGATCGGCAACCTATTTGCCGATGAAAGATGGTGCCTTGTTTGAAATCAGTTTATCCAATACGGGTTTGGTTGCACGACCGATAAATGAAGTAGCACGTGAAGCGGTAGCGCAATTTTACTGATGTTGTTTGAGTCGATTCATTTAATTTAAAAGTAGTACGGAGTTTAACCTTTGGAATTTTTAACAGATTACGGTTTATTTCTCGCCAAAACAATTACCTTTGTCGCGGCTGTTGGTGTGATTATCACGATTGCGGTATCGGTGGGGGGGCGCAATAAAAAGTCAGATAAAGGTCACATTGAAGTGACCAAACTGAACGAGAAATTTGACCACCTGCGCGATTCCCTGCGCGATGCGATGCTCGATGACGAAGACTACAAAGAGTTTGAAAAAGCTGAAAAGAAACGTTTAAAAGAAGAGAAAGCACAAAAGAAAAAAGCCGCGAAAGAAGCGAGTAAAACTAAAGACAGTGACACTGCAAATGAAACGGCTGAAACTGAAAAGAAACGTATTTTTGTGTTGGATTTTTATGGTGATATCAAAGCTTCGGAAGTCGAATCACTGCGCGAAGAAATTAGCACTGTACTAACCCTTGCCAAGCCTACCGATGAAGTTGTCGTAAAAGTTGAGAGCGGAGGTGGCATGGTGCATAGCTACGGGTTGGCGTCTAGCCAATTGGCACGTATTACCAACAAGAACATTCCCCTCACGGTATGCGTCGATAAAGTTGCGGCCAGTGGCGGTTATATGATGGCTTGCGTGGCCAACAAAATTGTTGCTGCACCTTTTGCGATTCTTGGTTCCATTGGTGTCGTAGCGCAGCTGCCTAATTTCCATAAATTGCTCAAGAAAAACGACATCGATTATGAAATGTTTACCGCGGGTGAGTACAAACGTACTGTGACTATGTTTGGTGAAAATACCGAAAAAGGCCGCGCTAAATTTGTAGAAGAACTGGAAGATACGCATGTTCTCTTTAAAGAGTTTGTGAGTGAGCATCGCCCGCAAGTTGATGTGGTGCAAGTTGCAACGGGCGAGGTATGGTTTGGTCGCCGCGCGATAGAAGTCAACTTGATCGATGAATTACAAACCAGCGACGAATATTTATTCTCACAAGCCGAGAACGCGGATATTTACGAAGTGGAATTTACCTACAAAAAATCTCTACCCGAAAAATTGGGCTTTGCAGCGCAAGCAGCAGTGGACAGGTTGTTAATGACCTGGTGGGAACGGCTCAATATGAGCCGCTGGTTTTAACCATAAATTCATAATCATGAGCGGTGCCTGAGGGCACCGTTTTTGTTTGCACAAATATGCTTATTTGCATCCATGTGGAGGGAGTAATGTATGAGCTTTTCGATCACCAAACTTCAAATGCCAGCACGTGACCAAGCCTTGCGCGGCAGAGACGAAGTCATGCGTGTGGATAATCAGCATGCGGTTGTCAATTCGCCGCTCAAGCCACCGTTTCCTGACAGTTACGAGCAGATTGTATTTGGCTTGGGGTGTTTTTGGGGTGCGGAGCGGAAGTTCTGGCAGCAGCGAGGCGTTTATACAACGGCTGTAGGTTATGCCGCTGGCTATACGCCTAATCCGACTTATGAAGAAGTTTGCAGCGGCTTAACCGGTCACAACGAAGTGGTATTAGTAGTGTTTAATCCCAATGAAATTTCATTGGAAAAACTACTCAGAGTATTTTGGGAATCGCATAATCCAACCCAAGGCATGCGCCAGGGTAATGATCGCGGCACACAATATCGTTCCGGGATTTATTATTTCAACGAAGCCCAGCGCGAATTAGCTGAACAAACAAAAGCAGCATACCAGGCTGCACTGGATGAACAAAATATTGGTGAGATAACCACAGAAATTTTACCTGCCAGCGAATTTTATTACGCTGAAACTTATCATCAGCAATACCTGCATAAAAACCCGGGCGGCTACTGCGGCATTGGAGGCACTGGTGTGTGTTTCGCTGACGATTTTTAATCGCTAGCTGGTTTTAACCTAGCAAAGATATCTTTTACATCGCCTCATAGTAGGGGCCACTGCCACCCTGCGGCGGAACCCAGTTAATATTTTGTGTCGGATCTTTTATATCGCAGGCTTTGCAATGAATGCAGTTGGCAGCATTGATTTGCAAGTGCGGCACTTTGTCTTTTTCGATAATTTCATACACACCCGCCGGGCAATAGCGTTGTTCAGGTGCGGCATAAAACGCGAGATTCGTTGCAATCGGTATGTCTATATCAGCTAATTGCAAATGTAGCGGCTGATCCTCGTCATGTTGGATATTAGCGACATAAATTGACGCTAAACGATCAAAGGTAATTTTTCCATCGGACGCAGGGTAATTAATCGGTTGCGCATCTTTTGCAGCGATCAACGTTTCATGATCCGCGTATGTATGTTTTAGCGTCCAGGGCAGGGTGATGCCGAGGGAATGCAGCCACATATCCATCCCGCCATATAATGTCCCGCCAATATTTCCCCATGCTGAAAGCGCAGGTTTGATATTGCGCACCGCGTACAAATCTTTCCACACCCATGAGTGTCGGATCTTTTCGGGATAGGCTTGTAGCAACGGTTGATATCGATCGTGCTTCAACGCAGCAATAATAGTTTCCGCTGCAAGCATGCCGGATTTCATCGCATTGTGAGAGCCTTTGATTTTTGGCACGTTTACGAAACCTGCCGAGCAGCCAATCAATGCACCGCCAGGGAAAATCAATTCCGGCAGCGATTGCACGCCACCTTCGTTAATAGCGCGCGCGCCGTAAGAGAGTCGTTTGGCATTTTGCAAGAGAGGCTTAATTGCAGGATGCGTTTTAAAACGCTGAAACTCTTCAAACGGATTTAAATAGGGATTGCGATAATTCAAATGTACGACAAAACCCAGCGCGATTTTGTTGTCCGCCAGGTGATATAAAAATCCACCACCACCGGTGTTGTTATCCAGCGGCCAACCCTGTGTATGCAGCACTGAGCCTTCGTTGTGCTGGCTCGGGTCAATGCTCCACACTTCTTTAAAACCCAACCCGTATTTTTGGGATTCGGTATTTGCGCGCAGATTAAATTTCTTTTCCAGCGATTTGGCGAGCGATCCACGCGAACCTTCGGCAATCAGGGTATAGCGCGCATGTAATTCAATGCCCGCAGAAAACGTATTCTTCTGGCTACCATCACGCGCGACGCCCATATCACCGGTGATGATTCCTTTAACGCTGCCATCTTCGCCATAGAGAATTTCACTGCCGCTAAATCCGGGGAATAAATCCACGCCTAATTCTTCAGCTTGGGTCGCCAGCCAGCGGCAGACTTGCCCGAGGCTCACAATATAATTGCCATGGTTATTCATTAGCGGCGGTAAGAGCGCGGTGGGAATTTTGTAATGATTATTTTCAGTTAACCACAAGAATTGATCTTGCTTCACTTCTGTTGTGATCGGAGCGCCTTTGTTTTTCCAATCGGGAATTAATTCAGTTAAGGCGATAGGATCAATCACCGCACCGGATAAAATCTGCGCGCCGACTTCAGCGCCTTTTTCCAACACGCAAACACTCAGTTCACGTTCTTGCTGCATTGCAAGTTGTTTCAAACGAATAGCGGCAGCGAGGCCCGCAGGGCCAGCGCCGACAATCACTACGTCATATTGCATTTGATCGCGTTGCGTCATAACAAACTCAAACGGGTGGATTGATAGTAGCGGTTAAGAGTATTTCATCACTGCGTTTTAAATTCGCAGTGAGCGTGCGGCAGTAATCAAGAAAGGCAATCATTGCTGGAGTTTGGTAACGGTTTTTATGCCACACAAACATAAACTGCCGGCGCAAATCTAACATGGGCGTTTTAATTTCTACCAAGCTTCCACGCTTGAATGCATCGCGCACCGCCAGGCGTGAAATGCAGCCAATGCCCAAACCGGATTCTACCGCGCGTTTAATCGCCTCAGTGTGCTCCAGTTCCAACCGAATTTTTAATTCCGGTAAGTGATGGCGCAATGCCTGATCAAAGGTTTCGCGTGTGCCGGAACCCTGCTCCCGCAAAATCCAGGTGGCCGCTAATAATTCATCCACCGAGACTGTAGATAAATCAGCGAGCGGATGCGAGGGTGCGCAGAACACCACCAGTTCATCGTCAATCCAACTTTCTGCTTGCAATTCCGGGTGATGGCAACTGCCTTCAATTAATCCCAAATCTAATTCATAGCCCGCAACCTGCTGCAAAATCGACTGGGTATTTTTTACCTGTAGGGCGATGTGGCAGTCCAAATGGTTCTGCATAAATTCGCTGATGATCATAATCGCCAGATAATTCCCGATAGTCAGCGTTGCACCGACACTCAAATCTCCCAGAGCCGATTTGCCCGCTAACAACTGCTCGATTTCACCCGCTTGCGTCAACAAGCTGCTCGCCACGGGCAGGAGCGTTTTACCTAGCGCATTGAGCTTGAGCAGCTTGCCATTGCGATCAAACAGCTGGCAATCAAACTGCCGCTCCAACTCGGCCAGCGCGGTGCTGGCAGCGGATTGGGAGAGGGCAACTACTTCCGCTGCACGCGATACATTCCCCGTACGGGCGATGGCCACAAAAATCTCAAGCTGACGTAGGGTATATCTCATATCGATTTCTCAGATATATAAAATATGGATTATCAATTTAACAAATATGCTAGCGCGAAATAGAATGGACATCAACAAGCATCTTGCTGATTTTTAATGGAGGTTCGCAGTGAAAGTACTAGTCGCGGTTAAACATGCCATTGATTACAACGTAAAACCCAATATTGATGCGGAAACCGGTCAGGTCGAGCTCGCCCAGGTAAAAAAGGCGATCAACCCGTTTGATGAAATTTCGCTGGAAGAAGCTGTACGTCTAAAAGAGCGGGGGCAGGTGAGTGAGATCATCGCTGTCTCGATTGGCGGTGCTGAGGCAAAAGACAGTTTGCGCCATGCTTACGCTTTAGGGGCAGATCACGCACTCTTGATCGAAACCGACGCACCCCTCCAACCGCTCAGTGTTGCCAAATTATTAAAGGCAATAGTCACTCGCGAGCAGCCACAACTCATCTTTCTCGGCAAGCAAGCGGTTGGTGAGGATTACGGACAAACCGGGCAAATGCTCGCGGCGTTGCTGGGAATAGGTGTAGGCACTTTTGCGTCAGCTATTCAACTCAATGGCGATCAGATTGAAGTTACGCGTGAAGTGGATAAAGGAACACAAACACTCTCCTTAAAGTTACCAGCGGTTGTTACAGCAGATTTGCGCTTGAATGAACCACGTTTTATCAAGTTACCCAATTTGATGATGGCTAAGAAAAAAGCGATTGAAACCATCACAGCAAGCGAGCTGGATGTTGATCTTTCGCCACGTTTTAACGTCATCAGTGCGCGCGAACCACAACAAAAGCCTGGTGCAGTGCAATTGGCGAGCGTACAGGAATTGGTTGCGAAATTGCGTCAAGCGGAGGTTTTGCAATGAGTGTATTAGTGTTAGCAGAACGCGAGGGTAAACAATTAAAGCCGTCGACTTATCAAGTGATGACCGCCGCTGCGGCTTGGCAATCACCCATCGATTTATTGGTGTATGGCGATGATGTGGAAGCCATTACCGCAGAAGCAAAACAATTGGCTGGTGTGCGCCGCGTGTTGTTCGCACAAGCAGGGGACTTTCAACATCCGCTAGTGGAAGATGTGCAGGAATTGGTTTTGAGTATTGCTAATCAATATAGCCACATCCTGAGCGCACACAGTGTATTTGGTAAAAGTGTATTGCCTGGTATTGCAGCGCGTTTGGATATTGCGCCCATCACTGATGTTGTTGAAATTCACGCACCGTCAACCTATGTGCGCCCCGCTTATGCAGGCAATATTTTAACGACGATAGAAAATCATGAGCCTGTGCAAATTATTACTGTGCGTGCAACGGCATTTCGTGCAGCCGCTTCTCACGTGAATGATCACGATGATGGTGCAGAATTAATTTCTATTGATGTGCCGCCAGCGCGTGGAATCACCCAATGGATTAGCGAGCAGCTTACCCATTCAGAGCGCCCGGAATTAAATTCGGCGCGCGTTGTTATCGCCGGTGGTCGCAGTTTGGGTGAGGACTTTAATGCGCTACTGGACCCTATCGCAGTGCAATTAGATGCAGCAATAGGTGCGACCCGCGCCTGTGTTGATGCAGGGTTTGCCGCGAACGACTTACAGGTAGGACAGACGGGCACCATCATCGCGCCAGAGTTATATATCGCTGTAGGCATTTCCGGTGCGATGCAGCATCTTGCCGGAATTAAAGACAGCAAAATTATTGTGGCCATAAATCACGATCCTGATGCGCCTATTTTTAAACACGCCGATTATGGTTTGGTGGGGGATTTATTTACCGTCTTGCCTGAATTAAACGCGGCACTGCAATTACATCCAGAACTTCAACAGCCTTAAATTACAGGATATTTTAATGAGCGCATTTAATACCCAAAAGGTGTTGTCGGTTACTCACTGGAACGATAGTTTGTTTAGCTTTACCACGACGCGCGATGAATCGTTCCGTTTTGATAATGGCCAGTTTGTCATGATTGGTTTGCAGGTGAATGATAAACCGTTACTGCGCGCCTACAGTATCGCCAGCCCCAATTACGCCGAGCATCTGGAATTTTTTAGCATCAAGGTACCCAATGGTCCGCTCACATCGCGTTTGCAAAATATTAAAGTGGGCGACGATATTTTAGTTGGCCGTAAACCAACGGGAACATTACTGCTATCGGATTTAAAACCGGGCAGAAATTTGTATTTCTTGGCGACAGGCACTGGCCTCGCCCCTTTTATCGGCCTAATTCAAGACCCGGAAGCCTACGAAAAATTTGAAAAAATTATTCTCGTTCACGGGGTACGAAAAGTAGATGACTTGGCTTATCGCGACTTCATTACCAAAGAATTGCCGAACAATGAATTTTTAGGTGATGACGTAAAACAAAAATTAATTTATTACCCAACCGTCACCCGCGAAACATTTGAAAATGAAGGTCGACTAACGGATTTGCTGGCCAACGGAAAGTTGCTGACTGATATTGGCTTGCCGCCTCTGAATCCGGAAACTGATCGCGCGATGCTGTGTGGTAGTCCAGGTATGCTGGATGACACCTGCGTGTTATTGGATAGCGCGGGCTTGCACGTATCGCCCCGGATCGGTATCGCGAGCGATTATGTTATTGAGCGGGCATTCGTCGAGAAATAGTCATTCACCTTCATGCGGTGCGGGGCCAATCCCGCGCTGTAATATCGTGTTATTCCTTCCTCTTGGTTGTGTGTGTTTAGATGCCACTGTGTTGTCGCCATAGTCATTGATTCTCAATGCCTTGGTGGTTTTCAACCTGAGGTATTGATACATGTCGCAGCTTTCCAATAAAACACGTCTATATGAATCCCTAGGGCAGATAGTAGTATCGTTCAAGACTCTGGAGCAGGGAGTTGATTGCCTGATTTTGGCTTGTATGAAATCACCGGCAACTCAAGGCAAGACGATTCTGATCGATCAGGTTCCCTTCGCGCACCGGGTGAGTAGCATGAGCGAGCTAGTTAAGGAACTACATAAAGAGCATGAACTGGGCGCGTTAAATCAAACCCTATACGCCTTGGTGGAGCGCTGTATCAGCTGCGAACAGCAACGTAATAATTGGATTCGCTCTTATTGGGTGCCAGAAGTGGAAAGTGCCGCAGGAACGGTTATGCGTTTGCGGCGCTCGGCCGATAGTGCGGGTGTCAAGTTGGAGCCAGTAGATATTGTAGAGTTGGAAAACTTTATTGTCGTACTCAACGCAACACTTGCTTATTTATATGGATTCCATCAAAAACTCGCGGCAAATTTCAAACGCATCGAGGGTATTCAAGCACTGGAATCTTTGCTGAGAATACCCCGCTTAGTGAAGGATTAATCCCGCTGAAATACATTTTGTCGCCAGATGATGCCGAACGTAAATCGCGCTGCGTCATCGGGCAGGCTGCGATCATCGATCACTTCTGCGCGCAGGCCAATATTGGGTTTCCACTGCCACAACCACACTGCAGATAAACGCTCGGGATTATGGCCGTTAGTTGATAACCCCGAGTCCAAGGTGAGTGCCGGGGCGCCTGCGCCCTCCAAATAATTATCAACCTGTAATTGCTCTGCGCGCAGAGCGAGGGTGTGAGTTCGCCAATGCACTGCAGGTTGAATCCACGAACCTTGCGCCTCACTCACCAGATCGGCAACGCGTTGATTGTTCTGCAAAAAACCGTCTGCGTCTGCCGTGCTCCATTCCCCACTCAAACCGAGCGCCCAATCGGGTGTGATTGACCAGCGAATGCTCGTGTGAAGCCCTTGCAAATCTGTTGTGCCAGTGAATCCCACCGATGGAAAAACGGGGGCAGTATTTGAGCTGTGAGTGTGGTCTGCACTGTAGCGATGATCTATGCGATTTTCTGCTTCTGCGCGCATTGCCCACAAACCCAAGGTGGCGATGATCGCGTCGTGGTGCAGATCGTAGCGGATAAAAATATCATTATTGCCGCCGGAATTTGTCGCCGTAGCCGGAAATGCCTGACCACGCCAGTGTTCGATGCCACCACTAAATCCCCAATCCGATTGCAATAAAATGCGCGCGCCCTGATCGTGAAAATCGCGGCCGAAAAAAGTATCCAGTATCAACGATGCTTCGCTGAATGTTCGCGTTGATGGATGCTCTGTCATCGACGGCGAAAAAAGTGCAGACATTTTTCCGGCTTCGGCAGCAATACACAATCGATCACAGTCACTGCGCCAGCCTAAATAGGCATGCTGAACTTCGATTGTATCGCCATGCTCACTGCCTTTACCGCCACCGTGAATGCCGACTTTGGCTACAGCGTAAACACTATCATCGACAGCATATTTTCCGCTGAGATTAATTTCATCAAGGCTCACGCCTTCATCAACGGGCCAGCTTTCGCCGCCCATTAAAAAACCGGGTAATCGCCATGCGGTTGAGTCATTAACGGCAGCTGCTGATCGCCAGGTGATAACGGCAGCGGAATCAATCGAGGTGATGTTGGGCTTATCCAGTTGCAAACCATGTGCGAATGATTGATGACACAGCGACAGGCCAGTAAAACTCGTTGCGATTGCAATTAAGTGTGAAGACAGTTTCATTCGAATGGATTTCCGTAGCGCGCGTCAATCAGGAGTTGTTCGTCGGTGAGGCTATTTAGAAAAGCGATCACATCAGCGATTTCATCTTCGGTAATACTAAAGCCAGCGATAAAACTGTCTTTGAACGGATTTAATCGTCCATCGCCAGTATGTTCACCGGAGGTGATGTTGCGACCGCCCGCTGCGTAGGTACGAATTACCTCGGCAAGCGTCGCGATACTGCCGTCGTGCATGTAGGGCGCAGTGACAGCAACGTTACGCAAACTCGGCGCGCGAAATGCGCCCATTTCCGCTGCGCGACCGGTAACACCATGCGCACCCGTATTGGGTTCAGGGTAGGCGCCCACGCCATCGATATTGTACAAACCGGTATTGTGAAACGGCGTTTCTACCACGCGCATAGAGCGGTCGCGCACTGAATTAGTAAATAAATGACCGTCGTGACAGTGAAAGCACTCGAGCCGCTCGCTATTAAATAATTGCATTCCACGTTTTGCACTTTCACTGAGTGCTGAGCTATTGCCCGCCAGGTGCGAATCGAACGCACTCCGAAAAGAAATGATGCCACGCACAAAACTGGCGAGCGAATCGACAAGCTGCTTCCAATCGGCTTGTTGTAAATTTGGATAAGCCTGCGCAATTAAAGTCTGATAGCGATCATCGCGCAAAATTGATTGCAAAATAGCAGGGTGGTTGGTTTCGTTGATGCCGTGCTCAATCGGGTCAGTGCCAAATAGCGGCAGCATAATTTGCTGTTCAAGTGTCGTGAGGGAAGGGTTGCCCCAGGTCACCGTGGCAAACCAAGCAGAATTAACAAGGCTCTGCGAATTGCGTGGATGAAAATCACCCGCGCCCCCGCGCGGGCGAACATTGTTATCGGCGAAGGCTTTATTTTGTTGATGGCAAGAAGCGCAACTGATTGCACCTCCGCCAGATAAACGGTTGTCATAAAATAGATGGCGACCGAGTTGAAACTTAGCCTCCGTCATCGGATTATCAGCAGGCTCGACTGGAAGCGCCATTTGCGGTGGCAAATTCCAATTGAACTCGCTGGTGGTAGCGGCGGTATCATTGACGGTGGTTTTGCTTTCGCCGTAACAACCGCCCAATGATGTCAGCAAAAAAGCCAGCGACAAAAAAATGCCTATCCGTTTCACGAAAGCTACCATCCCTAAGTATTTATTTGTTTACGATTGAGAAGGCAGTTTGTGTTGATGGCGCTACAGATTGAGAAGGATGGCTCAATCCAACGGTCGCAAATATTTCACCGCATTCAGGATCATTTCCACCGGACATACAGCCAGCAGGCCCACCCGCGTCTTGCCCCATATTGCTATTGGCAACTAATTTTGCATAATCCAATTTCACGGCTGATTTGCCCACGACAAAATCACTGAGAGTAATTTCAGCTCTATTTTGTGCTGTGCAGGTCACAGCCTCATTGATGGTTGCGTCGCCCGTACAACCGGTACTGCCCAAGTGAATGTTCCAGCGATTACTTGTCCAGGCTGCATCGCCGGGGCGGGTAATTGCCACATCGGTGAACACATCAAGGCCAGTAAATTTATAGCCCACGTTCCAACCCCAATGCATGCCGGAGGAAAGCCCCGGTGTTTTTAATGGCTCTTTGGCGGCGGTTTGATTGGCGTGATTGTGCGTCGCGGGAACTCCCAACACAAAGCGAATGCTGGAAATAGTGTTATTACCAATCAACACTTTGCCGACGACTTTTTTATTCATGGTCGGATTTGCTTCACCTTGGCAAGAGGTTGCACCTGTGCCCAATTTATCGCGGAAATCGAGCAGGGCAATGTTGTCAGTTTGCACACTGGTCTCATCCAATGTAATTGGCAATTCAACCCCCGTGCTGGTTACCAAGCGCAGGTTGTGAACATAAAAACGAAAATCGGCAAGTGTGGCTTTAGTGCTCACAGTGCCCAAACCTTCCAGTGCAGCACCACAAAGAATTTCTGTATTGCCGGAAAAAGCTTCAAACGGAATGGTGATGGCAACAGGTTCGTTGCTCACGCTGGAACTGGATGCACTGCTGCTTACCACACTGGAACTGGCAGCGCTGGATGATGGCGATGAGCCAGAGTCGGAACTCGAACTACCACAAGCGCTGAGTAGTAGTGCAGCAGTACTGAAGCCGATACATTTAAACGAAAAACAAGCACGCTGATGTAATCCAATTATTTTATTCATGGTCTGCCCCACATATTCAGAAAGTAAAAATTTGCGCAAGCCTAGGCGTAAAGAATAAAAGCAACAATGAGACAAATTGTCGCACCCGCGACGCGCGTGCAATTCACGCGAGCAGCTGCGCCAATTTGTCGCATATCCAGCTGAAAATTTTCAGTGTAAAAATAATACATAAATAATAAAAACAGATTTCTACCACTTTATTGCTACAGCAGTCATGGAGACCTATGCGTGCATTATTACTTGATGAGGATGAGCCGTTTTATCAAACCGCGGCAACTCAAATGCAAAAATATGGCGTTATTTTGGACAGGCTTGAACCCTTACACTTTAAGCGTGCCCTCACCAAGGGGCAGCACTATGAGTTTATTTTTGTAGAAGTATTCAGTGAGGAGCAATGTCATCTGGAATTGATTAGCCAACTTAAACAGTACCGGCCCGCTGCGCGTGTTTATGTGTTGACGAGCAACCCCAGTATTTCAACAGCGGTTGTTGCGATTAAACTGGGTGCAGAAAATTATTTCTCAAAAACGGTCGCTATCGATAACTGGCTGCCTGGCTGTATATCGCAACCAACGGTTTCAGTAGTTCATTCGGTGGATGATCTGAAATGGATGCACATGAAAAATGTGCTCACTAAAGCAAATGGCAACGTCACCGCTGCGGCGAAAGTACTGGGTATCACACGCAGAACGCTGCATCGTCAAATAAATAAGCACCAGAATATCCGAGCGGTAAAGGATGCATAAAAAAACGCCCGGGGTCGATGAACGCCGGGCGTTTTTTGTTAGTTCACATTGCCTGCATGTAGGCCGCATTCTTTTTTAGTTGCTTCTTCCCACCACCAGCGACCTTCGCGTTCATGCTGCCCCGGTGCGACCGGACGTGTGCAAGGCTCACAGCCGATGGAAATAAAACCGCGCTCGTGCAATTCGTTGTAAGGTACTTCGCACATGCGAATGTAATCCCAGACTTCTTTGGAAGACCAATTGGACAGCGGATTAAACTTGGTGAGCTTTTCACCCGGACGCGCAAATAATTTATCGTCTTGAATCACTGGAATTTCTGCGCGGGTAGGGCTTTGGTCTTTGCGCTGGCCAGTGATCCAGGCATCCACAGTCAGCAATTTTTTGCGCAGCGGCTCGATCTTGCGAATGCCACAGCATTCTTTGTGGTCATCTTCATAAAAACTGAACAGGCCTTTCTCTTGCACCAGTGCACGCACCGCATCGCCATCCGGTGAAATCACATCGATCTTAATACCGTAATGTTTGCGCACCTTTTCGATAAAACGATAAGTCTCTGCATGCAGTCGGCCGGTGTCGAGGCAAAAGACTTGTACGTCCGGGCGATAGTTGCGTGCCATTTCGATCAACGCGACATCTTCTGCACCACTGAAGGAAATAGCGATATTGTCAAATTGGCTAAGTGCATACTTGATGATCTTTTGCGGGCTTTCCTGCTGCAGCTTGGCGTCGAGGTCGATGAGGTTTATCTGGTTATCGGTCATGTTGGCTACTCACGGTGATACGCTCTGGGGCGATTTTAGGTATGGCGCGCAGGATACCAGAGGAGGGCATGCCAGCCCAAGTAATCGGGCCGGTTTGGGTTTGCTTTAGCGGGTCAAAACGGGTAGATTGCCGCCACTCTTTTGGGCTTTTTAGTCTATTTATTAACCGTTTTGGAGGTTGTTGTGGAATTAGCATGTCTTGATCTGGAAGGTGTACTTGTCCCGGAAATT
>CAZCJR010000103.1:0-17648 GCA_964499225.1 uncultured Cellvibrionaceae bacterium | reverse complement strand
GGCGGCGTCACTTAATTAGCAACTCTTCAGGTAATTTGCATCGCATAAATCCCCTTGATGAATGCACCTGGAGTAATGAAAGATGGATATGAAAGTAAAATCGTCACTGATTAGAAAATACCGCACCGAGCGTTTATGGTCGCAAGAACAACTTGCCGAAATGACGGGCCTTGGGCTGCGCACCATCCAGCGATTGGAAGCGCGCGGCAGCGGCTCGCAAGAATCGATCAAAGCCCTCGCCGCCGTTTTTAATGTAGAAGCCGATACATTGTTCTGGCGTGACGGTGCTTATCAGGCATACAAACATAAGCAATGGGGCTTTGTTACCCTTGCCGGTATATCAATGGCTGCGGCATTGGTATTGGCCATTAATGATCTTGCCGTGGCGCTCCCGGCGGCAGGTATCGGCGTTCTGTTTGGTGTGCTCACGCTGGTCGCGATTGCGTTCAGCTCCATGACCATCGAAGTCAACGAAAGCGAAATCAGTTGGTACTTTGGCCCTGGCCTATTCAAAAAGAGTTTGCCACTGGAAGAAGTTGGCCAATGCAAAAAAGTAAAAAATCCTGTCTGGATGGGGTTCGGTATCCACGCCTACGGCACCGGCTGGATCTACAACGTCTCGGGTTTGTTGGGAGTTGAAATCGAGTTGAAAGGCGGATCATTTATCCGCCTCGGCACCGACCAACCCAATTACCTGATCCAGGCGATAGAAGATGCAAAGGACAATGTGGAATGATCGGCGACTAGCGGTATAAAAACCAATTCAACACCCATTTACACCCATTATGGCTCATTTAGCCACCGTTGCTCTCGCCAAACACTACTAAATGGGTGTTATTGGATGTATGATTGGGTGCATGTTTATAGCTGACACTCTTCAAATTACCCCCGAAATCCTGAGCATTATTGCCCGGATCGACGAGTTCAAAGGCGCCTGGCGCTCTTTGGGTACGCTTGCGCCGGAGAGGTTAGCGGCGTTGCGCCGTGTAGCAACCATCGAGAGTATCGGGTCATCCACACGTATAGAAGGCAGCAAGCTTTCAGACAGGGAAGTAGAAAAGCTCTTATCCAATCTCGCCATCCAATCCTTTGAAACGCGTGATGAGCAGGAAGTGGCTGGTTATGCAGAGCTAATGGACTTGGTATTCAACTCCTGGCAAGACATTCCATTCACTGAAAATTACATCCAGCAATTGCATCAAATCCTGCTGCGGCACAGCGAGAAAGATCTCTGGCATAGGGGCAAATATAAAACCAACTCCAACAGCGTAGCGGCCTTTGACGAAAATGGCGTACAGCTAGGAATAGTATTTGAAACAGCCTCCCCCTTTGATACACCACGCCTTATGTTGGAGCTGGTGAAATGGACGAATGCCGAGTTTGAAAAAGCGTTATTGCATCCGTTGCTAATCGTCGCGATTTTTACTGTCGTATTTCTTGAGATTCATCCCTTTCAAGACGGCAATGGTCGGTTAAGCCGGGTACTGACGACGTTACTACTGATTAAATCAGGTTATGCCTACGTACCTTACAGCTCGCTGGAAAGTGTCATTGAGATAAATAAGGAAGCCTATTATTTAGCCCTGCGAAAAACCCAGGGAACAATCCGCACCAACTCCCCCAACTGGCAACCCTGGCTGGTATTTTTTCTGCGCTCACTGGCTGAGCAGGTTCGTCGATTAGAAAAGAAAGTCGAACGAGAAAAACTGGTTCTCGCCACGTTGCCCGATCTGTCGCTACAAATAATCGAATTTGCACGCGAGCATGGCCGCATCACGATTGGCGATGCAATTAAACTCACAGGTAGCAACCGCAATACCTTAAAACAACACTTCCGCAATTTGGTTGCGCGCAATCATCTACATCAACAAGGCAGCGGGCGTGGTGTTTGGTATGAGCTTAAATAGAGCGAAATTCAAGTGCCCGCTTCTGCGTAGCCCGTATGGAGTCTAACGAAATACGGGAGCTTTTGATGTTGAACTTGTTTTTTTAATTCCTTCCTCGAAAAAAAACAACCCCGCATTCCGTTACACTCCATGCGGGCTACGTTTTTGGCATCCAATCAGTGGGCAACATTCCTTTGCGCACATAGCGATGAAAACTGGAATGCGGCCAGTCGGCTACGCGCTCGACGAGACCGTGTTTAACCGGATTGTAATGGATGTAATTGACATGGTTATTCAAGTCTTCTTCATCACGAATAGTGTGTTCCCAAAACCGACGTTGCCATACGTTATATTCGCCGCGTCCATTGGCAGCGAGCGGCACTCCCTTTTTCTGAAGTTTTTGCGTGTATAGGGATTTAATCAGCCGCCAACGTGATGAGTAATTATCATCACCTGCGGGCAAGGTAAAAATCGCATGGATATGTTCAGGCAACACAACAATCGCATCCACTTGAAATGGCATACGAGCTTTAGTCTGCCGAAACGCATCGCGCAATTCCGCGATGTGCTCCACCAACAAGCGAGAGCTTCTATCCTGCAGCGTCACCGTAAAAAAATAACACCCACCCTCAACCCGATTTCGCCGATAAAGCACCATAACAATTCCTTGTCTTACATAATTGCGTAGCCCGTATGGAGCCTAGCGAAATACGGGAGCTTTTGATGTTGAACTTATTTCTTTAATTCTCTACTCGAAAAAAACAACCCCGCATTCCGTTAGGCTCCATGCGGGCTACGCTTCTTCTCAGGCGCTGGTGTTGCTGAAACCCAGCTCTTCACGAACAAACCTAAACTTAACCCGCCCAGAAACACCAACCAAAATAAAAATAACGGTTTGTTTTCCAGTCCACTCTGCAAGTTCATACCAAACACGGCCGACACGCTCATCAATGGAAATGCGATAGCGGCGAGAATATTGAGTTTGTGTTGCGCACGGCTGCTAACTTCAGCTGCGCGGGCTTGTATTTCCGAGCTACGAGCCAAACGGAACTCCAGCGACAAACGTGCATCCGCCAGCAGTAATTCAAAGCCGCGTGCGATCTCCACACTGCGGTCGCGCATGTCGATGATGAATGCATCATTGCCAAGCGCTTCACGCGCTGCCTGTAGAGCCTGCTTCATATTGTTTGACGAACGCGCCAGCGGAATCAAACTATCGATAATGGCAAAGAGTGAATCAATACTGTTCACTTTTTCAAAACGGTCTTCAAGTTCGTTGTAAAGCAGGCGATAGTCTTCCATGAACTTGGTCAAGGCGTGCTCGCCATGATCCATACCCTTGTGCAACCACTTACCTTGCGGCAAGCGCAAAAAAATCTCATGCTCACGCTCATTGCCATCGGTTTTCGGCGGCGCGTGCAGAATCAATAACAGATGATCCACCTCAAAAATTGCGCGCTGCGCGCCCCAGCTTTCGCTACCCAAGCGAGAGGTAATTTCGTCGGGCAAACTCCATTTGTACTGACTGCGTTTCATGAAATGTTCTCCTGTATTGTGCTGGTCGAAAATTGGCGATGGGTTTCAGAACCAGTGTAAACCATTTCGAAGATGTGCTCGAAATGGTCTTGTATATAGAATGCCGCCCTACCATTGTGAGGATATCCTCACAATGGTAGGGCGCACTCGCGAGGCAGTGCGCCGTAACACCGTTAATTCTTTCCTTCGATCTCCGCTGATTGCGAATCATACATAATCCAATTTTCGGCTGTGTGAATTACCTCACTAAGATTGCGGCGGGTTTTGCATAAGTAGAATCTATTATTTCTATCTAAACATTAAAAAACTTTTCGTCTTCATCTAGCAATAAAATAATATTTTTCGAAACTTGCGCATAGGTTTCTTCGTCTATTTTATCCGACAACATTGATAAAATTTGCTGACCAGGAAGAGATTTAGATAATTGAAAGATTACTTTTATCTGCTTTTTATCAATATCCTCGATTCCATCGTGAAAGATGAATGTCGGTCTTCTGATCATAAGCTCATTCAATGTGCAGATATATGCAAAGTCAAAAGAAATAACTTCTGCTTTCTTTTTCCCACCCTCAGGATTTGTTACGGAGTTTTTCATTTCTATATCACAAATTCCACTATCTTGATTGAAATGAAAATTAATCTCGTATTCATCGTCATGGAGCAGTTTTGTAATAACTTTTAAATGTTTATTAAAAATTTTCTCAAAATTATATACGTTGTCCATTTCTCTTAATATAGACTTCAAAATACCTTCTAAATCATCTTCCGCCGATTGAAGGTCTAGCCTGGCTTTAGATTGTTGCTCAATTAGTCCTTCCAGCTTCCCCAGCTCAACTCTCAGCTCGCCTAAACGCTTTAAGTTGTTTGTCACATTGTCCAAGCTTTCTTTTGATCGAAGATTAGTAAATACCTTTGCTTTATCCTTCCTTATGGAGTTTATCTCAACAATTAATTCTTCCTTCTCTTCTCTAAGGCTAGGCAGATCTTGAATAAGGAAATGTTCCTTCTTTTTTATTAGATTCTTATGAAATGATATTACTTTCTCTAAGTCTAATATTGCCCTGTCCAATGCTATTCCTGAGTAGTCGTAAATGGCCTTTACTTCATTGATCAAATGCTCGTCTCCATCCTGAGCAAGCAATTTTATTGTGCGTTCAATATTCTCAATCTTCCTTTCTGTGGATAGCAAGGCATGAGTGAACCTATCTTCTTGTGATTGCAGATTAGTTAATCTTTCAATAGGATTTGTATACTCTGGTGCGTATTCAAAAGTGAGCAAATTTTCTTCAAGATCTTTTGCATCTAACCTATATTTTTTTATTTCATCTAGTGGCTTCTGCTCTTTTACCATTGCATTTAAAGATTGTGAATTTCGTTTCCGTCTCTTAACTAAATTCGTTGCATCTCGCTTCTCTGTAAGAAGTTCTGTATCACTAAATCCGAATAAGTAGAGAAATAATTCACTGTAATCTTTCCCGGTTGAATTTTTATCCAAGAACTTGGTGGTGCTAAGCATCCGATGGCTATTATTTCTAATAAATTTAGGAGCAATAGATCTTACTGTTGGCCTTCTTGTTCGTATATCAAACATGCTGGCCTGGATAAAAATTTCGTATTCTTTTGTGCCTACTTTCTTGCCATCTATGTAATATTCTTCGTCTTCCTTATCTCCAATGGTCAAAGATCGTGCTATTTCGTGAACTTGTTTTCCATCAAAAAAAGTTAATGAAGCAATTGCATGATTGTTTAAAAATAATGTCTCAATATCTTGGTTTGGTTTTTTGAATTCTTCATCGATATAGATTCCAGATATGCTTCCCAGCATTAAGAAATCTACTACCCGAGACAAGGTTGATTTTCCAACACTATTACCGGTTCTGCCTGAATTTGGTCTATTTGTAATTAAATTGAGACCCGCATGAAACTCTACAAGTCTTTTAACTTCGCCATTTATTGTTATTTGAAGATCAATTAGTTTCATTGATGAATACCTCAATTCCATCAGTACTTATTGCTCCGATGGTAAATAACCAGTCTAGTGAAAGAATGATATGATCAACGGATATTTTTAGTTCCAACGGATAAAACTCAATTATTTTATCGATGCTGGTTTTTTCTGCTTTTAGGTACTCCAAAATTTTTGCGCCAATACTCACAACATTTATAGCTGGATCGCTACCTTCAACTGGGATCATTTCCTGGATTCTCCATTATTATGCACTCGATAAATGCATGAGCTATTACAACGTTCACACCTAGCTCTATCTGCTCCTTAAATTTAGGAGTGTTATTCGATTCAAAAACGGAATTTTTCAGCTTTTGTGTGATGAAATCTAGAATAAACTCAGAATTTTCACGAACCTTACTAATTTCAATTTCACAGGAAAGATATTCTATATTCAATGAATCTAATGCAAGATAATAGAGATCATTCAAGTTTTGCAGTATCGTGGCTTTTCCAAAAGCTATAAGACTATCTATTTCTTTGTAGGCCTCCTCAATTTTTGACGAGTGATCAAGGTACTGTTTTATGATATGGCTTTTAGAATTGAGATTGTTATGTTGGATTTTGATAATCGTATCTGATGATGGTTTTCGATTTTTTAGTTTGAATTCGAACGGCTTTGTTGCGAGGCATTGAAGTAATTCATTTATTACTGAATTAACTTCATATTCAGGTGCTGTACCAATAATGACATTTCCCGCCACTTTCTCAACAGTAACGTTTTTGCTGCCGGGAGCTGGCTGTGTGCTGTGATCAGAGTTCACTTTCTATCCCTCACATATTGATTTTCATGCCGCCGGAATTTTGCTTGGTATAAATGTTTTTTTGCCCATTTTGAGTTACTAAGTTATGACTGCTGTCAGCGTTAATAGTATTTTCCAGGTTTTTTATTTTAATATTTAAATTTCTATTTTCTATAAATTTAAATATCGAATAAACTGTACTTACAATAGTGCAAATCCAAGCAATTGACACTCCTACTCCTGATTGCACAAAGCTAATAAATGTATCCATGTTAATCCTCTTTTGTGTAGTTAATATTCGATTTTAGCTAAAGCATCATTTTTCTATGATCTTCCATTGCTTTAATGTCTGGAAGAAATCTGTAAGAAGGTTCTAAAGTCTTCCCCTCAACTTTCAAAAAATACTCCTTCACCACCTCATCTTTAGCCTGCGCTTTAATCCGCTCCGACAATACCAACCTAAAATCCGCATCAAACGAAATTAAATGTCGATCAAACGCTTTGTCATAAAGTGCATTCAACGCAATGCCATTGGTAGGATCTGCTCTGCGCGATTCATCTTCCGCCCACGGAATAATATGGCTGGCAACCAACAACTCAGGAATTGCCAAACCAGAAATTGCACATCGATTGTTGTAGCTTTCTAAAACGGTTTGACGGAAGAAGCGTTGTACACGGCGCACTTTTACTTCGCGTATTGTTTCAGTGGGGCCTGTGGGGAATACGAAAGGCTTTTCAGTTTCAGCAGTGATTGGTTCCGTGGGAAGTACGCGTGTTTCATAAAGCGCTTCGGCTTTGTCGGCCACGTCAGTGGCGTTGGTCATAAACGCATCCCACAACGCGCGGTCAGCTTTGCTGGCACCGGCTAACCCTTTTTGTGCGAGTGCGGGATCGAGGCTTGCGAAGTTGCAGGCTTTCATCGCCACTGCCGATGGCGTGCGGCCAATGATGTGGGCGAGTTTAATGATCTCGGGATTGGTCTGATGCAATTTGCCAAACGGCGTGCGGCAGTAAAGGTGCAGCGTTAGCAACAGTTCGTCTTCTTGCCAGTTATTCGCCACGCGCTAACCCTCGGTGGCCGGTGGTGCTGTATTTATTGTTCATCGCTGTATTCCATAGCTATTCCCTGAGGCGGATTCTGTACCAAATCGGGTTAGATGTGAAATACATCGCATTACATTCTTGGGTTTTGTAAGCGATTGCCACCATTTTCGTGACGTCACGAAAATGGTCGTCACATATGGCTAGCGCCAATCACCTGAGCCAACTTCGTAATGCCTGCCCCGGCCCATCAATCGCCTTGCTTGGTGTGGTTCAGGTGATAAAGTGGCGAATCCTCATTTAGTTTCCAAATCGGACAGGAGAAAAAACGACATGGACAATAAACAGGTAAAAGATATGCAATCCCAATTTGATGTCTTGGCTAAACGTGTGCCGGATGATCTGCTATTTCGCCAAATCAGAGAGCTCATTCAGCAGGCGCGCCAGCAGCTGCAACGCAGCGTCAATACTGCCATGGTGCAAACTTATTGGCAGA
Source organism: uncultured Cellvibrionaceae bacterium (assembly GCA_964499225.1). Classification (GTDB taxonomy): domain Bacteria; phylum Pseudomonadota; class Gammaproteobacteria; order Pseudomonadales; family Cellvibrionaceae; genus Cellvibrio. Next base: position 9,941 of record CAZCJR010000103.1, on the reverse strand, counting down.
TTGGCCAGCTTATAGTCGAGCACGAGCAGCAAGGTGAAAGTCGTGCGGCTTATGGAAAGCAGCAGTTAGAACAGCTTTCTATCCGCTTGAGCAATGAGTTCGGAAAAGGGTTTGACGTGACTAACCTGCGCAATATGCGCCGTTTTTATGAGGCGTTCCCGATTCGAGAGACGGTGTCTCTCGAATTGAGCTGGTCACACTACAACCAGCTCGCCCGCGTTGAAAACATTCAGGCTCGTGACTGGTATTTGCGTGAAGCCATTCAGCAAGGCTGGAGTGTACGGGCGCTTGAGCGTCAAATAGCCACGCTTTATTACGAGCGCTTGTTATCCAGTCAAGAAAAAGCTCCAGTGGAAGCAGAGGCTAAAGTCAAGTCGCAAGCCTTGGCCGACAATCCAAAAGATTACTTGCGCGATCCTTATATTCTGGATTTTCTAAACCTGGATTTGCGCAGCTACCAGGAGGCTGATTTAGAGCAAGGCATTATCAACAACCTACAGCAGTTTTTGTTGGAATTAGGAAAGGGCTTTGCGTTTGTCGAGCGCCAACAGCGCATTCATACTGATGATGGCGACTACTACATAGATCTCGTTTTTTACAATTACCTGCTGAAGTGTTTTGTTTTGGTGGATTTAAAACTGAATAAACTCAGCCATCAAGATGTTGGCCAAATGGACATGTATGTGCGCCTTTATGAAGAGCAAAAACGTGGGCCAGAAGATAACCCCACCATCGGTTTGATTCTATGCAGCCAACACAACCAAACGGTCGCGCAATATTCAGTGTTAAAAGACAGCCAGCAATTGTTTGCGTCCAAATACTTAACTCTGTTGCCGAGTGAAGAAGAATTAAAGCGCGAGTTAGAACGCGAACGGCAGTTAATTGAAGAGCGAATTGGAGGAATGCGAGGCAAATATGATGTGTGATTTTGGCTACGCCATTTAAGTACCTTTGGATTCAAAATTACCATAATTCACACCAACAAAAACGGCCCCCGAAGGAGCCGTTTTTGATAAACCAAAGTCTGGTTTAGTTGCGTGCTTGACGACGACGGGCAAAGCCCAAACCGATCAAGCCTAAACCGAGCAGCGCAATGGTGCCTGGCTCTGGAACGTCAACTTTGCTCAAGGAAACGTTGTCGAGCATGATGCCGATATTATCGCCACCAGCGTGGTTGAAAATGATGTTGTTGGCAGTGTCACCCAATACAGTGAAGGTACGGGTTACGGTTTGCCAAGGTGCGGCGGCTGAGAGGTTGAATGATTCATTCAAGTATCCGCCCAAAGCCAAAGTGAAGCTGTCAGCAGCGCCGCGACGTTGGTTGCCAGAGATGTCAAAGCTCAGGCTGTAAGTGCCTGCGCCAAGTGACAGCAAAGAGCTGGTCAGGATACCGGCATTACCGGTTGATCCATCCAGATCAACACACTTGCCGCTACCACCGGCGCAGGTGATGCCAAAGTTGCCGCTGGATACTACGTCTACTGTGCCGCCAGATACGGTCCAGTTGCTGAAGCCGGTGTAGTTGAGGCTGGAAGCGCCAGCAGCACCTGCTTCAGTATTGAAATCGTCTATAAAAATAACGCCAGCGTTAGCTCCAAGGCTGAGGAGGGCGGCGGCAAAAAAACTAACTACTTGCTTGGTGATCATTGTGTTTTCCTAACAGTAAAGAGTGAGTGTGACGCAGTTCACATAGCAATTTTGACGCCAAACTTGTAAGTGCATGAATTACAACAGATCCTTAAATAACCAAAAGTGCTAAGTGTAAGTTTACCCGACACTTTTGGCCGTAAGTTGGGTGGCGGGCTTAACCCGCTGCCAATCGTTTGGCATATTCCTGTTCCAGGCGGGTATGCACTTTCCAGAAACCTTCCGGGGTTTTTCCTTCCAACCGGTCGCGCAGAATATTGAGATGGGTATGCCAGCCGCCAGCGACGCTCAAACGTTCGTCCGGGTTGTTGAGGCGGCGATGGGTGACGGTGAGTTTTACTTGATCCTGTTGTTGCGCCAGTTCAAAGCTCACTTCCGATTCCACCTCCGAACCGACATTCCATACGTAGCTCAGCAGGCGCAGCGGCTCGCAGGCGGTCACTTTGCCGAGCATGGGCACATCGCCCGCGCAGTTGGAATATTTGGGCGGCGGGATGTCGTGATCAGGCGAGAGTTCGGAATTGCGGAAGGTGTGCTCCACTTTTCCGCCGACCGTCTGCTCGACTTTACCCACGGCCAGCCATGTGGCGCGTTTGTCGGAGTCGGTCAGGTATTGCCAGACCCGTTCAATCGGGCCGGGTAACAAGCGCTCGATACGCAGGGTGTCCGGGGCAGTTAATACGCCATAGTCATTCATCGCAAACTCCTTTGGCCAAAGGCCGTTAGTGGAAGAGTGATGGGTCTGACCTGATGGGCTGACCCGGTGTTAATCCTTAGTGTTGGCTTGCTCATCCGCGATAAGCGCGGCGGTCAGTGCATCCAGCCGTTGATTCCAGAATTGCTCATAGTGGCGCAGCCATTCGATCCCGCCGTGCATGGGGCGTGTATCCAGCTGGCAGGTGTGGTTGCGCCCCTGAATATTGCGCACCACCAGACCCGCGCCCTCTAATACCTTTATATGTTTGGATACAGCCGCGAGGGTCATATCGAACGGCGCCGCCAGCTCGGTGATACCGCAGGGTGCCTGCGCCAGCCGTGCAACCATCGCTCTCCGTGTTGGGTCGGCAAGAGCATGAAAGACCGCGTCAAGTTGTTCGCTTTTATTGTTTACCATGTGGTTAAGTATTCTCCCGAATAAATAGATTGTCAACCATTTGGTTAAATATATCCTTCGATGGGCGATTGGTCGATAGATGAATGATCGATAGAGGGTTGTATCTCTGTCGAGTTTTTCACAGTTCTACAACGTGCTTAAGGTGCACGCGAATATTTCAGATTGCATTCAGCCACGGCGGCCTAGCCTGCAAAAAAACCGCAGGAGATTGATCATGAAAAAGGCGTTATCGTTAGTGGCTGGACTATTAGTTATGCTGGGTGTAGTCGCCATCACCCTGCCCGCAACTGCTCGTGCAGAAGGGCGCTGGGTTGAGCAGGAACGGCGAGCCTTGCAATACGAGCGAGAAGATCTCAACCGCGAGCGCGAGCAAATGCATCGCGAATTTGATGCAATGATGCGCGATGTGGATGAAGAGAATCGCCATGTCGATCGCTGGCAAAGCCGCCAGCGCCATGACCATCAACGCGTCGCGGAAGAGGCCAATCATAAACGTGATGCACTCAACCGTAAGCGCGACCGAATTAACCGCGAGCGCGATCGTATGAATCGCCACTACGACGAACAAAACCGCGCACTGGATCGCCGCAACCAGCAGTTGGATCAAAGGCAGGCGCAGCGGCGGGATTGGTAGCCAAGAGGTTGGAGCGACTGCTGACTCTTATCACTTCTCTAGGGTAGATCGGGGGCGTTATGCTTCGGTCTTTACAATAATGATGAGAAATGATTATGCGCAGCGCGATAATTTTCCTGATGTCTCTGTGCCTGAGCTTGAGTGCCCAGGCCAGTCCTGACATAAAAATCCATAAAGCCATTCAGTTTGCCGCACCCGATAACGTCCCGCTCACCCTCGATATTTACGTTCCGCAAACCGGTAAAAAATCCTACCCGGTGCTGGTGATTTATCACGGCGGCGGCTGGCTGGTGAATAACAATTCGATCATGAATGACATGGCCACCAAGGTCGCGAGCGAAGGCGAGTTTGTCGTCGCCAATATGAATTACCGTTTGCTCGGCGACCAAAACAACACCGTCACCATGAACCAGATTGTTGAAGATGTGTTCGGCGGCCTGCTCTGGGTGAAAGAGAATATTGCGCAATACAGCGGCGACCCAACCCGTGTAGCGATTACCGGCGATAGCGCGGGCGGCCATCTCACTACCATGATTCTCACCCGCGGCCGCCAGCTGGAAAGCGATGGTTTTGCCGGTGACAGCTTGGGCTTCAAACCAAGCTATATGCCTGCGGGCAAAACCGCTGAACAAATTGCACAGCAAGATGGCTTAAAAGTGCAGGCAGCGGTGGTGAGCTACGGCGCCTTTGATCTGTATGAAGCTGCCAAAGGCGGGTTTGAATCACCTGGCAACCCATTTTGGAAATTCGGCAACGCTGAGGCGCGCGGTCTTTTTGGCAATACCTTTAACGTGAATGACAACCCTGAGCGCTACAAAGCGGTATCGCCGATTTATTTTGTGCCCAAGGCCAGCGAATACAAACTGCCGCCGCAATTTGTACACGTGGGCAGTCTGGATACCACCACTCCGCCCAAATCCGCGCAGCATTATGTAGATCTGCTCAAAGCGGGCAAACAACCGGTGGAGTACAAGGTCTACCCCAACAAAACCCACGCCTATCTGGACAATGGCTGCAACTGGGCGGGTAGCTGCTTCGATAAAGATGCGCTCTGGCCGATGGAGGACATCATCAACTTCTTAAACAAAACCCTGAAAAACTAGGCCAACCCGCCTGCAGGGATCTTCCGGTGCGGCTGAGCCGTTTCAGGCCGCACTTTTTTGTCCGGTGAATTCTTCCTATAAATTGATGGATATATTCGTCAATTTACTGAAAAATCGCGCTTTTGATGAATATAGCCATCATTTCGATCAAAGGTTAGCAATGCCAATAAATGTTTTTTTTAGGTTCTTGAAATCTGTGTTGGGACATAGCGCAAAAGGATTGCACAAATAAATGAAAACTCCCCTCTCTATTCTAAATACCGTATTCGGCTACCACGACTTTCGCGGTCCGCAAGCTGCAGTGATTGATGCGTTGGTCGCTGGCGATGATGTGTTGGTGTTAATGCCGACCGGCGGTGGTAAATCCCTTTGTTACCAAATTCCTGCGCTGGTGCGTGAAGGTGTAGGCATTGTGGTATCGCCGTTGATTGCGTTGATGCAAGATCAAGTCAGTGCCCTGCGTGAGTTGGGGGTGCGGGCAGGATTTTTAAATTCATCGCTCAGCGTGCAGGAAATGCGGCAAACTGAATTGGCCTTGCAGCGCGGCGAATTGGATATGCTCTATGTCGCACCCGAGCGGCTAATTCAGCCGCGCACGTTGGAATTATTCCACCAGATAAAAATTTCCCTGTTTGCGATTGATGAAGCTCACTGCGTATCGCAATGGGGTCATGATTTCCGTTCCGACTATTTAAAACTGGAATTGCTGCACCGCGAATTTCCACAGGTGCCGCGCATCGCATTAACCGCAACTGCGGACGTGCGCACACGCGATGAAATTATCGCGCGCTTGCAATTGGAAAATGCGCAGCAATTTATCAACGGCTTTGATCGCCCGAATATCCAATATCGCATCGCACAAAAAAATAATCCTAAAATCCAGTTGATGCGTTTTCTGCGCGAAGAGCAGGTGGGAAATTCGGGCATTGTGTATTGCCTGTCGCGCAATAAAGTGGAGCAGATCGCCGAGTGGTTGAGCAGCGAAAAATTTACCGCACTGCCCTATCACGCTGGTTTACCGGCGAATGTGCGCCAGAAAAACCAGGAGCGGTTTTTGCGCGAAGACAACATCATTATGGTGGCGACTATCGCGTTTGGTATGGGTATCGATAAACCCGATGTGCGGTTTGTCGCGCATTTGGATCTGCCTAAAAGTATTGAAGCCTATTATCAGGAAACCGGCCGCGCGGGTCGCGATGGTGAACCGGCAACGACCTTGTTGCTCTACGGTTTGGAAGATGTTGTAAAACTGCGGCAGATGATGGCGCAGAGCGAAGGCAGTGAAGAATTTAAACGCAACGAACAACAGCGCTTAAATGCGATGCTGGGCCTGTGTGAAATTACGAGTTGTCGCCGCCAGAGTTTGTTGCGCTATTTTGGTGATACGCTCGCGCAAGCCTGCGGCAATTGCGATTGCTGTATTACGCCGCCGCAAACCTGGGACGCAACCGAGGCGGTGCAGATGGCGCTCTCCTGCGTGTATCGCACCGGTCAGCGTTTTGGCGCGGGCCATGTAATCGATGTATTGCGCGGCAGCAACAACGAAAAAATTCTCTCCTTTGATCATCACAAATTAACCACTTATGGTATCGGTAAAAATGTAAGCGCGGATGAATGGAAATCGATTTTCCGCCAACTGGTCGCGCGCGGTTTACTGGATGTGAATGTCGATGGCTTTGGCGGTTTGATCTTAAATGAGAGCTGTCGCATGTATTTGCGCGGCGAAGAAAAAATCAGTTTACGGCGCGATATCAAAATTGTTGCAACAACACCGCGCCGCGCTAACCTTGGCCAACATATTGAAGCGGAAGATCAAGGCTTGTGGAACGCGCTTCGCTCCTGCCGCAAACGCCTCGCGGAAGAGCAGGGCGTGCCGCCCTATGTTATTTTTCACGATGCCACTTTGCGCGAGATGTTGGAGTTTCGCCCGCTCACAGCTGAGCAATTACGCGGCATCACGGGCGTGGGTGATAGCAAACTAAAACGCTTCGGCGATGAGTTTCTCGCGGTGATCCGTGACGCCGAGTACGCGGAGTAACATATTCCGGAACCGATGCTATAGTGAATACTAACTTTCCTCCTGGTTCCGGTTTTCGTTGTTATGCCCAAGGCCATTCCTTTTTTGTTGCGCAGTCCCACGGCCACGGCATTAGCGGTGCTGGCAATTTGCCTCAGCCTCTCCGCGCTGATTATCTGGCAATTGGAGCAAAATCAGCGGCATGCAAACCGCGCTGACGTGGAGAATATCGCGCAAAATCACGCATTTTTAGTGCGCGATAGTTTGGATCAAGCGTTAACCCTCAATTACTCCTTCGCCGCCATGGTTCGCCTTGGTCAGGGGCGTACCAATCGTTTTGAGGACGCGGCCCGCGAGCTCCTGCCTTATTTTGATAGCGTTTCCCATATCAGTCTCTCACCCAACGGCATCATCACTCAGGTTTACCCCTTGGAGGGCAATGAAAAATCCCTGGGCTTTAATCAGCTGGAGGATTCGCTGCAAAACAAAGAGGCGATACGCGCGCGCGATACCGGCGAGTTAACCCTCGCTGGCCCGATTAATCTGGTTCAGGGCGGCTTGGGCGCCGTCGCGCGCTTGCCAGTATTTTTGGATGATCAGGGCGGGCGCCAATTTTGGGGGTTTACCAACGTCATCATCCGTATTGAGCGACTACTGGAAACAGCCAACCTCAACCAACTTGCTGAACAGGGCATGGCCTATGAGCTGTGGCGCATGAATCCTGACTCCGGCGAGCGCGATATTATCGTCGCTAATGAACCCGAAGCCCTCATTGACCCTATTCACAAATCCTTCGGCGTACCCAACGGCAGCTGGACACTGAGCGTCACCCCAGTGATTGGTTGGACGAGCAGTTGGGCGCTGATTGGTAAAATGATAGCGGCACTATTTATCAGTGTGCTGCTTGCTTATCAGGCGTGGCTGATGGTGCAGTTACAGCAGCGTAAATTGAGCCTGCAAGATTCGGTGATCGAACAAACTCGCGAGCTGCTAAACGCTCGCGCCCATTTGCAAGCCACGCTCGATGCGATTCCTGATTTGCTGTTTGATATCGATATTAACGGCATCATTCATAACTATCACACCAACCAACCTGACTTGCTTACCGTTGCGCCGGAAAAATTCCTGGGCAAAAGTTTTCACCAATTTCTTCCTGAACAGGCCTGCGCGATTGTTCATGAGGCGCTGAATGAAGCCGCGGAAAAAGGCCTGTCATCTGGCAAATGTTATTCACTGGAATTGCCCCGCGGCCATGCCACCTTTGAGTTGTCCATATCGCGCAAAGCAGATGAACAAGACGGTGTTGCGCGTTTTGTTGTGCTGAGTCGCGACATCACCCAGCGCAAAGAGAGCGAAGAGCGAATTAACAATCTCGCCTTTTTTGATCCGCTTACCCAATTGCCCAATCGCCGTCTACTGCAAGATCGCCTTGAGCACGCCATAGTGACCAGTCAGCGCCAGAACACCCTCGGCGCGTTGCTGTTTATTGATTTGGATGATTTCAAAACGCTCAATGACAATCGCGGGCATCACATCGGCGATTTATTATTAGTGGCTGTGGCCGAGCGGTTGAGCAATGCGGTGCGTAAACAGGATACGGTTGCGCGCTTGGGGGGCGATGAATTTTTGGTGGTACTGGAGGGCTTGGGAAGTGTGCGTGAACGAGCCGCTGCGCAGGCGCAACAAGTCGCGGAAAAAATTCTCAATAGTTTGAATAATCATTACCTGCTCGACGGTCAGGATTATTTTAATTCTCCCAGTATCGGGATTTGTTTGTTTGGCGACCAGACCGCGTCTATTGATGAATTACTAAAGCAAGCCGATCAGGCGATGTATAACGCCAAGTCGGCTGGCCGCAATACCATGCGCTTTTTTGATCCGGAAATGCAGGCCGCAACGGCGCAGCGTTTTGCGGTGCAAAATGAAATCCGCGAGGCGCTGCAACAACAGCAATTCGAACTCTACTATCAACCGCAAGTCGATAACTCGGGCAAGATTGTCGGTGCAGAAGCCTTAATTCGCTGGCTCCACCCGCAGCGGGGTATGATCCCGCCGCTGGATTTTATTCCCATCGCTGAAGAGTCAGGTCTGATTTTACCCATGGGCAATTGGATTTTCGCCACGGCTTGTGAACAGTTAGTCGCCTGGAGTAAAACACCGCACACGGCGGATATTATTCTCTCCGTCAATGTCAGCGCCCGCCAATTCCAGCATCCACAATTTGTAGCGCAGTTACTGGCCATTATCGAGCGTAGCGGGGCTAACCCCCAGCGCTTGAAGCTCGAACTGACCGAGAGCATGTTGGTCGCCAACCAGCAAGACATCATCACCAAGATGGACGCATTAAAAGAGCGGGGAATTAAATTTTCGCTCGATGACTTTGGTACAGGATATTCATCGCTTTCCTATCTAAAACGCCTGCCGATTAGCGAATTGAAAATCGATAAGTCCTTCGTCAAAGATATTCTCACCCACGCTAATGATGTCGCCATCGCGCGCATGATTATTCGTCTTGCCCAGAGTATGGAGTTAGCGGTGATTGCGGAAGGTGTGGAAACAAAAGAGCAGCGCGACTGGCTGGAAGCTGAGGGTTGTTTTAAATATCAGGGCTATTATTTTGGCCGCCCGGTGCCGATTGATACATTTCCGGTGTGATTTTTACGGTAAGATTTCTTGCAGGGTTATCCGCGGCCGCCGCTACTGCTTGCAAAATTTTTTTGTCAAAGAGTAGCGGGTAACACTCAGAATACACATACATCACTCGATGTTCTGCACCTGCTCTCTCATCTGCTCAATCAACACTTTCAATTCCACTGCTGCTTGCGTTGTCTCACTCACAATTGATTTTGATGAAAGTGTATTGGCTTCGCGATTTAATTCCTGCATTAAAAAATCCAAACGGCGGCCAAGTGAATCGGTTTGTTTCAAGCTGCGTTTGACTTCAATGACGTGAGTATCGAGGCGATCGAGCTCTTCATCGACATCGGCCTTTTGCGCGAGTAATACAATTTCCTGCTCAAGCCGCTCCGGCTCCAACTCCACTTGTAGCGCTGCAAGTTTGGTCTGCAATTTTTCGCGTTGTGCAGCGAGGATTTCCGGCATACGTGCGCGCACATTAACCACCTGTGCCGAGACGCTATCCAAACGGTTGATAATTAATTGTTGCAGCTCTGCGCCTTCGCGCGAACGGTGTTCGATCAAGCCTTCGAGGGCGAGATCAAATAATTCCAACGCAGCTTTGTGCATTTGCTCGCGATCCAATTCCTGCTTTTGGATCACACCCGGCCAGCGCAAAATATCCAATGCGTTTACCGGTGCCGCTATTGAGCCGAGCAGGCCATTAATTTGCTGCGCCGCTTTGGTTAGTTGCGCAATTTTACTGAGATTGATGCCCAGATCAGATTCGCCTTCCTGCTCCCATTGCAC
>CAZCJR010000102.1:9350-17655 GCA_964499225.1 uncultured Cellvibrionaceae bacterium | reverse complement strand
CCCGCACCGGGATCATGCCCTGCGTACTGACCTTCGATACCGGCGGCCCCATGGCACGCACGGTCTACGATGCAGCGCTCGCGCTCGGCTACATGACGGGGGTTGATCCCAAAGATCCGCTCACCAGCACCAGCACCGGTTTGTTTTACAAAGACTACACGCAGTTTCTGAAAAAAGACGCGCTCAAAGGTGCGCGCATCGGTGTGATTCGCGACTTCACCGGCACAGATCCGGAAGTGGATCGTGTGTTTAATGAATCGCTTAAAGATCTGGTTGCACAGGGCGCCGTGTTAGTCGATAACTTGAATTTCCCCGCAGTCGCCTTACAAAGCCGCGAGGGTGTGATGAACCCGATTCGCGCGGAAGTGAAAGATAACTACGTCGATTACTTGAGCACCTTGCGGCCCGGATTCCCACGCACAGTGACCGAGTTGGGCGAAAAAGGCATGAAGCTAACCAAACCCAAAGGTGATTTCCTGCCACACCCGAGTGTATTTACCCGCTTCACTGAATTGGGCCAGCGTCCGCCAATTACCAGCTTGAGTTATACCGCTGCTAAAGACCATGGCATGAAAGCAGTGCAGGGTGCCGTGCTTGGATTGCTGGAAGAAAAACAACTGGATGCGCTTGTGTACCCGACAAGGCCAACGCAACCGGAAATGATTAATCCCGAAACGCCAACCATTGTGGAACGTCCGCGCTTGCCATCGCTTAGCAGTATTGCAAACGTCACGCAATTTCCTGACGTGATAGTGCCGGCAGGCATCACCAACGAAAAAATGCCGGTGACCATTTCGTTCTTCGGTCCTGCATACAGCGAGCCGCGTTTGCTCGGTTACGCCTATGCTTATGAGCAGGCAACACAACGGCGTGTTTCGCCAGCAACAACGCCTGCGTTAGCGGGTGAGAGATTTGAATATTAATTATTAATGATTTCAGAGGTGCGCCAATCTTTTACGATTGGCTCATCATCCCACAAGCGCCTTGTAGAGATTAAACATCGATATCCCACTAATCAGCAGCCCCACCAAAATCAGCAACGTTCTGGTCGAGAATTTCTTGCACGCGTAGGCTGCAAAAGGTGCAGCGAATAGTCCACCTACAATCAAGCCCGCCACTACATGCCAGATGGTTTCATCGACCAAAATAAACAGTGATGCTGCGCTGGTCAGTGTCAGGAAAAATTCGGCGAAGTTTACCGAGCCGATTGTTGTGCGTGGATCATGTCCCGTGCCGACTAAAGTCGTGGTCACTACTGGCCCCCAGCCGCCACCGCCTGATGTATCTACAAAACCACCCAGCAGCGCCAGTTTGGCAACATGCTTTGGTTCTCCCTTACGAGTTGCTATGTGTTTGCGAAAGGCTTTGCTCAACACATAAACACCCATCAGCAATAAATATACGGTGATGATGGGCTTTAAAGTGTCGCCATCGATTTGTGTGACGAGCACTGCGCCCAGTAAGCCACCGACGATGCCTGGAATTAACAAGCGCACAAATAGTTTTTTATCGACGTTGCCGAATTTAGCGTGAGATACACCCGATACACCGGTGGTAAAAACTTCGGCCATGTGTACGGATGCTGTGGCCAGCGCTGGCGATGCGCCGGTCGCCAGCAAAAAGCTTGTGGAGGTTAATCCGTAGGCCATGCCGAGTGCACCATCCACAACCTGAGCGAGCAAACCTACCAGCACGGCATTCCAAAACATGGAGTCATTGAGTGTGGTTTTGATGGTGGCAACGCCTTCATCCCAGCTACTGCCAAATACCTGCGCAGTGCCCAGTGCGACAAGGCCGATCAGTGTCAGGATTGCAAACCAGACTGCGCTGCGAATAACAGGGTGAAGGGGGATTTGCTCTACGGGGGGAATACCGAGTGCCGCATGTTCCTTATTGATAGCGTTGTCGGACAAATCGAGGTCGCGAATTTTCATTAGTGCGCATTTCCAGTCCAGTGTTGGGTGAGCGCATGCTAATGAATTTGGATTGTTCTGAGAAATACTAACTAGTTCTCAGCTTATAACCGAAAGTTAATGATTGCTTCGGTTCTAAGCAAAGTCCAAAAAATCTTTTTCCCTCGTCGAATCAGCGCCTAGGGCAGTAACAACTCTTAAGAGTCCTACTAAAAAGACTTTCCTCAACACTAAAAATACCCGAACCCTTAGGAGGTAATAAATGAGTTTACGTTTAGGTGATGAAGCACCGGACTTTATTCAGGAATCCACGAAGGAAATTCCTTCCTAATAATTAAATTTTCTGCATTGTTATTCGCGTTAATTAACGCCTATTTTATTCGGCGAAGTTCAGTCTGGAAAGCACGGCAACAAATCGAGCCTACTGGTAGTGAAAATAGCATCTTGGTCCGTGTGGGGTTCATTTCACTCATATGTTGGCTAGCGGTCATTACGGCGGGGCGGCTCATTGCATATTGGTAATTGCCGGGGATCGGGTCTACTGCAAATGAAAGTCCGGAACAATAATCCCGCACATGCAAAGTGATTAAAGTTAATTGAAATCAGTTTTTGCCCCTGGATAACACTTATCAAAAATTTACCTATATTGTTATTAGTAAGTGGTGGGCATACAAGTTGCTTTGGCTTTCGTGTTTGGTTGGAAATAACTTGCCCACAGCGTGTACACTCGTGTTTGTTATCGTGCTGTTGGTGTAGTTTTTACCACTCCAGGCCAGCCGTAGCTAAAACTAAACAGTAAAAAGATCAGGAGATTGGCTTAATGTCACATTTATCAAAATTGAAAGCCTCTTTGGGCTTGTTGGGTTTATTTTTCGTGGTGTCTGCAAGCAGTCATTTATTTGCTGCCGATGATGCTGCCAAGGCGGGTGCTGTTGATCCTGCTGCCGCAAAACAAGCGGTAGCTGTTCGCAAAGCGGCATTTTTGCTAATTGCCAATAACTTCAAACCTATTGGCGAAGTATTGCAAGGCAAGGCAACCTACAATCAGGCAGATATCGTCAAGCGTGCCGAGCGCGTTGCGTTTCTGAGTTTGTTATTGGACGGTACTTTTCCAGAAGGATCAAATCTGGGCGAGCCTGCATCCAAGTCCAAGCCTGAGATTTGGGCAAAAAAGGCTGACTTCGATAAAAAAATTAAAGAGTTTCAAGTGAACGCAGCGGCGCTCGCCGAAATTGCTGCCAAAGAGTCAACCGCGTCAGATGCCTTTAAATCTGCAGCAAAAGCGGTTGCTGAGGGTTGCAAAGGTTGTCACGATGCATACAAAGCAAAGTAATAGCCGTGTAAAAGTTTTAGTGTGAAATGGTGTTGCCCCTATCGCTCTTGCTGTATCGTGCAGCAGAGCGATTTGTTTTGAATGCCTAATGTTAATTGATTTATCTGGCAGCCTTGAATATGACTGAACAACTTGTCGAATCCACTAAAAATACGAGCGCCAATGCGAAGGTTACAGAGAGTGCTATCGAGAGTAGCAATGAGCTGGGTAACGCCCATTTAAAAATATGGGATTTGCCTACCCGAGTCTTTCATTGGCTATTGGTTGTTTCTTTTATTGCTGCCTACGTTACCAACTGGTTAGGTGTAAGTTATTTTAATTATCATCTTTGGGTGGGGTATTTTGTTGTCATCCTATTGGTCTTCAGGATTCTCTGGGGGATTGTCGGAACACATCACGCGAGGTTCGTTAATTTTGTTCGGCATCCGTTGGAAAGCCTTAGGTATGCGTTTCATCTCACGAAAGGCAAGGCAAAATCCTATGCCGGGCACAACCCTTTAGGCTCCTTAATGGTGTTGAGCTTGTTGCTGGTATTGTTGGTGCAAGCGGTTACCGGGTTATTTGCCAATGATGAAATATTTAATATTGGCCCACTCTATGGCTACGTTTCTCATGAATTAAGTTTACAGCTCACTGCTGTACACAAAGAATTGTTTTATTGGATTCTGGGCGCCATAGTGATTCATGTGTGTGCAGTGCTTTTTTATGTATTCGTTAAACGCGAAAATTTAATTAAGGCCATGATTACCGGCAAAAAACCAGCAAGGGATTTAGCAGAAGCTAAAGGAATTGAATCTTCACGCATCTGGTTGGCTTTGGTATTGATCGTGGTTATTTCTGCGTCGCTGGCCTGGATCATAGTCGCTGCACCTGAGGTTAGTTTGGATTTGGGGTATTGATTTTTTCCGATTCTTCCTTTGGATAAACAATTTACTGTGTGCGCTGCACTAGCAACTCACCCTCCTTAAACAAACGCGATTCATGTGCTCCATAAATCGTCCAGTTTTCATTCAAGGTAAGTGGTTTAGTAGCAATCAGTACTACCTTGTCCTCCTGGGTGGTGTGCTGGCTTAAATCCAGTGACAAATCTTTATCAATTATTCTCACTGTGCGCGCTGCTGATCTCTTTATTTATCCCTTGTACATTTATCACCTGCGCTTCTATCGCGTGGGCATCCATAGACGGCTTTTTGGCAATCAAGATACGCAAGCTGGGATCGAATACTTCAGGCAAGCTCGTATCAACTAATAGTTTGGTTAACGCGGGATGATCAGCAAAAATAATATCCGGCGTCAAGCCGAGGGTCAATAATAAATCCAGATCGCTCGCTTCACTCAAGTGAATACCAATTTTGTAACCGCGTTGGCGATAGCTGGCAAGCGCTTGTTGGAAATGGAGCAGTGTTGCTGTATCCAATAAGCGTGTATGCAATAGCACTCGTTCGGGACCAAGGCCGCAATCGCTGAGTATTTTTCAACTGTCTTAGCATGTTCGCTCTGAGTAAACCTCCTTGTTTTCTGCTCTTACTTATATGCTGGAAATTGATTTTATAGTCCGCTTCTCCTTTTTCTCTCTGCGTTTATCTTTCAGTGACTTTTGGGGTTCTTTCTTCAGTTTTTCTTTAGACATAGTTTTACTCCGAATAAGAAATCCCTCGATTACGATTGCCGCTCGATCTTTATCGAAAGAAAAGTATTTGGTGCAATTTGCTGCTCCGTAAACCTACAGCGTGCGGCTAGCTAAAACATGCATGGGACTATATCTCCTTCGTTTAAATCTGGAATTACCGATTTACGATTTTATATGAGTTACCTGAAAAAATTCTTTTCGACCAAATAATTGAATTTCAACAATATCACCCGTCTTGCACCCGAGCAGCCTTGATCCTAGCAGGGAGAAATAAGATATTTTTCCGTTTTTCGGATTACTGTCATCGGGTGATACCAGAGTGATTGTGGATTCTTTTTTGTATCCCATGGTGCTGCCAAGCAATATTGGCGTATGCACGATTGTAGCCATTTGTGGAAATCGGCTAGCTGATTGGCTGGCATGTAAGTTCCTCCGCCAATAATTTAATTGCGGACAAAGTGCATCAATGTAAAACAGGAAGGATCGAGCGTATGAACCGCTCTATTTTAGCAGGGGAAGGCGAGTGATACTCTTTTGAGGATGTAGCGGTGTAGTGCGTTCATAAGTCGATTTTTAAATAAAATAAAATAAAATGTAAAAACCAATCATACCCAGTAATAAATTTAAGTCAAATTTTCGCAATATTTAAAGAAAGGTAAACGCATTTAAAAGCGGCACCATCAACTTGCTACAGATCTGAATAGGGTGTATGGTTTCAATTATGAATACTTGCCCTTATTTTCATCACATCTTTTTACGGTCTGCGCAGCGAAATAACGTCGTTCGCGCCTTCCATATTGTAGGCGATTAAGCTGTTATTGCTTAATCGTCTGATCTAAATTCCCCTATCAAATTAAATCTGCTGTTGGTTTCGCATTTTTCGCGCGACTGAATGGCGCGCCATCATCCATATTTTGAGGTAAAAAATGTCTATTACAGAAAATAGTCTACTTATTATTTCCGATAACGACTATGTACGCCTGCTGCCATTAACGGAGAAATACAAAACATCGGCAGCAGAAATGCTGGATGAGGAGCTTGGTCGTGCAGAAATAGTTCCCAATTCCGATTTTCCAGTCGATGTCGTTTCAATGAACTCGTCCGTTACATTTATGGATTTGGCTACAGGTGGGCAATCTACGGTGAGTCTTGTATATCCAATGGATGCAGATATTGAAAAAATGAAAATATCCATTCTATCGCCGGTTGGAACTGCCCTGATTGGTTTGAGAGTAGGTGGCAAAATTGATTGGCCTTTACCGGGTGGGAATATCAAACATTTGCAAGTCATCTCCGTTACGCAACCAGAAAAAATATGACTCTACATTTTATCGAACAATAAAGGGGATGGTATGAATGCAATCAACGAAAGACTGCACAAGATATTTTCGCATGTAGTAAAACATAATTTTGGCGAATATGAGTTTCATCAAGCAGTAAAAGAAGTTATCGAGACCTTAGGGCCTGTGCTGCATAAGCATTCCGAATATGCTGAGCAGAAAATTATTGAACGAATTTGTGAGCCGGAGCGACAAATTATTTTTCGTGTTCCCTGGCAAGACGATAAAGGTGAGGTTCAAATTAACCGCGGCTTTCGTGTGGGATTTAATAGTTCGCTTGGTCCGTACAAGGGTGGTTTGCGTTTTCATCCTTCAGTGCACTTGGGGACGATCAAGTTTCTGGGGTTTGAACAAACGTTTAAGAATGCACTATCGGGAATGCCAATCGGTGGTGCAAAAGGTGGAGCGGATTTTGACCCAAAGGGAAAGTCCGACTCGGAAGTTATGCGCTTCTGCCAAAGCTTTATGACTGAACTTTATCGCCATATTGGCGAATTCACTGATGTGCCAGCTGGTGATATTGGCGTGGGTGCGCGAGAGATTGGTTATTTGTTTGGTCAATACAAACGTATTACCAATCGATATGAGTCGGGTGTATTAACGGGTAAGAGCCCGCTTTGGGGTGGTGCGTTAGTAAGGCGCGAAGCGACTGGTTACGGTGCGGTATATTTCGCACAGGAAATGTTAAACGTTCGTGATGATTCATTGGAGGGTAAAACCTGTATTGTTTCCGGATCAGGAAATGTAGCTATTTATGCTATTGAAAAATTGCAAATGCTTGGAGCAAAGGTTATTGCTTGCTCGGACTCAAATGGTTTTATTCATGACCAAAAGGGGCTGCATCTTCCCACCATCAAACAATTAAAAGAAATTGATCGCGATAGAATCAGTGCCTACTTAAATCATCACTCGCAGGCTACTTATGTAGAGGCTGGCAATATTTGGAATGTGCCATGCGAAATGGCATTTCCCTGTGCAACGCAAAATGAGTTGGATGCAACATCGGCTGCGATCTTGGTCAAGAATGGCTGTATTGCAGTAATAGAAGGCGCCAATATGCCTGTCACCCCTGAGGGCATTAATATTTTCATCGACGCGGGCGTTGCTTATGCTCCGGGTAAAGCTGCAAATGCGGGCGGTGTTGCTACATCTGCATTAGAGATGCAACAAAACGCAAGCCGCGACACCTGGACATTTGAATACACGGAAAAGCGTCTGCAAATCATCATGCAAAATATTCACGCCAATTGTTATCAAACGGCAGCGGAATACGATTCGCAGGGCAACTACGTTATTGGCGCTAATATTGTTGGTTTTAAACGGGTTGCGGATGCAATGATTGCTTTTGGCGTAATATAAATTGTTATCGAATATTTTTTGTGTTGATTGCACTGTCGGTCTGTTTGGCTATTGAAAGGGAAAATAAATTCCAAGGTGAATTAATTCTATGCTGGCTGCCATGCTGTATGCGCACAGCTTTGTAGGAAATAGGGCAGAGGCGGTAAATGCTTCTGCCCTTGTTTAATCAAGATCTATTAGTTGATGAATTTTTTATTGGCCTAAAGCGATCAAGCCGTCTGCGCCATGATGCCTCAGGGTCTAATACCTCAATCAATAAACAAGGTAGAAAACTCAGGGTCAGCACCATCGATGCGATAAGGCCGCAGAGCACCACGATACCCACGCCGCGATACAACTCTGTACCGGCACCGGGAATAAATACCAATGGTGCAAGGCCAAATATGGTCGTGGCGGTGGACATGAGTATGGGGCGCAGTCGGCTGGCCAAGGCTTCCCGAACGGCTTCGACTATGGGTAGTTTTTTCTCATCTAAATTGCGCCGTGTCTGCTCGACAATCAGGATCGGGTTGTTCACTACCGTTCCCAGCAGTATTACAAAGCCGAGCATGGTGATCATATCCAGCGACTGATGAATGCCGCCGAGGCCGATGGCGGTCACCAAAGCTCCCACACCATTAGTCGCGACCAATCCCACCAGTCCACCGGCGATACCTAAAGGCACAGTCGTCATGATGAGCAGCGGGTAGCCCCAGTGCGAAAATATCGCCACCAACAGCAAGTAAATCAG
>CAZCJR010000102.1:0-9340 GCA_964499225.1 uncultured Cellvibrionaceae bacterium | reverse complement strand
GCGACTGCAAAATTTCCCAGTAATGAGGCACGGGTTGAGGCGAGGTCGTCAGCGGCGCCAGTAATACTGAGCGCGACGCGGCTGGGTAATTCGCCCTCGCGTTGCAGCGCCGGAATCAATTCGCTTCGCACCTTCTCGACAGCGGTTTCCAGCGCTACATCGTCGGCCGGAATAATATAAACCGATACGGTGCGCTGGCCGTTGACGCGGCGAAGCTCCTCGCTATCGACTGTCTCGCGCAGTTCGGCCAACGCCGAGAGCGGTAATACTTGCCCGTTGGGTGCACTTATAGGAACTTGCGCCAATTCACTGAGTTGTTGGCGGTTGCCCGCGGTGCTGAATAAAAACATATCGATTTTGTCATCGCCCTCAATAAATTCCCCCACAAACGCACCATCGCTGTAGGCGGCAACGGTGAAGCCAAACTCGTCGGGACTAAAACCGAGTTCGGCCAGCCGCTCCCAGCGCGGGCGAATTTCAATCAGCGGTTGGTCGAGCGAGAGAGAAGAGGGAGATGAGTCAATTCGCGGCTCTTTAAATACTTCGTCGGCGCGACGCATTACATGGCGCGCGGTGTCGTAGAGTTCAGCCAGGTCGGGGCCAGTAATGTTCAATTCCACCGCACGGGTGCCGCCCTGATTGCTGGAGATGATCGAGCCGCGCGCGGAAAAGGCGCGCATGCCGGGGTAAGTTTCAAAACGATTAACAAGGGCAGTCATCATTGCATCTATATCACCCGCGCGGCGCGGCTCGCTCATCAGCCAAAGTTGCTCGGAGCTGATACGCAAAGAATAGTATTTCAGCGGCGGTATCGAACCATCGTCTGCGCTGTAGTCATCCTTAATCGCGTTATTCAGATCGGCTTGAATGTCAGTGCCGATAGCGTGCATCTCCTCGATGTTGTAGCCCGGTGGCGCAAACATCATGCTGAATGCTTTGGGTTCTTCGCCTTCCGGTAAATACTCGGCTGGCGGCATAAATATTATTGCCAGCCCAAGGCTGCCGAATACCATCAGCGCCATCGTCAGGTAGCGGCGTTTGGCGGTGAGGCTCAGCCAGCTGGTGATGTTCAGAATGCCCGCTTCGCGTTTGGAACCTTCACCCATGTCCATGCGCCCGCCGATAGCCGCGCTGGCTGCGGGTACCACAAATAGCGCAAACAGCATGGAGGCAATGATGGCGGCGGAGATTGCCAACGCGATATCGGAATAGAGTTGCCCGGCTTCTTCAGCGATAAACAGCACTGGCGCAAATACCAACACCGTGGTCGCACTGGAGGCGATAACGGCGCTCCAGACTTCGCGCACGCCGGTCACGGCGGCCTCAATACGTTCTAGTCCACGCCGCCGCGCCTGCTCGATACTTTCCAGCACCACGATGCTGTTATCCACCGTCATACCAATCGCAAAGGCGATACCGGCAAGAGAAATCACGTTGATGGTGCGATCAAAACTGGCCAAACCGATAAAGGAGGCGATGGTACAAACAGGAATTCCCATCAGGCAGATAAGGGTGGCGCGGCCAGAGCGGAGGAACAGGTACATCACCAAGGTCGCAAGTAAGGCACCGAGGCAGAGATTGACGAAAACATTGCTGATCGATGATTCGACATAGCGAACATCGTCACCAATCATCATCATGCGCAGGCCGTTGGGTTCGAGTAGATCAACCCGGATTTGTTCTATCTCCGCGAGCATCGCGCGTTTGATGTCGATGACGTTGGAGCCTTGTTGGCGTTTAACGGAAAGCGATAGCGCCTCTTCACCGTTCACGATGGAGTAGCCGCGTTTTTCGTAGTGATCGAGCTGGATCTCCGCCACGTCGCTCAACCGGATATGACTGCCGTCGCTGTGGGTCAGGATCAGGTTTTTTAGATCGTTAAGGTCGTCAAAACGACTGGTAGTGCGCAGCAGGTAGCGGCGTTTGCCCTCGTTGATATCGCCCGCCGAGACATCGCGATTGCGCGCCCGAATAGCGGTACTCACATCGTCCAAGCTCAGGTTGCGCTGTGCCAACCGCGCCGGGTCGACGTGGATCTGAATCTGGCG
Organism: uncultured Cellvibrionaceae bacterium; assembly: GCA_964499225.1. Lineage (GTDB taxonomy): Bacteria > Pseudomonadota > Gammaproteobacteria > Pseudomonadales > Cellvibrionaceae > Cellvibrio. The sequence continues at coordinate 7,292 of CAZCJR010000102.1, read as the reverse complement.
CAGGGTGTTGCTCATATCCACTTGCGATACACCGGCGATTCGCTCCATGCGCGGTCGCAGGTTGTCGTCAACAAAGTCGCTGATCATGTCCATATCCAGCTGACGCGGGTTACCGAGCTGCGGCAGCACCGCAAAGTACATAAACGCGTTTTCCGAAAAGGATTCGCTGTACAGACGCGGTTGGTCGACATTCTCGGGGTAGTTGGGAACCTGGCTCAGGGCGTTGGCAACGCGGATAAGTGCCTCATTGGCATCCACCCCAAAGGGAAATTCCAGTTCGATAACCGCTCCACCCATGGATGCGAAAGATTCCATGCGGTTGAGATTGGGCAGTGAACGCAGGTAGCGTTCCTGCTCAAGCAGGATTTCTTTTTCAACGTCTTGCGGTGTCGCGCCCGGCCAGCCGGTCTCAATGGTGATGATGCGGGTATCGAGGTTGGGGATCATCTGCACCGGCATGCGCAGGGCCGCCGCCAAACCGAGTACACAGACAATCAAGACGATAACGCTGAGCAAGCGCCCTTGCAGAACCAGTTTGTTAATCATCGCTCGGGCCCTGTTCACTGGTTACTGCATCAGCGGATTCGGTAACGTTCACGGCCTGGTCGTCGGTTAGCAGTTCATTGCCGCGAACCACTACTTGCTCACCGGCCTGCAAGCCTTTTTCGATCAAATAGCCATCGCGCCCGCTGCGCCCCAACTCAATCTGGCGCCGCTGGGCCTTGCCGTTTTCAACCACGAACACACTAAAATTGCCATCGGCATTGCGCAAGACAGCATCGCGCGGGAGTAACACGGCAGTTTGTGCATGCTCGAACTGCAGATGCGCACGCGCTGAAGCGCCGGGCACCAATGCTGGTGAGGTTTCTGTAGCGGCGAGGCGCAACAGGAAGCTGCGCGATGCATCGCCGACAGGCACCAGTGTGTCAATGCGGGCGGGAATCTTCAGGCCGGGTTGGGAATCCGGGCGGATCTGTACGGCCTTGATATGCTCAATGCTGGTCAAATGCTCTTGCGGCAATTGCACATCCAGGCGCAGTAAATCCATGGAAACCAAGGTGAACACCTGATCGCCGGGGTTTAGCCATTGCCCCAAGTCTGTCCAGCGTGCGCTGATTACTCCATCAAAAGGCGCGTAAAGGTTATGTTTTGCCAAATATTCGGCGGCGATTTTGGCATCGGCGCGCGCTTCGTTGAGCCTTGCAGTCGCTAACTTGGCGGCACTTTCGCGAGAGCTGACATCGCTCTGCGCGATATGGCTTTGCTGTTTTAAGCGGAGCGCTTCATCGCGCAGGCGCGCGGCTTCGGCGGCGGAGGTTTCTGCAGCGGATAAGAGCGCAAGCGCGCGTTGGTGTTGCTGTTTAGCGATGCTGCTATCCAGTTCCAGCAGCAGGTCGCCGCGTTTAACCCGGCTGCCAACATCCACCTTCAGACCAATCACTACGGCATCTGCCGACACTGACAGATGTGACTCGCGCAGCGGTCGCACTGAGCCGCTCAACTCCAGTTCGCTGACCAATGCCGTGGTGCGCAAACTATGGGTAACCACGCGCAGCTCGCTGGTTTGAGCGGTGAGTGAAGGGGAGGCGGCTAATAACGGCAGAAACACGCAGGTAATTAAAAACAGGCGCTGCATAAATCCTCATCGGCGAGTAAATGTTGGGGGATTCATCTTAAGGGATAACAATTAAGAAATAATCTCATTTATGGGTTTGTTTTCAAGTCTTAACATTTCTCGGTTGTTATGTAGTCGTAGTACGAGCGAGTTCCAGTTCCAGACGTGTGTGTGACTTTTTCTGAGAGTGGACTGCGGTAGTGATGAGGCGCGAGGGGCGCGGTATTTCAGCGCTGTCGACGATGAGGGGGCTATATTGGCAATTGCGAGATGCCCGCGCCCGGGCGAGCGCCTCGTTGAATAGTGGATGCAGTTGTTTCACAGGACAAGCGTTGCTACCCCCATCGCCAAAAACAATCCCCACGAAAGCGCCAGCAGCACCCAGGGCAATCGAGACTGGTTTGGTGTAGTGGTTATTTCCTCTTTTTCATCCACCGGTTTTTGTTGCGTCAATTGACTTGATAACTGTTTTACTTTTTTCACCCGCTTGTCCAAATCGCGGGTCTTTTCACTTTGTTGCCGCAAAAATAATTCCATTCCTCGCTGAATACCCGTCGCAATCGCTTTGGTTTCTATCGGTGTTTGGCCTTCGGTTTTTATCGTGTTAGCAATTTTCAGAGCTTCAGCGCGAATATCGCGCGCGTCTTTTTTCTGTTTGGTTTTTGGCAATGATGAGGCTTTTGCTGTTGCGGATGATGTTGGCGCTGGCTGCGTCATAGTCGGGTCTCACAGTAATGTTTGAAAAACGATTAAAGATAAATTCTCATCTCATCGCCAAATTGTTTGCGCATGTCCATTAATTTAATCGCGGTGGCGTGTTGGAGTTTATCTTTATCAGTTTGCGGTACCCACTCCGGAACTTGAACCGGTTGGCCGGACTCATCGACCGCAACCATGATCACTATGCAGTGAGTGGTAAGGCGTCGGTCAAGGGATTTGGGATCGCATGCATTTACTTCCAGTGCGATATGCATGGAAGACTTGCCGGTGTAGATAATTTTTGCGCTGACCTCAACCAGGTTACCCACATGAATGGGCGATACAAAGCGGATGCCGCCCGCGTAAACGGTGACGCAATAGAGACTGCTCCAGCCTGCAGCGCAGGCGTAGGCGGCGAGGTCGATCCATTTCATCACGGCGCCGCCGTGAACTTTACCGCCGAAGTTAACGTCTTGTGGCTCAGCCAAAAAACGCAGGGTGATATCGCGTTGGGGGCTGTTCATCGGGAATCTCGCTCTAAGAGTGCTGCTGATGAGGTGTGAATTAGCCGAGAGAATAAACCACTTTGTCGCGTTATACACTTTGTCTCGCTACTTTTGCCCTCGCATCGGGTGTAAAGCGCGGGGCGAGAGCGAGAAAAAATAGCTATTTGATATTGCCTCGTCGAACTTATTGGCCCGCAGCGGACTCTACCAAGAGCGCCACCCAAAAATGAGGAGACTTTGCTATGCAAATTACAACGATTGAGCTGCCAGAATTATTCAGTCAATTAGGCTTGGCGAATAGCGATTTTGCTATCACTCGCTTTATCAAAGAGCATCCATTGCCTGAGGATGTGCGGTTAACGGATGCGGATTTCTGGACTGACGCGCAGCGGCAGTTTTTGCGTGAAAGTTGGCAGCAGGATTCAGATTGGTGCGTTGCGGTGGATAACTTAAATGCGTTGCTACACCATTAAATAGATAGACTAGTTTTCAATTCATCATCGTGAGTTAAATGAAAACCCGCGTCTCTCACGAGGCGCGGGTTTTTATTTATGCAGTGCAAGCTGCGTCAATAGAGTTGCAGGTTGCACTTGTCTGCTTTTTTACTATTAGGAGTGGGAGCCTATTTTAATAAAATCAACCGTGGCATTAGCCTTGTTTCATTACTTCCCGTAACGCCTCGACCGCAAGTTGGTGATCCATTTCCTGCGGCAGACCCGATACAGTGACGGCGCCAACTAATCCGCTATGTTTAATACGAATCGGAAACGATCCGCCGTGTGCGCAATATTCTTTTGGATCAATATGTGGCTGCGCCTCAAAATCGCGATTTTTTGATGCGTTGTACTGCCCCTGGTAATAAGAGCTGTGTGCAAAGCGCATAACTGATTGGCGCTTGCGTTTTATCCAGTCGTGATTGTCTTTATTGGTGCCCGGCATGAAGTAGCTAAAGAGCACATGCTCAAACGCATACACTTCAATGGCCACCGATACCCCGCGCCTATCAGCCGCGAGTTTAATTAAGTTGCCGAGCTCCCAGGCTGTCTGGTTATTAAAATAGGGCAGTTGGAGTTCATCTTCTTGTGCTAATAATTCTTGCAAAATATCGTTGTTCATTGTGAGAGCTTCGCGTGAAATTGATTTGATGAAGTAATGACGTTTGCCGGACGCACTTTAAACTTTTTTGAGATTCTCAATGTACTGAATGCCGAGCAATTTCAGGATAAGGGTGCGGAATGCCTTGCCGATAGGGTAGACGATTTTGGCACCTGGTTTCGTACTAAATACATAATAATTAATGCGATTAAAAATTCCGGAAGGCGTACTGAGCAGGGTGAGCATATGAATTGCATCGGGACCGTAATAGATGGCATCTTTAAATTTCAGCACCATCCCCTGATCTATATCCAACCCCAGTCCAGTGATTTCGTCCATCAATTCACCGGGCTGACGTGCATCAACCAAATGTAAATTGCCGACGGCTTCGCGGATGCGAATATATTTGCAGTAGGTTTTGCATACGGGGCATTCTCCGTCGTACACCAGCCATACGTCTTCTCTTGGTGTTTTTGTCTTGGTCATTTTAATGATCTCGTTCGATTTGCGGTGTGTGGCGGAAGGAATGAGCCGTATCCGGCGGAACCGCTAGAGTGCTATTCGCTGAGTAATTTAATTAATTGGCGCCTAAATTGAAACAGTGGAGTAATAATCGCTTACTGTATTTGTATTTTGACTATCGCATGGGCTTTTTTTAAGTGGAGATTTATCAAGCTTCATGCGAAGCTATGGCCTACACTAATTTTTAAAATTTCGAGAAAAGCGATGTTGCAGGTATCCGTACTGAATTGCAAAGAATTACGCATTCGCAATGTGATGCGTTAACCGGTTAGACGCGCTGTAAATTGGTTAAATGGCTTTGTACGTTTCAACAGATGTTTATTATCTTTGAATCTATTCACTTGGTTGGAAATAATTATTCGTAATGAGGTGTCATGGACGCTCAGCTAACGAAAACCTTCGTGACTAATCAAATCACTCTTAAGGACTAAATTATGGCAACTAAAAATGCAAGGATTTTGATTGCTAGAGCCTCTGCTTGGAAATTTGTCAGTGCAATCTTTCTTGCGACTCTTATGGTCGCAATTTCTAACTCAGCTAATGCTATTCATATTACCCTTGAACCTGATGATTATGGCATTGGAGTAGCTCTGGAAAATGAATTTGTTACTACGGGCTGGGTGGACGGCCCGCTAAAAAATCATTCATGGAATAATGCTTTATTTGCACGGGACGGGCGTGAATATGACTCTAGTTACATAGCGCCGACAGGGACTTTAATTTTTGGTGCTTTCCCTTTTATTTATAGTGATGATGCTGCGGCCAGTTTTGGCGGATTGGGTATCAAATTTCATCAGGATGTATTACGTATAAGGTTACTTGCTAATAGTATCTATCCGCCAGGTGATTTATCGGCTGTCTGGATGGCATTTGATATTGATGGAAAACAAATTGCAACTGGTTATGCAGGGGGCGACCGACCAGCGAGTGAAACTTTTGAGATTGAAATTCAAGGTAAAGGGGTTCGTTCATTGGTTTTAGGGGGCGACTATGCCACGTCTGCGATTTGTTTCGATCACCTTACATTCGAGCTGGATACTACGTCTCTTTCTGATCCGGGTTCGATGATTTTGCTTATCATCGGTTTGGTGGTGTTGACGTTGCGGTCGAAACTCAAGGCGGTATTCAAATAATTGTGAAAACCCTTTTCTTCATAATCCGACAAACTGCGGTTGTCGCAATTACGAAAGTTATCCTATCTGCTTTCAGACTATTTTATCCATGGCTTATGGCGGCACCACTGTAAGCATCAATAATACCCTGCATGTCTTTATCCTGGCTCAATTGCATTCTTTGGTAATGAGCCAGCGTTTTCTTCAAATAATCAGTCGTAATCTTTGCCTGTTCGCTCGTTTTGCTCTGCCAAATAAGGCTGCCGATAGGATCTATTTTTGAGTGAAGATTGCTGTCTGTCGAAACGAGTAAAATTTCATAGAAGCGCTTGTTTTCAATCATCAGGGTTTCAGTTTTCAGGCTGAAATCGAACTGGATTAATTGCTGTCTCAACGTGAATTGGTGATGTACGGGGCAGAGCAAAAAATCGATATCAACAAGTGGATTTTTTTGATAAATCGCTGTAACCAGTTCACTCATTAAATCGCCACCAACACCGGCAATGATCACTAAATGCTTACCGCCGAATTCCGTTAAAGGCAGTACGGCAACATCAATACAATGTAATTGCCATTGGGAATTTGACTCGGGAATTCTTGGGTAAAACTGCTTCAGCTTATTTTCCAGCTCGCACATAAGTTCAGGAACTATATCCACGAAGTGAATATGTGCTGCTGCTTTCCGGGTAAGTAACGCAGCGCCTAATAATCCATGGTCGCAGCAACAATCCCAAATGTGATCGTAGGGTTCGGTCACGATGGATTCAATTTGGTGTAGGCGTTTGCCGAGTTTGATTTTTTTGCTAGGATTCACTGTCAGTTATTCTCTTTTGTGCTGCTATCGATTGTTGGTTCCCGGGCATAAAAAAGCCCCGCCAACTTGCATTGGCGGGGCTTTTTGTTTGCCTCTACTTACTTGGCAGCGGCAGCTTTCTTTTCTTTCTCTTTGGCAATTACTGCTTCAGCTACGTTCGCAGGGCATGCGGAGTAGTGAGAGAATTCCATTGAGAATTGACCGCGACCTGAAGTCATAGTACGCAAGGTGCTGATGTAACCAAACATTTCTGAAAGGGGTACGTCAGCTTTGATGCGCACGCCAGTCACGTTTGCTTCTTGACCAGAGATCATACCGCGACGACGGTTCAAGTCACCGATAACATCACCTACGTGATCTTCCGGGCTGTACACATCGACTTTCATGATTGGCTCGAGCAGTTGTGGGCCGGCTTTCGGCATAGATTGACGGAAAGCGCCTTTTGCAGCGATTTCAAACGCAATTGCCGAGGAGTCAACGGCGTGGAATGCACCGTCGAACAGGTCAACTTCAACGTCCAGTACCGGGAAGCCAGCCAATGGACCAGTGGTCATCATTGAGCGGAAGCCTTTCTCGATTGCTGGGTAGAATTCTTTAGGAACGCTACCGCCGACGCACGAGGTCTTGAATACGAAGCCGGTATTTGGCTCGCCTGGCTTGATGCGGTAGTCGATCTTACCGTACTGACCAGAACCACCTGATTGCTTCTTGTGAGTGTAGCTGTCTTCGGTTTCACGGGTAATGGTTTCGCGGTAAGCAACCTGTGGTTGTCCTACGATCAACTCAACGCCGTAAGTACGTTTCAGAACATCTACTTTAATATCCAAGTGCAATTCACCCATACCTTTCAGGATGGTTTCACCTGAATCGATATCAGTTTCAACGCGGAACGTTGGATCTTCTGCAACCATTTTACCGATTGCAATACC
>CAZCJR010000101.1:4602-17785 GCA_964499225.1 uncultured Cellvibrionaceae bacterium | reverse complement strand
GTGTAATATCTATGAATATTAAGCGCTTGATGGATTTGGGATGCTACCGTGGCTTGCGCCATCGTCGTGGTCTGCCGCTTCGTGGTCAACGCACCAAAACGAACGCACGTACCCGTAAAGGCCCACGTAAGCCAATTAAGAAGTAATTCTTGCTTACGACTTTCATTCACTTACGGTAACAAATTAGTAGGAAGAAATTGCTATGGCTAAGCCAAGTAATAAAACCACAGCCAAGAAAAAAGTTAAAAAGACAGTGATTGATGGTGTAGCTCACATCCATGCTTCTTTTAACAATACCATCGTGACTATCACTGATCGTCAAGGCAACGCACTTGCTTGGGCGACCTCAGGTGGTTCTGGTTTCCGTGGTTCACGTAAAAGTACTCCTTTTGCTGCTCAGGTTGCTGCTGAGCGCGCTGGTGAAGCGGCAAAAGAATATGGTTTGAAAAACCTCGACGTCGAAGTTAAGGGCCCAGGCCCAGGTCGCGAATCTGCTGTTCGTGCACTTAACAATGTTGGTTACAAAATTACTAACATTACTGACGTTACGCCGATTCCTCACAACGGCTGTCGTCCGCCGAAGAAACGTCGCGTATAAGGGGGAGTAGAAAATGGCTCGTTATATTGGACCTACCTGTAAATTATCTCGCCGCGAAGGTACTGATCTCTTTCTTAAGAGTGGTGCGCGTGCGTTAGACTCAAAATGTAAAATTGAAACTGCACCTGGCCAACATGGTCAACGTCGTGGTCGTTTGTCTGACTATGGCGTGCAGTTGCGTGAAAAACAAAAAGTTCGTCGTATTTACGGCATTCTTGAAAAGCAATTCCGCGGTTACTACAAAGAAGCTGCTCGCCGTAAAGGCGCTAGCGGTGAGAACTTGTTAAAGCTGTTGGAATGTCGCTTGGATAACGTTGTATATCGTATGGGTTTTGGCTCAACTCGTGCTGAATCGCGTCAATTGGTATCACACAAAGCAATTAGCGTTAACGGCAAGACTGTTAATGTTGCTTCTTTCCAAGTTGGTGCTGGTGATGTTGTTGCTGTGCGTGAAAAAGCCAAGAAACAATTACGTGTTCAAAACGCATTGAATCTGGCCGGTCAGCGCAGCAATGTTGAGTGGGTTGATGTGAATGGCGAGAAGAAAGAAGGCGTGTTTAAGCGTGTTCCTGATCGCATTGATTTGCCTGCTGACATCAACGAAAACCTCATCGTCGAGCTTTACTCCAAGTAAGGTATGAACCGCTAACAGGTGTGGCTATGCAGACTGCAGTAAACGAATTTTTAACTCCGCGTCATATTGATGTTTCAGAAAGTGGTCCAACCCGCGCACGCGTGGTGTTGGAGCCTCTGGAGCGTGGCTTTGGACATACATTAGGCAATGCCTTGCGTCGTATTTTGCTTTCGTCAATGGCCGGTTGTGCCATTACCGAAGTAGAGATTGAAGGCGTATTGCATGAGTACAGCGCTATTGAAGGTGTTCGTGAGGATGTAATTGAAATCCTCCTTAATCTCAAAGGTGTTGCAGTAATTATGCATGGTAAGGATCACGCGGTTCTTACTTTGACCAAAAAAGGCCCGGGCGTTGTTACTGCCGCTGATATTCAAGTTGATCATGATGTGGAAATTAAAAATCCTGATCATGTGATAGCGAATATCACTGGCAATACTGAATTGAAAATGCGCTTAACTATTGCTCGTGGTCGCGGCTATCAGCCAGCTGACAGTCGTCGTCGTGATGATGATGAAAGTCGTGCAATTGGTCGCTTGCAGTTAGACGCTTCTTTCAGCCCGGTTAAGCGTTTGGCTTACAGTGTTGAAAGTGCTCGTGTTGAGCAGCGTACTGACCTGGATAAGTTAATTCTTGATCTGGAAACCAACGGCACCATTGATCCTGAAGAAGCTATCCGTCGCGCGGCAACTATTCTGCAGCAACAGCTTGCTGTGTTTGTTGATCTTGAAGGTGAAAAACAATCAGCTCCGGAGCAAAAAGAAGAGGCTATTGATCCGATTCTCTTGCGTCCGGTTGATGATCTTGAGCTTACCGTTCGTTCAGCTAACTGTTTGAAAGCGGAGAATATTTACTATATTGGCGATTTGATTCAGCGCACTGAAGTTGAGCTGTTGAAGACTCCAAATCTTGGTAAAAAGTCACTTACCGAAATTAAGGACGTTCTAGCTTCACGCGGTTTGTCCCTCGGTATGCGTTTGGAAAACTGGCCTCCAGCTAGCTTGAGAAACGATTAAAAACTCTGAAATCATGCATCGCTCTTGCCTATGTGATAGCGATGCATGATTTTTATTATTAGTTCGCCCGTGAACTCACTTCGGTGCGGGTGATTAACGAGATTGCTATTAGCAATCCATTTTGAAGGAATTTTGTCATGCGTCATCGTCTATCTGGCCGTCAATTAGGCCGTAATGCTTCACACCGTAAAGCTATGTTTCGCAACATGGTAATTTCTTTGGTTGAGCATGAATTAATTAAAACTACTTTGCCAAAAGCAAAAGAGTTGCGTCGTTTTGCCGAACCTTTGATTACTTTGGCTAAAGTGGATAGCGTTGCTAACCGTCGTTTAGCATTCGCGCGTTTGAACAATAAGGAAGCAGTAGGTAAATTGTTCAGCCAGCTTGGCCCTCGCTACAATGCTCGCCCAGGCGGTTATGTTCGCATTTTGAAATGTGGCTTCCGTTCAGGAGATAAAGCACCAATGGCTTATGTTGAATTGGTTGATCGTCCAGCTAAAGCACTCGATGCTGCAGTAGACGCTGAATAAGTTTTTACTGGCTCCTATCAAAAAAGGCCAAGCAGAAATGCTTGGCCTTTTTGTTTTTTCCAGCGATTGTCTTGCTGGCCGCTAAGGAAATTTTGTTCGGAAATGTGTTTTGCTATATCGGTGGGTTTTTATAGCAGGTAATTGTGGTCAATGTCGCACAAGAGGTTCAGCCATTGACGACTTCTTTAAGTTTGGAAAGTCGCTAAAATGACAAACACAGGGATGCTAATCGGGACAGGACGTTTTGGTTAGAGGATTAAGTTTTAGGACGAAACTTATCTAGGGAAGTGAACACAGCGAGGCAGGATGCTACCCGATCACGATGATCGGTTTACCCACGCAGGAGGCAACGGGGCTTGCAGGAAGCAAAGCCCCTATTTTTCGCTGCATACTCTACGTTTTTGCTTTTACTGTTCTGGTCGTTTTCGCTTTTTTGCTCGCTACTTTAAGCATTGGAGCAAGGAAGCGTCCCGTATGAGAGTTTTCTAGCTGGGCAATATCTTCTGGCGTTCCCGTCGCGATAATCTGACCTCCGCCGCTACCGCCTTCTGGTCCTAAATCGACTACCCAATCTGCTGTTTTAATTACATCTAAATTGTGTTCAATAACGACAACCGTATTACCATGATCGCGCAAGCGATGTAAAACATTGAGTAATTGTTGGATGTCGTAGAAGTGCAAACCAGTTGTAGGTTCATCCAAGATATACAGTGTTTTTCCTGTGTCGCGTTTGGATAATTCTTTTGCGAGTTTTACCCGCTGTGCTTCACCCCCCGACAAAGTTGTTGCTGATTGCCCCAGGCAAATATACGAAAGTCCTACGTCGATTAGAGTTTGCAACTTATTGGCGATGGAAGGCACTACATCGAAAAAAGCGCGCGCATCTTCGATAGTCATACCCAGCACTTCATTTATGTTTTTGCCTTTGTATTTCACATCCAACGTTTCGCGATTGTACCGTTTGCCTTTACAGACATCACAAGGTACATAGACATCCGGCAGGAAATGCATTTCTACTTTGGTGACGCCGTCGCCTTGGCAAGCTTCGCAGCGGCCGCCTTTTACATTGAAGCTGAAGCGACCAGGTTGATAGCCGCGCGAGCGTGATTCCTGGGTGCCGGCAAACAATTCGCGGATAGGGGTGAAAATGCCGGTATAGGTGGCAGGGTTAGAGCGGGGGGTGCGACCAATTGGGCTTTGGTCGATATCCACACACTTATCAAACAAATCCATGCCTTCTATTTTTTCGTACGGCGCGGGAGTAAGCGTGGTGGCACCGTTCAGTGCAGTAGCGGCTAGTGGATGCAAGGTTGCATTGATAAGCGTCGACTTGCCTGAACCCGACACGCCGGTCACACAAGTCATTAAGCCCACGGGAATTTCCAATGTCACATTCTGTAGGTTGTTACCTTTGGCGCCGACGAGACGCAACACCTGTTTCTTATCAAACGGATGACGCTTTTCGGGGATCGCAATGGATTTGGCACCGCTCAGGTATTGACCGGTGATCGAGTCTTTATTCGCCATAATGGCTTTGACATTGCCTTGGGCGATAACTTGTCCGCCGTGCACACCAGCGCCTGGGCCGATATCAATCACATGATCCGCTTGGCGAATCGCGTCTTCGTCGTGCTCAACAACAATTACGGTATTGCCGATATCGCGCAGATGGGTAAGCGTTTTAAGCAACCGCTCGTTGTCACGCTGATGAAGTCCTATCGACGGCTCGTCAAGGATGTACATAACCCCAACCAAACCTGCACCTATTTGACTAGCGAGCCGAATACGCTGCGCTTCACCTCCTGAAAGGGTTTCTGCGCTGCGGTTGAGTGTCAGATAATTCAAACCAACATCCACCAAAAAGCGGAAGCGGTCGCGGAGTTCTTTGAGAATCTTATCGGCGATACCCGCTTTCCTGCCGGTAAACGCCAACTTCATGTAGTAGTCGTAGGCATCGGCGACGGGCATTTCGGTGATCTTGGGCAGTGGGCGCTCATCGATAAACACATTGCGCGCTTCAATCCGCAAGCGTGTGCCTTCGCATTCAGGACAAGGCTGGCTGGATAAAAACTTGGTCAAGTCTTCACGCACCGAATTGGATTCGGTGTCGCGATAGCGGCGCTCCATATTGGTCAGCACGCCTTCAAAGCTGTGGCTGCGTTTGTACACATCGCCGCGATCATTGATGTAATTGAATTCGATAACCTCTTCGCCTGAACCATACAGCACAGCATCGCGCTGTTTAACTTTGAGTTTTGCCCAAGGCGTATTCACGTCAAATGCGTAGTGTTTGGCAAGGGAGGCGAGCATATGGAAGTAGTAGACGTTACGTTTGTCCCAGCCGCGGATGGCACCTTCTGACAGGCTGAGTGAAGTATCCTGAATTACTTTGTCTTCATCAAAAAACTGATGCACGCCTAAGCCATCGCAAGTAGGGCAGGCACCCGCCGGATTATTGAATGAGAACAAGCGCGGTTCGAGTTCAGTCAGGCTGTAATCGCAGATAGGGCAGGCGTGTTTGGATGAGAAGAGGCGGTCGGGCGCCTCTCCATCCATGTAGTTAATGCAGGCAATACCTTCCGATAAATTCAGCGCAGTCTCGAATGATTCCGACAAGCGCAGCTTCAAATCCTCGCGCACTTTAAAGCGGTCGATGACCACTTCAACCGTGTGCTTCTTTTTCTTATCGAGTTTGGGCGTGTCGTCCAAGTCGCAGAGAATGCCGTCGATGCGCGCGCGGATAAATCCGTCGCGCTTGAGCTGTTCAAATATATGAAGATGTTCACCTTTGCGGTCGCGGATCACTGGCGCCAGCAGCATCAATTTAGTGCCTTCGGGCAGGGCCAGCGTGGTGTCCACCATTTCGCTGATGGTTTGCGCGGTCAGCGGCGCGCCGTGTTCGGGGCAGCGCGGCTCACCCACACGGGCATAGAGCAGGCGCAAGTAATCGTAAATTTCGGTGATGGTGCCCACGGTGGAGCGCGGGTTGTGCGATGTGGATTTTTGCTCGATGGAGATGGCGGGACTCAAGCCTTCCACATGATCCACATCGGGCTTTTCCATCATGGATAAAAATTGGCGAGCGTAAGTGGACAGGGATTCCACATAACGGCGCTGACCTTCGGCGTAAAGGGTATCGAACGCCAGCGAGGACTTGCCCGAACCAGAAGGCCCGGTGATAACAACAAGTTTGTCGCGCGGGATATCGAGATCAATATTTTTGAGATTGTGGGTGCGAGCACCCCTAACAATAATTTTGTCCATGTACTGCAATCCGCCAAGGCATTCAAAACGAGCGATTATACGTGAATAGATTGCCAGCAGATGTCAGTAGGGCAGTTTCTTCTGTAAGTCTTGGTAAAATTGGCGCGGGGATTTAATGCAATCTTGCGCAGGATTTATAGGTCGCGCGCCGGACTAGTTGGTACACTGGCGCCCTTTTAATAATTAACGACTTTTTATCACTGACTTCTATTTATTTCTGACCCTAATCGACGGCCGCTCGCCATGCAAGATCCTGTTTCTACTCCTATTAATATTTCTGCACCTGCGCCTTTTGAGCGAAAAGTGGTGCTCTCGCTCGCGGCGCTCTATACGTTCCGCATGTTCGGCTTGTTTATGTTGCTGCCGGTGCTGGCGCTTTACGGTACCGAATACGCACATCACAGCCCGTTTTTGCTTGGCTTGGCGCTAGGCGCTTATGGTTTTAGCCAAGCGTTGCTGCAGATCCCTTTTGGGGTATTGTCTGATCGTATCGGGCGCAAGCCGCTAATCCTGGTTGGACTGATTATCTTTGTGCTTGGCTGCGTAGTGGCCGCTTTGGCCGATTCGGTGTACGGGTTGATTTTCGGGCGCTTCCTGCAGGGCGGTGGGGCTATATCGGCAGTGGTGATGGCGCTCTTAACCGATCTCACCTCGGATGAAAATCGCACCAAGGCGATGGCAACCATAGGTGCATCTATCGGCGTGTCATTCTCGGTGGCGATGACCGTTGGACCATTGCTCGCGGCATGGGGCGGAGTGGGCGCGATCTTCTGGTTGACTGCCGTTCTGGGCGTTGTCGGTATTTATATCCTGCTGAAGCTGGTGCCCGACGTTGCCAAAACCACAGCATCAAAACGTGAGGCAGTGGCAGTGCCGAGTCTGCTTGGCACAACGCTTAAACATCCGCAACTGCTGCGCTTGAATGTGGGGATATTTGTCCTGCATTTTGTGTTGATGTCGAGTTTTGTGGTGCTGCCCTTAATGCTGCAAGACCAACTGCATATAGCGCGCGAATATCACGGTTTGATTTACTTCCCACTGCTGGCCTTTGCCTTTGCGGTGATGCTGCCGTTCGTGATCATCGCGGAAAAACGGCGCAAGATTAAAAACGTGTTTTTGATCGCCGTAGCACTGCTGCTGCTTGCCGAGCTTGCGCTGATTTTTGTATCGTCCAGTCGTATTGTCGCACTGCTGGTGCTGTTTGTATTTTTTATTGCCTTCAATATTCTGGAGGCAACCCAGCCCTCTATGGTGAGCAAAATTGCACCCGCTGGCGCCAAGGGTACTGCGACGGGGATCTACTCCACCTGTCAGGTGTTGGGTGTTTTTGGTGGTGGCGCTTTAGGTGGATGGCTGCTGCAGGAGCACAGCGCCGATGCGGTATTTCTGCTCAATGCTGTGCTAGTAATGATATGGCTGGCAGTCGCTTGGTCGATGAAGCCTCCAGAGTTCCTCGCTAGCGTGCTAATCCCACTGCGAGGGCGAAATCATCAAGCGCTGGCGGATAAATTGCGCGCGGTAGATGGTGTGGCCGAAGTGGTAATTGTCGCCTCGGAAAATACCGTTTATCTGAAGGTTGACCAACGCCGGGTAGACCGTAAACAACTGGCGGCGATTGTGGATGAAGTGGTTTAAAGAGTGGTGTAAAGTGTCCGACGCTCCGCAGGGGCAATAACCATTAACTTGAAAGTCGCCGACGTACAAAAACAGAAGGCGAATACACGGTAAATCAAGAGGAATTCATTATGGCTCGTGGTATTAACAAAGTAATTTTGATCGGCAATATCGGGCAAGACCCCGAAGTGAAATATATGCCCTCCGGCGGCGCCGTCACTAACGTCAGCGTAGCTACCTCGGAGACATGGAAGGACAAAAATACCGGTCAACCGCAAGAGCGTACTGAATGGCACCGTGTGGTATTTTTTAATCGTCTGGGCGAGATCGCGGGCGAATATCTAAAGAAAGGCTCCAAGGTGTATATCGAGGGCGCATTACGTACCCGTAAGTGGCAAGCGCAAGACGGCACTGATCGCTACACCACTGAAATTGTTGCCAGCGAAATGCAAATGCTCGATGGCCGTGGTGAAAACTCCGGTATGGGTGGCGGCGCAGGTATGGGTGCAGCGGCTATGTCTGAAGGTTTCGATCAAACTCCGCAGTACAACAATGCTCCCGCTAAGAGTGGTCAACCGGCCGTGCGTGCAGTACCACAGTCTGCACCGCAGCAAAATACACCGCCACAGCAACCTGCAGGTTTTGATTCGTTTGATGACGATATTCCCTTCTGACGACTGGCGAATACTTTGCTATCTTTCACAGGGCGCACTTAAATCAAGTGCGCCCTGTTTCGTTCAGGGTCGCGGTTAAATCCAATCAATAATAATTAGTGGGAGATTTCTCCATGTCAGCTCAAACTCAATTTTTTTCTGCTTCGTTTATTATTAAAAATCTGGCAGTGCTCGCGTTTATAACGCTTTGCAGTTCCGGCGTAGTAGCCGCAGAAAAATCATCGAGCACCGCTGCAGTCACGCCAATTAAATTATGGAACGGCAATAAAACAGAATCGCGCCAGCAATATGAACGCGAGGTGCTAGAGGCTGTACTCAAGGCAACTAACACATCGCACGGCAACTGGAAACTGCAGGAGAATTTAACGGATTACCCGCTTGCCGCCGATGAAGCCAGTGTCTTCCGCAGTAAAGGTTTTGATATTTTCGGCACTGTGGCAGGCAATATTAAATTAACAAATGAAAAGAAAATCCTGATTCCCCTGCCGCTGATGAAAGGATTGTTGGGCTATCGGGTTTTAATTATTCGTGCGGCCGACAAAGAAAAATTTGCTGCGATTAAATCCGCACAACAATTACAACAGCTGCGCATGGGTATTCCCAGCACTTGGGCCGACGCGGAGTTATTTCGTCGCAACGGTTACAAGGTGGAAGAGAAGGGGAGCTTCGATGATCTTTTCTCGCGCCTGGAAAATAACGAATTCGATTATGTAACCTTCGGTGCTAACGAAGTCACCGGTGTATTTAACGAGCGTGCCGCCAAATCTGGTAAGTTGATGGTGGAGTCCTCGCTCTTGGTCTTCTATCCATTTCCGCTGGTGTTTTACGTTAATCCTGATAATAAAGCTCTTGCAGGGCGCGTGACTCACGGCCTGCAAATTATCATTGGTAATGGTGAGCTGGATCAGATATTTAAGCGCTATTTTGCCGCCGATTTAAAAGCCGTCGATTTGCCTGCACGTACGATGATCAGGTTGAACAATCCGATCCTGCCCGCCGAAATGGCAGATTTCAAACCCTCCCTCTAAATCTCGCCAATGATAAATGTCATTGGTTTCTGATGACATTGGCTGCTGTTGCGGCCAGTGTTTCGCCCGCTATCCTGTAATCATAAAAACACACCACAGGTAAGGATATGTGCTGCAGACTGAAAACCCCTATGCTCAAGCTTGAGTCTTGCATGATAATGTCTGCGGTACCTCCACAGATTTCCCTCCAGACGACAACGAGCAGAGCACATTGTGACAAATAAAGACGAACTCCTATCGCAATTACGCATCAACCGCGATCAGCAGCCAGAAGGCAATGGCAAGGCGCGACTATGGATTGGCATAGCGGCCGTGATCGGCGTCGTAGTGGTTGCCTTTAGTTTGCTGGGCGAGCCGGCGCCGGTCAAAGTGCAAGTCGAAATGGCGCGCATGGCAGTGCCTGATTCATCAGCAGCAACCGTATTGGATGCCACCGGCTATGTTGTGGCAAGGCGCACGGCAACAGTGTCATCCAAAGTCACAGGTAAAGTTGCAGAAATTTATATCGAAGAGGGTCAGCAGGTCGAAAAGGATCAAATCGTTGCTCTGCTGGATGATTCCAATACCCGCAAATCGTTTGAATTAAGTAAGGCGGAATTGCATTCGGCAAAAACCCACGTCGCCGAAACCCAGGCGCGTTTGACCGAGGCTAAATTAACGCTGGAGCGCAATACCGAAATGGCGCGTCGCCAATTAATTAGCGCCGCCTCTCTCGATAAGGCGCGTGCGGATTTTGAATCCCTGCGCGCGCAATTAAATTCCCGCGAAGCCGATATTGCCGTCAGCGAAAAGCGGTTGGCGATGCAGCAGCAAAATCTGGATGACTTAACGCTACGCGCGCCTTTTACCGGTGTGGTGATCAGCAAAGATTCGCAGCCGGGTGAAATGATTTCGCCGATCTCGGCGGGCGGTGGTTTTACGCGCACCGGTATTTGTACCATTGTGGATATGGCATCGCTCGAAATTGAAGTAGATGTTAACGAAGCCTACATTCAGCGCGTGCGTGTCGATCAGTTTGTGCAGGCGGTACTAGAGGCTTATCCGGATTGGAAAATTCCAGCGAAAGTGATCGCGATTATTCCGACGGCGGATCGCCAAAAAGCGACGGTAAAAGTGCGTATCGGTTTCCAAGTAAGTGACCCGCGCATTCTCCCGGATATGGGGGTGAAAGTCGCCTTTATGAATGCGGAGCCGGTAGCGGACGAAAATTCCAAAGAGCCACTGGGTGTGCGTGTGCCTACAACTGCGGTGCGCTCTGAAGGCGAAGAAAAATTTCTATTTGTGGTGAAAGACAGCGTGGCAGAATTGCGCAAAGTCACCCTCAACGCCAGCTATGGTAACGATGTGTATATTGCCACCGGTCTAAGACCCGGTGAAGATTTTGTGGTGGTTATCCCGCCCGAATTAAAAGATGGAACCAAGGTGGAATTTTAACTCTAGTGGATTTCTTTTCGTCGAGCTGTTTGTAAGCATAAACCTCGCTGACTGTGTTTGCAGTCAGCGAATGTAGATAAAAATAAAAAATTCCGTTTCTGTATTTCGCGCTAACGCTGTCTCCGTTTTATTTGTCAATCACTTGTTCTAGTCTAACGTCTTGGAGGATCTATGACGGCTCTCGCAACTCAAACACTGGCTGCTGGCGAACTGCTAGTGCAATTAAAAGGTATTGCCAAGGCGTATAAAAAAGGCAAAGAACAAGTCAACGTATTAGCCAAGCTTGATCTGGACATTCGACGCGGAGATTTCCTGGCGCTCATGGGGCCATCCGGTTCAGGTAAAACCACGCTGCTCAACTTGCTCGGCGGTTTGGATAAGCCCTGTGCTGGCGAGTTGATGATTGGCGGTCAGCGGCTCGACCAAATGTCCTCGTCGCAACTCACCAAATGGCGTGCCCGTCACGTTGGTTTTATTTTCCAATTTTACAATTTGATGCCGGTATTAACTGCAGAAAAAAATGTCGAATTGCCATTGTTGCTGACTAATCTGTCTAGCAAACAGCGCAAGCACCATGTGTCGGCAGCATTGGAATTGGTAGGGCTTTCTGACCGTGCCAAACATTACCCGAGTGAGTTGTCGGGCGGCCAGGAGCAGCGCGTGGCAATTGCACGCGCACTGGTGAGCGATCCGGATTTATTGTTGTGTGACGAACCCACGGGCGATTTGGATCGCGCCACTGCAGATGACATTCTCTCTCTGCTGCAAACTCTTAATCAGCAGCAGCAAAAAACCATCATCATGGTAACGCATGACCCTCGCGCAGCAGACCACGCACGTCATATCTTGCATATGGACAAGGGGGCGTTAGTCAACAATGGTCAGGTTACCGATACGGGGCACTAATCATGTATTACTTACAATTTTTATTGAGTAATCTCGGGCGCAAAAAAGCCCGAACCATTTTAACCGTGCTATCGATCATGATTGCATTTTTGCTGTTTGGTTTGTTGCGCAGCTTAGCGGCCGCGTTTGATCAGGGCGCGGAAATTGCCGGTGAAGATCGATTGGTTAGTATTAACAAAATTAGTTTGATCCAGCCGTTACCTGAAGCCTATCTGCCAAGAGTAAATGCACTGGAAGGCGTGGATAAAGCAACCTCGGCCAACTGGTTTGGTGGTTATTATCAAGACCCGAAAAATCAGTTTCCGCAATTCCCCGTTATCGCAGAAGACTATTTTGAAATATACAAGGAAATGATCTCGTTACCGGAAGAGCAGATGCAAGCCTGGAAGAAAAACCGCATTGGTGTAGTCATCGGCAAAGCATTGGTAGATAGATTTAAATGGAAAATTGGCGACCGTATTCCGCTAATGGGTATGTTTCCCCGCGAGGGCGGTAGTACCAGCTGGGAATTTGTTATCGAAGGCATATATGAGGCAAAAAGTAAAAGTGCGGACACCAGCGCCATGCTGATGCATTACGACTATTTTGATGAGGCGCGTCAATTCGGCAAAGGTGATTTGGGCTGGCTGGTAATCCGTGTAAAAGATCCAAAGCAATCCGCACAAGTTGCGGCTGCTGTCGATGCACTTTTTGCCAACTCACCTGCTGAAACTAAAACCAGTAGTGAAAAAGATTTTGCAAAATCGTTTGCCAAACAGTTTGGCGATATAGGTTTAATTACCACGCTGATTCTGGGTGCAGTGTTTTTTACGATGTTGTTAGTCGCAGGCAATACCATGGCGCAATCATTTCGCGAGCGAATTCCGGAATTGGCGATTCTAAAAACTCTCGGATTTTCCGATCTGGCAGTGATGATTATGGTGTTGGCAGAAGCCATTTTGATTTCGCTAATTGGCGGCTTGGCCGGATTATTTTTAGCGAAATTTTTTATCAGTGGCGCCGCTGAATCAATGGCGGCCACGCTGCCAGGATTAAACTTATCAAACACCATGATGCTGTTCGGCGTTGGCCTTATGTTCTTGTTTGGTCTGCTCACCGGCTTTATTCCCGCGCTGCAAGGCTTGCAGCTCAACATAGTTGCAGCACTGCGGAGGCGTTAATTATGTTTAATGCATTTACTCAAATTATTGTAATTACGCTTATGAATCTGCGCAATTTGCCGCAGCGGCTAGGTACATCGTCGGTGGCCGTATTTGGCGTGGCATGCGTGGTGGGTGTGTTTATCGGCGTGCTGTCTATGGCGAGCGGTTTTCAGCGCACTATGGTGAGTGCCGGTGCAGACGATGTATTAATCATGATGCGCGCCGGTGCCACGTCCGAAATGAGCAGCGGCATGGGGTATGACCAAACACAGTTAATAGCCAATTTACCCGGCATCGCCAAGCTTGACGGTAAGCCGTTGAGTTCGCCGGAATTATTTGTGATTGT
>CAZCJR010000101.1:0-4592 GCA_964499225.1 uncultured Cellvibrionaceae bacterium | reverse complement strand
TGCGCACCAAAGATAGCAATGCGAATGCACCGCTACGTGGTGTCGAGCCTATGGCATTTGAAGTGCGCAAGGCATTCAAAATTATTGAAGGGCGCAATTTTGAGCCGGGAAAAAATGAATTAATTGTCGGGCGCGGCGCCCAAAAGCAATTTGCGAATCTGGCTGTGGGTTCAGTGGTTAAATTTGGTCAAACGGAATGGACAGTCGTGGGCGCGTTTGAATCTGGCGGCGGGTTAGCTGAATCAGAATTGTGGTGCGATGCAAAAATTTTGCAAAACGCCTATCGTCGTGGCAATAGCTATCAAATTGTACGCGTTAAGCTGGAGGATAAAAAAGATTTCGACACCGTAAAAGCGGCCATCGCCGCCGATCCAAAATTTAATCTCGATTTAAAACGCGAAACCGATTATCTCGCCGAACAATCGGAGCCGCTGAGCAAATTTATTAAAATGGTCGGTTACCCACTCGCATTTCTGATGGCACTCGGCGCAATTTTTGGTGCGGTTAATACCATGTACACCTCGGTGTCTAATCGTACCCGCGAAATTGCCACATTGCGCGCAATCGGGTTTGGTGCCACCCCGGTTGCCATCTCAACGCTGGTAGAATCCCTGGTGCTTGCCTTTATCGGTGGCGTAATCGGTTCGATCATCGTGTATCTGGTGTTTAACGGATACACTGTTTCTACACTCAATTTCGCGAGTTTCAGTCAAGTCGTATTTGATTTTGCGGTAACGCCTGATCTGTTGGTACAAGGAGTCATATTTGCTACAGCCATAGGTTTTATCGGTGGTTTTTTTCCGGCCATTCGTGCCGCGCGTTTGCCAGTGGCAACAGCGTTGCGCGAGGTGTAGTAGCCCGGATGGGGATAATAGGCCGCTGTTAAATGCAGCGACTTTTTTATGTGCGAATTATAGGGTGCGATATGTCTTGATGCGGTGTGAATTATTAACATACTTGTGTAATCGATTTTAAACAGGATATATTTCGCTGCCCGGTGTGGTTTGGGTGAGCTAACGGAAGCATTGGTGTTTAACAGTATTTTCAAAGGAATAGGGAATTATGAAATTAGTAGCAAGTTTGTTAGTGGCCGCACTGAGTGCGCCCGTCTCCGCAGGAATTATTCGTCACGATACCCCCGACTCTTGGTACTCCGGTTTTGCAACGGACCCCGCTTTTAGCGGTGTCGGTTTAATAATTGGCGATACCCTGGACTCATCTTATTCTTGCAGCGGTACTGTCATTCATAAAAACTGGGTGTTGACCGCTGGGCATTGTGTAGATGAAGCTAAGGTGGCCTCATTTTATTTACCGGGTGATACTGGGTGGCGTTTTTACGAAGCTGATTCCTGGGTCGCTCATGAAAATTATTCCAGCACAGGCATCCTCGCTGGTTGGGATATAGGTTTGATGCACTTTGAAACAGATTTCGATATTGCCCCTGCACCGCTTTACACCGGTAGCGCCGAATGGTTAAGTTCGTCCGCCAGTGTTGGTTTTGGTGTAACAGGCAACGGTGAAACGGGCATGACCCATATCGATTATGTGCGTCGGGCTGGCACCAATATTATTGATGACCTTTGGTCAGTTGAAGGCAATGGTCAGCAAATTATTTGGTCTGACTTTGATCATCCAACTGACTCATCTTTTAATGTATTTGATTTCCCATTTGCCGATCTTGATAATTTAGCTACCGTATTAGAGATTCTCGTAGCCCCCGGTGATTCAGGTGGTGGTGTGTTTATTCAGGAAGATGGACAAGTGTATTTGGCGGGCGTGCATTCGTTTATTGCAGATGTCAGAAACGATGGAATTTTTGGTTATGGCGATGCCTATGGTTCAATACGGGTGAGTAGTTTTGGCGATTGGATTAGTGACAAACTGCACTCCAAAGAAGTGCCTGAATCGAGTGGTCTGTTATTGTTTTTGCTCGGCGGGCTCGGACTGTTTATGCAACGTCGTCGTGGATGCTAGGTGTCACGGTCACTGATGTTGGATAATCATATTTTAATTAATAGAAAAGGAGCTGCACCAATGAAATCATTATTATTAATGGCCATTATTCTCTGTCTTGCTGGTTGCGCATCGCAACCCGCCAGCAAAAACGTGAGCTTAAAAGCGATCGAAGATTCGGATTTGGCTTATGTCGAAGCGGAAAAAATTGATAAGTTTTTAGTTAAAAATGCTCACGCATTTAAACAATTTGATAAGGTCATTTTATTTGCAACCCAATTCGATAAGCTAAAACTGGCAGAGGAAACCGATAAAAAACTCGCACGCAACTGGAATGAATCTACGTGGAAAGAGATGGATGCTATTTGTCAGCAGTTGGATGATTTCGCCAAAAAAATCTTTCGTGAGCAGGGCGAGTTTGTGCCGGTTAATCGCGGCGGCGATGATGTATTGGCAATCCAGTTCACTCTGATCAGTTTTATGCCCTATTCGCAGCGCTATAAGGATGCTGGTATGGATACGGTTGGGACTCAAACGAATAATGCTGGTATAGGTCTGGTCACGGTGCGCGGCACGCTGGCTAACGCAAAGTCGGGTGAGTTGGTGGCGGTAGTTGAAGAAACAATGGAGGTAAATGCACGCGCTTCCAGTACTGGCAATTTGGCCGCGATTCATGACAGTAGTAATAAGGCCGCACAGAATTTGGCTTGGCGCACGGCGTTTCGCCGTTTTCTGGGTAATCTTCATGACGAGTTAACTACTCTCAAATACGCCCAGGTTGCCCAGCATCCCTGATGCTGCTTTTCCCTTCGCTGTACGTAAAAAGGGGGTTGCTGTAGTATCAGCCCCCTGTCGCAACGCAAATACAAAGCGGCAAAGAAAGTCCACCACAACAATTACAACAAATAATGGAATGACAGCGAGGGTCAGAGAGTTGAAAGACGATAAGCCCACATCCTTTGATATTGCCTTCCGCGCCGGGGTATCGCAATCCACGGTATCCCGCGCCCTGCGTAACAGCCCCTTGGTCAACGAAGAAACCCGCCTCAAAGTTCAGCAAATTGCGCGCGAACTGAATTACAAAGTGGATAAAAATGCGAGCAGCCTGCGTTCCCAGCAAACCAAAACCATTGCACTTTTGTTGTGCGAAGATCAAGGCACCGGTAATTCACTGATCAATCCATTTTTTCTATCCATGCTCGGCAGTATCACCCGTGCAACAGCTGCTCGCGGTTTTGATTTATTAATTTCATTTCAGCAATTTAGCGAGGACTGGCATGCAGATTATGAGGATGCCAACCGTGCCGACGGTATTATCTTTTTAGGTTATGGCGATTACGAAACCTTCGTCAAAAAACTCACCTATCTCACTGAAGTCGGTGCCCACTTTATTACTTGGGGGCCGGTGCTGGAAGGTCAGCCAGGCGTGTCGATTGGCTGTGATAATTTCAACAGTGCCTACAATGCAGCACAACATTTGTTGGCACTAGGCCGAAAAAATATCGCCTTCCTCGGCGATGTTTCAGAACACAGCCCCGAATTTGCCGACCGCTATCACGGCTTCTGTAAAGCCCTAAAAGAAGCGGGTATTGAAGTTAACCCCAAGCTGCAAGTTGCCGCAGAAACTTCAGAAGAAGAAGGTTACAAAGCCACGCTGAGTTTACTGCAACGTCGTTTGCCTTTTGATGCAATCTTTGGCGCGAGCGATTTGATTGCGATAGGTGCAATGAAAGCATTAGAAGAAGCGGGCATGCATATCCCAACTGATGTTGCGGTTATGGGCTTCGATGATATTCCCATGGCCTCCTACACCCATCCGCCGCTCTCCACTGTGCAACAAGATACGCTGCTCGCCGGCGAGTTGTTGGTGGAAAATTTATTGCTATTGGTCGATGGCGAAAGACCAGAGTCGATGTTGCTGCCCGCGAAGTTAATGGTGCGCGGTTCTTGCGGGGCTAAACCGGTCAAGAAATAAAATCTGCATTGGGAGAGGATTTAGCTGAGGGACGAGTGAACCGATGAAAGAGAAAATCCCCGCGCACATGATTGAGCTTGCTAGAAATTTACGCCAAAGCCAGACTAATACTGAAATACTTATCTGGCAATTACTCCGTAATCGTCAAATAGCGAACGCGAAATTTCGCAGGCAGCACCCAATAGAGGGTTACATTGCGGATTTTTACTGCCACGAGTACAAGCTCGCGATTGAACTAGATGGCAGCCAACACTTTTCCGACGCTGGTTTGCAAAAAGATGCCGTGCGAACCCAACGACTTAATGAATTAGGAATCACTGTGCTTAGGTTTGATAATCGACAAGTATTTTTGGAGGCGGAGGCGGTGTTGCAGGCAATTTATAACGCTTTGAAAGCTCCCTCACCCCAGCCCTCTCCCAGAGGGAGAGGGGGTTAAGATCAAAAGCGCGTACTTCGAAGACGTGCCCTCACCCCGGCCCTCTCCCAGAGGGAGAGGGAGTTAAGAGCGTAAGCACGTGCTCTGAATAAAGCGCCCTCACCCTAACCCTCTTCCAGAGGGAGAGGGGGTTAAGAGCAAAAGCGCGTACTTCGAATAAAGCGCCCTCACCCCAACCCTCTCCCAGAGGGAGAGGGGGCTAAGAGCAAAAGCACGCACTCCGAATAA
>CAZCJR010000100.1:0-17860 GCA_964499225.1 uncultured Cellvibrionaceae bacterium | reverse complement strand
TACAGCGTACAACCTCCAGCACAATATCTTAACGTTTGCAATCAGTCGTGGCCGGACGCTATTAGAAGCGGATGGGTGACCGTTCCAAATGCCAGCACGCTAACTTCGTGTCTGCCTCCAGGTACTATTGGGCTTATATATGGCACTAGACCAATTAGACGTCCCGCTTCTAACATATGGATTTGCGATTCAACGATCCCTTCTGGATATCGAGTGACCGACACACAAGTAGACACGGCATGTAGCTTGGATAAAAGCCGCAATGCTACCCGTTATTATATTGTGTCTAATTCACCTAGCTCCAGCTCCAGCTCTCGTTCTAGCTCTAGCTCCAGCTCTCGCTCGTCTGTCTCCTCAATACAACCCTTGCCACTCCCGGCAGTTTCTCCTAACTTTTCCATTATGAATTCAGCTTCTGGCATGTGTGTTCACCCCAGTGGCGGTAGCGCGCCCTCCAATGGTACGCTTGCGATCCTTTATGAAGGATGCGAAGAAGCCAGGCTTCAATTCACTTTAACTGCTGCTGGCAGTATTAAACATCTGGAGAGTGGCATGTGTTTACACCCTTCAGGTGGCGCCACAAACCCTGCCAATGGAACCGCGTTGGTTTTTTGGAACGGATGTGATGAAGCCAGACTGCAATTCGAATGGCAAAATAACCAGCTTCGCCATATTTCAAGTGGGAAATGTGTACAAACAAGAGGTTTTTATAGAGCAGCTATCCTCGAATTGGACGCTTGTACCACTTCCCCAAAACAAAGCTTCAAAAGAAGCGCTCAAAGCGGTTACTTAGTACGCCATTCCAGTGGTCTATGTTTAAAACCAGTAGATGATGTAAGTCACTATCCTGCAATGAATACTGACCTTATTCTTTCAAATAGCTGTTCATTGGCGAACCCTCGCCATAGATTTGTACTTACCGATGAAGGATTTATTCGCCATGTTGCAAGCGGTATGTGCGTTCATCCTGCTGGCGGTAGCGCAACGCCAATTAACGGCACTCGATTGGTTTTGTTTCCAAGCTGCAGCGATTCAAGTATCGTTTTTTCGCATATCAATCACGTTATTAGACAAACCTCTAGTGGCAAATGCGTACACCCTTCCGGCGGCGCAACTGTACCTGCGAACGGCACACATGCAGTGTTGTGGGACGGATGTGTAAGTGAACCGAAAGTGAATTTTTTTGGGCAGTTGCCGGATAGCCTGACCTTATTTACTGCGATGTAACACCTTTGGGCCTGACATCGTCAGGCCTTTTTTCGCGTGCTGAATATGGCGGATGGTTTCCTCTACATAAATAGTCTGCTTTCTTCCCCGGCAGGCAAAACCATCGGTGATGTGAAAGACGTAGAGTAAAATGCGTTTGCAAAGATTGAACTCGAAACTCAGTTTTATTATCGGATTATGTGGACACCGATTGGCGAATGTGAAATGTATTAGCGCACTTGATGAACCAAAGCGGTAGGTTATTTAAAGTGACCATTTATAAGTAGCGTCCTACAAGAGTCAATTGTGCGCCGCCAGCGCCTCGTTCATTTCCCTCGCCAATTCGGCTAAAAATTCGCTGTAGGTCGCTGCAATCGCGGCGGCGCTTTTGCCACTGGGCTTATTGCGCACAAAAATGCGCTGCAATAACACGGCTTTAGTTTCATTATTGACTAATTTCCAACTGGCATTAATCACGGCTTCACTGTTGATTAATTGCAAGTCATAAATAGTGAGGCGCAGGCTGAGCGTGGGAGTGGAATCGCTGCGCCAGGGAAACGTCTCTATTATGGCGTTCGATTGGTGGTTCATTAAATTCACTGCCAGTACCCGCGAGATTCCTTTCTGCAGTGGTTCTCCCCAATAGGCGTTATCGGTGATCTGCAAATGGTTGGCATTGCCATTAATGATTATCTGGGCGTTGCGTAAATAATCCGCAACTTCGATCGGCCCCAAACCCAGTGTTTGGGTTATTTCTGCAGTCTTGTTGGTGGCAGGTGTCGCGCTCAACAAATAATATTGTTTGCGTGGCGATTGTTGGCAACCAACGAGTAGACTGCCGATCAAAAATAAAATGATAAAGGTGCGCATAGGTTTATTCATCCTTATCCGTTAACTTTTTACCGCGTAAAAAGGCTTCTGGTTGTTGGTCAATGGTTTCACTGAGCGTGCGGAAAGCTTGCGCAGAACGGCTTACCTCGTCGAGTGTTTCGGTGAGCTGGTTTACCAGCGGTGCATCTTCAGAGAAACTTTGGTGCACACTGTTAGTTGCCTTGTCCAATTCCACCAAGCTTTTTTGCAATTGCACCATGCTCGCCCGCAGTTCACTGGCCAGGATAGGTGTCTGCTGGTTAAGTGATACCAATAATTTATCAAGCTGAGTGCTGGTGTGACTCAAATTTTTACTGAGCAGGCTTACGTCCTGGCCCATAGTGTTCGATGTGTGGGCAA
Source organism: uncultured Cellvibrionaceae bacterium (assembly GCA_964499225.1). Classification (GTDB taxonomy): domain Bacteria; phylum Pseudomonadota; class Gammaproteobacteria; order Pseudomonadales; family Cellvibrionaceae; genus Cellvibrio. Next base: position 15,424 of record CAZCJR010000100.1, on the reverse strand, counting down.
AACTGTCGGCGGCCAATTTTACGCTGCCCAGTGTTTGTTCAATCACACCACTTTTTACTATCTGGCTGAGGTGTAGTGTCAGTTGATCCAAATTTTTAACCAAACCTTTCAAATTGATCTCTTGCAAATTTTTGGTAAGTTCTTCAAAGCCGGTCGCCACAGTCGGGAGTTCCAAATAGCCTTTTTTGAAACCATAAAGTGTGGCGGGGGTATCGGGGAAAAAATCCAATTCGACGTAGAGTAGACCGGTTAAAAAACTTTGGAAGTTGAGCTGTGCGCGTAAGCCGTTAGTTATTGCCTCCTCAAAGAATTCAAGCGAGACATCAGTTCCCTTACGACTGATACGTTTTAACGCTAAATCACCGGTTACCGCAGTGACAATATTTTTTGCGGAATTGTTTTTGTTGCCGTTCTCTTGCGCATTGCTGTCAAAGTTAATTTGAATATCGGTGATTTCGCCCAGAATCACCCCTTTCAGTTTAATCGGCGCGCCCACCTGCAGGCCTTGTACCGAGCCTTCAAAATACATAACGACCCGTTCTTTCTGCGAAAATAAATCTCCGCCAGAAAAAAACAATAGCGCTAAAAATACCAGCGAAATCGCGCCGACAATAAAAGCGCCTATCCTGAATGATGTGTTCTTCTTCATTGATTCTCCGCTGCCGCTGTTCCTGCACGGCTCAAAAATTGGCGCACTTTTTCGTGCTTACTGTGATGGAGTAATTCTTTCGGGTCGCCCGAGTCCAACATGGTTCCCGCTTGCGCATCCAAAATCACGCTGTGGGTGCCGATGGATAAAATACTCGGCAGCTCGTGTGAGACGATAATCACCGTGGAGCCCAGCGCTTTACAGATCTGCACAATTAATTGATCCAGCCGCAAGGAGCTGATGGGGTCTAACCCTGCCGAGGGTTCATCAAAAAATAATAATTGCGGGTCGAGCGCGATTGCGCGCGCCAGCCCCGCACGTTTATGCATGCCGCCGCTGATTTCTGACGGGTAAAAGGTTTCATAGCCAGACAGTCCAACCAATGACAGTTTGTAGGCGACGGTTTCGGCAATTTGTTTTTCGGATAAATCTGTATACAACTGCAGGGGCAGGGCCACGTTTTCGGCGAGTGTCATGCTGGAAAACAACGCGCCGGATTGATAAGTAATGCCCCAGCTCTGTAATAATTTTAATTGAGTATCTTCACTCGCTTGATAGTAATTAACGCCTTCATACAACACCTGACCTTTACTCGGTGCGATTAAACCAATCATGTGTTTGAGTAGTGTGGTTTTGCCGCAACCGCTGCCACCGATAATAAAAAAGATGTCGTTTTTGCGAATATCAAAATTCAAATCCCGCTGCACCACCCGGCTGCCATAACCGATGCTGAGATTGCGCACACTGATAAATGGAGCAGCTTCCATAGTTAAATTCCCAACTTGTCGTAGAGAATATTAAACGCTGCATCGGCGACAACTAAATAAACAATCGCGCGCACCACCGCGTTGGTTGCCGCCATACCGACCGCATCGGAATTGCGACCACATTCAATACCTGCCTGACACCCGGCGATGGCGATTAAAATTCCGAAAAACACACTTTTGATCAGACCGGACATAATATCCATTAGATCGACCGCGCCTTGGGTTTGCAAAATGTATTGGCTAAAACTGACATCCATACTGACGGCAACCAAAGCGCCGCCAAAAATACCGATCACATCGGCGTAGATACACAGTAATGGCATAATAAAAACCAGCGCCAACAATCGCGGCAGCACTAAAAACTCCATCGCGGAAATACCCATGGTTTTCAACGCATCAATTTCTTCATTTACCTGCATAGTACCCAACTGCGCTGCATAAGCAGCGCCAGTACGACCTGCCATTATGACGGCAGTCATAAGCGCGCCCATCTCACGCACCATACCGATAGCGACCAAATCGGCCACGTATACCTGTGCGCCCAATTGGCGTAATTGCACCGATCCTAAATACGCGAGAATCATACCGACCAGCAGTGAAATCAACGTCACGATGGCTAGCGCGCGCGGGCCGACCTGATCGATAAAAAAGAAAATATCCTGCCTGCGGGTTTTTGCATTGCCTTGTACCCAGTGGATAAACGCGAGGCTGATGTCGCCAATAAACGTAAGTGTGCGTGCAACACTCTCGCCCAGTGCAGAAATCATTTTTTTCAGCCGCGAGCGCAAAGTCACCTTATCGGTATTGGCATCGGGTTGATAGACGGGAATAGCCGTGGCGAGGTTGAGTAATTGCTGCAAGGTTTCTGGTGTGTTGCTGGTATCCAGCGTTATTTGTTTTTGTTCGCACCAACGCGCGAGGTGCAGCAGTGCAACTGCAAGGCTTGAATCCCAGTGTTGAAGTTCGTCGGTGTTCAGGCTGATGCTTTTGCAATCAGCCGGTATATCGGCGCAGAGGCTCTCGCCGTCAGGTGTGTGACCAAGTTGCCAATCACCGCAAAGATGCATTTGCACATTGCCCGTCGGTTGGTTCGCTGTGTCAGACTGTTCAATACGAAAGAGCAACGCGTTCATCCTTATCTTTCAAATTGGGTGTTGTAGTCGATCATAGTCGCTCTGGCGAAGAAAATGAAACCTGTGATACGGCACGTTAATAGCAATGGCAGGGAGGGCGGAGCAAGCAGCGCCCTCTTCCCCGTAGGGGCGCCGCTTGCTGCGCCCAAAATTTCGCCTTCAAACTCTCTCTGCCCGCAAGATAATATAAACCGTGAACAGAGAACTGTTATCCTGCGCACTTATCTCTTTCAATTCCATCCTATTTTTTATGGGAGGGAGTAATAACAAGATTAATCGATAATTATGGCCAGATTATTATTCAAACTTGCGCAAGTACCTGACGATGAAGCCCGGGACATTCGCGCGTTACTCGATGAACACCAGATCAGCTATTACGAAACCAGTGCCGGATTTTTCCGCGTGGGGCTGGATGCAATTTGGTTGGGGGATGGCACCCAGGAAGAGCGTGCTCGCGAATTGATTCGTGAATACCAAGCTGAGCGCTGTATTCGCCAGCAGCAAAATTATGCGCAGCTGGTGGAGGCGGGGCAGGTGCCCAGTATGTGGCAAGTTTTTTGCGCGCAGCCGATTCGGTTTATCGCATCGTTAATAGCGATTATTTTTGTGGCGGGTTTGACGCTCATACCTTTTGTGATGTTACTGCGCACTGCCTGATGGGGGTGCGCAGTGGTGTGTGACTAAGCCTCTGCTATTGCCCCTTTATTGATCCCCTCATAGGCTTTTACGCGAATAGACGATTCGGGATTTTCCTGCCGGGTTTTTTGCGCGATATGGTACGCGATAAATTCGACAGTACTATCGGTATCGATTAAATAGCAGCAGCGTTGTGGCAGGGTAATTTCAAACGGGCCCTGCTCCGCCTCGTAATTAAACTGGTAATAACTCGCGCCCGCGTGTTGTGGCCTGCCCGTCAAATCCTCGCGTGTTCCTATGTATATATCTTTCCATGCGTCGGCCCAATGCTGCTCCAGTTTGGGTGACTTTTTGCCATTGGCCCAAATATCAATGCGCGAGCGGTGACCGTGGGCAATACGTTGGCAATTGCCCCGGTGTTTTTTCAGACCGTGACTGTAGTGGTAATAGGCAGCCCCATCCATTGCTTCCAGGGTGAAATCCAACTCCAGACGCGCCACGCTCATGGGGAATTGTTGTTTGAGCTGGGTGATACACCAGGCGGCAACCGTTTCTTGAGTGAGGATTTCAGCATCCACTAAGGCGATGGCATCGCGCGGGGAGCGGGTGCTGAGAAACTCGCCGCTAGTACCAAATTGCCAGTGGATCTGCAAAAACTCGCCGTCCTCTTCGATACGGATATTGGGTGAGCGCACAGGTACTGCGAGGCGGTGATCCAGTTCTGTATCCAACCAATGACGTAACACTTTTTTCACTGTGCCGAAATCGCACACCATGCCCTGTTCATCCAGCTCGCCAAAAAGACGCACATTCGCCAGCCAAGTTTCGCCCAATAGGCCGCGCTGCGGATCGAGGAAACTGAAATCGACATTGGTGAGGTTATCGACAAACAACAACATAAAAGCGCCATTCAGGTAGGTTCGGAGGGGTGCGCATAATACCACTTACGCCTGGAGAAGTTCTTTCCAACGTGTTTTTCTGCACATTTTCGCTAAGCCCCAAACTCTGGGCTATTCTGAAGGCACTGTATTTTGCTCAGGGTTATTCCTTTTATAAACATTATTGTCTTGCTAGCCATGACCGAAGGGGTTTGGTGTGGCTGATAACACGCATGGGGCGTGCGTCACGGGAGGTGTGTTTGGGTGCGGGGCGGGTGAAGTTGGCTGGCAAACTGATGTTGCACTGGGGGTTAGGCTTAATCCTCAGCATGCATTGTTTGGTGGCGTCCGCGCAGGCATCGGAGGCGGGGCTGCGAGTCGCGTTTGTGTACAACTTCCTTAAATTTATAGAGTGGCCTGCAGCAGAGGGCACGCGTTTTACCCTCTGTGCGCTGGGTGCCCAAGCCCTAACACGCCAATCACTGGCGCAGCTGGATAATAAGCCCTATCAGCAGCGCCGTATTCAGATTGCCTACCTCGATTCTCCTCAAGAGGTTGCGCAGGAACTCAGTTCTTGCCAATTACTTTACGTGCCCAATACCGGGGCCGATATCCAGTTACCGCAACCTTTCCCTGCCGGTGTGCTTCTGGTGGTCGACGAAGCCGACCCCAACGACGCGCGCGTCGGCATTTCACTGCAGCGCACTCCGGACAATCGCATCGAGTTCGTCATGAATGAGGCGGCGATCCAGCATGCCAGCGTCAAAGTGAGCAGCCAACTGCTTAAGCTGGCGAAGAAGCGCAAGCAAGGAGATAGTTAGATGCGTAAGGTTTCTCTCGCACGCAAAATCAGTCTGTTAACGATGCTATTAACGAGCATTGCGGTATTGGGCGCGGCTTTAGCGAGCACTTGGCAGCAGTACAACTACATTTGCGATCAGGTGAATAACCAATTACAGATTTTGGCTGAAGCCACTGCGCTTAATCTCGCCGCGCCGAGCATGTTTATCGATGTGGATGCCGCACAACTGAGTCTCGCTGCGCTGCGCGTCGAGTCCAAAGTATTGGCCGCCCGGTTGCGGCTCAAAGACCAACAATTGCTTGCCGAATATCACGTTCCGCAGAACAAACCGCTTTCAACCGACGAGCACATTATTGCGGAGGTGTTTTGGGAGGGAGAACATCTGGGTCAGCTGGAACTAGACGTCACCCTGGAACCACTACGCAAGCAATTCTACGGGCAGATTATATGGGTGTTAGTGATTGCGGTAATCGCGCTGCTGGTGTGTGGTCTGCTTGCCGGCGCATTGATTTCGTCGGTCTTGCGCCCCTTGGGTAATCTCAGTGAACTGGCGCAGAAAATTGGCCGCGAGGGGCAGTATCAGGCGCGTGCGCCCGAGCCATTTGTGCAAGATGAAGTAGGCCAATTGACCCGTCGGTTTAATGCCATGCTCGATCGCATCGAGGCGCAAGACACGGAACTGCGGCTTAATCAGGAATTGTTAGAGCAACGGGTATTGGCGCGTACCGCCGAGCTGCAAACGGCGCGTGAGCAAGCCGAGGCGGCGAGCAAAGCCAAAAGTGAATTTCTGGCGGTGATGAGCCATGAAATCCGCACTCCACTCAACGGCATCATGGGTATGACGGGTCTGTTGATGGACACCGAACTGGATGCAAAGCAAAAGCGCTTCGCCCGTGTCGCGCGTCGTTCTGGCGAAGATTTGCTGCTGATCATTAACGATATTCTCGACTTCTCCAAGATTGAAGCGGGCAAACTTGAGTTGGAATATCGCCCCTTCCAGTTGAATTTGCTGGTGGAGGATATCGCCGAGCGCTACGCCCCCATCGCTCAGGGTAAAAAGCTGGAACTGCTGTGTAAAACCCCCTTGCCGCCGCTGTCAGTGGTGGGCGATTCGGCACGCTTGGGGCAAATTCTCACCAATCTTCTCAGTAATGCAATCAAGTTCACGGAATCAGGTGAGGTGGAGATCAATATCCATTTGATCGCCGAGCGCGATGGGCTAGTGCAGTTGGAATTTGGCGTGCGTGATACCGGTATCGGTATCAGCCCTGCGCAGCAGGCACGTCTGTTTCAATCCTTCACCCAGGCCGATTCTTCAATGGCGCGCAGATATGGCGGAACCGGCTTGGGGCTGACTATTTCACAGCGCCTTGCGGAGTTAATGGGCGGTGAAATACAGCTGCGCAGCGAGGCGGGTGGAGGCAGTTATTTCCACTTTCAGCTCAGTTTGCAAAAGGTCAATGACCCGCGCGATTACCAGTTAGTCTCCGGTTTTGGCCAACTGCATCTTCTGGTGGTGGACGACAACCCGACCAACCGGGAAATTCTGGAGTACTGGCTAAGATCTTGGGGTATGGCACCGGTAATGGCGGCTTCTGCGCCGGAAGCACTCACTCTTTTACAGCAACACGCGCAGGGTGGTACCCCGTTTGAGTTGATGCTGACTGATTGGTGTATGCCGGACATGGATGGCGGCCAATTGTTAGATGCCATGGCGGCTGATGCACGTCTTAACACCATGCCCGTTATCGTGCTCAGTTCGGCGGGCATGGCGGCGCGCCCGGAAGTAGCGGAACGAGCGCCGCTGTTGCTCAAGCCTGTACGCCAATCGGAATTGCATAACCTGATTGCGCAGGTTATTGCCGGTGATCTGACTCGAAAGTTTCATGCCGCAGAACCAGTCATCAACACCCTTCCCCTCGCAAAATTGGCGGGGCGTGTGCTACTCGCCGAGGACAATCCCGTCAATCAGGAAGTGGCCAGTGCCATGCTGCAGCGTGTGGGCGTAAGCATGAAAATCGCTAACAACGGGCAGGAGGCGGTAGATCTGCTGCAAGAGGAAAGTTTTGATCTGGTATTGATGGACTGCCAAATGCCGGTCATGGATGGCTTTGAAGCGACTGCGTGTATTCGCGGGCGCGAAGCCGATATGGGGTTGCCCGCGATCCCGATTATTGCGCTTACCGCCAACGCCATCACTGGCGACCGCGAACACTGCCTTGCGCAGGGCATGAATGACTATCTCAGTAAGCCGTTCGCGCAAGAGCAATTGCATGAACTTTTGGCGCGCTGGTTACCAGAGCGCCGGGCGCAAACTGATATGTCTGACGGAGTGGCTAACGTACCAGCGACGCCAGCATCGGCAAATAATCAGGGTGCCGCCAGTGCGCGGGTCCTATCGGTAGAAATCGATCAGCAGGTAATTCGCCAACTGCGTGAACTGCGCGAAGGTCTGTTGCCGCGCATCATCGGTTTGTTTCGCAGCAGCAGCCCACCACTGCTGGCCCAGCTTGAAACAGCGGTGGCGCAGCGGGATGCCGATCTGCTCTACAAAACGGCGCACAATCTTAAAAACAGTGCAGCCAATCTGGGGCTGATAGAGCTGGCAGCGGCCTGCCGCGACTGCGAGGGAAAAGCGCGTCAGGGCAATCTGGAACAGGCTGAGCAGCAGCTGCTCAGTATCCAAACACTTTATGGTTTATCACTGCAAGTGCTGGCCGAATTGGAACGAGGGGAGCAAGGCGCTTGAAAGCACTACAATCTCTAGCGGGTGCGCTGGTATTGATCGTCGAAGACGATGAAGCTGCGCGCCTGACCACCAGCATCACCCTGGAGCGAGCCGGTTACCAGGTGCTGGAGGCAGCCGATTGCGCCGGTGCCCGCGCCCGTTTCGCTGAACGCAGGCCCGACATTATTTTGCTCGATGTGCTCTTGCCCGATGGCGACGGCTACAGCCTCTGCCGTGAATTTCTCGCCCAACCGCGCGGCCGCGATTTACCCATCGCCATGGTCACAGGGTTAGATGACATCAATTCCATCCATCAAGCTTACGAATCCGGTGCGACCGACTTCATCACCAAACCGGTTAGCTGGGGGACCTTGCCCTATCGCATTCAATTTATTTTGCGCGCCAAGCAAGCATTGACCGATGCGAGTGTTAGCGAGGGAAAAATGCGCGCGCTGCTCGCTGGCATTCCCGACATTATTTTACGCATCGACCGCGACGGTCATGTAATTGACATGCAAGTCGGCGCCTACGTAAACGATATGGAAGAGTGGGTCGTCTATGACCCCGCCACCGGTGAAGGCCATTTGCCTGGGCCGGTGTACCGGATTCTCGCGCCGCAAATTCGCCGCGTGTTTGCTGGCAAAGGCGAGCAGTTGGTGGAGTTCGAATGGTCGCAAACCCTGAAAAAGCTGCGTACCTGGGAGGCGCGGGTGATTCTGCGCGAGCAGGATGAAGTCGTGATGGTGATCCGCGATATCACCCAGCGCAAACAGCAAGAGGCCGAGCTGCGGTTGTGGGCCAAAGTATTTGAAGGCAGCAACGAAGCGATCCTGATTACTGATGCGCAGCTGAATATTATTTTGGTCAATAAAACCTATGAAAAAATCATGGGCTACACCGAAGATGAGGTGTTGGGAGCTGATACCGCCGTGATCGGTGCGCGGCTGCATTCCCATAGTTTTTTTCGCAATTTGGTGTCGATTCTCAAGGAGCGCGGTTACTGGCAGGGTGAACTCATCAATAAACGCAAAAATGGCGAAAAATTTCCCACGTGGTATTCCATCAGTCAGGTACTGAATGCCGATGGCCAGCCGGAAAATTACATTGCTATTTTCAGCGATATTTCCGAGCGCAAAAAATCCCGCGAGCGTATCGATTTTCTCGCTCATCACGATAGCCTCACCGAATTGCCCAACCGCGCGCTGCTCAATGATCGTTTGGAAATGGCGATCAACACAGCCAAACGGCGCGGCGACAAAGTCGGCATTTTGTTTATCGACCTCGACCGCTTTAAAAATATTAATGACTCCCTCGGCCACTCCGCGGGCGACCAGATTTTGCGCCAAACCGCAGCAAGGTTGAGCGCAGCCGTGCGCACCGACGACACGGTGGCGCGCTTGGGTGGCGATGAATTTGTCGTGCTCTTACCGCGTGTGCGCGACGAGCGCAGTCTTGCTGAAGTGGCGATAAAGCTGCGCGAAGAACTGCTGCTGCCGTACATGCTGGAAGATATGCCGTTGCACATAAGCCCGAGTATGGGCATTGCGGTCTACCCCGACGATGGCGATACGCCGAGTGCGCTGATCAAAAATGCTGACGCCGCTATGTATTTGGCCAAAGAGAAGGGGCGCAATAATTATCAGTTCTACACACCGGTGTTGAATGCGCGCACCCTCGATCGTTTGAAGTTGGAATACGACCTGCGCTCGGCGCTGGAGCAAGGCCAATTTGAACTGCATTATCAACCGCAAATAATAGCGGGCAGTAAAACGCTCTATGGCGCTGAGGCGTTGATCCGCTGGCGTCACCCTGAGCGCGGGTTGGTACCGCCCAATCACTTTATTCCGCTGGCCGAAGAGATAGGCTTGATCATTCCGCTCGGTGCCTGGGTTATTGGTGAGGCGGCGCGGCAAGTTAATGTTTGGCATCAAGCCGGCTTTACTGATCTGGTAGTTAGCGTGAATATATCTGCGTTGCAATTCCATCAAGCGGGTTTCCTGGCTGAAGTGCAGGGGCTGCTGGCGAACGCGGGCACCAAACCCAGTTCACTCGAATTGGAGTTGACTGAATCCATGTTGATGAGCGATATGGAAGTCTCTATTCAGGTACTGAAGGCATTCCGCGATCTGGGCTACCGCATCGCCATTGACGACTTCGGCACCGGCTTCTCCTGCCTCAATTATTTGCGCCGTCTACCTGCCAACATCCTCAAGATTGACCAGTCTTTTGTGCGCGATATGCAGTCCGACACGGCCTCTCTTGCGATCGTCACCTCGATTATCCGCTTGGCCGAGTCGCTCGGTATGGAGACGATTGCCGAAGGTGTGGAAACCGCCGAGGAATACGCATTGCTGGCCAGCCAGGGCTGCCGGTTGATGCAGGGTTATCACTTTTCCAAACCCCTGCCGCCAGTCCAGTTTGAGGTCTGGTTGCAGCAGTGGTTAGTGTCTTGAGTTTGGTTTTCTTGGATGGGCAGGAATCGCCATGACAGTAAGGAAAAACATAGAGCTTGGTTTGCTGATTACCTTGTGCGGGGCACCAGGCTGGGCTGTTGCTACCGATTACCTGGAGATGGATCTGGAGCAGTTGCTGCAAGTCCGCGTGACCGGCTCTACTCTGCGCGATGAGTCACTCAAAACGGTTCCCTCCGTTGTTACTGTATTCACGCGCAAGCAGTTGGACACCTTGGGGTTGGATTACTTATTCGAGCTGATGCGTCTGGTGCCCGGTTTTCAGGTGACCCGCTTGGGTGATAACTCAATTAATTACTCGATCAGTGCCAGCGGTAGGCGCACCGCCGTGCGCGCGCGCGAAATTGCCTTGGTGATTGACGGCCGTTTAATTGCGGAGCCGCGCTCGGCGGGCGTGGATAGCGCATTTCCATTGCTGCCACTGGCTAATATTGAGCGCATAGAAATCATTCAGGGGCCGGGTTCGGCAATCTATGGTTCGGGTGCATTTACCGGGCTGATTAACATCATCAGCCGACGCACCGACAAGGACAAAGCGCTCACGATGACGGTGGGTAGCGACGCTCGGCGCAAGCTGGATCTGCATTGGAACCAAACTCACGGCGACTGGCAATTTAACCTGTTCGGCCATGGTTATGAGGATGAGGGCGATGACTATCAATTGTTGAGCGGCCAGTCCAGTGCTGACCCGCGGCATGAAGTCATGTTTGATATGGGGGTGCAGTACCGGAGTAGTCGCCTGCAACTGGCGCTGATAGAGCAGGGCGGCGAGCAGTTCTATGCGCTGGAAAAAGTGGATAACGATGTTAACCAGATCGATTTTAGTTACCTGAATATCTCCTTGGAACAGGCGTTTCAACCTGCAGATAACTGGAAAATGGACTTGAGTTATCAGTACCAGAGTGGCCAACAAACCGTCGCCGGTATGTTGGCGCCCGCCGCCAGCATGAGTGCAATCAGCCAGCCCGCGAGTGACGACCCTTTACTCGTCAGGGCTGAATTCGATTCGTTTAGCCATAAGTTTGCCTTGGCTAACGACCTAAGCCTGGCATCGGGGGATAGCCTTCAATTCGGGTTTGAATGGAATGAGGCTAATGAGAATCAAGGCCGCGCTTACAACAATTTTGATCTGGAGCACTTGGTTCAGGGCCAATTGCCAATAGCCTACTATGGTGATTTAAGCCGCTATACGGAGATAGAAATTCCAGCGCGGCGCCATAACTATGGTGCCTATGGTCAATGGCTCCATTCGTTGGGCGAAAACACGCGCCTAACGTTGGGCGCCAGATATGATCAGTACGAGACCATCGGCAACCATCTAAGCCCACGTTTGGGTTTGGTGCATCAGCTCAACGACCATCACAGCCTCAAACTGCTTTATGGTGATGCCTTTCGCGCGCCGACCTTTGCGGAAACCAATCTCACCAATAATCCCTTTCTGGAGGGTAACCCGGATTTGAATCATGAGTTGGTCAAAACCTGGGACCTGGTTTGGTTGGGCATGTGGCAGAACAGCAGTTTCAATCTGGCGGCATTTCACAACCAGTATGCAGACCCCATCATCACCGGCTTTAATGCGGCGGGTGCGCGCTCCTTTATCAATAGCGGTGATCAAGAAAGCCAGGGCGCCACACTCGATATCAAACAGCAAATAGGTGGCGACTGGTTGATGCGCCTGAGCCTGACCCGCTTTACCGATTTGCCTGACTCGGCATTTGCTGAGGCGGATACGCTGGCGGCATATATACTTAATTACCAGAAGGGCGTTTGGAACTGGAATCTCTCTTTGAATTATCAGGGTGAGCGGGAATACCTGCACCCTGCCAGCCAGCGTGAACGCCTGAGCGGCTATTGGTTGGCCAATAGTCATCTGCGCTATCAAATGAGCAAAGACACAAAGCTTACCCTAACAATCAAAAACCTTATGGATGAGGACTACGCAAGCCCGCCGCAGGGAGCCGGGGTTGTGGGGGGCATTCCCAACCGCGGGCGCGAGTGGATTTTGGGGCTGGATTGGCAGTGGTAGTGATCGGGTTCATCAACTAATCTTGATGGGACAGAGAGAGAAATTGTGATGACCAACAGGAATATTCGTTGTTCGTGCTTTCATCCATCCCGCCATGTTGGGCCGATACTTTTGTGTCTGCTCACCAGCCTCAGTCATGCCAATGAAGACCTCGCCTATCTCGACCTCAGCCTTGAGCAGTTGCTGCAAGTTCCGGTTACCGGATCCACCCTCACCGAAGAAACCCTCAAAACGGTACCTGCAGCCGTATCGGTATTTACCCGCGAGCAAATCGAGCGCTTGGGGGTGGATTATCTGTACGAGTTGCTCAGTTTGGTGCCGGGCTTCCAGTTTAATCGCAATGCCAGCAATGGCGCGGCTTATACCTATAGTGCGAGAGGGCGGCGTAGTAGCCAGCAATCGCTGGAGATTTTGTTACTGGTCGATGGCCATATGGTCAACGATCCGCGTGCCGGCAGCCCGGATATCACCCTGCCGCTTTATCCGTTGGCGCGGGTTGAGCGGCTGGAAATCATCCGTGGCCCCGGTTCGGCCATTTATGGCAGTTCGGCGTTTAACGGCGTCATCAATATAGTCACGCGCAAGCAGCAAAAATCTATCGCACTTGCCTATGGCTCTCAGCAGCGCCGCCAGTTGGAAAGCCTGTGGTCAGTCCATGTAGGAGATTGGGCGCTGGATAGTTTTGTTCATGCCTATAAAGACAACGGCGATGAATTTGTCCTGCCGGACAGTTTCAGCGGCCAGCCCACCGCCACCCGCGACCCGCGCCAACAGTTCGCTGCCGATTTGGCGCTAAGGCGCGCGCAGACCAATATCAGTGTCGCCTACAACCGGGTGGAAACGGCCGATTTTTATCAATCGGAAAATATCGCCAACGACTACAACGCCAACGAGCGAGAGTTGTGGCATCTGGCACTTGATCAGGGTTTTGCGTGGCTGCCCAATACCCAATCCAAAATTGCACTTAGCTACCAGCAATTTATCTACGACTTTGACCTTTACCTCACTGGGCCCGGGCAGTTGTTGGGCGCCAGTAACCCCCGCAGTGCCGAACCTTTTAAAGGGAGTGCTCGCCTGGCGAGCGATAGCTGGCGCTTCACCTTTAGCAATGACTGGGCGATAAATGCTGATTCCAGCGCGCAGTGGGGTTTACAGCTCGCCTGTAACCGTGAAACGGATGCGAGTGCCAATGCCAATTTTGATCTGGAACAGCTCACTCAAGGGCGCTTCCCCATCACCTTTTACGGCGAGCAGGGTAGGGTGTTCCCGCTCGGTGCTGAAGGCTCGCAAGACAACTTGGGCGTATACGCCCAATACCTGCGCAACCTACGTGCATCCACACGTCTGACCCTGGGTGGGCGTTATGATGAATACCCCGACATTACCGGTCGCTTTAGTCCGCGCTTGGGGGTGGTGGAGCAGTTAAGCGACGTCTTCAGCCTGAAACTGCTCTACGGCGAAGCCTTCCGCGCGCCCTCGCTCACGGAAACCGGGCTGATGAATAACCCATTGCTGTTTGGCAACCCGAATCTAACCCATGAGATCGTCAAAACCTGGGATCTGATTCTGATGGGCAATTGGCAAGCCACGAGTTTTAGCCTGGGGGTCTTCCAAAATCGCTATCAAAAACCCATAGAAACCGTGTTCGCCGGCGGTGCGCGCACATACGAAAACGGTGATAAAGAGCGGAGCCAGGGGCTGGAACTGGAATGGCTGCAGGAACTCTCGGACGACTGGTCACTGCGCTCCAGCTACACCCACATGGATCTCCCTGATTCCGCCTTTCGTGAAGCCGAGCAGTTGGCGTCGGTGGAAATCAACTACTCAGCGACGAATTGGAATTGGAACCTGATGGGCTTTTATCAGGATCATCGCCAAAATCCCCTCACCCAAACCAGGTTACAAACTCTGGATGATTTCTGGGTGCTAAACAGCGAGTTGCGCTATGAGTTTGCGCGTGGCTATGACCTGAGTCTGCAACTGAAAAATCTGACCGACAATGACTACGCAACGCCTTCGCAGAGTTTGGGTAGAACAGGAGGAATACCTAATCGCGGGCGCGAGCTGAGTGTGGAAGTTGAGTGGCGGTTTTAACGAATTGTTCGTAGCCCTATGCTCCAGTCATTTAAGTTCTTGTTACTCCGCCGGAGTATTAGCTGGTTGCTCTGACTGATTGCTCACACTATGCGCACTGGCGCCGCTTCTGTTTCCGGCAAACTGTAAGGGGGCGAACCAAAAATCGGATTCTCACCGCAAGTACTCCAGCGGAGTTTCACGCGCCGCGCGTTTCATTAAATCCCACATTGGTCACAAGTTTTGAATATTGTATGCATGAACAATAAGATAAGCTGGCGGCTTAAATTTATTTTAAGCAGACCAAGGAGATTTTATGATTACGTTGGAAGAAATTATTATTAGTCGAGGCGAAATCGAAAAAATTTATAGGGCGCAAATCACTTTAACTCTATGGAGAGCGCTCAACCGGGAAGATGCCAGCGTTATTCGAAACCCACTGTATCCAGATTTTGAACCTCGCAATTTACCCAATGGCGATATTCGCTCACCAGATATAAAACCTTTCAAACACTCTAGTGGGCAGTTGTTTGTTAAATCGGAAGAAGGTGTAGGAACTTCTCTTGTCGATAGGGCCGATATTTTTGGAAATAAGAACTGGGAATACGTGGTTATTCCGGCAGGTACGGTAATACCGCATGAGCTAATAATAACGAAAGATCACTATATGTCGCGCAAGAAATGTTGGCACTATAGTATTTCTCCAAACTATGATATGCCTAAAGCGAAATTTACTAGAGCTCTCGATGTGTTAGCGATAAATGCTGGCCTCAAGCTGAGGATTTTAAATGCCAACCATAAATGAGAAGAGCCTTGCTGTTTGTATTCAAGCTTTACAAAAGGCGATCAAATTCAATGATTTCTTAAGTCAATCCGAGACGGTAGAAAGCAATGACTATGAAGAAAGTTCGTATATGTTTGAGCTAGAACTGAGTCGTTTGTGTGATGTTTATAAATCAGAAGAGCTTGCAGGGAATGTATCTATTCCTTTGTCCTCCCTGCTGAAGCCACCATTTGATGAAATAAAGGCAAACCAATGAAACCCGAGGGCGCAGTAACAACTGTGCCCATACTTTTTAAGTGACACTAAAAAAGCTCATCCTTGAGTAGGGGGTTAAATCTTACGCAAACTCCGCGGCATTATTCGTTTTAACGGATGCACTAGTTTTGTATTCCGCTCGCAAAATTTTTGCCGCTTCCACCATGCGCGCCAGCGCTGCTTCAGTTTCTGGCCACCGGCGGGTTTTTAAGCCGCAGTCCG
>CAZCJR010000099.1:0-18008 GCA_964499225.1 uncultured Cellvibrionaceae bacterium | reverse complement strand
GGGGGTGGTAATCCCGACAGCAGGATTTGCCGCAGCGGGGGCCAGGTTAGGGGATGGGGTTGTCAATGTGAGTGCGGTAATGGGGTGTAATTCAAATTGGCATTTAATTAGGCGATAGTCTTTAATTGGGTTTGTTGATTCGATTGGTTTGGAAATCTTGAACTTTTATGAATATAGAAGAATGCGAAAAGTTGTTTTCAAAAGCTATAAAAAGTAACTCTGAGTCAGAGTTTTATCATTTAATTGATCCTTTGTTCAATGAGTATGAAATTTTGTCAGTAGAGCTGGCTCGCGGAAGAACCTACTGGCGCGCAAGAAAAATTGAAGATCATATTTACAATAATATTGATGATCTTGATTATCCTCCGGCTGAATTTACTACTGTTGGGCGATTGAATGATCAGGGCGATCCTTTCTTTTATATATCGCAGGATATAGAAACAGCATTGGCAGAGGTTGATCCATTTGACGGACAACTTGTTCAATTGGCAGGATTTAAAATAAAAAGAGAGTCCCCTTTAGCTGTAGCTATTGTTGGAGAATATTCTAATGTGCAAAAAAATGGATATATGCATTTTGTTGGTAAAGACCCTGATCAGGCTATATTTAAGCTGTTAAATGAATTGCCTAGAAAAGAAGCATTAAAAAGAATATACATCGATAGGTTTTTTGCTCACATACTCAGGGATACAAATGCAAATTTAAATAACTACAAATTTAGCCGAGTATTGTCTCGCGCTATACTTGCTAAAAATCATGCAAATGGCATTGCATTTCCAAGCGTTAAAGATCGCGGAGGCTTTAATTTAGGAGTTAAATCTGAGTCGTCAGATAAGTGTTTTCATAATGTCAGTTGCATTATTGCAAAAGTACATGCTAAGCGAGAGTTCGGTTTAATTGATTACGAAATAATTAATTCAGCCATCCAGCTTGATAAAGATCATAACTTTGTGTGGCCCGAAGAGTATATTCCTGAGTGTTTGAGTGTATACAACATGAGTAAGGAAGAGCTTGATTCTGCCCTGCGAGACCCATCTAAAAAAATTTACTACAGTGGATTGGTTGATGAAAAGTTATGATTTTTCGTCTGCAGAATATATTGTAATGCGGACGGTCAGGGGATGAGGGTGAGGTTGTCAATGCGGGCTATAAATTGAAATTCGGTGTTATTTTAATATTTTAAAAGATGGACTATCCTTTAATCTTTTATTGACTCACTTTAATTGAGTTTTTCCGTGCAGGGTCATTTTTCCATTCGGATAACGAGTACGCAAGGTATTAAAATTTTAAGATTGCACGCAGGGGCGCCATGGAAAATATAGATAAATTAGATGGGCATTGGTCAAAACGAACGGTGTTTGATCAAAAAACAGGTATTTGGTACAACAAGTATTTTTATAAACGTAAGCCTGCACATCGAATACTGTTAGACACTCCAAAATCTAAGACGTTAGCGGGTTATATACTAATTGAAAAAGATTTAAGAAGTGCGATCATCTGGTTAGAAGAAATTATTGAACTACTGAGTGAGGATGAAAATTTTCATGAGGATATGAATTTTGTCCAAACTGCATATGATCGTAAAAAATTTAATATTCTCAAAGGTTTATTTGTTTCAGCGCTAACATTTTATGCTAAAAGTTTTGCCGCATGTGAAGGGCGAAAGGTAAAACTAGAGAGATCGAATTTAGATGAGGATTATAAAAAAGTTCACGATAACGCTATGGAATATAGGCACAATTTTGCGGCCCATAGTGGCGCCAAAAAAATAGAGTTTGTTCGCATAGTTTTGGTTCTTGATCAAAAGCGAAAAGCACAGCCTTATTTAGTTAAAGAGCTGGGGCAGCCTGATACTTTTGGTTTCAATGAAATGCACGAGTTATGCAAATTATTTAAGTATGTTAGGTCTTTGGTCAATCAAAAGATTAACGCATTAACTGGAAAAATTATGAAGGAAGATATTTTTTCTAGAGGAACGGAGTATTGGTATGAGAAAGTCTAAAAAGACTCTCTAATATGTTCTTTTGGCTCCGTCGCACATGGTTCAATGTTTAGATCGATACATTTTTTGGTGCTTAGTACATCTTGCCGCCTAGAATAAAATTAGTAGCAAGATGTTTTTATTAAATAGCTGCTTAGGTTATGCGGCTCCGACGATTGCATGTGGTTTTAAGGTCCACGCTTGCTTTAATTTTTAATTAAATTGAGGAAAATCGTTCGACTTTATTAGGTACCCTATCGCCATAAATCTGATAATGACCTTCCGTCTTAATCATTAATTTATAGCTGCTTCGGTTGTTATAATGCTATTCATCTTATAGACGTTAGTTTTACGAGGCAAAAATGGCAATTCACTCAAAAATTGCGTTAGATCGTTATAGGAATATCTTAGAAGAAAGATATCAATCTTTGTTAAAAGAGTTGGAAGGGGGTCCCGCGGTAAATTATAAAAATAACTCTTATGATAATGACTGGGAGTCCCGTGATGGAGACCAAGAAAAGAAAACAGCAGAAGAGTATGGGAAGTCGTATCGAGCGATAGATACCTTAAATCTTAGGCTTGCTGTAGATGACTTTATGAATATTTTAAAAGAGGTTAAAAAATTAAAGTAAATATTTATTTTTAATACCCAACACTGGGAGAGAACTAATCCTCCCCCCCCCAAAAAAAACAAAAACCCCGCTACTTTCGTAGCGGGGTTTATCGTTTGGTGCCCAGGAAAGGACTTGAACCTTCACGGCCGTAAAGCCACCAACACCTGAAGCTGGCGTGTCTACCAATTTCACCACCTGGGCATGCTCAGCAAGCTGAGGCCGCGCACTATAAATACCGGTTATAGGGCTGTCAACAGGCTTTTCTGTTTTATTTGTAGGTTTGTCATCTTGGCTGCCCTATAATTCAGGCCAAAGCGCCAGGAACGTTCGAAAACCGCCAATATTGACTACAGGATGCCCAATTGACTAAACGTAAAACCCCGCCCCGCGATGCATTCGCCGCGCGTGAAGCCGAAAAATACGAAAACCCCATTCCCAGCCGCGAGTATATCCTCGACCTTCTCGATAGCGCCGATCAGCCTGTCACCCATGAGCAGATGTGCGTCATGCTCAAGCTCACCGGCGAAGACCAGATTGAAGCGCTGCGCCGCCGCCTGATTGCCATGGCGCGCGATGGTCAGTTGATCAGCAACCGTCGCGATGCCTATGTGCGCCTCGATAAGATCGATGTAGTGCGCGGCCGCGTGCAGGGTCATCGCGATGGCTACGGGTTTGTGATTCTCGCCGACGGCGGCGAAGACATCTATCTGCACAATCGCCAGATGCGCAAAGTATTTGATGGCGATGAAGTGCTGGTGCGGCTTTCGGGTGAGCAGTATCGCGGTAAGGAAGAGGGCGCGATTGTCGATGTGCTGATCCGCAATACCACGCAATTGGCCGGGCGCTTTTTTAATGAAGAGGGTGTGCAGTTTGTGCGCCCGGAAAACCCCCGTATTACCCACGACATCATGATTCCCTTTGGCGCCTATGGCGGTGCCAAGCATGGGCAGATTGTGGTGGCCGAAATTACCCAGCAGCCGGATAAAAACCGCCTGCCCACTGGTCGCGTTATTCAAGTGCTGGGCGACCATATGGCGCCGGGCATGGAGATCGAGCTGGCGATTCAGGCCCACGGTATTCCAAGTATCTGGCCAAGTGACGCACTTGCAGAAGCGGCGTTGTTATCCCATGAAGTGCTTGAGAAAGATAAATTGCATCGCGTTGATGTGCGTCATCTTCCTTTCGTCACTATTGATGGCGAAGACGCGCGCGATTTTGATGATGCGGTCTTGTGTGAGCGTCGCAAAGGTGGCTGGCGTTTGTATGTGGCGATTGCGGATGTATCGCACTATGTTCCGGTAGAAAGTGCGCTGGATATAGAAGCGCGTGCGCGCGGCAACTCGGTGTACTTCCCCGATTATGTTGTGCCCATGTTACCCGAGGCGATCTCTAACGGCTTGTGTTCATTGAATCCCCATGTTGATCGTTTGTGCATGGTGTGTGAGATGAATATCAGTGATGCAGGCCGCATCACTGGCTATCAATTTTATGAAGGCGTAATGCATTCCCATGCGCGCCTGACCTATACCAAAGTCGGTGAAATTCTTACCGGCGAAGGTGAATTGAGTCAGTCGCTGCGTGAAGAATACAAAGCGGTGATTCCGCAGCTTGAGTTATTGCATAAGCTTTACCAATGTTTGCGTGTTGCGCGGGATGAGCGCGGGGCAATTGATTTTGAAACTACGGAAACGCGCATCCAGTTTAATGAAGAACGCAAAATCGAACGTATTGTTCCGATCAAGCGTAACGATGCGCATAAATTAATTGAAGAGTGCATGCTGTGCGCGAACGTCTGCGCCGCCACGTTTATTGAAAAACACAATTTGATTGGTTTGTTCCGTGTACATGAAGGCCCAACGGAAACCAAACTCACCAATTTGCGTGCGTATTTATCTGAATTAGGCTTGGGCTTGGCCGGTGGCGATAAACCTACCCCGGGCGATTACCAACAATTGCTGCAAATGATTCAAGGGCGCAGCGATGGTCATTTGATCCAAACAGTAATGTTGCGCAGTTTGCGTCAGGCGATGTACCAAGTGGAAAACCACGGCCACTTCGGGTTGGGTTATGAAGCTTATACGCACTTCACCTCGCCGATTCGCCGCTATCCGGATTTGTTGGTGCACCGCGCGATTCGCTCGGTAGTGCGCGGCACTGAGCCGACTACCCATGTGCGTCGTGTTGAAACCGCTAAAGCAATTCCGAAAAAATTTATTTACCCTTATACCGCGAGCGATATGGTGGTGTTTGGTGAACAGTGTTCACGCACCGAACGCCGCGCTGACGAAGCAACACGCGATGTGGTGAGTTGGCTGAAGTGCGAATACTTGCGCGATCAAGTGGGCGCCGTTTATGCGGGCCACGTTAGTTCGGTTACCAGCTTTGGTTTGTTTGTCGAATTAAATGATTTGTACGTGGAAGGACTTATTCACATCACATCACTGCCGCACGATTATTATCGCTTCGAACCTGCGCAACACCGGTTAATGGGCGAACGCACACGCAAAGTATTTGGTCTGGGTGATGAGTTGGTGGTGCGTGTTGTACGTGTGGATTTGGATAACCGCAAAATCGATTTTGAACTTGAATCAGCCGATGCGATTCGTCGCCCGAAATCAGCGGTTAAGCCCAAGGCTAACAAGCGAGGCGGCGCCCAATCGAAAACAACTACTGCTAAACCTGCTGTGAACGCGAAAAATAGCAAGTCGTCGAACGCTAAAAAACCAGCAGCTAAATCAACAGCTGGAGGTAAAAAGACACCTGCAGCGCAACCGGTAGCAAAAGCACCAACGTTAAAAACACCGGTAGTAAAAGCGCCCGAAGTAAAAACCGTAGTTGCTAAAAAAAGTGTTGCGAAGAAAGTAGCTGATGCGGCTGCATCCGTGATGGCGACACTGAAAAAAGCAGCAACACCAGCGAAAAAAGCGACTCCGTCAGTGAAAAAGGAAACTGCTCCAGCAAAAAAAGAAGCAGTTCCAGCACAAAAAGCAGTAGCGACTAAAGCGCCCGCTGCGAAGAAAGCATCAGCACAGAAACCTGCAAGTGCAAAATCAAAAGGTGAGGTTGATCATGGCCGTAAAACTGCGAAAACTGCAAGCAAGGCAACGCCAGCAACAGTTCAATCGCCTGCGCCAACAGCGACAAAAGGCGCGGCTGTCACTGGGGCTAAGAAGACAAATGATAAAAGACCGGTGGCTAAGGCTAAGGCAAAGGATTGATCGCTGGTTGCAGAGTGAAAACTTTGTACTCGATGAAAATTTGCACCGCGAAATTTATGTTGTGAAAGATCGCATTTTGCGCGAGCGCGAAACCCGGGTCTCCGAGCGTTAAACCGCAGCAAGTGTTAACCACCATTTACAGTTAATGAATACCGAGTTGGATTAGTGTTTTGAAACGTGAACCTATTTATGGCCTGCACTCAGTGCAGGCGTTATTAAAAAGCGCACCGCAACGTGTGATTGAAATTTACATGGTGCAGGGGCGCAACGATCTGCGCTTGCAAAAGATTGTCAGCGCCGCGCAGAGCAATGGTATTCACTGCCAGGTGGTGAATCGCAATAAACTCGATGAGTTGGTCGGCGATGAAAATCATCAGGGCGTGGTGGCGATTTGCACACCGGGTGAAACCTACGATGAAGCTTATCTTTTCAAACTGATTGAAAATCTCAACGAACCCGCTTTTTTATTGATCCTCGATGGCGTTACTGATCCGCACAACCTCGGTGCTTGTATGCGTTCAGCAGAGGCGGCGGGTGTGCATGCGGTAATCGCACCCAAAGATAAGTCAGTCGGTATTACGCCTATCGTGCGCAAAGTTGCCTGCGGTGCGGCGGAAGTGCTGCCGTTTATTCCGGTCACTAATCTTGCGCGTACGCTGAAGAACTTGCAGGAAAAAGGTGTTTGGCTATTCGGTGCGGCGGGTGAAGCGGAGCAATCCGTTTACGAATGCAATCTCACTGGCCCGATCGGTATTTTAATGGGTGCGGAAGGTGATGGTCTGCGTCGCCTAACGCAAGACACCTGTGATCACCTGATGAATATTCCGATGGCGGGCACGGTTAGCAGTTTGAATGTGTCGGTGGCAACCGGTGTTTGTTTATTTGAAGCGGTGCGCCAGCGCCGTGTTCCGAACAAATAACCCAGTTACAAATAAATTCTAATAGTCTGGATCTTTTATGCACACATTTTTAAAAGTGATTAAATTGTTGTCGGTTGTTGCGCTGATTCCCTTGGTATCCGCTTGTACGCCTGAAGTGGGCAGCCCCGATTGGTGCAAAGCGATTGAAGAAAAACCCAAAGGCGAACTCACCATGAATGAAGCCAAAGATTACGCAAAGCACTGTGTGTTTAAATAGGGTTGGGCGTCAATTGTAAAAAGCCCGTTAGATAAATTATCTAACGGGCTTTTTATTATCGGCTTAAGGTACTTTTATTCAGAGGGCTTATCGACAGCTCTAAAGCGCGCGATAACTGTGCCCTCTGAGTTGCGTAATTCCAATTGGTCGGCATGTACGTTGTAGCTTGCGACGGCTGCTAACGCATCGCTAAACGCTTGGGGCTGTTCCGCGCCCGATTCACACGCCATTTTTGTTGTTGCCATCTGGCTAAAAGTCACTTCCTCGCCCGCTAACATGTAAGTTCCCATGTAATTATTGCAGCCATCTGAACCCGATATGCGGCTCTCTGGACCGAAAATAATATGCGCTTCACGCTGGCTGCCGCCGTCTTTAACTTCAGTCTCGTTTAGCAGCATTAACTTCCAATAGGTGTCTTGCAGCTCAGCATTCGCAGGGCTGTAAGTTGGTGTCGGAGCGGCTGCAGGCTGCGATGAACTAGCATCCATCGCGTCAGAAGAAATTGATGCGGCGGCGGAGCTCTGGGCTGAACCGACGGGCGTCTCATCCTGCTTGGGGGAGCAAGCCGTGTTGAGTAATACTACTGCCGATAGAATACCAAATAGTGCTTTGTTCATTGGCTAAATTCCTTTGTTGATGGTTAGTAAAAAATATCGCGTGCCCTGACTGCTAAAAACGTCAACTTGAGGGTTTTATAAGTTAAGTGTAAGGGCTCGTTATTGGCTTTCTCGGTGCGCTATAGCACTTTCTGCCAATAGCCCACATCAAGCCAGCGTTCGAACTTGCGCCCCACTTGGCTAAACTGCGCAACTTGTTTGAAGCCAAAGCGCTCATGCAGTTTTTCACTGGGCTCATTGGGCGTCGCTATACATCCCAATAATACGTGGCAGCCCTTTGCAATTAATTGCTCAATGAGTTCCGCGTAGAGCGCACTGCCGTAACCTTTTTGAGTTGCATCGTGTTTTAAATACACGGTTACTTCAGCGGTATGTTTATAAGCGCTGCGCTCCTTCCATTTGCTCGCGTAAGCATAACCTACCACTTCACCAGCATCTTCACACACCAGCCAAGGGTAGAGCTGCGTGTAAACACTTATTCGGTCTTGCATCTGTGCGACGGTAAGTGGAATTTCTTCAAAGGTAATCACTGTGCGCTCGATGTAGTAATTGTAAATCGTGCAGACTGCAGTGATGTCATTCGCGGTGCAGGGGCGGACAATCATGTGGTCTCCTTCAATAATTCATTCGCTGTAATAATTTGTGTGTATTCGCCGCTCAGGTTTGCTAACGACATCGCATGTACTTCTGCTGCTGTTCTGACGGCACCAGAATAATCCTGTTTGGCAAAGGTAAAACAAGCATCTTCAATTACAATAACCGCAAAACCTAGTCCGCTCGCCGTTCTTGCGGTGGCTTCAATGGAATTATTAGTAGAAGCGCCGACCAATACAATCTCGCGTATATTTTTTTGGTCAAGAATTTTCTTCAGATCGGTTGTTAGTATCGCGCAAGGGATAGATTTCTCAATAATCAATTCATCACCTTGCGGTAAAAAATCCGGCTTGAATTCAAAACCTTGCTGATCTGGCCAAAATACCGAGGCGGGCTCGATCGAACGGTGTTTAACATGAATGATCGGCCGCCGGGCAGCTCGCCATGCGCTGAGCAATTTCAGCATCACCGTTTCTGCATCTGGATTATTTCTCGGCCCAAGTTTTGGACTATTCAATCCTTGTTGCTGATCGATAATGATCAGAGCGGTGTGTTCCAGATTTATCATCTTTGGATTCGCTTTAACTAATGTTGGGTAAGTTTTCGTAGATTTCCTTTTGCACGTTAAAGCTTTTTTTTGTGACAAAGTCTTAATCCGTCAGCAGGTGGAAAAAATTATTATTTTTTGGATTGTCGATAGCGTTTGTCATTAATCACCATAGTTCGGGCCGCCCAATCGCCAATCCTTTGTTTTTTCTTGCCCATCATAAGTAAAAGATCAATAATTCCCAATACCCATAGGAAACAGTTTCTGACGATGGATTGCCAAAAGGTACATGTTCTGTTCGTATTCTCTCTTAGTACGGTAATGCCAACTATGAATTTTCCAATACTTTTTCCATAGAAAATGCTGTCTTGTAGTAGAAAATATAAAGCAGCAGCCACTCCGGGTGTTGCAGCAGGAATAATATCGCTACTTGCAATAAATATTAGTAAAAACACAATCACGGTATCTATCGCTCGTGCAAGCAATCGCTCAACAGGTGTGGCATTTATACCCTGTGTTTGTAGCGTTGTAGTGCTGCTCTGCTTTTCTAAGACTCGTTGATTCTGCAGTTTTTCTTCAGATATATCTCTAGCAAGTAGTTCTTGATGAAGGACTTCACGGGCTAAGTCGGTAAGGTCGTTGGCGTAGATGCGCAACAGTTCATGGGTTTCTTTTGAGTTGAAATTTGCTGCTAATTGTTCTCTGTTGATTTCCATTTGCCTTGCCTCCAACTATTAAATTTAAACATTAGTAATCCCCGCATTTCGCTAAGCTCCATACGGGCTACATGCTACATGCTCTTATACGCAATTGTATGCGCATGTGCTTCCCAATTCTGACCATCAAAATTTACAATTTTCACGGATTTTGGTTGTGGGGTTAAACAACGCAAATTCACGTCGACACCATCCGGGTTTGAGCGTGGAGTGTAAAAGGGTTTGATGCCGCAGGTTTTGCAAAATGTGTGTTTGGCCACGCCGGTGTTGAAGGTGTAAGTGGTGAAGTTTTCTTCGCCGTTGATCAGTTTAAAATCGCGTAGCGGTACAATTAAATGCAAAAATCCGGTCATGTTGCAGATCGAGCAGTTGCAGTTTTCCACTTCCACATCGTCTGGGGCATTCACTTCAAATTTTATCGCGCCGCAGTGGCAGCTACCTTGGTAGATCATGGATACCTCATTGGCGAATAATGTCGGGGTCGAAGTTGTGACTGAATTGACAACCGTAGGGTTCCGGATAATTTTCAGTGGGGGTTAATTGCCCTTCGTCTACAGATTTATGATAGGCGTATTTTTTAAAACCTTTAGTCAATAGCAAGCTGGTGTTTGCATTTTTCCAGGTCAATTTTACAATTTCTTTTCCGTCGCTTTGCGTGCTTATATACGCACTGCCATCTTCCATTAAATCCAGAATATAAATCTGCGAGCAGCTGGTAGAGCCTAGTTCCCTATCGAAAATAGTGGTTTGCTCGGGGATTGTTTTTAAATCCCCATTTTGCTCATTATATTTTCCGATCACGTAGAGGCCGATATTGCCTTGAGTGTAGCTGTGCCCACCAATACCTTCACCCAGTTTAAATAAGTGTGTTTGGCTTGCAGGTAAATTCAATGAGTTCAAGATGTGTTCGATGCTTTTTAGATCACTATCCGTTTTGTAGTTGGGGGTGTAAATAATGTGACTCCCTGCCGTAATGGCGGGCAGCTGATTTTTACGCTGTTTAACCTTAAAACCTGCATCCTGCAGGGATACAAGCAATTGTTTTTGTGTTTCTGCGCTGATTGCTGAAGTATGGAGATGAACTTGGGTTGTACTACAGGCAGCGGCAGCGACGGCAATAATCAGTAACACCAGTTTACGCACAATCTACATTCCTTATCTTTTTCGTGAGCCTTGCATTCTATGCCAAAAAATCCCAACGCCGCTATCAGTCGCTCGGAAGAGCCGGTAATTGTTATTGATATAGCAGGCGTTGGTTTTTCGTCGCTATAGCCTAGCGGTTTAATAAACGTTTGAAGCGCGTACCGTCAAAGTAATAAAGAGGTGTCTGCGCTTGTTCCGACAATTGTAGGGTGAACCTGCTAATGCGCCCGGCGCCGTCGAGCTGATCAATGCGCAAATTGAAATCACCTTGTGGATAAATATCGGTTTTGTCAAAAAAGATCTGTAAATTCCGCAATCGAAAATAACGGTGGGCATTGGGTATGATACTAAAACTGATGCCGTCGGCTGCGTTGTTTACGTCAATTAAATTCTGCTCATCCAAATTCATGTAGTTCAGCACTTCAATGCGTGGGCTGCTGCCATAGCGAACCCTGAGCGCCTCTTCATAGGCACTGTGCGTAAACAAAAACGCGCTTTGATAACCGAAGGGCATGTTGGCGATGGCGATGGCCTCATGCTGACGCAATTCATGGGTTTCTGTTTCGGACAGCAAGCGCTCATTGATTTGGCTTTGTTCGCTCCATATCAGCGCCTGGCGCAAAGTTTCGCCGGCATAAATCACCAGCGTCACTGCTAGCAGTAGGTTTAACAATGCGCGTTTGCGATCGGTAGTCGCTGGCCAGGCGGCAGCTACTATCAAGCTCAGTCCCGCGCTGGGCAGATACAAATACCAGCGATGAGCATTGCCTCCCACCATGGGAATCAGGGTCACCAGAATCCAGATAATCCCCAACCAAAGCAGTGGCGAGCGTAAAAGGTAGGCAGCCGTCGAGCGCCAGATATACGACGTAACAGCAATTATCAGCAGGCTCACCAATAGCGTGAGTGCGATGAATTTGTTGGGATACAACAGTTGCCATTCCCGTGCGACGTAAAGATCAAAAGGGTAGAGCAGTGCAAAGCCCCATTCGAGATAGTTGGTGAGAATATTCAGTGGCGAGAAATCGCTATAAACCGCTACAGCGGCGTCCATGGATTTCCATTGATAGATCCGCGCAAGCAAATATATCAATGCCAGTAGCGCGTAGGGCCACAGTGTCAGGGCTGTGCGCAGCATGCGGATGGGTGCGAGAGTTTGCTGTTGCAACATTAAGATCGCCAGCATCATGGCGGGTAGCGTAATAGACAGTTCTTTGGATAAAAGCGCCGCGGAAAACCAGACAAATGTGATGGCCTGTTGCGCAAAACCAGCGGGCTTTTTCCAGCCTGCCACGCAGTACAAGGTGGCCAAATAAAACACTGCCGCCACAAGATCGGTACGACCCAAAATAAAATGCACGCTGGTGGTGTGGATGGGATGCAGCGCAAAAATACTGCTCGCAATCAGCGCTGCGATTTTGGCTACGCCCAGACGCAGCATTAATCCATAAAACAATGTGATGCACAGCAAGTGCATCACGAGGTTGCTGATTTTGTACGCGAGTGCGCTATCGCTCATTTGATGATTCAGCCACAGTGACAAGCGCACCAATGGTCGATATTCGCGGCCGTATGGTTTGATAAAAACCTCAGCTGCGTCTGCCAGATTTTCGAAGTGAATATTGTTTTCCAGATGGACAAAATCATCGGAAGAAAATGAGGGCGTTATCCCTTTGAAATAAATAGCACTGGTAAATAGCAGCAACAGCAGTAAGAAGCGGTGATCAAAAAAGTGGCGACTTGCAGAGTGGTTTTTCATAAATACGTCTAGGCGCGTTAGCAAAATTATGTCGTTGATTCTAACCGAGGTGGGTGTGCTCACGCACAGAGACTCGTTGTAATCCCGTGTAGGTTAGCGGTTTTAACTAAACGGCGAGGCGCAACATGAGCAATCAACAAGCGGTGAAACAAGAAGTGGGTGTGTGGATTGACCACAAAGAGGCTTTTGTGTTGTTCAATGGTGATAGTAAAACTGACGATCAATTGTCTAGCGACAAGCATATCCGTTATTCCGAGCATGCCACCGACGGGGCAAGTCCAGCAGAGGACCAACGCGAAAGACGCCATGCCAATCGTCTTAATCAATATTACGATGAGATCATCCCACATTTAAAAGACGCTACAGCTATCTTGATCTTTGGGCCAGGTGAGGCGAAAGGTGAGTTTAAAAAACGCCTTGAAACCAAGGGTTTTGCTAACCGCATAGTCGCGTGCGAGACGGTCGATAACTTAACCAACAATCAAATGGCTGCAAAGGTGAAAGCCTACTTCGCGTGAATCTTGTTAGCTCACTTTTTCATTGGTGATACCTCCCATTATTTTTAGAGCTGAGTAGCGTCGGTTACCGCACTGGTGATCGCGATTTCACCTCGCTCAAGGGCTAGTCCTCCCGTTTTTTGGCCTATGCTATGAAACTGCGATGCCCCACTTAGTGAAAATACAAAGTGGGACGGGGGATAAGGCTGATAGCAGTGGTATTTTAGTGGTTCAATCAAGCTACCAGCTGACTCACTACTTTACCCATAAAAACTACAGCCGGATTCCGGAGGGCCGGGCCGCCGACGTGTCGGACCATCGACGTGTCGGACCATCGGACTGCCGGATCACCGACGTGTCGGACCATCGACGTGCTAGCCCATTGAGCATAAAAATAATGAAAGACCTGTTATTGAACCTGCATGAAGTGGTCATTGCCCTGACCATTCTGGAAATCCTGATTCTTTGCACTGCCCTCGGCCTCTTGCCCAGCGGCAGGAAACAGCCGCGCCGTTTGTTGCAAGTCTTTTTCCTACTGGTAGTGGGTACGCTCACTACCACGCTGATCATCTGGAATTCCAGTTTTCAATCAATGGCAGTCGCCAATTACCCTTGGGTGCCAGCAATGCTATCGGCCTGCCTGTTGTTGCAGGGGCCGGTGCTGTTCTTTTATCTGCGCTCGTTGTCCCGCGAGATCGACCTGCGTCACTGGCATCACGGGGTCCACCTGTTGCCCGCATTGCTGGCGGTAGGTGTAATTTTTAGTTATGACTTGAGCATTCAAGACTGGCTGCCGTGGAATTGGGCGGCTTTGCCGGCGACAGATCGGGCGGCTATGGCGTTTGTCTGGTTTTTGGTGAAGTGTTCGCCGCTCATTTATGTGCTCGCCTGTTTCTACACCGAATACCGCCTGCGCAAGCAGCTCAAGCAGATGTATTCCAGCATCGCCGAGCGGGAATTGCGCTTGGCGGATCTGGTGCTAGGGGGATTTTTTATCCACTGGTTGTGGTCATTTATTGCCTATTTCCTCGGTGACTATGTAAGCGGGGACACCAATGATCTGTTGGGGATTTTGAACAATTACTTGACCGTATTGTTAGTGAACGGCTTGTTCCTGTTTGGCTGGCGCAATACCCGCGAGCTGTTGCAGCAGGAAATGGTAGTGGCCGTTGAGCCAGAAAAAGACCGCTTACAGGAAATGCCGCAGGTCGATGAAAAACGTCAGGCAGTTGAGCGCGGCATTCGTGAACAGCAGTTGCATCTGGAAAGCCAGATTAATCTGGAGCGATTCGCCGAGCAGATCGGGATCAAACCGCGCGAGCTATCGACCATCATCAATGATCATTACCAGCAGAACTTCTTCGAGTTCATCAACAGCCAGCGGGTGGAAGAGGCAAAGCGTTTGTTGGCGGCGCCCGAATGCGCGGGCGATACGGTGTTGGATATTTTGTACAAATCCGGCTTTAACAGCCAATCTGCCTTTCACCGGTTTTTCAAGCGGATGGTGGGGATGACACCCTCGGAGTATCGCAAGCAGATGTTGAAACCGGCCAGCTCGATTCCGGCGCGCCACTAAATAAAAACGCCGCCCGAAGGCGGCAAAGGACTTCACTTACTGGATTTTGTTGGTATTAATTCGCTTTGCTGATGCGAATCCAATTGATATTCCAACCGCCGGCGTTCGCTTTGATTCCGAATTTGTGACTGCCGGCGCTGAGGTTGACGGTGTGTTCGATGGTCTTCCAGGTTTGCCAGCCGCCGGTGCTCGGAATCGCTAATGTTCCGTAGACCGGAGCTCCACCTGCTTCTTCAAAGGTCAGGCTGCCGCCCCCGTTTTGGCTGGCGACGCGGTACTCAATTACATAGCTACCGCTCGTCGGGATATTCACCGGCGTACCCGCGTAAGAGAGCCAATCACCTGCATCTAGGTAGCCGACGTTCTTGCCGCCGCCTGCGTCACTGGTGTTTTCTTGTTGGGTGCCGCTTTGTTGGCTGTGATCTTCGGCCTGCAGCGTCGCAATTACGCTGCCGGTATTGTCACCGCCAGTGCTTTCCACTTTCAGCCAGTTCACATTAAAGCCGCCGGTAATGGCCGAGAGAGCGATCAACTGCTCGCCTGCAGGCAAAACCACATTGTGGGAAATGGTCTCCCAGTTCTGCCAACCGCCAGTGCTTGGGACATTGATATTGCTGTAAACCGGGCTGCCGCCCGCTTTTTCCAATTGGATCTGGCCCCCGCCCGCCTGAGCTGCAACGCGATAACTGACTTTGTAAGCAGCGGTCGTTGGGATGTTGACGGAGTAGGTCATCCAGTCGCCGCTATCGATATAACCCACATTCTGGCCGCCGCCTGCATCGCCGGTGGTTTCGGTTTTCACGCCCGACATCTGGCACCAGTTTTCGGCTTGAATGGCATCGCCCGGATTGGCTTTGGTGCAAGTACCAACAGAGCCGTCATCGCCATCATTACCGTCATCGCCGCCCTCTATAGGTTTGCGGCCAGCCAGAATTTCCTTCATAAATCGGCCGGATTCTTTCATTGAACCATCAGCCCAGAAAAAGGATGAGGTTTCCACTTCGCCAGTCGCTTGATCGCGCTCTTTGTCGTGGAATGCCCAGCCTGCATGGCTGATACCGTTGGCGCGTAGAAAGTCGATCCAGGCCCAGGTCTCGGCGTGATTCACGGTACCTCTGCCGTTCGCGTGACCTACGCCCCACTCAGTGGCAAACAATGCAGCACCGTTGTTGAGTGCGGTCTGCGCCTTGGCACGATAGGAACCGCGATGGCTATCGGCATAGAAGTGGACGGTATAGGCCAAGTTGGAGACGTTGGCTTTGTTGGTAGAGGCAACGTCGACATCTTGCGACCAGTTAGGCGTGCCCATAATGATCAGGTTGTCCGGGTCGATCGCGCGGATTTTTCCGCCCACATGCTCTGCATAGGGTTTGAGCACTGAGTGCCAATCCACGCCCAGCGGCTCGTTATAGAGCTCATAAATAACGTTGTTGTGGTGGCCCCACTTTTGCGCCACTTGTTTGAAGAAGTCTTCAGCTGCTCCCCAGTTCTCGTGCGCTTTGTGGCTGTGATAGTCAACGATTACATACATATCGTTGTCGATAGCCGCTTGGATAACGGTATCAAGGCGCGCCATGTTGCCGGCCCAGTCATCCTGAATGCCACCACCTTCTCCGTGGCCAATAGCGGCGCGGATCAGGTTGGCATTGAATTCGGTTTTCGCGCGCTTGACCGTAGCGGCGGTGTAAAACTTTTCTGCGCCCCAACCAGTGTTGCTCCAAAACAGGGAGACACCTTCAAGGCTGACCGATTTGCCTCCAACCAGTACTTTGTTGCCTTGCACTTTCAAGGCAGGGACTGCAGCCAAGGCTGCACTACAAAAAACAACACTGGTAAGACCGGCTACCAGACTTGCAAACAGCGTTTTACGCGGACGTGAGTGGTGCGCACCTGTGGCAGCGCAACCGTGACGATGGTTGTTCATTATTATTCACCTGGGTTGTGTCGTTGAACATTGCCCCTGTGGTGCAGGGGGCGGCCTTGTCGATACAAGGTGTTGTCATTTCAGTCCTCATCGCCCGGCTAAACCACCTACTTTAGGCTGCGACCTAAAGTGGTAAGTGCCACTTCATAAAAATCCGCAGTAGTTCTCCATCGCACAGATCCAGGTTTTTTCATTACTCATTCCATTTTTATCATTCTGTAGCTCTCTAACTATATGATTTGTAACACGTTAATTTTTCGATCTACATTTCTGTATCTGTTTTATCAAAAAGGAAGTTAGCGCTCTCTCACTTCCCTAGAGTGCAGTCATTCCCAGCGTATTAGCGCTTTTTAGGAGACTGCCATGCCCACACAATTAAACCCCACCGCAGCGATTAGTGTCTTTTTTGATAACGACTGCGCCATTTGCCGGCGCGAAATCGCATTCTGTAAAACCCTGGATAAAGACCAGCGCATCGACTGGATTGACCTGCGCAGCCAGCGCCAATTAGCGGCGGATATGGGGGTGGATTTTGCGGCGGCGATGGAATTGCTACATGTGCGAGATGCCGACGGCAAGATGCATATCGGCCTCGCAGGGCATCTGGTGATGTGGTCCCATTTGCCGGGCTATCGCCACCTTGCCCGCTTGTTGCGTAAGTATCCGATTTTGGCGGTTCAGTGCGATCGGTTTTATCGCTTATTTACCCGCCTGCGCCCCGGCGCACTCAAGCGCAACGCCTGTGCGACCAACCTGTGTGAAGGGGGCCGCAATGAATAATCACGATTCTCATCGCCATGCTCACACCCATGCTCATGCCAATGCGGTCTTTGATACTCAATCGGTGCCCTGGAAGGACTTGGTCAAGCATCAGCGTTTTGAAACGGCGCGTGAGTTGTACCTGCCTTTGCCATGGCTGGTGGCGGCGGTTGTCTTTGGACAGCAGGCATCGGCAGTGGGCGTGACGGGCTTTGCGCATTGGGGTTGGATCGCTGCGATGGGGGTCGCTGTTATCTATGTGTTTATGTTGGGTTTACGGGTAGCGCACAATGCGTTTCATGGCACCTTGGGTTTGACGCGCAGCGGCGATCACTGGGTGATGGGGATTATTAGTGTGATGATGTTGGGCTCGTCCCACGCGATCAATTACACCCATATGTATCACCATAAACACTGCATGGAAAAAGGCGATGTTGAAGGTGAGTTGGCCACTCTACCTTTCTGGCGCGCACTGCTTAAAAGCCCGATTTACCCCATTTATATCCACATTGTCGCTTTGCGGGACGCGCCTATGGCGCAAAAACGCTGGATACAGGCCGAGCTTGCCGTCAGTGTGTTGGTGCAATGCGCAATGCTGGTCTGGTTAGAATCACCGGTGTATGTGCTTTATAGTTTGATGATGCTAGTGGCCAATTTATCGGCGCCCATGGTAGGTATTTGGGCAGTGCATCGCCAGTGTGAGGGCTCGCCAGTCGATGCACGCTCTTGTCGTTCACGGGTAATTAATTTTTTAACCTGCGGCATGTTTTACCACGCCGAACACCATTTGTTTCCGGCAGTCCCAACTCGTCATTTGGCCGAGTTAGCCAAGCGGATTGATGCCACCGGTGCGAGGTTTTTGGAGGTGGCAGAGCGGGTCTCACGATAACCTGGTTATTCTTTATCCTTGCATCTGACGGGGTGAG
>CAZCJR010000098.1:0-18150 GCA_964499225.1 uncultured Cellvibrionaceae bacterium | reverse complement strand
ATAAAAAATTAATCATTTTGTGTATTTTTGGGTTTTTACACAGTCTCGGCCGAAAGATGCAGTTGAGAAAATAGTATTTAAAAACCCCATAAAAAATTACTCAATACGATTCAAATCTAGGATACATGATGGTTAATTTAAGGGATGCAGTTCTAACTTGTTTGTTCGCACTTCTGCCGCTAAGCGCTTCGGCAATAGACCAAGATTCTTCAACAGGTTTTGAGTTGCCACACACTCACAAGCAGGTACTGACGTCACCATCGGGAACACCTTATGAGCTAGTCATATCGCTACCAGCCAGCTATAAAAACTCACCGAGCAAACGCTACCCAATCCTCTATTACACAGATGCGCATTGGGACGCACCACTATTAAGTTCAATTTATCTGGATTTGGCCTTCGATAAAGCTGTACCGGAATTTGTGATGGTTGGAATTACTTATTCTGGTGTAAATCCTAACTATACAGCGCTGCGTACCAAAGATTTAACGCCCACAAAAGACAAAAACTTCGTTCGTGATTCGGGTGACGGGGAAATATTTTTGAAGTTTATTAAAGAAGCCATAATCCCAAAAATTGAAAGTGAATATCGGATTGACAAAAGTCAGCGTGCTATAGCGGGCTGGTCATTTGGTGGATTGTTTGCACTCTACGCCATGTACAGCGAGCCAGAGTTATTTAAGCGCTGCATCGCTGTTAGCCCAGCAATTCCTTGGGATAATGAATACATCAGTCAACTGGACGATAAATTCATTAAGGAAAACAAAAAATTCAGCGCTCGGCTTTTTATTTCTTATGGGCAAAATGAATCCGCTCGTTTTGTTGCATCCGTGTCCGAATTCCAGAATAAAATTAAAAACAGGAAAGACTCGAATCTTCAATTAATGATTTATAGTGCGGAAAACATGGGGCATGCAGGAACAAAGGCTTCAGCTTATGCTCAAGGCCTTGTTTGGGCTTGGAAAGATATTCAACCTTAGGATGTGGGCGGGCTTTCCTAGTCAACATAAAGCGCTAATATCTACTATTGGCCGAACTGCGCAGTTCGGCGACTTGATTTACATATCGCATTTTTAATTAAAATTTTATTTTTTATCAATCGGTCACATGAGGGCTTTAAATCGCAAGCTGAAGAAATGTCATGTTGCGGTTCGTTCCTCACCGGCAACCTACAGTATGTGCCAACGCCAGCTCTTGGCCGATAGGCCACATTGGAGAACACAAGGAGAAAATATAATGCTAATGCTAAGCCGTGAGCGTGCTGAGTGGAGTGCCGAATTTTCTGTCAACGATTAACGATTTGGTTTTGAACACAAGACCCCGGCAAGAAAATGGCCGGAATGACAAAACTTCCAAATGCGAGTTTTTCTAACAGGGTATTGATCTGCTAATTGCTTGCGAGCGTAGTGATGGTAACTAACTTTGAAGAATTAAAATGTCATTGCTGAAACTACTACTTCCTTTATCCATTGTTGTAATTACTTTTTTGAGCCTAGCCGCTTGCTCACCCGTTAAGTTATTGAACTCAATAGCCAGTGCTGGAGGCGGTTACGACTTGAAGAGTGTTAGTTATGGACCGCTTGATCGACAAATGCTTGATATCTATACGCCCAAAAGCCCATCGCCCAACGAAGGCTGGCCCTTAGTCGTATTTTTTTATGGAGGTTCATGGAATAGCGGCGACCGTAGCGACTACAAATTTGTGGGGGCGGCTTTGGCGTCTCACGGAATACTTGCAGTAGTTGCCGATTACCGTCTTTATCCAGAGGTTCGTTATCCTGAATTCCTGGTTGATAGTGCGCTGGCGCTTACCTACGGAATAGAGTATGCAGCGACATTGGGCG
Source organism: uncultured Cellvibrionaceae bacterium (assembly GCA_964499225.1). GTDB lineage: Bacteria > Pseudomonadota > Gammaproteobacteria > Pseudomonadales > Cellvibrionaceae > Cellvibrio. The sequence continues at coordinate 16,306 of CAZCJR010000098.1, read as the reverse complement.
GAGATTCAAAGCGAATCTTCGTGATGGGTCACAGCGCAGGTGCATATAACGCCGCGATGTTGGCGCTTGATCCAAGATGGTTAGCGGCGACAGGTCATTTAAACACTGAGCTTGCCGGTTGGATCGGATTAGCAGGCCCTTACGATTTTTTCCCAACTGATAATCCCGATGTGCAGCCTGTTTTTTTCCATCCCGACTATCCTGACAAAGCGCAACCCATTGAATTCGGATCTGCCCAAGCCATTCCAACGTTTCTCGGTACCGGTGTGAACGACAAACTCGTGAGTCCTACACGAAGCACAGAAGCATTGGCTACAAAACTTCGTGCGAACGGAACGAATGTTACGCTCCACATGTATGAGCGTGCGAGTCACACGACATTGATAGGGGCTTTTTCAGCGCCGCTTCGAGGTATTGCTCCTGTGCGAGACAACGTGGTGAACTTTATTCAAACGATGCCGCGACGCCAATAGTCCGTTAGTCTTAACTAAAAAAATCTTCTATTTAAAGTTTTAGTACATACCTATCGCTTCTGGTTGGCATAAGACAGATCCAATATTTTTAGCCGACAAAATACCTGCAAAGAGTAGAAGCATCGGCCGAACTTCGTCTTACCCCAGCGGTTTTAAACTGCGCAGATAAGCGAACCACTTTTTCGGACAGTCATATCTGACCGCGAGTCAAAGAAAGTAATTGCATGCAACATTTGCGTTTTTGAAACAAAAGATGGCAGTTTCGGATATTTTAAGCGCGCTGCCGCACGGAGAGCCATTGTCGAGCGATGTACGATGAAAATGGGCGTGCATTGCTTTGCATACCACTCGCTTCCATCGTTTAATTCATTCAAATCTCTCGAAAGGGGAAACATCATGAACAGAATCATCTACATCGTCGGGCTAATCGTTGTTATCGTCGCTATCCTGTCGTTTTTCGGGTTGAGATAGTTAGTGCCTCGCCGGAAAGAACGGAAATTCATACCTGGTAAATCCTTACTGGGTGTGGCTTTCAGCGGCAGTTGCCCCCTACGGCAGCGATGGTGTTTGTAGGGGCGCTGCTTGCCGCGCCCTACGCTTTGCTATTGCGCCTTGCCCGTTTACGTTATTTTAATTCGTTTTATACGCGGCCATTTTTACTTTCAATGTGACCGGACGATGACTGAAATTCATACCCCAGTCGGTTTGATCACCATTCCAGACCCGCTCCATTACCCACTCGCCTTTCTTCCCCTTCTCTGTTGAAAAATAACCTTCTTCTACGCGCTCAATCATGTATTTTTGATCGGCCAATTCTGCAGAAGGTTTAAATTCAACACGTGCTTTGTGTGCGGTAACCAGGTATTCGTTATCGCTCAATTGCGCAACCAATGCGCCACCGGCGGCAGGAGTATTACCTTCTGGTGGTGCAATCCAAAACATGGGGCGTCCATAGGTGACTTCTATATCCCACAAGCCAGCGTCGACTAATTGCGTGAGTGCTGCAGCGCGATCTTTGTTGTGTTGTTCTTTTTCTTCAGGCGTTGCTTCGGCGTTCCAGATTTTTTGTTTATCGCCGGTGGTGTCCAGCGGCTCGGCAAAACCCCAGCTGTTATTTTCAAATAATAATTTCGCCCATGCGCGCATGTTCGGCGCTATGGTGCGATAAACCTGAGCGAAGTGTTCAATAGTTTCATCGTTATAGTCTTTGGCGCCGAGTGGATAATTGGTGTAGCCAGTGTCGTCCATGCCGAAGGGAGAGAAACCAATTCCGCCTTTACCCAACGTGGGATAAAAATAGCGTGCAAAAGGTTGGTCGTTGCCAATCTCTGCAACAAACAACGCGTTATCGGGACGGGCATACAGATCCAATACTTTGCTCACGGTTTTGTGATCGCGGAAATAAATATCCGGCGCGATTAAATCAATATCCGGCGCTGCGGCTTTCCAAATGTGCAGCACATTGTCGGTACCGCCACCGCTGGAGTATTGCCCAGGCAAACCCGGGTTAAACGGATTGCGCAATGCTACGTTTACGTACATGGGTAAATTTTTAACTGCCTTTCCCGCAGCCGTAATTTCATTGCAGTATTTAGCGATGTAATAAGCGTGAAAAAACTCATCTGCATCTTTGCCAAATACTTGGGGCCAGGTGCCGGGTTTTAAGTTCAATGTATCGATTAAATCGGCAGGCACTGGTGCATTAAATTGTTGTTGGGCGGCAGCGGAGAAATCGCGCACGGCGCCATAGGTGCCCACTTCATTTTGCACCTGCACCATGATCACGGTGTGATCTTTATCAGTTTTTTTCAGATGCTTCATCAATTCGACAAAGGCTTTTTTGTCCGCCTCTAAGGTATTCTTGCCCAGCGGCGACATTGAATTCTGCGTATCGCCATCTTGTTTTACTACGCGCGGGAAACGTTTGTTATCCAACTTCACCCAGGCAGGTGCATAGTGCGGTGCATTATTTTTCCAGGTGGCGAACCACAGCAGAACGACTTTTACATCGCGCTCACGCGCTTGTTTTAACAACACATCCACGTAAGAAAAATCAAACTGGCCTTCAACTGGTTCCACTTGCTCCCATGCAACCGGAATACTCAAGGTATTGGCGTGCATTTTTTCCATGGAAGGCCAAACCTCTTTTAGCGCAGAGGGATAATTGCTGGAGTTGTTAGCTTGCGAACCCAGCATAATAAACGGCGCACCGTCCACCATAAGCGCATGGCGACCATTTTTCGTGACGAGCTCGGGTAATTGCTGAGCCTGTGTAGTGATGGACAGCAATGCTGTACCACATAGCAAACCGACCCAACGCAATGATTTTTTAAAATGAGATGTGTTTGACATAAGTAAAACCTGTGTTGTTTCTCGTTATGTTTTTGGATGTGTAGTAGTTAAGATCGAGAATGATAATATCAGCAAAAAATCACTGACTCAAAAATGAAAAAAACCTTGCCCCTTTCGAGGCAAGGTTTACTGCGCACTAACTATTAAAACCTGGCGCGTATGCCAACTGCAAAGCGGGCATCTTGTGCATAAGAATATGCTACATGATCGCCTGCGCTGTTTTGATCAATAATACCGACAGTTTTCTCTTGCAGCAGATTGGATGCTTCCGCAGTGATAGTGTAATTGTCGAGGAAGGTATAACTAACAGACGCATCTAATTGGCCGTAATCATCGTTGTATACGGGAATGCGAGCCTTACCACCTAATCCATCATTGAAGTCTGGATCAAAACCATTACCACCCCAGGTAATCAAGTATTTGCTTCTCCATGAATAGGCCAAGCGAGCAGAGAAACCATCTTTTTCATACATACCAATGAGGTTGAATGCATTTTTCGAAAGTTGGTCAATAGGCAACTGTCCGTAAGAAGATCGGTCAGTATCCAATGGCGCTGCACCTGCCAATGTATCCCCGCTTTCAGGTTGGGTATTCAACGGAATATCCGCGCTGCTATCTATATAGGTATAGTTTGCTTGAATTCCCAAACCATCAAAGGGTGCAGGCAGCTGATCAAAGAATTTATTAACCCCGATCTCCACACCATTGATATCACCACTACCTATGTTGTCCAACCAGACTGCCTGACCAGGGTAACCACCAATTTCGATAGCTTCTGTATTCTTTTTAAAGAAATCTTTGACTTGTTTATTAAACAGAGCCGCATAAGCCATACCGCCATTCGAATCAAAATACCACTCTGCCGACAAATCAAACTGGTTTGCCTCCATCGGTTTAAGGTAAGGATTGGTGTCCTGGCTAATATTAAACGATTCAATATTGCCGACCTCATCAAGATCAGGACTAGCCGTTATCTTTGCCTGGGTTTCAGAGAAAGCAGGGTTCCAAATTGCCTTGGACGCAGCAAATCGAATATAAATATCTTCCGTTGCTTGCATACGCAAGTTGAAACTTGGAAGCACATGGCTATCACTGGTTTTTGCCTCAAAAGGCTCTACACTACGTTTAACTTTCTCAACGCCATTAACTGAAGCCGAATTGGTTATAAAGTTACCCGTCGCATGCATATCAGTTTGCACAACGCGTACACCAATATTACCGTCTATTGGCATCGCCAAATCATCGAAACCATAATTAGCCATCATATACATAGCAATTGATGTTTCTTCTTGGAAGTTTCTATATTCCGGTTTTTCCAAACGAGTCCAATCGGAATATACGCTGTCTGCACACCACCAAGCGCCGCCCGTTTCACAATCGGCATTGACTGCGTCGGTTGTTGCACGGAAATTTCTGGCGGCCTCAGAAGAATACAAATAACCCGCCGCAGGAACAGCAACATCGCCGCGCTGGAAATCACCAAACGAATATAAGGTCAGGTAATTATCTGCTTGCTCTTGAGTCACTTTGGGGATTGAGTTTTTATCAAATCCGAACCAGGTTGCGTAACGGGTATTCCAATCGTAGTCGGTGTTAGTGTTGTCACCCGTTTTCTCGGAATATCTCACACCTGCTTTTACCGATTTAATCACTGCACCATCAAAATCATATTCCGCATCAATGCGTCCGGTTTTCGCTTCTGCTTCATTGCGCTCAAAGTGAGTCATCGCTTGGCCAAGGTTGTAATTGGCAAAGTTGGTCATGTATGCAGGGTCAACAATAATGGATGGGGTTTCAGTTCCGATTCCATCCATGTAGGCTGAAGCAGGAATAACTTTCAAACCCAAGGTGTAATCATCAACTCTTGCTTCCGCTTTTACATACTGTAAATCGGCAGAAAACTTCCAGTAGTCATCAGGGGACCATTTGATACCCGTAGAATAATCTGTTGTTTTTGAAACGTTTTGTGCCCAACGAGTACTGGTACCAAAATCAAGGCCCCATTGCGCCGGGTTGGTGACGGTAACCGTGCCGGATTCCATTGCACCATTTTCGCTGTAAACCCAATCGTCATCCGCAGTAGGAACCAGTGCTTGATCGCCATTGCCACCTTCGAGGAAAAAAGCATTTTCGTCATACACGTTGTCGTGTTTGGTTTGGAATGCAGTGAAATAAAGTTCCGTGCTTTCATTCGGCGCCCATTGCAATGCAAGGTAACCGCCTTCACGAGTACTTTCATGGTCGTTGCGACGCCAATCCACACCTTTGGAAACCCATACGTCATCGCCATTAATATCTCTTGGCAAATACGCTCGGGAATACACTTGGTCTGAGCGCGTGGACAAATCAGAGGTAGAAGCATTTACGAGGATACCAAATTCACCAGCATCGGTTTCCCAACGATTGCTGTACAAACCGGAATATTCACCGTTAGTTTCTTCGATTTGATCACCATAGTTCGCTTTCGCAGAAACGCTAACTACCTGGCCATCCGAATCGAATGGCATGCGCGTGCGCAAATTCACGGTACCGCCCAAACCGCCTTCAATCATATCGGCCGATGGGCTTTTATAAGTATCAACCGCATACATTAATTCAGCAGGAACGGATTCAAAACTCAAACCACGGCCACTTGCCGCAGAGAAAACATCGCGCCCGTTTAATTCGGCGCGAACTTGTGTCAAACCACGCACAGCAACTCCACTACCTTCCGCAGCAGGGTGCTCAGCATCGTTATTGGTATAACGGCCAACGGTTACACCGGGAACACGTTGCAGGGCTTCAGTGACACTGCGATCGGGCAATTTACCAATGTCTTCAGCAACGATTGAATCTACAACTACGTTTGCATTTCTCTTTACGTCCTGAGCAGATTGGATACTAGCACGCTGCCCAGTCACCATCACTTCTTCGACTTGTTCATCGGCTACGGATTCTTGTGCAAATGCAGGAGCACCCACACTCATCGCACCGACAACCAATGAAAGGCTCGATGCCATTTTGATGTAGATGGGTAACTGTTTTTTTAGAAAAGTTTTTTTATGGTCAGGTTTGTTGTTCGTTGTCATGATGTTCTCCAGTTAGAATTATGTAAACTACCCCTAAAGTTCTCTCTCGCTGCTTTCTATTTACGAACAGTTAAGAGATATGTGCTTCCTCCTTGTGCAGTAAAACTCCCACTTGTTCCTCTGCGTTTTAGTGCGACGGCGGTGCCACTTTGCGCTAATGTCAGTGCATATTTTTCTGATGACAAAGCGGTTCTTAAATGAACCTTTCCATTCTTGGTTGTGTGAATTCGTGCAGAAATTAACTGGCCTTTTTCCCAAGCCAGGTCCAGCGTAATTCCGCCACGCGCGCGCAAACCCGTGACTGATCCCGTTGGCCATGCGGCAGGTAATGCAGGCAACAAATGCACCTCGCCGTTGTGGCTTTGCACCAGCATTTCAGCAACGCCCGCTGTTGCGCCAAAGTTGCCGTCGATTTGAAAGGGCGGATGGTTGTCCCACAAATTGCTGAGTGTGCTGCGCTGTAATTGTTCGCCCAATACTTTGTGGGCGCGGTCGCCATCGAGTGCACGCGCCCACATGTTGACTTTCCAGGCTTGCGACCAACCCGTGCCACCATCGCCGCGCGCGTTGAGTGTGGTGCGCACGGCTTGCAATAATGTTGGATCTTTAAGTACATTGATTTGATTGCCGGGATGCAGCGCAAATAAATGCGAGATGTGGCGATGGTCATTTTTAGGATCATCAACATCCTCTTTCCACTCTTGTATTTGCCCCCAGGAACCTATGCGAATACCGCTATCGAGCTGCGCGATTTTTTTTGCAACTTGTCGAGTAAATTTTTTATCACCAATAATGTCGGCAGCGGCATGGGTATTACGCAACAAATCAAATACGATCTGTTGGCTCATGGCGGCGCCATTGGTGAAGGAGCCGTGCTCGGGAGAAAAACTGGGCGATACGATTAACTTGCCATCGCGCGGATCTTTGATAAGAAATTCCAACCAAAATTCCGCCGCACTTTTCATGAGCGGATAAGCGCGCTCGCGTAGAAATTTTTCATCACCAGAAAACAAGTAATGTTCATAGTAATGCTGCGCTAACCAAGCAGCGGCTTCCGGCTGCCAAAAAGCAGTGGGCCAATCAATCACGCCAGTGAAGCCCCAAATATTGGTATTTAGAAACAGCACCCAACCTTTATCGACACCGGCCGTTTTTTGCGCGGATATTTTTCCTGGCTCAACCAAGCTATCGACAAAATCAAAATAGGGCTCCATCAATTCCGGTAAGTTGGTGGTTTCTGCCAACCAGTAATTCATCTGCAAATTGATATTGACGTGGTAGTCGGCATTCCATGGCGGGGTGATGGAATTGTTCCACACACCTTGCAAATTCGCGGGCAGCGAACCGGCCCGAGAAGAGGCGATCAATAAGTAACGGCCAAAATGGAAATAGGTCGCTTCGAGTGTGCGATCAAGCGTTGCATTACCTTTTTTATACTGGGCAAGCAGTGCCGGTGTTGGTTGCGCCTGCGCTGCCTGACCAATGGTTAAGTTCACACGATTAAACAGTGACTGGTAATCGGCGCGATGCTCTGCTTGCAACTGCGCAAATTGTTTTGCGACGGCAGCATCCATCCGCTGTTGTATTTGTGCGTGCGGATGTGCGCCGCGATACTGCGGATATTGCTGCTGATAATCAGTACCTGCCGCCAACAAAATCACTACGGCATCGGCATTTTTTACACGGACTTTTTTGTTGTCGATTGCCTCGCGTGTACCGCCTTGGTTGAGCAGTTGCACTTGCGCTTCGAACTGCAAACCATTGCTGTTTAATTTTCCGGTGGCAGTTATACGACCCTGATCAATACGGGTTGCGAGTGAGCGATTGTCGGGCGCATTAACACCGACAGTGAACGAAATTTTTCCCGGTTGATCGGCGCTGAGTTTTATCGCGATCACTCCAGCGGGATAACTCGCCAAATATTCGCGCGTGTAATTCACGCCGCCCTGCGTGTAAGTCACCGTGACTTGTGCATCGGTGAGTGACAGCTCGCGCTTGTAGTTGTTAACGTCGCTGACATCGCTGTCATTTCTGGCAAAGTCTAAGACCAAATCACCAAATGTCTGGTAATCACCATACGCGGTGATTTTGCGCCCCAACAATGTGGCGGCGGCTTCCGGGGTTATTGCGCCATTGGTCGCGATAGTTTTTCTGACTTGATTTAACGCCACCGTTTGCGGTTGTTCGGGCCAACCGAAGTCATAACCCTTTACACCGGGGCCGCCAGTCCACAGCGTTTTTTCATTGAACTGGATGAGATCGCTAGCGACGCCGCCCGCAATCACCGCGCCCATGGCGCCATTACCAATCGGTAGACCTTCCCTTTCCCAATCGCTGGCGGGCTGGTCGAACCAAACAGATAGCGGGGCTGGCGCGGCAGCCACATTTATCGCACCCAAACACAGAAGAGTTAGCGTGAAAATACGGCGCACCAAAACAGAGCTGGTCGCCGTAAATTTACTGGTAATTTGGATAGGATTTCTCATAACTTTAATATGGTTTATATGACTATTAGAACCAATGCTAAGGGAATGTTTTTATACGTGCAAGATTTATTACCTATGACAACAAATCCCGTAAAACAGGTGCTACAAAAGGAAACAGTGTCTGTTAAGGCGACAGGCTTCATCGCTTCGATGCGCAAACAAACAAGGCAGTAGCGATGGTTACATGATGAAAAGCCCGATGCCCGCACGGCCGAATCGGTGGGTAGATATCAGGATTAGATTACAACCCTTGGAGGACATAGCGCGCGGGAGTGGCTGGACGAGTCAGCCTAAGGCTGGTTAACCGTTTGGATAAATTCCGAGTGGCTTGGAGCGAGCTGAGCACCTTTTTCGATAGCAGTCTTCATCTTATCCATAATGGTATGAATTTTTTCGGGGTCCGTTGAGGCCACCAAGTTTGAGGGTTGCTGTCCAAAACCATAGAACATGCTTACCCAACTCTCCTCTTGAAAAGACTCCTGCTCTAACATTTTTATATCGCCGGAATTCCTGAACACCGCCATTTTTTCTTCAAGGGTTGTGGGGATGGACATCGCTCTGACATGTTGCCAAAACGGATTTGAGCGACCATTTAATTTGTAATGCAGAATAATAAAATCGCGAATGCGTTCGTACTCCAATCGATTCAAGCGATTAGCCTCTGCCACGTGTTTTTCATCAATTTCAAAATTCACCAGAAAGCCCGTCATTTTGGCGATGCCGGTTTGGATCAACGAAATGCTGGTGGATTCCAGCGGCTCCAGAAATCCGCTCGATAGGCCAATCGCGACACAATTTTTAAACCAAAAATTATTGCGCATACCCGTGTTGAAACGAATGAGTTTTGGATCAGTAACTCGCTCACCCGTTAAATTATTCAGCAATTCTTCGCGTGCTTGTTCGTGGGAAATAAACTGACTTGAATAGACATAACCATTGCCCACACGATGCTGCAGTGGAATATGCCACTGCCAGCCTGCGGTGCGCGCCGACGAGCGAGTGAATGAATCAGGCTCGGCAACACTTGTGGTTTGTACCGCTAAGGCGCTGTCGCAAGGGAGCCAATGGCTCCAATCTTCGTAGCCGACACCGAGAGCGTTACCAATTAACAGTGCGGGCATGCCGGTGCAATCGACAAATAAATCGCTCTCTACTACCTGCCCTGAATCCATCACAACGGATTGAATAAAGCCTGTATTGGTATCTAATTGGACGTGATTAATTTTGCCTTCAATACGGTGAACATGTCTTTTTTCTGCGTACTCACGCAAAAATTTTGCAAAGCGCGATGCATCAAAATGGTAGGCGTAGTTATACCAGGCCAAGCGACTGCTCTCATCGAAACTGGGCAACGCGAACTTGCCTGCTTTTGCTAATTGAGTGCAAAGGCAAAATTTATCTAACCCTTCTGTGTAGCCCTGTTTGTTAGCAGCCCACCAGGTTTTATAAAAAGACCGATCTTCAATTTGCACACCGTAACCGGCAAAAGGATGAAAAAAAGTTTTATCGCTTCCCGCCCAATTTTCAAACGCAATTCCGAGTTTGAATGTTGCATTAGTCGCGGTGATAAATTCGCTTTCTTTAATACCCAGATCTTTAATAAATTGATGAATACCGGGCACAGTTGCCTCGCCGACGCCGACGGTGCCAATGAGTTCGGATTCAATCAATGTGACCTGAATATCCACCTTCTCTAACCAGCGCGCCAGATAGGCCGCCGTCATCCACCCGGCAGTACCGCCACCGACGATCAGGATTTTTTTTACAGGTTTGGCGGGCATGAAAGGCTCCAATCACGGCGTTGTTATCGTTGTTTTTATCGAGTGATGCGGCTTAGGGCCACACCCACTAGTCTCATTAATCATATATTACTGAATGGTCATCGCCTAGTTTTGACTGGCCTATGTATCTTCCACGACAGTTGCTGGCATAGCTGTTGCTGTAGTAACTCCAACTCAAACCTGACGCCTTGATAAGGGCGCTGAAAGCAACAAAGCCAGGTTTTTTCGGCACTGGAGTAGAGCAAAGAATGGCAGCAAGCACCAGCAACAGACAGGGGGCAGCCCCGATTGCACCATCTCGCGGCAAAGGCGCAAGCGAATTTGCACACTTCTGCGACCTCTATCATCAACGGTTGGATGCATTAACACTCGCGAAGCAGCTGATTCACATGATTAAGGCAGTACAGCGCCATCGCGGTATGACCATGGGCACGCTGGGTGGCAATCAGCAATTTCGCGATGAGCTATCGCACTTGCAAATACAACTGGAGCGCCGATTGGAGTTGCTCCAGGCATTTTCCGCACGAAGCTCTTCTCTGCTGAGCCCGCGCGATCAGGAAAACCTGAGCAATGCCTGGCTGACCATCAGCCGCGATTGGCAGGAAGATGCGGTAATCGATAACTACGAGCTGCACTGCCATCTCATCGAACAATTGCTGAGCATGGTTGCGGCGCTTGGCAAACAGCTGGAGCAACCTACCTCCCAGTCCATGCCGGAAATGGTCGAACCTAAAGTCATCCATGCCGATGAAGCCCTCTTCCCTAACCGTTTCAAATATTTGGAGGTGCTGCATTTTGCTACTCGTCTAATGCCAGCAGTTGCTGAACAGATCGGGCGTATCCGCGCTTTAGCGACCTACGCTTCGGCGCTCGGTTATTGCGACAAAGATTTCGCCAGCAAATTGCGCTACGTCATTCAATGCACGCGCGTGAATAACGAGAAACTGCGGCACCAGACTAAGCGCCTTGAGGGATTGCTTGACAGTGATTTAACCCTGTTAAGCCAACTTAAAAGCTACGAAATCAAACTGGAGTTCTTACTCTCGATGGTGGAGAGCGATGTCGTAAATGCTCACCAAATCAATACCGACTCAAGCCGCCTGTTTAGCTTGGCGACCGATATTATTGATGTTTATCTAAGAGTGGTTGATGAGGGTGTGCAACTGCTAACCCAGTGGCACGAGCAAGACATTGAGGTGTGGGTGCAATCTTATTGAAGGAGGCAGAGCTTGTGCTTGCCTCTCAGGGAGTAATCCCTACAATAGCCCAAAGCCACTTTAGAGACATTCTCCATGCGTTATATCTGGCCATTGAGCCTGATTTTCTTTGCCACCACCGTAAATGCCGAGTTTTTTACTGCCACCGATGAATTTGTTTCCGAGCCAGAACTGACTACCGAGGCAATGAACACCTGCCTGCAGGCATCGGTAGTAGGCGCCGCTGAAAGTATGACCATCCGCCAGCTGAAAGATGCTTGCCGCATGCTACACGACCAGCGCAAAAGTGAATCGCAACAAGCTGCAATAAGCGAGACCTCACCCGCCGTCGCAGAGGTGCGCGAAACGCCACTGCTAAAAAAACGCATGACACTGGAAGCACTCAACCGCTCCAATCGTTTTATGTTGACGCCGCACAAGCGAAATTATTTTTTCCCGGTCAGTTACACGCGCCACCCCAATACCGTGCCCTATCGCAATAACAATTCAGAATCGTTAAGCACCCTGAGCAAGACTGAAGCTGAATTCCAATTAAGTATCAAGATTTTGGTTCGCGAAGATATTTTTGGTGATAACGGTCACCTCTACCTCGGTTATACCAACCATTCGCTCTGGCAGGTTTATAACGATACCGACTCAGCGCCCTTTCGCTCAACCGATCATCAGCCGGAGTTTATTCTGAGCTTCACCAACGATTGGGAGATACTCGGTTTCAATAATCGCATCAATGAATTTTCTTTAAATCATCAATCCAATGGCTTGGGTGGTTTGCTGTCTCGCAGTTGGAATCGTGTGATGCTTAATTCGGTTTTTGAACGCGGTAATTTTGCTTTCTCACTCAACCCCTGGTATCGCATTCCCGAACCGGAGCAAGAATTCCCCGGCGATCCCCATGGCGACGACAATCCAGATATCACCGACTACATGGGCAACGTTGAGTTCAACGCGGGATATCAACGTAAAGACAACATTTTTAACGCGATGCTGCGAAATAATTTGGATGGCGATAATAAAGGAGCGATGGAGCTGGGCTGGAGTTTTCCGATTAGCTCAAACTTGCGCGGACAGTTCAAATATTTCAAGGGCTATGGTCATAGCCTGATTGACTACGATACCGATATGGAAATTTTTGCGTTGGGAATTGTATTTACTGATTTATTTTGATGGATCCGAAGCGAATTTTAATCGGCGCAACGCGGGGCTAGTATGCCTCGCCAAGTAACTCAACCAATGCGCGTATCGATTCGCTTGCCTGTGGAGAAGCATCAATAATAGAAAAACCGATCCAGTGCTTACCCGACAAATCTGCATCTCTAGCCCAGAGGCAATCAGCGCCCACCTGGATAACCAACTGCCCATTTACCGGTTCGGGCACATGCAAATCCAGGGTATAAAGACGATCTTCCTCCATGGCGACGTCGCCGACAATCATTAATCCCTGGGTGTGAATATTGACCAGGCGACCCACGTATTGATCGCGCAGACTGTCATACACATCCACATCGCCATTAATCGTATGGCGTTCCAACTCCCTGTCATGTTCACGCGAGCAGTTGTGGGTCATGATGCTTTACCGGTTTTAAGACTATCGGCTCGTTCATTGAGGGGGTGATAAATATTTTCCAATGCGCGTTCAAAAAACGGTTTTGTGCTGCCCGCAATAATACGCGCACGTCCCGCGAGCATATCTCGCGCCAGTTGCAGGCCAGCAGCGAGTGACACTTTGCGCCCCTGCTGATCCACTAACATGTAATGTTGGGTCTTTTTATTGTACCAAGCCACTTTCAGGCGTTTACCACCCTCAAATTCAAACCAGGTACCAAACTCTACCATCTTCAGGCTATCAACAATCTTGGCTTCTTCGGGTAGTACGGGGTGAACCTGTTCCGTATTGTGGCCCGCTTTTTCAGCCGCCAACAATTCAAGCTTGGTGCGCATGGGGGCAGGAGCCGGTTCGGCTTTACGGCTCAACAAAGCCATACGCTGCAGAGAAATCACCGCATCCAGTAGCTTGCGACCTTTGGCCTGCTCGTAGCCGATAGTTTCAAAACCGCGCTCCAGCGCTGCCAGCAGGGTATCCTGCAACTCCATTTGTTTAATCTTGTCTGGCTGCTTGGTCTTGGGTTCAAGCGTCCAGAGCAAATCATCAATGACTTGCAGCGCGCGCTTCCAGCTGTCGGATTTATCGCCGTAACGGAGCAATACAAATGAGAGATAGTCCGACCAAGGCTGTAACAGCAACAAGAGAATCGCTGACGGCATGTCCTTGTTATCTGTACGCCCGCGCACTTCATTGTTGACCTGAATTTTTGCTTCGCGCAGTTTTTCTTCGCCTTGGGCTTTCTCCAACGCACGGCGTTCCATCAGTTCCTGACGGCGAGCGACATTGTGGGTATAAGCATTAAATTCGATGAGCAACTCGGCAAAGATGCGCACATCATTTTTAAATTCTTGCAGCAAGCGGAATACGGTGGTTTTAATCTTGGTGAAGATATCGTACTGGTCGCTGCCATCATTACTCACCCAGCGAACCCCCGCCTCGGCGAGACTATTGAGTAAGACGCGCGCCGGGTGTTCAGGCTGCTCAAAAAAACCCTTATCAATAAAGGCAATTTTCAGGAAAGGCGTATGTAAATAGCTGAGCAACGCCTTAACGGAATCGGGTAAATGATCGTCGGAGAGCATGTAATCAAAAAGCATACCGACTAGATCAATAGTCTGCATATCGCCCGCTTCAACCGCGCCGTTTTCATTCTCGCTGGCAATCTGCTCCATCATCTTGCGGCCAACCTCGGCCACTGTTTGCGCTGCAATTGGCACCGGGCCTGACTCGTGATTGGCGAGCACTTCTTGCGTAAGGTTGTAGGCCTTGGTCTGCATCTGCTCAAGCACACCCACCAATTGGTTCTGGGTGTAAACCTGCAAATTAGTCAGTGACGTAGAAGCCACTGCTGGCGTGGCCGCCACCGCACCATTGGGATTGATCACCGGGCTATTCGCTGCCTGACCTGCAGCAATAGCTTGCGGCGTAAAAGTCGCCGCCTGAATGGCGGGTAGCGCCTGGGTGACATGGGTCTGCAACAGGCGAATCGCATTCAATAGGCTATTTTGGTATTGGATATCGTTGGGATTGAGCGCGCCACTCAGCAGCTTGTCGCTCGCGCGGCGCTGATGCTGCTGCTCGTCTTCAACTTGTTGTTGCTCATCAGCAGACTGATCCTTGCGCTCGAAGGGATCATCCTGCATTGCGTCTTCGGCTTTAGCTGCTGCCGGTTTGTCATTGGTGGGCACAAAGCGCAGATTGGGCAGCAAGTTCTGGCGGATCAAATAATCATTTATTTCGTCGTAAAGCCCGTCAAGCATGCCAATCACATCCTGATCAAACAGCTTGTAACCAATAATTTTGGTCTTAACGTCGATATCAAGATTGCTGAGTAATTTACGCAGCGACTCACAAAACTGCACTGGGCTGACCGGATTAGCGCGTTCGTCGATCTTCTCGCCATCATTCAATAACGCCAAACGTTGTTGAACCGCCCAGAGTTGCTCGGCAAAAAAGTTGTCGGCACGATGGGTAATAGACGTGATAGCAATTGTTTCTTCGAGATCGGAATGTTCCACCAGCGAGAGAATGTCGCCACTAAAGCGTTCTTCGCCGGTCAGGGTATTGAGGGATTTATTCTTGAATTTTACAAAACCATTCGCCAAATGCTGGCAGAACTCTTGCTCTGCCGCCTGTTGCACGGCAGCAAGCAGATTTTGAGTTTCGTAGAGGGCGACTTGATCTTTGTTGGACTTGGCTTGTTCGGCAATTTCCAGAATCTGTTTGCACCACTGCCGCCAAAAATTAGGGAAAACACGATAAACAAAGCCGCGCGTCAAATCGCGACAGTGTTTTAGATACTGAATGACCAATTGCTCTGACATGGCTACCGCAGAATACGGAGAAGACTTGTTAGTATCAGAGTCAGGTAAGCCTGAGTTATGCATAGTTATTCCGTGTTTTTCCATGATTTTCCTATTCCCTAGCGCCTAAATGTCCAAGCTGGGTAGACTCTTACCGAGCATGGAATCAGGGCCTGCGAACCTAGAGACTAGATGAACATATCTTCTATATAGGTTGTCCTGAGCGACAATCTTAACAGCTTGTGCGATTTCTTCCAGAGAATACGGCTATTGGCGCACGGTTAGATTAAAAATAGCACGATCTGCGCCGAAAGTTGCGAGGGCGCAAATCTAGCCCGCTGAAAGATAAGTAAATCCTCACTTTTTGCAAGCCAAGATAACAATCCGGACTGGACCGAGCTCGAGCGCACCAAAACAACCCCATCCGCACTGACCACCGCCCCATCATGGAACACAAAAAAGCGTAGCTCTCTCCTATCGAATCTACAAATTCCCATGAAAATCAGGCGATTAAAAAATTGGCACCCATATTGCGATGAATAATCCGTAATAACTGATTCGCACTCTGGGTGGTTTTAGCTATTCAATAAGCTGTAAACACAATGTTTTACAAAATAGGAGGCTAGGGTTCCGGTCACTCGAGTAATTTGAGCGATGCCTGGTCCGAGAGCTTCCGACCTCCCAAGGCAGGTAAGGCTAAACGCCCGCGACTGTCTTGAGGTTACACGGCGGGATAAAAGCCCGGGAGATGGAATGGCCTAACCGCCAGAGTGCTCCCATTTGCTTGCGCCGATGTCACCAAAACCGCTGGAGGTTATTCATGTTGCTTCAATCCCGCCTTACAAAAGTATTACTGGCTATTACACTCTCCCTTTCCGCCGCTTTTGCCAGTGCTGCCGAGCCATTTAAAGTCTGCTGGTCCATCTATGTTGGCTGGATGCCTTGGGGCTACGGCGCCGAGCAAAAGATTGTCGACAAATGGGCAAAAAAATACGG
Organism: uncultured Cellvibrionaceae bacterium; assembly: GCA_964499225.1. Classification (GTDB taxonomy): domain Bacteria; phylum Pseudomonadota; class Gammaproteobacteria; order Pseudomonadales; family Cellvibrionaceae; genus Cellvibrio. Next base: position 27 of record CAZCJR010000098.1, on the reverse strand, counting down.
CATCGAAATCGAAGTTGTACAAATCAA
>CAZCJR010000097.1:14948-18449 GCA_964499225.1 uncultured Cellvibrionaceae bacterium | reverse complement strand
CACTCAAAGACAATAATGTATTTCCTGTATATGTATTGTATGTTGATAAAGAAACACCACTCAATTGAAATAACGTCACATTATGAGGATTATTAGTATTTCCTGTATGATTATTTAAATCCACTATTGTTGCATAAGTATTAGGTGCCGTAATTCCAGTAAAAGCATTATAAATAGAAATATTTAAACCTGCACTATAAACTGATAAACTTACACCACTGATTTGTTCAATAGTTACTTGATGTGGGTTAGTAGTATTTCCGGTATGATTATAAAATGTTGTTAATGGTGTCAAACCAACAACACTCATACGTAATGTTTCCGCACTATTATTATTTAAAACATCTAATGTAATGTATGTAGATCCTGTTAATTTATTTTCTAAATATCCTTCCGTATCATCTCCACCTGAAACTTTTACTTGTTTCGTATCACCTGAAGCAATTGATATATCAGCAATTGTTGCAAATGGATTTGAATCTGAAAGATTGTTTGTTTCATTTAATGCAGATCTTTCAATCGAAGTTATGTGTAGATTTGTGTTTCCTGTATGTTCACTAAATTCATTAATATTAACAGTAGTAGATAATGTATTATTAGTCCTATCTATAAATAATTTTTTAACATCATTTAATCTGGCAAGAGCAGCGGCACCTTCTGATTCAATAGAAAAATCTAGAACATTGTCATAATTCATTTTTCCATCAGTAACGATGTAAATATATTTAGATTTTTGAAAAAATGTAGATGAATATGGGTCAATGGTGCAAACTAAAACGTCAGCACTATTATATATCATCATGAACCTATCATTTGGTGATGGGTCATTTATAAAATTTCCTAAGCTATATGTTGCCATTAAGTGATCAATATTTTATCATCACTAGCTTCATTTCCAGAACTATCAGTAACATTAAATGTGATAGTTGTAGTTCCCGTAGTGACGATAGGGAATGTTGTTCCTGTTAATGTTATGTCATTAATTGTTAAACTTGTATCATAATTATCACTAACGCCAGATACAGCATATGTTCTAATGTCAATCCAAGATAATCCTGTTGTTCCTGTTGACATATAGAATGTATTTCCTGTAAAGACATTATTATATGTGATAACTGGTGCTACACTTTCCGTCACTGTCAGGCTTGTATTTCCAGTTGTTATATTTGATGAATAATCAGATACACTAAATGATATATCATAATATCCTATTCCAGTAATTGATGTAAATATCGTAGCACCAGATGATATAACAATATCTACTGAACTATTAGGTATAATAATATCAACAGCATCAGCTACATAGTTTATGTAATATGTTCTAATATCAGCATAGTTTATTGTTCCTGGTGTTGAAGTATCACCAGTTAAATCCATAATATTGTATGTGATTGCAGAAGTATTATAATATATTATTGGTGGTAGTGCATCAACAACTATGGTTTTTGTTGAACTTACTGAATTACTTGCTAAATCAGTAACAACAAATGTTACTGAATAATTACCATCTTCAGTTATTTCTGTAACTTGATCACCGGTTGTAGTATTTACGATTATTAAATCTACATCTGCCGCATTTATTATACCGTCTCTTACATATCCACTATCATCATAGTCAGTAACACCTGATATAAAAAATGTTCTAATAGCTGTTTTGTTAACAACACCAAGAGAATATGTCATTTCTTGTGGTGTTTGGTAAGGTTTCCAAGTTATGCTTGGTGCTGTTGTATCTAATCCAGGATAATTTGATGTGATATATCTATCAATTGTTGATTCCATAACCCAACTCATTATACTTAATGCTTGTTTGGCATTAAATGAACTTAAAAATGTTAATTTAACGGAATCATCTGATTTAGTTGAAATTGTTAATAATTTTTCAGATATCGTAATAATATCTATTTTATTATAAGGTATCACCATTTGAATATTACCATTAATATCATAAATTTCAAATTGGGTTGAACCTGTATTTGTTACACTAAAAATTTGATCACTTCTAACAGAATTATAAGAAAGTCCATTTAATTCAGTGAATGTTGGAACCAATGTTGTAGAGATTTCATTTTCATCGAGATTTGCAGCCATAATATCAATAGTTACTGTATATGCTGTTGGATTATATAAATAAATTTGTGGTATTCTATGATCGGCATCACCAGAAAGAACAAGAATATCTGTTAAAGTTCTTCGAACTAATGGTTCATCATCATAATAATATTCTAAATAATTTGAAGAACCTGAACAAGTATATGGTGATGTACCTCCATACTTAGGAACAAGGGTCAGGAAGGTTATGTTCGTTCCGAGAAAGGCGTACATGATTGGTGTATCTCTACTTTCACTTTTTAATGTTTGTCTTGTAGTCATTACCGAATCATAATTTATACTTAAACCACCTAAACCCATTTTACTAATCATATTTGGTCCTTCCGTAGCTATAATGCAACCATTTACTACTTTTATAATCTTGCTTGTTCCAGCTAATAAATTACTTGATTGAATATTCATTTTTATATTAATGTTTTTTAATATATATTAAAAATGAAATCTAAGAAAAAACAATTTTTTAATACATGCCAAATTTAAATTATATTTTGAGTAAAAAATTTGATGAAACATATACATTAAGTTTCATTGGTGGTCCACAAGATATAACTGATAATGGTTCAACATTTGTAACACCTGTTATTACAGGTATATCTAATATAAAAACTTTTTCTGATCAAACAGAAGGAGAAACCTCCATTATTTATTTTACGAAATTGTTTAAATATGTTAATGGTGGTAGTTGGTCAGAATTATTGCCAATAAGTGATATATCTGGATTAACATTAAATTCTTGTGAAAATTTCCAATTAGAATTATATTATTTTAGAACATTAGATGGATCATCAAATGCTACATTATATGTTGATAATATTGTTTTATCTGGTGAATATGCTTTAAGTACATTTGAAAGTGAAGCTGAATTACAAAATGAAGGTGATATGGTTATATTGGCACCAGCCGACATATATAAAATATTTTCTATAGATAATTTTTCTGTACTTTCTGCACCACATAGTAATTATGATATAAAATATAGATTTACACAAGATGATGGAAGAACACATACACCTTGGGAACAATTAACAACAGAAAATATTTCAACTATAAAATTAAATCCAATAAGATTTGCTAAAGTTGAGTATTCAATAACAAATACCGGTGACCAAGGATTAATGGTTTATGATATAATTTTAGAAGGAGATTTTCAAAATGTCTCAGCTAATTATTTGAAAACCAATAGATACGGATTGAAAGAAGATTGTTTAACAAGTATGCAAAATACACCTGGTATGCCTGGATCATCTACAATAAATAAAGATTTTTATACATCATGTTTAGGTTCATATCAACAATATACAGATATGACATTAGCCATAAATAATGAAAATATTAATAATGCGAGTGAGATGTGGAATCCATATCAATTTGATAAAATAACACAATTTG
>CAZCJR010000097.1:0-14848 GCA_964499225.1 uncultured Cellvibrionaceae bacterium | reverse complement strand
GATGTGGAATCCATATCAATTTGATAAAATAACACAATTTGCAAATTTATTAGGTAATCAAGTTTCTCAAATATTTGGATGGACTGTTGAATATCATTTAACAGATCCAGACGGATTTGGAATAGATAAATATATGCACGAATATACTTTGAAAAATATAATTGATATGAAAAGAATAAAAGTTATTGTTCCTGATAATAAATTTCCGGTTCAATCAATTATCATAAATCAATTTAATTTGGATTTATTTGATGTGTTTGAAGTTCATATTATGAAAGATGATTTTAAAAATGCTTTTGGTATAACAAAAAGACCTGCCGAAGATGATATCATTTATATATGTGAATCAAATATGTTGTATTACATAAAACATGCACAAGCATATAAAGATATTATGAATTCTGCTACTTATTACAAATGTATTTTAGAGAAATATGAATTTAAACCAAATATTAGAAATCTTGTTCCTGATTCAAAAACAGCAATTGATAATTTGACGAATAATACAACAATTAATCAAATATTTGGCGCAGACAATAAACTTGAAGAAGAACAAATATCAAATAAGATACAAACTTATCCAACATCATTTGATAAAATAAGACACACAATAAGTACAAAAGTTACAATAACTAAAGAAACTATGGTTGTTGACAATTTCAAACCACTTAGACAATATTATGATTTAAGTAATACGACAATATTTAATAAAACTGCTGTGAATTATACTAAACTAGAACAAAATCTTAAAAAATCGGATAATAGAAGTTTTATATTCTGGTTTAAATTCAACAATTTTTTTGATGTTGATCTTAGACCTAATACTACAATGTTTACAAATTATGATATTCTAAGTGGTATAGAATATAATCTATTGAATAATTTTGATTCTACTAACAGTCTTGGATACAACATTTACTATAAAGGTGGAAATTTATTTTTCAAATTGAACGATAAAACATATAAAATAAACGAAACATTATTAACTAATGTTTGGTATGCTGGTGTTATTAATTTAGATCAAAGACAACAAACATTAGATATGTATATTTATAGAAGAGATGCCGAAATAACTGTTACTGTATTTAATGAAACAAATTTCATTAAAGAAGAAGAATTATATGGAAGTACTGCATTAACTTACTTACTATCAAATGGTTATAGTGCAGTAAATAATACAGAGAGTATTTATTCTACTGGTATGACACTTGTTAGTTCAACTGGTGCTACTATTGTTCCAGTTGAATATACACATACTGAAGAATTAAAATTACTTGGATCAAATATAAAATATTCGAATTTAAGAATATTGGACGAAGTTATACCAACAGAAAGTATAAAAAACACATTATTGGAATATACATTAAGGGATGAACAACATTTAATTTTGGCTGATAATGCAACAAAAACCTTGGCAACAAAAACCAACTTTAATAAAAATTTTAGATGAAATATATAAAAAAATATAAATATTTTGAGAGTAATTTCAATTTAAATAAAGTTCAAAATTTATTAGAAATGGATGAATTTAATAAAATTATGTTGAAATGTTGCAACAATGTTGATTTAGTTAATGATATACCAATAATGAGAAGTATTAATTCTGAATTGGAAGAAGATTTTTATCTCGTTGATCATAGAAAAATTGAAAGACAGTCATCAAACACTTCAAATTATTATACTTTAATAATGGATAATAGTGAAAAATGGAAAGATTTTCCTAAAAGAAAGCATAGTGTTGTTTGTTCATTAAATGATTCATATATGGGTAATGAATATAGAGTTGTACCATTAAATAATTATGATAAAATATTAAAAAAATATAATATAAATACTTTTTCAGAGCCAAAATGGGGAGTTTGTCCAAAAAATGATTTGTGGGATTCTTTCAATATTACATTAAAAGAATTGGGATTTGAAAACGGTGTTGATTTAGGTACAATAAACTGGGCTTGTAACGACATATATAATAAGATAACATTAAATTCAAGATTAAATAATAGTGATAATTGCTTAGAACAAAAAGATTATAATAAATTAAAAAATCAATTATCAAATATAACATTTGATAAAATATATGGTAATTTAAATGAATTTTTTCATAATATAAAACAAGATTTTTTTATTAGTAATAATATAAAAATGAATGAATGGAGTCTATATGATATGTATGAATATATACTGGATCCTGTTAAAAATGGCTTCAAAATAGAAACATATAATGAATTAATGACATATAGTTTTAAAGCACAAAACGAAGTGTGGACAGATACACCAGTACTATATAAAGTAAATTAATTAAAAAAATGAATCAATTACAACATCTTTATATAAAACAAAAAACATGTGTAGGAACAGGTATTTTTTATGATAGACCACCATTAACAGGAATATATACTATTTATCAAAATTTTGATAATGGTTGGCATTTATCGGCTGGAACATATAATTACACACCACCAGAATATCCATTAAATTATGCTATGTTAGACACTTCAATAACAGGTGTAAGTAGTGCTAACCAATATGATGGACCTGGTATGAATAATACTTTAAAATATGATAATTTTTATGGTAACAAATATAGATTTACTGATGAATTTGGAGGACAAACATATACAAGTGGATATATGATTGATCATTTAACAGGTTTGGGTTGGGATATGAATTTAGTAAATAATGAAAATTATGAAACTATTTTATTAGCATCTACAGCTCATACGTTTGGAGGATTTAATGATTGGAGATTACCAAACATAAATGAAGTAGACTCTATAAATAGTAATAGAAATTGGTATGCTCATTGTGGTGTAGATTTAGGTCAAGCATCTTTATGGACATCAACAACAAGATTTAATGCCACTACATCAATTATCTATCTTAGTGTTTATAGTTCTCAATCATTATTAAAAACAACTGTTTCAACATCATATAATAGAATATTTTGTAGAAACCACTATACATAAAAACAATATTAAACAATGTCAACTCAACTATATGTAAATTCAAATTGTCCAACAGTAAATCCATCCACTATATATTATTCCAGACCACCACTTACTGGTATGTATCAAATATATTATAATTATGATGATGGTTGGCAATTATCAGCAGGTACATATAATTATATACAACCAATTAGACCTTTGAGTATTGCTAAATTAGATACATCACAAATAGGAATACTAAAAAATAATACTTTAATCTCTAATAATTTTTATGGTAATAAATATAGATTCACAGATGAATTTGGTGGACAGACATATACCTCAAAATATATGATTGATCATTTAACTGGTTTGGGTTGGGATATGAATCTGAGAAGTGGTTTAACTTTTTCACAATGTTTATTATTATCTACAGGTAATACCTTGGCTGGATTTGCTGACTGGAGATTACCAAATATAAATGAGTACGATACATTACATAGCAATCAAGATCAATATACTCATTTAGGTGTAAATTTAGGAAATGTGCATTTGAGAAGTTCTACAATACGATGGGATGGTGTAACCTATAGTTTGTTTTTTAATTACCAAGGATATGTTGGTAGTTTATTATTATCTAATACATTAGATAGTATATATCGAGTTATTTTTGTTAGAAATCATTATAATTAAAAACCTCTCATATATTGAGAGGTTTAATTTTTATCTTTTTATCATTTTTTGAATTTCACTTGATAAGACATAAGTGTAAACTTTTGAATCTCTCATAGTTATTTGTATGGTGTTTAGTTTATCAACAGATTCATAAATATCAACAACATATTTTTTCATTTCATTTATTCCTTCTTGATAGGATCTCGAAGGTTGAAATTTTTCTGGGAACATATCTTTAAATTCTAATATTTCTTTCATGACAGATGATTTATTTATCATAACTTTATCATCATTGATTGTAGATTTAATTTTTAAAAAATCTTCAATAAAAATATTGAATCTATGTACCAAATTATCAGATTCTATAATTTTCAATAAACCAATAACATAGGCATCATTTTCAGATATTACTTCTGGCTTATCTTCTTCAATCCATTTATCGATTTCTTCTTTATTCATACCTTTCAGAACAAATCTTTTATATTTTGAGAATAAACATCTCTTGATGATATCTGATGGAAGTGCAACTATATTTAACATATTATTTATTGTTTTTTATTTTATATTTATAATATGATATAAAGTTTAAAAAATACAGTAATGGTACATAAATTAGTACTGTATGTCATAAGAAAGGATTATTAAAATTTTCTAATAACGTTATATTATCTTCTATTTTTTTACATGTGTCTTTAAATATAACAACGTCATTTAAATCGAGTGAAAACCATTCACCGGTTTTTCTTTTATGAGAATATAAATTATGAATATAAGTTTCAACTTTTCTACCATGAATAGATTCAAACATATAGACACATTTTATTTTGTCTTTATTACCTGTTTGTAAATTACTTATACGTTTTTTGATATCGTGATTACGAGTGTAACCAATTTTATAGGTTGATTCCCAATCTGAACTACATTCTAATAAATAAATAAATCCTTTTGACAAATAAAATAATTATTTTTTACTTATATATTAATTTCCATAGTCTGAATATTTACTTGGATATTCTTTTTTTATAATTTTTTTACTTTTATCGTACAATTTTCTATTTTCATCTGACCATTTAGTTACATATTCTATTGATTTTTCTAAAATTTTAACATTATATTTTTTGGACATTTCTAATATTGATTTTCTTAAATATTTCCAACCATCAACAGAATAACCAGACCAATTAAGTGTTTCATTAGGATATTTTTTTGAGAAATATTTAAATAATTCTTCCATTAATTTTTTAGAAATTCCTAATTGAAAATAATCATTATTAGTTGATAGATAACTAACTGAATAATTTTTACCTGAATCCCAATATGCAAATTTACAAATACCTAAAATATCTTTATCGTTATATGCTGTTATGAACACAAGACTATTTCTATGTTTTTCGGAACCACCCCAAGAACTTAAATCATGATAATCAAAATAATGTATTTTATCTTTTAGATTTATTTTACTTCCACCATTAACTTTCTGATATAATTTTCTATAAAGATTGGATAATTCATCTTCAGTTAATACTTTTATTTGAATATCTGAGTTTGTAATATCTTCAAATGATTTTAGAAATTTCATAAAGATATATATTAAATATTTAATTTTATTTAATGATTTTTTTTGAGGTGTGGTTGTAGTTTTCCTTTGTGGTATACATTTCCTTCGGAATCAACATATTCTTCTTTAAAATGCCACCCACGGCTTTTTTTGACTGATGAAGCTTCATCTTCTAATCTTTTTATTTCTTCTTCTGAATAAATAGTTTTTGTTGGACCGGCTTCTAATAATTCTTGTTGTTGGTAATTAATATAATTAATATTTTTAATTTTTTTATTATCATTTAATAGTCTACTCCAAACACCTCTATTTTCCAATTCTGATATATGATCTTCCAATTGAGTTAATTGAGTTTTATAAATTGTTTCCATCTCTTTATATTTCAATATAATCATTTGTTTCTGATTTTCAACATTGTCAATTTTTCTTGAAAGTTCATCATATCTATCTCGTATTCTATAATTTTCTTGCACAAGATCAGTAATAACATTCTTTTCAGATGATTTATATTCGTGAACATCAGGTTTATCTTGATGTTTAATAATGACTAAAATATTTTCTCCACTATCTTTTAAGAATTTTATTTCTTCTTTTAGTTTATTGATTTCAATTTGAGTTTCTTGAACAATTTTGTTTTGTTCTCTTCTTAATGAATCAATAGTATTGATAAAATTTTCATATTCATTGTATGATATTTGTATTAATGTTTTCATTATTTTTATATATCTTTATTCTTGAATCCTAAAACTCTTTTTATTTTATCTTCTCTTTGAAGAAATTTTCTTTTATCTGGATTTAAAATATATTCTATTCTTTTATCAATTATACTTTTTATTGCATTGTCTACTTTTTCTTGATGTTTTTGATCTAAAAATTTACCATCTTCAACTCTAATGTTATTTTCTAATAATAATCCTCTTTTACAAGTAATTGAATTATAATATTCACTTACTATATTTAGTTTTGTATCTGAATCATTTGTGATGAATTTTTTTATATCATCAAAAATCAATTTTTCAGCATCAGAAAAATTAATATAATCCTTCGGATATATTTTATTACCATTAAAATCTTTTATTGTAAATATATCACTTTCTATTTTTGAATATTTATCAAAAAATACGGATATATGATCAAGTATATTTTTATGTAAATTTACATGTGATATAATTTTTGAATGCCACGATTCTAAATTTGTAGCTGAATTTTGTTTATATTCAAATCTTAATGCTTCAAAATTCACATATATCTCATTATAATTATGAGGATCTTGAAATCCTATTTTATTTTGTGTTATTGTGCCTCCCCAACTATTACTATTGTATTTTGATATTGAACTCATATTATTCTATTTATTTTTTTATTTCTTAACATTTTTTTATATTCTGTTGTTATTTCATTTTCATAAAATCCATAACTCCAATAATTAACTTGATTTCCACACTTTTTACATAAAACTCTTCTCTCAGATTCATAAACTTCTTCATAAGCTACTACTATATGTTCAAATTCATTACAACCACAACTACTACAAAATTGTATTGTGTTTTCTAAATTTGGTGAATCTAATCGTGAATTACAAGTACTAAAATCCAAATTCATAATTTTAATTGTTTTATTGCTGCAGTAAACCATCTTGGTAAATATTTTGAGTTATATTTTAATAAATTACTAAAACTTTCATCTATGATATATGTGGTTGCATAATCTTCGGCAGACCTTATTGAACGACCATAAGATTGTAATGTATCAACACAAGTTCTCCAATTATACCATTCTGGTTTAGATTTTTGTCTAGCTTTTATAACATTAGAACCCAAATATGGATACATAATTTTCATAATTATTTGAAATCTTGACAAATCATCGTAAAAATCCACACCAGAAATCATAGATGGTGATACCATAATTGACGGATAATCGGCTGTTATGTGTTTTTGTAACATTTGTTCTCTATTATCAACATTATGAAAAATCAATCGTTTATCTATTAATTTTTCTTGTAACCATTCCGAAAATTCGTATGTACCACAATGAATGATGCCCTTTTCATTTTTATGTTTAGCCAATATTTTTTTAAAATATGTTAATTGTTTTTTGAAAGTAGATTCTTTATCAGATAGTGTCATTTTTCCAATTTTTAAATATATGATTGGTCGTCTATTTACTGGGAATGTTGAAGGAACATCAAAATAGGTCGATAAATCTTTTTCTAAACCATTCAATTCAGAAAACAACTCTCTATCTAAAATAGAACCAGACATGAAAATAACATGATCATATCTATCAAAAATTTCCTGTTTCATATATTCACCACACCAAATAGGTTTAGCTTCAAGTAATATTCCAGAATACATTTTGTCTGATTTTGATTTAGTAATATCCAATATCCAATTATCTGGTGTTTTTCCAAATTCTTTTATCAGATATTCAAATTTAAATCGTTGAGATTCACAATGAATTAAAAATTTAGAATATTCTTGTTTCATTTTTGGTGTTGCATCTTTTTTCAAATGTTCCAACCAATTTATTTTATCAACAATATTTCCTAAAAATTGATTTTGTATAAATCCTATATATTGACCAATATTATTTATTCTTCTTATTTTATCATCAAAATCTTCGATTTCTTTTAAATCAAATCCATAATATTTTAAAGATTTTGCACTCAAATCAGTTGATATATATGAGTTAAATATGGATTCGAAATCATGAGCTTCGTCAATTATTAAAACATTTGAATCTCTATCTTGTAGTATAGTTTTAACATATAAAGCTACTGTGTCAAATAAATGAAAATTCGTAAGTCCTATTGTTGAAGCCTGCCAAGATTTTTTAGCTATTTCATAAGGACAGTCTGTGCAAGTCGGTCCAAGTGTTTTGCAAATTTCATGTCCTTTACTACAATCCGTATCGTGTGGATCACAATAATAATTGGCTCTACCACGATAATCTTTTATGAATTTGTTTTCTTTAAGATATTGTTCTTGAAGTATTTTCGAATTCGTAAGAATGTCGAACTTTGCAGAAATATTAACATAATTCAAATACCAATTTATAAACATTATTGCAAGATAAGATTTACCTCCACCCGTAGGAAGATTAAGAAGACAATATTTTTTTCCATTATTTATAGAATTTCTTAAAAAATTAAATCCATCTATTTGTTGATCTCTTGGCTTTAATTTAAGAGGGAATTTTATGTTTAATGTTTCACTAATTTTAGTCATCTACACTTTTATTTTTTTATTTTATACTCATGATTATTTCTTTTGTTTTTTAAAATTAATATATAACTAAAAATAAATAAATTATAATGACAATAGATGAATATTTCAACGAAATACAGGAATTCATTAAAACTAAAATAGAACAACCAAATGAATTAGATCTAATAATTAAAGAATTAGACAAGGACAACATTCAAGCTGTTGTAAATCAAGACTATAATGATAATGTTTCTATTGAGGATTGTGCCGAAAAATTATTAAAAGCCACTGAAGTTAAAGGTGGAATTGATGTTACAGAAGCACCAGTTTTAGATGGTGATAGAGCTTTAAATACTATGGAACGAAAAGTTTTGTCTTATAAAGATTTTCTTAATGAAAATAAAAAAGATGATAAGGGTAAAAATAAAAAAGATGACCAAAGTCAAGGAAAAAGTAAAAAAGTTGTTAAAGACGTATTTTTACCTAATGAAATATTGTGCAGAAGTTGTGCCGCATATGGTGGTTGTAAACTTGAAAAAAAAGGTTCCGCTACTAAATGTAGAAATTATTGGCAACATCTCGATTTCAGTAAATATTGAATTAAAAAATGAATAAAATAAAAATGAATAAAATAAAAATGTATAAAAATTTTGTTAATGAAGGAATGGAACATATCTCACCATCACCTTTTGGTAGTAATAAGAATTCGGAGTATAAAAAGTCTATTGAATTATTTAGTGAGATTTTTGAAGAACAAGGTGTATATTACGCATTATCATTTTTATATGATTCACAATATGATAAAGATGATATCAAGAAAATGATGGAACTTTGTAAACCAGTAAAAAAATAAAATAAATAATGAGTGTAGAATTATCAGGAAAACATGCATTTGATATATTTTTGGATATAATAAATGATTTTGGATTAATGTTCGTGAAACAGAATGTATATAATACAGCTGATTATAGTTATTTTTTTACAACAGAAAAGATAAATAGTACTCAGGAAATAATAGATTCTTTACGTAGAAAAACATCATTAGAAACTGCCTACAAGACTTTAGGTCAGATTCGAGATATGAGGTTATCTTTCTTTTTTGGTGTGAATGGTGATAAGTTATTTTACGGATATTATAATGAAGATAATAGATATGTTTATAAAGTTGGTATGTTTAAAGTGAAATCAAAAGATTTAATATTAATATCAAAGAAAAATTGTTTAAAAACAATTAGAAAAATATTACAGAATACAAATCTAAAAAATATGAATTTACTTCAAATAATAAAAGTTGATTTTCATACTTTATTTGATGGTATAGAACAAGATGTTGAAATCTTAGACGAATTTAGAATAAAAAATACATTCCCGATAGATATACTCAAACAAGAAGATAGGAATGAAACTAAATTAAGATATTATTTAACACAATGGTCAAGAAATTTCAAATGGTCAGATAAGTGTTACTATTTCATACACTTAACAGAAAAATATGTTCATTTTTATATCAAAATTAAGTAAAATTTAAACTAATGATTTTCAATTCTTTAGATAATAAAGTGCAAGATCATGATATACACTATATTATTAATATCATAATTTTTCATGCATGATTAATATTTTATTTATTTCTTCCAACCAACCATTTTTCTTTGCTGAATTATAAGGTCCACTACAACTACTGAATTTAGAACCTTTTTTAATAGCTTCATTTAAACAATTATCAAAATTGTTCCAATAACCTCTTATTTTATATTTTTTCATATGTATTGTTATTTCTTCCAACCAACCATTTTTAGTTGAAGATATATACGAGCCTTTACTTTTTTTATAAAAATCAGTTTTGTTATTATATTTTAATGATTCTTTTTGACATTTTTCTTTTGTCCAATATAAAATACTACTACCTATCGATCCAGTTTTAGTTTTATTTAATATATTCCAATTGTTATTTTTATATTTTTGTACAAATTCTGATTCTAATGATATAGAATCAGAAACATTAATATATTCAGTTAATTGTATTAATTCAGGTATTATATTAGTTTTTAATATATGTTTATAGACAGAACTATTAGTTTCTTTAAGATGTTTATTATTTCTAATTTTTAGATTAGATGTTAATCCAATATATACGGAATTATCATTAAATATGTAGGCATATATACATCTATTTCTATTATTTATTGGTTTCATGTGTGAACATATTTCATCTAACCATTTATTTTCTTTAGATATTGTATAAGATGACCAATATAAATTTCTAAATTCTGATCTACTTTTACAAGTTAGTGATACTTTATGAGAATTTTCTTTGGTCCAATGAGATTTTTGAATTCTATTTATTTCCATGTGTGAACATATTTCATCTAACCAACCATTTTTGTATGATGTTACATATGCACTATTATTCTTCTTAATGAAATCGATTTTATTTTTATATTTCAATGATTCTTCTTGACATTTTTCTTTAGTCCATTTTCTTCTCATTTTTTAATTTGATTTATTTTTTCCTTTAATTGTTTTTCTATCCATTTATTCAATTTCAATTGATTTTCGGAACAATATACCTTAAGTTCAGTGTGAAGTTCTGGTGATATTTTAATTGTTTTAAATTTTTTCATATACTTTTTTCTATTTATATATTAAAGTGTAAAAGTCATTTTTTTCTATTTTATGATAGATTCATTTTTATATATAGTTCTAAAATATAATTATATCAATATGACACAGAAAAATAGTTTTATATCATTATTAGAACAAATCGCTCAACTAAATAAGAATTCTATTGAAATCATCACAAAGATGAATGATGTAGTTGCATCAAATAAAAGTAGTGTAACTGTAAATTATCAAGATATAGATGGTCGTGTTTCGAAGTATGAAATGCCAAGTGTTGGATGGCTTAAAAATGAAATAGATATTGCTAATTCAAATATCAAAAAATTATCTACATTAGAGGGAGATAATTCAGTAATAATACTTGATGAAAATACAAGTAGAAAAATTAAGTCTGTTGATTTAAGTAGAGAGCCTGCACAAATAACAAATTTAAATTTAGTTACAAGTTTTAAACAAAGTAATAACTGGTTTTTTGAGGGATTAATTAATCCATCTTTATCAGTTGAAATAGATTTAGTTAATCAAATAAAATCAAATGTAAATAAAGTATTATCAAGAAGATATATTATTAAATTTGATAGAGATGCTGATGGTAATTTAACTACAAATGGTCAAGATTCGTTGACATATTTTGAGAATAATTTTTTAAATAAAAATAATTTTAGTATTACTGAATTTTTAGCTTGGATTAATTCTCCTACTAATTTAGGTGTATTGAATAAAGATGATGAAAATTTATATAAAGATGAACAATTTTTTGATTTAAATTATAAAGTTGTTAATTACAAAGGTTATTTTAGTGTATTAAAAATGGAAAAAGATTCTATTAATAATAAATTATGGTATCATGTAAACACATTAACATATTATGATAGAAATGGTGGTAGTAAAACATTATCCATAGGTGATATTTTAGCTATAACAAGTAACAAATCATATACAAAATATAAAATAGTAGAAGTAAATACATCATCTTCTTTATTTAGATTATCATTAGAAAGAGTAGAAGGATATGATCCAATTCCGGTAGGAAATAATGTATTGGAATATTATTCAACTTTGGAATCTCAAACAAAAGTACAAATAACTATTGGATTTGATGAATATAATGTTATGTTTTTAAAACCAATAAATACAGATAATAATATTATTGGTGGAGATTGGTCAAAAGGTATGTCATTCTATTCTAATGATTTAGTGTTAAATACTGATAATAATGTAAATATGGCGGATTTTTATTTAGGTAAAGTTTACGATTATGGCGTATTATTAAAAGATTTAGTATCTAAGAAAATACCAAGTAGTTTTGGTACAAAACCAAATGCACCAACACTTATAACTGATAATTTTAGAGTTGTTCAAATCAATAAACATTTAACAGATACTAAAGATTTCAAAACATTGAAAAAATTACATTCTCAAAAGAATGCAATAAAATCAAAATTATCTGAGATAGATTCTTCTATTACACAAAAATCACAAGAATTAAATACTAAAGTTTTTAAATCTATTGCTGAAAAATCAAGATCACAAAATGAATTAAATAAATTAATAAAAAGACAAGAAAGTGAAACCAAATTATTTAGTTCATATGTAAGTCAAATAACAAATAGTAGGGTTGAAGAAAAAGCTGAACCAAAATTTAGAATTAGAGGTTTTTGGGATATTCCTGATGCAATTGTAACGAGTAAAACTGCACCACAGGAAGTTATAGGTTTTGAAGTTCAATATTTATATAGTTCAAAATTGGGTGCTGAGAATACGACTGAAGGATTTGAAATGAAAAGAACTACAAGTCTTGGAACACCAACATCTAAACCAAAAATTGGATATCAATCTGGTTGGATACCTTACAAAACAGATATTAGAAAAAGAACATTTGATGAAACAACACATAAATGGATTTGGGAAATAGAAGATATATCTGATGCGGATACACCAAATATAAATCAATTAGATATTGCTATACAATCATCTGAAAGAGTACAAATAAAAATAAGAAGTATATCTGAGGTTGGTTATCCAGAAACACCATTATATTCTGATTGGAGTGAAATTATTACTATTGAGTTCCCAAATGAATTGAATAGTGTATTGGGTGAGAATTCATTTATATTAAAAGAAGCTACACAAGAAGAAATGAGAGTTTCTTTTGAAAATGAATTAACATCAAAAGGATTATCAAAACACGTTTCAGAAAGTTTCTACTCAAATGAACAATATTATGGTCATACTGATAAAAATATAGCTACATCATTCAAGGATTCATTTGGTAATACATTATCGTTGTTTGATTATTTGAAATCAATGAATGATAAAATTTCTTCATTAGAAGAAGCTATAAGAAGATCAAAAGGAGAATTGAAAGTAACATTATATAAAGGAACACAAGAAACAGTTATATCAAATGGATCAACGATTAATATATTAATAAATTGTGAAGATTATATGTTGACAAGTGGAACAACAAGTTCAGTTAAAAACTTCGCTAATAATATTTATCTTATAAATGATTTCTATTTAGATTTTTCAAATATTGCAACAGAGAATTCATTAGCATTATTAACCAATAAAAAATTGAGTGATTTTCCTGTTTTAATACCGACATCTTTATCTAATTCCAATAAACCATCGATAATTAGCAATGATGGTAAATTATATAATCAATCAGATAATCAATTTTTATGGTTTTTTAACTCGGCTACAATTGATGGTGTTACTAAAGATTTGTATGGTGGTAGTGGAACAACTACAGGATATAATGAAATTCTCACAACACACTACAAAAATATTAGTGGTTTATTATCAACTCAATTACTTGATACACAAACAACTAATATTTGGTATAATTCAGTATCTACAAAGCCATTTGGTGCAACTATACATCCATATATTATTAATGATCAAAGCACAAATACTAATTCATTAGTTGATAAAAATAATGAAAATGTTCATAATATTGAATCTCAAAATTCTGTAAAGGTACCACTGCAAATATATTTTAAACCTGATGTATCAAAAACGGAAGGTTTGTATATTGGTGTGACAACAAGTACAAGTCCAGAATTTTTATATAAAGCTTTAAAATTTAGATTAGAACCAGAAAGTTCAAATAGACCATTTGATTTTACATTAATTTTCAAAATGTTGAGACATAAACAATATGCTTTAACAGGTGGTGTTACAATATAATAATAAAATATGGGAAGTAATTATATAATAGATGGTAGTTTTCAAATGATTAGAACAAATCCGTTATTAACAACAAATTTACAAATTGTTGTTGATTCTAATTATAATTTATATTTGGAAAGTATAAATTCACATAAATATTTGAATAATGACGCATATAAACATTTTAGTATGTCTAAAGAATCATATTTTGAGGATATGATTCCATTATTTTATGATAAATTACCAATAAATATTGCATATTTTGTTAATGATGAAGATGATGAAGATATAGTTTATAATGATTATGCTAAACAGTTTGATACATTATATTGGTCAGGCGTTGGTAAAGTAAAAGATAATGATTTCTTTGTAGAAGAATTTGAATATTTTGCTCCACTTTATATAAATAAAGATAATTTGCCAAGTAATTTTGTTATATTGAGAGTAGATGATCCAGCTATATATGAATTGGCTGAAAATGATAAAATAATATCAAATACTACTAAAGATAATTTTAGAACTGAAATAATAGAAAAATGGAAATGTGTCAAATTATATGATATGACATTGAAATCTAAATTTGGATTCTGGTTAGATAATAACTATACAAATAATAGTAGGTTTCCTAAAGCTCCATTGGAGTTTGATTCCAAGAAATATAATTTCACTAAATGGTATGGTAT
>CAZCJR010000096.1:0-18869 GCA_964499225.1 uncultured Cellvibrionaceae bacterium | reverse complement strand
CCGCCGATGGGCTTGCGGTATTGCGCTCGTCGGTGCGCGAGTTTTTATGCAGTGAAGCTATGTTTCATTTAGGAGTTCCCACTACGCGCGCGTTGAGCCTGATCACGACTGGCGAATGGGTGCGGCGCGATATGTTTTACGACGGCAATCCACAACTAGAGCTTGGCGCAGTTGTTTGTCGTGTTGCGCCCAATTTTACGCGCTTTGGTAATTTTGAGATTCTTTCTGCGCGTGGTGATCTTGATTTATTAAAAAAGCTCGCTGATTTCACCATCCGCACCGACTTTCCCCATTTGCTAGCCGATACATCAGCTGAAATTACGGTCGATATTTATCTGCAGTGGTTTACCGAAATTTGTATCAGCACGGCGCAATTAATGGCGCATTGGATGCGGGTGGGCTTTGTGCACGGAGTGATGAATACCGACAATATGTCGATACTGGGTTTAACTATCGACTATGGCCCTTACGGCTGGTTGGAAGGTTATGAGCCGGATTGGACACCGAATACTACCGATGCCCAAGGGCGGCGTTATCGTTACGCCAATCAACCGCGCATCGCACTTTGGAATCTGACGCAGCTCGCCAATGCCCTTTATCCACTGATTAATGCAGTTGAGCCCATACAGCAGGCGCTGGAACATTATCGCGCTGAATATGAGCGCTGTGCGCAGCGCGATATGGCAAATAAACTGGGCTTAACCCAATTTGATCCCGCGCAAGATCAGTTCCTCACCGACAATTTATTGCAAGCATTGCAATCTGCTGAAATCGATATGACTATTTTCTATCGTCGCCTTGCGCACTTGACGCTCGATGACATTCATCAATACACAGATCAGCAGTGGGTTGATATTGTGCGGCCAGCTTATTACTACGCTGCCGATTCAGTGGCAGAAGCGGCTATGGCAAATTGGCTGCGCAGCTATGCGCAGCGTCTGCAGCAGGATTATGTTGTAAATGGCAGCGATGATAAGCAGCGCCGTCAGCGCATGAATGCCGTTAACCCCAAATATGTATTACGTAATTATTTGGCGCAGCGGGCTATTGATAAGGCAACGCAAGGCGATAATTCTGAAGTTGAAAAGTTATTGCAAATCCTACGTAAACCTTATGATGAGCAACCTGAATACGAGGAATATTTTTCTAAACGACCCGAGTGGGCGCGACATAAAGCGGGTTGCTCAATGTTGTCATGCAGTTCGTAGAGGCTCCCCTTATTAAGGTGGCGATTGGGTTTGGTAACGCGCAGTTAGACAGGTTTATATCAACCAGAATGCATTATTTATCGAAAAATTAAGAGAAAATTATGATCGGAAAGGTGCTGGGTTTTATTGCAGGTGTTTTTGTTGGTGGTCCTGTTGGTGCGATTGTCGGCGCGATCTTGGGGCATTTTCTGATTGATCGCAGAAGACGCCAGACTCCCAAAATGTCGAATGAACAATTGCATGCGGTGCAAACTAATTTTTTCACCACGGTTTTTTTACTGCTCGGGCATTTGGCAAAAGCCGACGGGCGAGTAAGCGAAACAGAAATTCAACTCACTGAATCATTAATGACTAAAATGGGCTTAACACCCGAGCATCGCCGCGAAGCAATTCGGTTATTCAAGTTGGGCACGGCAGATGATTTTAATCTTGATGCGGTGATGGGTGAGTTTAAAAGGCTCTGCGGTACTAGCCCGAATCTGATCAATATGCTCCTGGTAAATCTTGTCAATCTGGCGATGGCCGATGGTGTATTGGATGATCAGGAGGCGCAGGTATTACGCCAGGTTGCTGAGCGTCTTGGTTTTTCGCGTTTCGCATTTGAACAATTGTTGCGTATGTTGAATGCGCAAAATGCCTTTAGGCAAGAGCAGGGGAGTTCCCAGGGATCTTATCAGCGCGCTGGGCATCAGGCGCCACGCGCAGATGAATTGGCCTTAGCCTATGAAGCATTGGGCGTAGAAAAAACGGTCACTGATACTGAACTCAAAAAAGCCTACCGCAAATTAATGAGCGAATATCACCCCGATAAATTAATCGGTCAGGGTATGCCGGAGGATATGATCAAAGCAGCTACCGAGCGCTCGCAGGAAATCCAGGCAGCATATGATTTGATTAAAAAGTCCCGTTAAATCCATGCGTTTGCTGTATTTTTCACCGACCTAAAAAACAAAACCCGGTTATCATTCAATAACCGGGTTTTGTTTTATATGAATAAAAAATTATTCGTGATTAATTACCATCACATCGGTATCAACTGCAGCGATTAAACGCTCAGAGGTGTTACCACGACGTGTTTTGGTCATGCCGTTTTGGCCGAGGGTACCCATGATAATCAAATCAGCATTAATTTTTTCTGCCAATGCCGATACAACGTCAGAGGTGTAACCATTTTCGACGTGGATTTTATCGTTTGGTAAGCCGGTTTCGTTTACTAAACGGCCGCGATCAGGGTAGCTCATGGAATCGAGGTAGCCGTTGATCACGTGTAAATCCGCACCGTAGGTTTCCGCATAAAATTTCGCACGTTCAATAATTTTTTTGTTCAGTTCTACTTGTACATCACGCTGTGCCTGGAAATTTACGGCTGCAAGAATAACCTTGCGTTGCGCTTTTGCGTTGGGGCGAATCAATACAACCGGGCAGTAAGCACCTTTCAACAATTCCCATTTGGATTCACTGAAACTGAAACGGCTGGTATTGGTTTTGGCATGCACTGGCAAATATATTAAATCTGCATCAAAACGTTTTGCAGATTCCATAATCGATTTTTGCCATTCGCTCGACCAGGATACTTCCAGCGTGTATTCGATACCGGCATTGGCCAAGGGACTTTTAATATTTTGCTCAAACCAGGTGAGATCGCGGAACAGATTATCGTTAACGGAGCGGGTGTCGATCGCATCGCTGTCGACTGCCACAAACGCATGAACCTTGGGCTTTGGGCCTTGGATCAATGAGGAGACAATAATGGCACGCTCAAGGGCAATGTGGTGGGTATCATTGGGGTCGACAACAACAAAAAGCTTTTGTGACTTGGACATACTGGCTCCTACTGGTTCCCTAAAAAAGAGTTGGGTTGTTATTTTCTGGTTGGGGCTAGCATAGCAACCCCTTTGGGCTTTTTACAGCGCGAAAGCCACTAGGGGCGGAGGATAGCGATGAAATAGGGTTGATATCGATTAAACTGTACGCCTTTTTTACAGCACAAGCGGGATAAGACTATGAATTTGCTTGAAAATTACCCAATCAATGAACTTACTGTTGGCCAGACAGCGACCTACAGCAAAACTTTAACCGAGCGCGACGTCATCCTATTTGCGGCCTGCTCCGGCGATGTAAATCCGGTGCACCTCGATAAAGCCTACGCCTCCACTACCCCTTTTGGCGAACCTATAGGTCATGGTATGTGGACAGGTGCGCTGGTTTCGGCGGCAATCGCGACTCGTTTGCCTGGGCCAGGTTCTGTTTATCGCAGCCAGAGCCTCAGCTTTAAACATCCGGTAAAAATTGGCGATACCGTCACCGTTACATTGACCGTTAATGAAATAAAAGAGCGGGTGAAGTTAGTGACGCTTGAGTGCGAAGTGCACAATCAGGATGGCAAATTAATTGCCAAAGGTGTTGCTGAAGTGATTGCTCCAGCAATAAAACAATCACTGGCGCCGGGGTATTTACCGGAAATTCAACTCCTGTAATCCAATTAGTTTTTTTGGGTTTTATTGACCGCTCAGGCGCTTTCCAAATGAGATCGCATAAGCTGCTGAGCGCATCTGCAGGACAGGATCAGCGCTCGGCGTCACCCCTGCAGTAACCCGGTTAGGGTCAAAGTTCAAACCATCACAATCCTTATCATTTGCGTCGGCAGCGTTTAGGTCCAGTCGTGCCACTTTGACTTTGGTGCGAGTATCGGGCCAGGTCTGCGAGGGATCAATTTCACTATCGCTCGCTTCTCCCAAACTTATCTCCATATTCCAACTGACTTCTCCATCGGCTAGTTGTTTGCGTAGGTTGGTCATTAGATAGTCAGCGGCTGCATCGACGAGCTCTTCATCGCTCAACAATTTTTCGCCAACTGTTGGCGTAAATTGCCAGCGCACTTTGTGTCGCTGTGCATCGCTATTAGTAAAAAAGAACGTGTGTATGCCGTAATAGCTGGTTGACCCGTAGCTCCAGGAGGGGTTGTGACTCGCAAGCCATGCAGATTGTGCTTGAGTGTCCGGGTTTGCGGCGCGATAAGCTGCAGTTTTGGCCGGGTCAGGTTTGCCAGTGGCTGGATCGGGGATAAAGGTTTGCAGCAGGCCATTGAATACTGCCGGATTTTTCGCTGGGAACATTGGCGTGCTCAGCATGGCCATGTTGTGCAATTGGCCATCGGGTAATTTAATTTGCAGCGCCATACCTCGCGGGCTGCGTGCAGAATCGCTGGCGGCAGGATTGCCGCCACCCAAGGAGAAACGTATTGTCACCGGATATTTTTTGCCGTCAAAAATGGGCGAGGTTGTGTATTTATTCGCGCCTTCCAAGCCCGTAAAAACACCCTGTGCGCAGAAACCTTTTGCGTGACCACGTCTCACGCCTTTATGGACGCCAGCCACGGCCTCAAATGTGTGGATGAGCTCTTGTGGCCCTACATTTTCCGGGGTGTTGCTTGGCTCCGCGGCAGAGCTCGTTCCAGTCACCAAGGCGATAAGGGCGGTGAACAAAAAATGATTACAGTGTTGCTTGTGGTTCGCGAAATGATTTGGGCGGTTGTACATGCGCAGGGTTCCCGTATTAAAAGAGTCAGGGCCGATACGCGACACTAAATGGCCCCGATCAACTGAGGCCAGCGTGTTTATTATTCTTTACCTACTATTGGCGATATCCGAACGATTGGTGACTATCTGATTTCGTCATCACCGTACTCGTCGTTTGCTATCCAGCCGCCTAATTCCTTCCAGCGATTCACAATCACGCAAAACAATTCCGCTGTTTTTTCGGCATCGTAAGCGGCTGAGTGTGCTGCGCTGTTGCTGAACTCGATGCCAGCAACCTGACAGGTTTTGGCGAGTACTGTTTGGCCAAACGCAAGGCCAGCGAGAGTGGCTGTGTCGAATACCGAGAAAGGATGAAACGGGCTGCGTTTAATATTGCAGCGGTCGATCACGGCGTTGACGAAGTTCAAATCAAAATGGGCGTTATGGCCGACGATCACGGCGCGGGTGCAGCCGTTTTCTTTTACGGCGCGGCGCACGGCGCCGAGTAAGTCGGTCATCACCATTAATTCCGGTTCGGCCATGCGGTCGGGGCAATCGAGATCGATACCGGTAAAATCCAGCGCGGCCTGTTCGATATTAGCGCCTTCAAATGGCTCGACATGAAACGAAAAAGTTTCGTGACGATGCAGGTAGCCATCTTGATCCATGCGGATGGTAACGGCGGCGATTTCCAATAGCGCATCAGTTTGTGAGTTAAAGCCGCCGGTTTCTACATCGACAATCACGGGCAAAAAGCCGCGAAAACGTTGCGCCATGGGTGAATCGGGATCGCGGTTATTTTCAGGTGGATTCACAAGGTCGCCTTAAGCAGTCTGTAACTGGCTGTTTTGCAACTGCCAGCGAAGAGTTTCACCGGCGCGTAATGGCACCAGCGTTTGGTCACCCAGGCTCAAACTGTCCGGCACTTGCCAGTCTTGTTTAAGCAGGGTGATGGTATCGGTATTGCGTGGTAGATCATAAAAATCGGCGCCGAAATGGCTGGCGAAAGCGTCGAGTTTATCGAGCGCGCCCGCATCTTCAAAGGCTTCGGCGTAGAGCTCAATCGCCGCGTAAGCGGTGTAACTACCGGCGCAACCGCAGGCAGCCTCTTTTTTATCTTTGGCGTGGGGCGCGGAATCGGTTCCCAAAAAGAATTTGGGGCTACCGCTAGTCGCTGCTTTGATCAGTGCTTGCTGATGCGTGCCGCGCTTCAAAATTGGCAGGCAATAGTAGTGAGGGCGAATACCGCCGGCGAGCATATGGTTGCGGTTGTAGAGCAGGTGATGCGCGGTGATGGTCGCTGCGATATTGTCTGGCGCCTCAGCGACGAACTGGGCTGCATCGGCCGTAGTGATATGTTCCAGAACCATTTTTAACACAGGAAAATCTGTCACCACTTGGCTAAAAGTGCGGTCGAGGAAGACTTTTTCGCGGTCAAAAATATCAATTGCACTGTCGGTCACTTCGCCATGCAGCAAAAACGGCATACCGGCGTTTTGCATGGCGGCCAATACCGGGTAGATTTTTTTCAGATCAGTCACGCCCGAAGCGGAATTGGTTGTCGCACCGGCAGGGTAGAGTTTGCACGCGGTAACTCCAGCGGCCTTGGCGATAGCAATATCGGGGGATCGGTATTGTCGGTGAGGTACAACACCATCAGCGGTTCAAATTGGCTGCCTTTGGGGCGAGCGTCGAGGATTCGCTGTTTATAGGCTTGGGCCTGTTCGGCATTCATCACCGGCGGCACCAGATTGGGCATCACAATCGCGCGGGCAAATTGCTGGGCGGCATCACCTACAGTACGGGTGAGGGCGGCGCCATCGCGCAGGTGGATGTGCCAATCGTCGGGGCGGGTAAGGGTTAGCTGCTGGGTCATGGGCGTGGGCATTCCGTAAAAATAAGCGGGCGTAAAAATAAACAGGCCGAAAAATGAACAGGTGTAAGAGTCAAAAGGGCTGGTGATTGATATTGTCCAGCTGAGTGCTGGTTAATAGCCAAGCAAATAATCAACCAAAAGTGGTCGCATGCTACCAAAATCGGCTCTTATCCGCAGCCTTAATTCCCTAATCTAGTGAAGCAGCGCAATCGCCAGCATTCTCCGGTGAGCTGGCTATACTCGGTAGATCATCGTTTTTATGCAGTTGGAATTGTTCATGCGTCTGTCATCCCTCTATTACTTGAGTCCTTCAATTCTGATGGCATTCGCCCTCGTGCAGAGTGCGTCGCTCCACGCCCAAACCTACAGTGCAGGTTTTGAGGCATCAGAGTGGACGGCAAAATCCGGATCTTTTGCCTGTAGCTTGAGCCACAAAATTCCCGGTTTTGGTACAGCGCAATTTGTGCGCAATACCGGAGGCAGTGAGTTTTTGGAGTTGAAGCCGGGTAGTAGTCTTGTGTTTAACGGTCTGGTGAAAATTGAATCTGTCCCGCCGATGTGGCGCAGTGATGCCGCTGCCAGCCCGCTCGGGCAGCTACAGGTAAACGGGAAGCAGCCGTTGCGCTTCACCGGGGCGCAGGTAGAAAAGATTAGCGATGTGCTAGTGCAGGGCACTAGTGTGGTGTTCAGCACTACGCAGGCGAGTGGCGCCAATCTGCGCGTGGCGCTGGAGGCGCGCAACTTCAATCCTGCCTATGGGCGCTACAGAACCTGCATTGGCGCTCTGATCCCTTACACATTCGACCAGATCGCGCGCATGCTACTTAATTATGCGCCCGATGCCATCGACCTGAGCACGGCGACGAAAACCCAGCTCGATAAAATCGTGCGCTACTCCAAAGCGGATTCTAAAGTGCTGGGTATTCTGGTCGATGCCCACAGCGACTTGCTGCCCACGCCGGAAGAGGGTGATATGGCGTCGCAACGTCAGGCGGAATTGGTGACAGCTTATCTGGTTGAGAAAGGTATTGCGGCGAAGATGATTACCACTCGTTGGCATGGCGATAAGTTCCCCATCGCCAATAACTACACCAAGGCAGGGCAGGCCAAAAATCGCCGCGTCACCGTGCGTTTGGAAAGTGAAACGACGCGCGAGCAAATGGAAAAGAAAATAGCGGCGATCATCGCGGCGGAAGAAAAAGCCGCTGCAAAAAAGGCGGCGGAGGAAAAAGCTGCACAGGAGAAAGCTGCGCAGGAAAAAACTACAGATGCACCCGCTGCATTGCCAGCAAGTCTCCAGCAATTGGAGCAATTAGTTGAACAGCAAGATCTCACCAGCGGCAAACAGCCCACACTCAGGCAGATCCAATAAATTTTTGTACCCGCACCCACTTGCATTTTTTTACCACAATTCCCAAATCATTCTTAACCCGTAATCCACCCCATGGGTTGGAATTATTTCCAAGCTGATCAGTCTGATGTTGCGAACCCCAACCAATCGCCCGTTATGTGGCGACTGGGCTGTTGTCATTTTCTAAGGAGCCTTCTATGTACAAATTGACTGCCAAATGGGCGAGTCTTATCGCAGTAGTTACCTTAATTTTGTTACCCGCAGCCAGTTTTGCCGCGCAGCTGCCGGACTTTACCGAACTCATCGAACAGCATTCGCCCGCCGTGGTGAAAATCACCGCTGTTTCCAAGGGTGCGGCTGTACAAGCACCACAACAACTGCCGCCCGATATGCAGGGTCTGCCAGATATTTTTCGCGAGCTTTTAGAACGCCGCCAAATGCCGCGCGATAGAGGTTCGTTGGGTTCCGGTTTTATTATTTCCAGCGATGGTTATGTGCTCACTAATGATCATGTCGTAAGTCAAATGGATACTATTACTGTGATCCTTAACGACCAACGCGAATACACCGCTACATTAATTGGCAGCGATGAGCGTTCGGATTTGGCGCTATTAAAAGTCGACGCCAAAAATCTACCAACGATCACGCTCGCTAAAGATGAAACATTAAAAGTGGGCCAGTGGGTTGTCGCAATCGGCTCACCTTTTGGTTTGGATTATTCCGCGAGCGCGGGCATTGTCAGTGCCATCGGGCGCAGTATTCCCTCGGCGCGCAACGAGAGCACTTACGTTCCGTTTATTCAAACTGACGTTGCAATTAACCCTGGCAATTCTGGTGGCCCGCTGTTTAATATGGATGGCGAAGTGGTCGGTATTAACTCGCAAATTTATTCACCCAGTGGCGGTTCGGTCGGCTTATCGTTTGCGATTCCTTCATCGCTTGCAATTGATGTGGTTGCACAATTAAAAGACAAAGGCCGTGTTGATCGCGGATGGTTGGGGGTGATGATTCAGGATGTGGATAAAAATCTTGCTAGCTCGCTCGGCATGGATAAACCTATGGGCGCGTTAATCAGTGAAGTAGACAGTGAAGGTCCTGCCGCAAAATCCGGTTTAAAAGCGGGCGATTTGATTATTAAATTCAACGGCAGTAACGTAAATACCTCTAGCGATCTGCCTTATTTGGTTGGCCGCACACCGCCGAAATCCAAAGTGCCCGTCATGATCATGCGTAAAGGTAAAGAGCAAAGTTTGAATGTAACTGTGGGTATTTTGCCGGTATCACCCGCAGAAGCGGCAGCACGCCCAGCATCGGCTCCGGCCGATAATTCGGTCGACGTACTTGGGCTCGTGGTCGGTAACTTGGAACAGACTCAGCGCGGCGGTGCGGAATCCGGTGTGATGGTGCGCGATGTGAAACCCGGTAGCCCGGCGGCTGAAGCGGGAATACGAGTGGGCGATGTCATTACCCAGCTGGCCTTTAGCGATATTAAATCGCCAGCGGATTACGCAAAAGTAGTAAAAAAGCTACCTAAAAATGAACCGCAAGCGATTCGTTTTTACAGTCAGGGCCGTCCGGTATTTCGCTCGGTGGTAATTAAATAAGGTCACTTGTTCTCACTCACCAAAAACGCCAGCAATGCTGGCGTTTTTGGTGTGAGTAAGTCGGAACTGCAATCCTCCTTGGCAACAGTTCCTGGGGTCGACAGAAAACAAATATAAAAAACACCCAGGGTATCTGGCATCGATAGTAATCCCTGGGTGAAAGCTGAAAAACGGTGAATTAGCTGCGTGACTACCGGATCTGCGTGCGCTACCGAAAATCCACGCTTGATGCTGGTCAGTCAATTCGCTGGATAACCTGATGCAAGAGTGGCGCACAGACGGGGTTTAAACTGTAAAAAATTGTGCTCAACCACTGCAATCGAGACCGTTTTGCACCACACCTGGTTTGTGCGTTGCTCGTAGCACGTCCCCACCAAATAGGCTAGAATGCGGCCCACTATTTTCGCCCCCCATTCCGGGGACCATTTTCCAACATCTAAAGTAGTTAAGCGCCTGTGACTGACCTGAGCCATATCCGTAACTTTTCCATCATCGCCCACATTGACCACGGTAAATCCACCATCGCCGACCGCTTCATCCAGATGTGCGGTGGCCTGAGTGATCGTGAAATGGAATCGCAAGTCCTTGATTCCATGGATTTGGAGCGCGAGCGCGGGATTACTATCAAGGCCCACAGCGTGACTTTGTACTACAAGGCGCGCGATGGCAAAACTTATCAGCTCAACTTTATTGACACTCCCGGTCACGTAGATTTCACCTATGAAGTATCCCGTTCCTTAGCTGCCTGTGAAGGTGCGCTGCTGGTAGTAGATGCCGGACAGGGTGTTGAAGCACAGTCGGTGGCTAACTGCTACACAGCCCTCGAGCAAGGTTTGGAAGTCATTCCTGTTTTGAACAAGATGGATTTGCCACAAGCTGAGCCGGACCGTGTTGCGCAGGAAATCGAAGATATTATTGGTATTGATGCCACTGAAGCTGTGCGTTGCTCGGCCAAGTCAGGCATGGGTATGGAGGATGTGCTGGAAGAGTTGGTGCGTTTGGTGCCAGCACCGGTAGGTGATGTTAATGCACCCCTACAGGCACTGATTATCGATTCCTGGTTCGATAATTATTTGGGCGTCGTGTCGCTAGTGCGCGTTAAACAAGGCACGCTCAAGCTTAAAGATAAGATCATCGCCAAAAGTATTGGCAAAACCCAGTTGGTGGATGGTGTCGGTGTATTCAGCCCAAAACTGACACAATTAAAAGAACTTAAAGCCGGTGAAGTGGGTTTTGTTGTTGCTGGTATTAAAGAGATCCTGGGAGCTCCCGTTGGTGACACCATCACACACGCTTCAACTCCAGATGTAGAAGCCCTTGCCGGTTTCCAAAAAATTAAACCGCAAGTTTATGCGGGTATGTTCCCGATCAGTTCCGACGATTTTGAAGATTTCCGTGAAGCGCTGGCCAAACTGACGCTCAACGATGCCTCCCTGTTTTACGAACCCGAGAGTTCGGATGCATTGGGCTTTGGTTTCCGTGTTGGTTTCCTCGGCATGTTGCATATGGAAATCATTCAGGAACGTCTGGAACGCGAATACGATCTGGATTTGATCACTACTGCGCCGACGGTGGTTTATGAGGTCGTCAAACGTGGTGGCGATGTTATCTTTGTTGATAACCCATCCAAATTACCCGATCCTGGTTCCATTGAAGAAATGCGCGAGCCGATTGTGGAGGCCAATATTCTGGTGCCACAAGAGCATTTGGGTAATGTAATTACCCTGTGTATTGAAAAGCGTGGCGTTCAAAAAGATTTGCAATTCACCGGCTCTCAAGTACGCGTGCGCTATGAGTTACCGATGAATGAAGTGGTCACTGATTTCTTTGATCGGTTAAAGTCAGTAAGTCGCGGTTATGCTTCTTTGGATTACAGCTTTGTGCGCTTCCAAGCTGCCAATTTAGTACGTCTGGATGTGTTGATTAATAGCGAGAAAGTGGATGCATTGGCCATTATCGTGCACCGTGACAAAGCGCATAAAATGGGTCACTCGTTGACCGAGAAAATGAAAGAACTGATTCCTCGCCAGATGTATGACGTTGCCATTCAAGCTGCAATTGGTGGACAAATCGTCGCTCGCTCAACGGTAAAAGCCCTGCGTAAAGATGTAACAGCCAAATGTTACGGTGGCGATGCATCCCGTAAGAAAAAACTGTTGGAAAAACAAAAAGCCGGTAAGAAGCGTATGAAGCAAGTGGGCAGTGTTGAAATCCCGCAAGCGGCTTTCTTCGCCGTATTAAAAATTGATAGTTAAAACACTAAGGACATTTGATGAGCAGTATTAACCTTCCTCTGATTCTCACACTCGCGGTATTAATTACCGGCTTGGTGTGGTTGTTTGATGCATTGGTGTTGTCGCGTCCACGCAAAGCCAAATTAGCTGCGGTGGAAAAACAATTTGCTGGTATGGCATTGGAGACCGAACACCAAAGAGAGGTATTTGAGGAAGCCAAAGCAGTTGCGACCAAAGAGCCAATTCTGGTTGAGTATTCCAAGTCCTTTTTTCCGGTATTGTTTATTGTTTTTTTCTTGCGTTCGTTTTTAGTCGAGCCTTTTCAAATTCCATCCCGTTCCATGGTTCCGACCTTGGAAGTGGGCGACTTTATCTTGGTTAACAAGTTTGCTTATGGCGTTCGTGCACCAGTATTGAATACAGAGATTATCCCTATCGGCAAGCCTGAGCGTGGTGATGTAATGGTGTTCTTTCCGCCGCATGCTCCCAAGACTTACTACATCAAGCGCGTCATCGGATTACCGGGTGACGAAATCTCCTACGATAATCATGTACTAAGTATTAACGGTAAAGTGATTGAAGAGCGGTTGGTTGCTGAGCTCCCCGCGGGGTCTCCGAGCTACCGTGTGGTTACAGAGAATATTGACGGTAAAGAATTCACTACCTATAAACACTTTCAGCTCAATCGTTTAAGTGTGCGTGGGTCATGGGTTGTGCCCAACGGACACTACTTCATGATGGGCGATAATCGTGACGAAAGCTCAGACAGTCGTGACTGGGGTTTTGTCTCTGAAGATGCCATCGTCGGCAAAGCATTTGCAGTGTGGATGCACTGGGAGAGATTTTTGAGCATTCCGTCTTTTGATCACGTTGGCGTTATTAAATAAATGTCTGTGTTAAGTTGAATGCTGGTCATTCCTCTCAATTGGAGTCAATCACAATGAAAGCTAACGGTATCAAATCAATCAGGAATCAGCGCGGTTTGGGTATGTTGCAGTGGGCTTTAGTAATTGCAATTGCTGGATTTTTTCTGTTGTTTGCTTTCAAGGTCATTCCGCTTTATGCCGAAAACCGCTATGTAGAGTCTGCTTTGCGCTCGCTTGAATCTGGTGGTCAAAAACTGGATGAGATGACAGATGCAGAGATCAGCAAAAAACTTAACAACTTCTACATGATCAACAATGTGCGTAGCGAAGGACCAACCAAAAATATCAAAGTCATGCGTGAAAGCGAAAAAGCATTGGTTACAGTGGATTACGAAACCCGTGTGCCGCTTTTCTGGAATATTGATTTGGTTTTGAGTTTCCAGAACCATCTTGACAGCACCCGCCCCGGCCAATGCTGCAAACCACCTGCTACTCTAAAGACCAAGTAATTTGTGTTAACACTTAAATACCAGCGCCTTGAACAACGTCTTGGCTATCACTTTGAGGATCAGCGTCAGCTACAGTTGGCGTTAACACACCGTTCACATGGTGCTACCAATAACGAGCGCCTTGAATTTTTGGGTGATTCGATTTTAAATTTTATTGTTGGTGAGGCATTGTTCAAACGTTTTCCTGCGGCGCGAGAAGGTCAGTTGAGCCGTCTGCGTTCGCAAATGGTAAAAGGCGATACCCTTGCAGAGCTTGCCCGCGAGTTCGAGTTAGGTGAATGTCTGGTACTTGGTGAAGGTGAAATGAAATCCGGCGGCCACGCGCGTGATTCAATTTTAGCGGACAGCGTTGAGGCGATTATCGGCGCAATCTATCTTGCCAGTGGCTTGGATATTTGCCGCGAACGCGTAATCGCCTGGTTCGCTCCGCGCCTTGATAAATTACGGGTTGATACCAGCGCTAAAGATTCCAAGTCGCGCTTGCAGGAGTATATGCAAGCCCAGCGTCAGCCTTTACCCGAGTATGTAGTGGTAGCGATTGGCGGTGAAGGGCACGCGCAAATGTTCACTATAGAGTGTCGTGTTGCGTTAACCAGCCAACCAACCAGTGCGACTGCCTCCAGCCGCCGTGAAGCGGAAAAACAAGCAGCCGTTTTGATGCTGGCGCAGTTAAACATCGATTGATATCCGTAAGCTGAGACCAGTTCACCGATCGCTCCCAATTCCCTTTCTCTCTTCCAGTAGCACTTATGACTTTTGAATCAGATGTAGATCAACCCGAAACCACCGGCAGCCGCTGTGGTTATGTTGCCATCGTTGGTCGCCCCAATGTGGGTAAGTCCACCTTGCTTAATCATATCCTCGGGCAAAAAATCAGCATCACCTCGCGCAAGCCGCAAACGACGCGCAACGCAGTAGTTGGAATTAAAACCGAAGGCGATGTGCAAATTATTTTTGTTGACACTCCCGGTATGCATCTCGGCCAACAAAAGGCCATTAATCGCTATATGAACAAAGCCGCCACCAGTGCGATGAAAGATGTGGACGTAGTGGTGTTTGTGATTGATCGATTTATCTGGACGGAGGAAGACGAAGCGGTTGCTGAAAAATTGCAGCATCTGAGTTGCCCTATTATCTTGGCAGTAAATAAAGTCGATCAAATTGAAGACAAAGAGACATTACTGCCGCATTTGCAAAGCCTGTCAGAAAAATTAAACGTCGCTGAAATTGTTCCTATGTCAGCGCTGCGCAACACCAATCTTGATCGATTGGAACAGCTTATTACTGAGATGTTGCCGCTGGGTATTCACATGTATCCGGAAGATCAGATTACTGATCGAAGCTCGCGTTTTATGGCTGCCGAAATCGTACGGGAAAAAATCACCCGCCAGTTGGGTGATGAATTGCCCTATGAGATGGCGGTAGAAATTGAAGAGTTTAAGCAAGAGGGGAATTTACTTAATATTTCAGCATTGATTTTGGTTGAACGCGATGGGCAGAAAAAAATCCTGATTGGCGATAAAGGTGAGCGCATTAAACTGATCGGTACTCAGGCGCGCATGGATATGGAAAAATTGTTTGAGATGAAAATCATGCTCAAGCTGTGGGTTAAAGTAAGATCCGGTTGGTCCGATGACGAACGCGCCCTGCGCAGTCTCGGTTACAACGAGTTCTAACACGCCGCCATGCGCGTTGAACTCCAGCCTGCCTATATCCTGCACACTCGCCCCTATCGCGACACCAGTTTACTGATCGATTTCCTCACGCCCGACTTCGGGCGTGTCACCGCCGTTGCGCGTGGCGTGCGCAAAAACAAAACTCCCAAGCGCCAATTGTTAAATCCGTTTAGCCGTTTGCTGGTTTGTTGGCAGGGTAAAACCGATATGAAGCTGTTAACCAGTTTTGAATCAGACAATCATTTTTTAACGCTTGCGGCCAATCATTTATACTCCGGGTTTTATCTCAACGAATTACTGGTGCGCCTCTTGCCCGAAATGGATCGGCATAATGGATTGTATTTTGCCTACGAACAGAGTTTGGATGCGCTCCAGAACAAGAATGATATTGAGCCGCTCCTGCGCGAATTTGAGTTTCGGCTTTTAGCAGAGCTGGGTTATGGTTTGGATTTCAGTGCTGATGCGCGCAATGATTGTGCAATAGAAGCACATGGGTTTTACGAGTGCCATGTGCAGGAAGGCTTTTTCAGTGCAGGGCCCGATATTCCCGAACAGTTTTTATTAAAAGGTGAATGGCTTTTGGCAATAGCAGCGGGAGATTATTCTGATCCTGCAACCAGGCTTGCTGCCAAACATCTATCCCGACGAATGTTGAAACCTTTGCTCGGCAGCCGCCCGCTCAACAGCCGACAGTTGTTTGTGCCAGCCAAGCCAGATAAGCAATAAATTATGCGTCACTCCAGCGCAAGCAGGAGTCTTATACAGCGAGGCTAATCAAGCTATTGATTTTTGTGGATGTTCGCGTTCGCGGGTATGACGATAAGCGTGTTGTTCAGACGTCAGCTTTTTCCAGACCAAATAATGGATCCAGCTCTTTATCTCGTCCCCAATTAATTAAATCATCGAGCGCATGATTCAGAGCGGGGATTGCATCGCGCGCCTGTTCGTATTGTTCGCTTTGGAAAAGTTTATCAAGCAAGCCGCTAATATGTTTTAAACGCGGAACACCGCAGTAACAACTGCTCCCATATAGGCGATGAATTAATTCGCCCAGCTCCTCATAATCGCTAGTTGCCAGCGCGGCACTGATTTGTTGTTTTTCACTTTCTAAACCGCTGAGTAACATGCTGAGCATATCGCGTGCGAGTGCCGGTTTATTGTTGGCTAGTTTTAAGCAGAGCTGGATATCAACCGACCCAGTGAGATCTTGTGTCGGTAATGGCTCGCGCACATTGTGATTGTGGGTTTTCTCTTCTATTTGGATAACCACTTCTTTTTTGCCGGATAGGCTCGCCCAGCGATTAATAATATGTGCCAGCTGCGCCTCATTAACCGGTTTGCTGATGCAATCATCCATACCGGCGATCAATAATTCTGCCTTTTGTTCGGTGATGGTGTGGGCAGTGAGCGCGATAATCGGTGTGCGGCGTTTGCCTTGTTCCAATTCGCGAATGTGGCGTGTGGCTTCCATGCCGTCCATGCCCGGCATTTGGATATCCATAAAAATCACATCGAATTCATTGTCATTGCAGGCATCAATAGCTTGCTTGCCACTGCTTGCTTGTACTACCTGGGTATTCAAACCGCGCAATAATTCCGACGCGAGTTGCAGGTTGGCCAGGTTGTCGTCCACCAACAATACCGACACACTCGGGCGCAGCGCTTCCTCTTCATCTTGCTCGCGCATATCTTTGATATGTAGATCCAATTGGCGACCTAGTGTTTGCAGCAGTGAATCGTAAGCAATAGGTTTGTTGATGAAGAGCACTTGCGATTTTTCTGAGTGAGCGCGGAACAGACGCTGATGTGCAGGTGTACAGCAGGCGATGAGCGTGCAATTAAATTCGACATTTAATTGCTCGGCCAGATTGTTAAGCAACACGGGCGGGATTTTACGTTCGTTGGGCGCAATATCCAGAATCAGTAAATCAAAGTTGTTATTGTTGTTACGCGCGTTGCGCAGAATAGGAAAGCAGTCATGTATTGCTGGAATGCTTTGCGTGTTACCGTTCCACTCGCGCAATAAGCTATCAATTTGTTTCAGCGATGCCGGATTTTCACCGCAGAGTAAAATGCGATATTCCTCCAGATTGGCTAACTGGCTTGTTGATGGTTGGCGTTTGTCGATACCCAAACGCGCAGTGAACCAAAAGGTGGAGCCTTGCTCTGGTTCGCTAACCACACCGATTTCACCGTGCATGCGCTCGACCAAGCCTTTGCAGATTGCCAGGCCGAGGCCCGTTCCTTCGTGCTCGCGCGTATTGGATGAGTCGGCTTGGTTAAAAGGGCTAAACAGCTGTTCTTGTTCTTCGCGGGTTAGGCCTATGCCTTCATCACTCACGCAGACTTTAAGGGTGATTTGCGTTTCCTGTCGTTGCAGAATGCTAACATCAATTAAAATATTTCCAGTGCTGCTGTACTTGATGGCATTGCTAACCAAATTTGAGAGCACCTGCCTAAAGCGCAGCGCGTCGCCCAATAAATTTTTGGGCACACAAGGCTCGACATAATTAATCAGCTCCAGATTTTTTTCATGGGCATCGGGCGCCAATATGTGTAGCACTTCATCGATGCAGCCGCGAATAGGCACGGGTGCATAATCCAAAGTAAGTTTGCCGGATTCAATTTTGGAAAAATCGAGAATACCGTTAATGACGGTGAGCAAGTTTTGCGCCGAGTCGCGAATGGTTTCCAGATATTCGCGTTGTTGCTCATTGAGTTCTGTTTTTAAAGCGAGATTGATAAAGCCGAGAATGCCATTCAATGGTGTGCGAATTTCATGGCTGGTATTGGCAAGAAATTCCGATTTTACCCGGCTGGCTTCCAGTGCTTCTTTGCGCGCTAAATCCAGTTCGACGTTTTGGATTTCAATAGTTTCAAGCGTCTCGCGCAAATCTTCAATCGCGTGATCGATGTGCGACTGCATATCCGCCTGCGCGGCTTCCATGTAGTCGGCCATGGTATTGATCGATTCAGCCAATCCCAAAAACTCGCTGGAGCTTTGCTGTTCGACCCGCTCGTTCAAACGGCCACGTGCGAGCGCATGCACGATATTTTTAATGTGATCAAGCGGATCGGTTATGCGGTAGTAGAGTGAGATTGCAAAATAAGCACCGATAATCAGACACAGCAGGGTGAGTGCGATAGTTAATACTATGGCTTCATAGCGCACGACGGCGTAGGGCGCGGTCATTAATTCAAGTTCAATCCAACCAATTGGATTTTTATTGTCGAGATCAACCAGTGGATGAGCAAAGCGCAGTGTGCGATCAGTGCGCCGTTGAACTGGCTGCTGAATATTGGGTTCGCCTACGTCATCGGTTGGCATAAATTGCGGGCCGCTATGATAGCGTTGGTCGGTATTGGCGTAATAAGCATGTACCGCGCGAACATAGGGCTCTTCGATTGATGCATCGAGAATGTATTGCACCAATTCGCGGTTATTTTCCAGCATAGGCTTGTGCAGCATATGTGCAGTTTTTTGTGTAAGCACATTGCCTCGCAAATCGATAAATTTATTGATTTGCGAAATGCATAGGTAGGTAAGGCTGACGGCAATCAGAATGATAATGCTGATGGAAGGAATAAAAATCAGACGCCAGACATCGGATTTAATACTACTGCGTTTATTATTCATTGAGTTTGGCCTTGTTTTACTATTCCGGCGCGCGCTTACCCCGAAGGAGTTTCACTGCAGGGTGTTCGCAGCGTGGGTGATCACAGGTAGAATAGCCGCCCCACGCGCGCTAGTGCAACCGGCTATTTGCCTGAATTTTCAGCTTTGAGGTCAGTATGGATTTTCCCACCATAGAAGCATTTGTTGGCAATACACCCCTAGTGCGCTTGCAGCGCTTGCCCGGTGTATCGAGCAATACAATATTGGTGAAGCTGGAGGGCAATAATCCCGCCGGTTCGGTGAAAGATCGCCCTGCGTTATCGATGATCAGTCGCGCCGAATTGCGCGGTGATATTAAACCTGGCGATACCCTGATCGAAGCCACCAGCGGCAATACCGGAATCGCGCTGG
>CAZCJR010000095.1:0-19098 GCA_964499225.1 uncultured Cellvibrionaceae bacterium | reverse complement strand
GGCGAACTAAATTTGCGTTGCAGGTATTGATTTTTTACCACAGTCGCTTGTTAGCCTTGTGTTGACTCTGGATTATAAACTTGAACTTGTGAAAATGCCTGCAAAAATAGCTCTTGGAGATGTTTTGGCGGAATGCTGAGAAAGGCGCAGGCAACTGGAGCAAATGCTTCTAACGCTTCCAAATGCGATGCGAATGTTGCGCCTTTGCGAGCGACCGATAAGACTTCATAAACTGCGCTAACTTCATGGTCAGAAATCTCATGCTGGAGCCGATGACCAAACTTATTGCGGACTGAATTGATCTGAAGAATTGCTGGCCGCACAAAACTAACATTAGAGCCACGAGACGGCAGCAGCTTAGCCTTTTGCGCGAAAGTGAGGCGGAGGTCTGAGAGATCTTCAATTCCGTAATGCGATGACAAGAATGTATCGAGAAAATTTTCGATGACCAAATGAACACGAAGAACTCGACCAATAGCATCATGGTTTGCAGCAGACAACGCCAAGAATTGCTCATTGTGTTTATCAAAGTCGGCTTCAATCTCAGGCCAATGAGGCTTTAAAACCTCTAATACATTCTCAATTCCAGAAATGTCCTTCATATAGCACCAAAAAGGCTAATAGTTTATTACACTGTGCCAACTATATAACCCGCAGGGCTCTATTCCAATTAATTTGTTGGGTCGCCGTATAACCCTCAGCAGCTAGCGCATTTTTTACAGTTATCGCTCATTATAATAAATCGGTTACAGCTCATTCAATTAATTACCGGTGTTAGTTCCAAAAGCTAAACCGGGAAAATTTATGTTCATCTATGCAAGTGCAGATACGCAAAAAGGTAAATTAGAATACCGACTGCCTTCATCCACGAAAAAGCCATGGGCATTTTTAAAAAATGGGTGGCAAATTAATCACATCAGCGGAGCCCTCCTCGGGTTGAATAGCAAATTTTATGCGGCAATGTAATTACCGCCCATTACACGCGAAGCTGACCGCCGCAGGTGGGTGATCAGCTTGGGGACATCAATGAGCCTTAACGCTCTACCCGAATAGTCCTCACCCAACACCAGTAATCCACCAACTATGCGTTTTTTCCGAAATTGGCTAGACTCAGTCTGACCCGTAGCTTTCCGTATACTGTTAGGCGGATTGGCCGGTCTTTTTTATTCTGCCCAGCGTGCGTATTCAGTAATATCGACTAAAGCGAAAAATAATTAATCACAACAGGTAGCTTCTGATGAAAAAAGGTATCGCAAATTTATTCATTTTATTTCTAACGCTCGTTTATCCAAGCCTGGCTTTTGCGGATAAACAAACGCTGTATGTCGATAAGGGAATTATCTACACCGCAGCGGGCGAGCCTTTTGTAATGCGCGGTTTTAATGAGATGTTTGTTTGGTCGAAGGATAAAACCGGCGAGCAGCTTATTCCGCAAATGGATAAGACGGGTGCTAATAGTCTGCGTTTGGTGTGGGATAAAGATTTCAACCCCCAAGTGGATTTAATCAAACTCATTGATAACACCATCGCGCACAAAATGGTGGCGATTCCGGAGTGCCATAACGCTACCGGAAAGTGGGGCAAGGAATTGCAGGCGTGTGTCGATTTTTGGAATGATCCGGTGTTGATTAAAGGCATAGAGCGCAACCGGCAATGGACGATTTTAAATATCGCCAATGAAGCAGGGGATCACGATATCAGCGATGAAAGTTTTCTCGCGACTTATAAAGCGGCGATCACCTCCTTGCGTAAATGGGGTTACACAGTGCCGATCATGATTGATGCATCGATATGGGGGCAAAATGTTGATCAGCTTTTGCGGGTAGGGCCGGAATTATTACAACATGATCCTTTGGCTAATGTGATTTTTTCTACACATTCCTATTGGTCTGCCGAGCAAGCCGTTGCAAATTATTACAAGGTTGCAGAGAAATCCAAAACGCTAGGCATTGCGATGATTATCGGTGAGGGGCCTTCTGTTACACGTGTAGGGCAGTGCGATAATCCCACTCCTTTGCCTTATCTTGAAGGCATGAAAATTTTGCAGGAACATCAGGCCGGTTGGTTGAATTGGTCGTGGGGCGGAATGAAAAATGGCGATTGTGATGACTTTCGTTATTTTGATATCACTAAAGATGGAATCTTCGGCCAATGGCTGCATCAACCCGGTGCCAATATTGTTGCACTTAGCCCCTACAGTGTGATGCAAACATCGCAGCGCCCTGTGTCATTTTACAAAGATAAAATTGTTAAAGCCTCTGGCGTTTACGTACATCTGGATAAAACAGAATTAACCGTCGGCGAAAAAACCGCTTTCAATGTTATTGTTGCTCCCGCTAATGCGGCCAATAAAAAATACGCTCTTGATATCACTGGCGCGAGTATTCAACTGGATAAAAAAGCGCAACTGATTACCGCGTTAAAAGCAGGTAAATCCAGCGTTACGGCAACGACTGCCGATGGGGGAATTATGTGGTCGGTGGATATTGAGGTGAAGTAGAGCTTGTTGCTGCACGGTGTCACGAATCGGCCCCGTGCAGCACTGGCGCAGTGCCTGATCCCGATTACCAAACTGTATCCAGCAAGCTGCTATTTCTCAAATTTTGATCGGCGGTGACGAGGCGGGCGTTGTGGATAATTGATGTGGCTGCAATGATCCGGTCGGCGGGATCAATGTTAATTTCAGCCCCGATGTTAACCGAAAGCTCAGCGATTTCTGGCGATATCGCCTGAACCAGAATATTGCGCGATTGCAGATATAAATTAATAAAATTTGCCGGTGTAGTACTGATCTGAATTCTGCCTTTGTTGATTAGCATGGCGACTTCCCACAGGGAAATATCCGCAACCATCAGCGCGTCGTGTTGATCGGCAGTGTCGATTGCTGCCAGTGCCGCGTCGCTGAGTTTTGCCGGTTCCAATGCATCCCAGACCAGTGCGCAGGTGTCCATCAAAATCATTGCTGTGCTTCCCATTCGCTATCGGTTGGGCTGATTACATCACTCAGCTTTGCTGTGGCCGCAATTGCTGTCAATTGCGCGCGTGCAAGCGCCCTGCGGTCTACAGGTGCGCACACTGTTGCCAATAGTTTGCCGTTCGAAGTCACAGAAATCTGCTCCCCGGAATTGGCAATCTCCAAGTATTTCAAGAGGTTGGCCCTGAAGTCACTGATGTTGACGGTTTGCATAGCTCGCCCCACCCTGTTTGTACGTTGATTTTGTACAAGTCTATTCCCGATTGGTGACTAGGGCAACCTGTGCGACCCATTAAGCCTAAGCACTTTTCGATGGGCCAACCAAAATTAAGCCCTAAGGTGACAGAATAATAATTCTGCGCAGCCCATCACAACCGCCCGCTTGACCCTATCGCCCTTCACTCATTACCTTGCACCCCGTCGTTGTTGCATGAAGCAGTAACGCACTTCTTCACCACCACCATCACTGACAAAGGAATGCTGCATGTTTCTTGTTTACGAACTCAAAGCTCGCTATCAGCTCACCTGGGAAGATCTTCCCTACGTTGAAAATCCCGTATCCGGCCTCGAACACGCGCTGAATGCCCTTGCGCAACGCCATGATTATTTTGGTGCGTCGGTTCACAACATCGAAGAATTCAAACGCGACCACGTGCCTTACTATCACCGCGAATTCAATCACGACATAGCGGAAAACGAATTGCACTATAAATTTCTCGATGGCCAATTGTTCAGCGTCGCGCGCAACGGCGATCCCTTCAGCACCACATTCAAATGGCGCGAACTTGATAACCATCCCGACGGCGGCGAATGGTACGTCTGCCATCCCATCTTCGGCGATGTGCTTAAACAGCAATTGGAAAACCATGCCAAACAATTGGGCGCCCAAAGGCGCAAGTGGATGGCGGAGCGGGCGGAAATAGATGCAAATCCCGCCGCGTTAATTCCTGCGATGAGGCGGGTGGTTGAGAAATCGGTAGTGGAAATACCGGCATCACAACCTGCGACTCCACCAAAGGCTGTGCAGAGTCTTGATGAGTGCGAAAAGCGGCTTGAGTTAGCACGTGAGCGGCTATGTGATCAAGGCTATCAAGCTAAATACACCGATGAGCAACAGCTGGCCAAAGTAAAAAATAACGAGGTAAGCCAGGAGCGATTTCTGGTTAGCTTCCAGACTAAAAATACTAAGCCTGGTGCGAAGCTTGCGCATCAGCGCAATAGTAAGCTTGTGCCAATATGGGCAACGAGTTTTGATCAGTTGGAAAATGCTGATACAGACCCTGAGTTAATTGCAAAAATACTCGGTACACGCTATTACCCGGAAAAGGACTATGTACTGCACATTATCGATCGGGGTGAGACCCTTAATCAGTTTGGCCAAAATACCCTAATCCCCACATGGGATAATATGCAGGAGCCAACACAGAAATATTTGGGAGGTAAACATGATCCAGCGATATTGTCTGAAGTCATGACGCCCGAGTATCAGAAGCAGTACGCGAAGGATATGGATGTTTATCACGATGCTGACCTTAAAGAATTCGATGAAGAAGATCAGGAGGTATATGTAAAAAGCCTTGTCTCAGAGGATAGAAAAAAATTCAATGCTCGCCATAATGTTAGAACAGAAATTGGTGCTAACAGTGAGTTTACGGGAAATGGATTAACCCAATCTCGTGAGGGCAGTACGGAATATGGAGTAGTAGAAACGCTGACATTGGAAAATAATCCGCCTCCTATTTCTGACATGAAGAATGTAAAAACAATAACGCTAACACCAAGAGGAATGGTTTAAATGAATCAAAATGTACTTTCTCAGCCATTGGGGATAATTGACCCTAATAATCTAAAAACCGATGAAAAATTTCTATTTTTTATTCATTATGAGATGTTTCCCGAGAAAAAAATAAGTCTGTATAAAAAAAATAATTACTTGGCTATGCATACTATATTTTGGAACAAGCTTGATAAGTGTTGGGAGATGACACAAAAAGAATTTCCATTAGCCTCCTTGCCCTGGATAGTAGATCGTTTTGAAAATGGATTTTTTAAACCGCAGGATCAAGGTGGGGTATCTGATTTTGAGCGTAGTCTGCGTAAAGAATTTGACGGTGAACTCATCGGTATTAATGCAATGGCACATTGCTGCGAAGAAAATTTACCGGGTTTTAATATCTGGAATGCCAATCGTGCGAGTTATATTTCTGAAATTCCCCCGCAACAATGGGATATTCCTCGCAATATGTTGCTTGAACAAGGTTTATTGGAAAAATTAAAAGAGCTGGCACTAAGATATGAGGCCGGTACGCTGTAGGAGATAGATTATGTGGATTCGTAAAGCACTTTACACGCTCAAGCGAGGATTGCCTGAAATTACCCGCCATGATCAATTACCCGGCGGCGCGATAGAAATTGCGAAAATTACTGAATATACGGAAGGCGGATTATTTTATTTTATTAACAATAATGGCTTCCTCAGCATACTTAATGTAACTGAACCTGGTCGAACCCTTGCCAATGGACAACCTTATTATCACTGTAGTCAGAATGATTTTCCGCTCGCCTTTCTAAGTTGGTTTCCTCCTGCGCTCGCTGATTTTCAAAAACCACCCGCCGAGGGCGGCCTCCATGCGGGTGGCATGACTACACCCGATATGGATGTCGATGGAGAAATGCTCTGCGTACAACGCGCCATGGGTGTTGATCGTGAACGAGGAGGATATATTGTGCGGAACCGTTCACGCTGCAAAAAAGACCGTGATCCAGTAACCGAATTTGAACCTCATAGTGTTTGCTGGGCCAGCCGATTTTTATATGAAGGCGGGCTTTTGGAATTAATCAGCAATTTAGGTCAAAAATTTGAACAGGGTAAGTTATAGGTGCCAGTATTGTTAAATATTTCTGATAACGAAGTACCGCGTAATCAATTAGGCTTAATTGATTACAGCAGTATTCCTGAAAGTTTCGTTTATATGGGTAGGCTACCAACGCCGTTTTACAATCCCAATAAATCTGAGGATATAGTTGATTTTTTTATTGGTGATGGATATTTAATTAACCGGCGAGAGACAAGAAAAAATGGTCTTGCTGTTAGCATGCCAGAGCAATTTGAAATGCCATTAGCAGGTGTTGGCTGGATGATTGATGCTATTGAGTTAGGTTTTGAGACTCCGCCATCAGCGGGCGGACTTGAGAAAAGTAAGTTGCATACTGATACCACTATTAACGATGAAAGATTGCGCATTATGTACGGTGTGTGTGTTGGTGGCTACACGATAAAAAACACAAGTAGGTCCAGTTACATATTGCCCGAGGTGTTGCAGCAATTTTCAATCACTGTTGATATTTGGAATCAAGTAGGGCGAAAATTTTTTAAGGATATTTTAAAGCGAATTAATAGTGGTGATTTTAATTGGATCGTTAAGGATTGAGTGATGGACTACAAAGCACTTTTTGCAGCAGCAAATGATGTCATTCATGCAATTGATGGGCAGCCGACACAATACGCATCGAAAAACGTATTAATGTCGATTAAAAATCAGATGCTTTTCATACGTGATCACGCTTCAGTAGGTAATGATCCAGCCCAAGAATTACCATCTGGTAAGTCATTCAGCTATGGCATTCTATCTTCGCGTGAATTTGCTAGTCCTGAAGAAATGATTTTGAAATATTTGATAGATGAAGTTTCAAGAATAACAGACGATAAATAGAAAATATTGTAATACCAATGCAGATAATTTAGTCAGCCTGCGATGCAACAGAGAGTTATATAAGAGATGAAACCGATTGTCCAAAATAAGGATTATCTTCTTACTTGGGAGGATATCAGCGACAAATTTTTCTTGCTATGCAATACCACTTATGAAAATCAACCTGAAACGTTTTGTATTCAACTGCCTATTCATATTCGTACCCAATACATTGGAGAGGGGCATAATAATCTTATGCGCTGGATTAAGCGTATTGACGACGATTATCAAGTGGATCGATTCTCTGAAATAAATCCTATGTAAATCTATTTTCATTTGTTTGACCAAAAGGAATATTCGAGAGCCACGCTGAAAACTGTGTTAGATAATTTCGTTTTGAATTGGAATCAGGGTTAGCGCTCATCAAAATAAAGGTGCGTATTAGATGTATGAAATACCAGAATGGATGATGAATAACTTTACTTTTTGGCTATCTGAATTTGATAGCAATTCACCCTATGGTCTAAGTCATTTAGAGGTTGGTTTTGAAGAGGCGAAAAATAACTATA
The DNA here is from genome assembly GCA_964499225.1 of uncultured Cellvibrionaceae bacterium. Taxonomy (GTDB): domain Bacteria; phylum Pseudomonadota; class Gammaproteobacteria; order Pseudomonadales; family Cellvibrionaceae; genus Cellvibrio. The sequence goes on along the minus strand of CAZCJR010000095.1, from coordinate 11,863 downwards.
GCGATATTCTTCGAAAGGTTTGTGAGGCCAAGGTTATAGAATTCACTGAGCTGCCTCTAGTGTGTGAGTTGGCTGCACTTATTTGTAGTCGGGTTGGGCATGGTCATCACTCACCGTGTGATGTATGCCATACCCTTTATCAAGAATGTAAAAATAGAATTGCGAAATGAGCTAAGCCCTCCCAGCACATCAGTGTTCGGAGGGTTTATTTTAGTCTCGGCATTATGCATTTGAGCAAAACTTACCGGAGTACTTTTCTGTATGTGGTGTAGGTAGCTTTGGTTGGGGCAAGGGGCAGTTGGAGAGCGAGATGGCACATTTTTTATGGCATCATTTTCCCGCTACAGAAGATGTGTTAAATGGCATTCCTTTTGGTCAAGAGCTTCGTGGCGCCACTCAAATACTATCAGCACTAAAGTTTGATTAATTGCGACTCCATACTGAGTGTGTAGTAAGACAATGTTATACAAGCAATAAAAAAACGCAGATTGTTTTAGGCAATCTGCGTTTTTTATTTTACGGGGAAAATAACCGTGCACTCAAACAACTAAGCGTTTAAGTTTCTCCGGCGACTGGCAACCAAGCCACCGAGACCGGCTAACATCAACAGCAGCATGCCCGGCTCGGAAACTGCTGCGGTTTGACGGACAAAACCGGCGACAAATGAGAAGTTATTGACCATTTTGTCCTTGGGGTTTAGCCAGAAGTTGTTAAAGCCGCCATCAATGCCGAGCTGCACGTCTTTGAACAGATAGGATACGTAACTGTTATTCGATTGCTTTACACCCAGTACCCAATCGACTGTAACACCGGTCCAGGCATCGGGCACAAACAGCTGGTAGCCGTATTTGTGATCGTCATCACCCGCTGTTATCACCAGAGAAAACCCTGGCATACCAACTTCGCCATTTTTGCCAACATAGCTAAATAAACCCTCGTCACCCCAAAGACTGTTGGTGTGGTTGGTTACCGCTGCCGAGCTGGCGATATTTGACGCGGTGTAATTACAATCATCTGCGTAGGCACCATTGGCGGTGGCATCTTCCGTGGTATTAACGCCACAGCTAATCGGCAGAGCTGTCACCAATTGGGAAAGAGCCAGTACCGCAGCTCCCGCAAATACACTTAACGATCTGATCATCAATTTTTTCCTGCCCATTTAAATTTCCTCACCGGAAGCGCCAAGCCGCCGGAATTTGTACAAGTTGTTTATTGGCATTCGACTTCTGCCAAGTGTGGGACTATAAGCAAAAATCAGGCCAAAAAATGAAGATCTAGGCGCCACGGGGCTGGCTTATGTGCAGGAGTGAGTAAGGCGCCAAAAAATGTATGGTTTTCCGACAAAATTTAGACCAATGAGCTTGGTGGTTATATAAAAATGAGCTTTCGGCAGCGACTCTCGCTAACACCCTGTCATATACGCTGAATCGGTCTTGTACTCTAGCTATATTCGCTCTTGGCGCCCTAATCATTGTAAGAAGTGCCGACACAAGCCCCCCGCTAGCGAGCAGGAAGCTGGTGCATGCGCCAGTGTTTGCTGTGGGTTAGCCGATAAAAATGTTTTGTCCAGTGATAAAAAATGGCCCGTAAGCAATTCACTTCCGGGCCATTTTTTTGCCATTTCTAAAGAAGAATGGCGATGAGGATAATGATAGGAATTGGGATGCCGAGAAAGTACAAGAGTATTGAGCGCATATTTTTCTCCTTAAGAAAAAATGATGTTAATTAAAGGTCGCGTTGGCGTCCGCCGTAGATGGCCATTAGGCTTGCGACAAATGCACCGCTTAATAGTGAAATAAATAACCATAGTGATGTGTAAGCCGATACTTCGCGGGCTTTGTCAGCGGCTTCAAGTGCAGCGGTTTCTGCTTCGTCCAATCTTTCTCTTAACATGGTGAAGCTATCTGCTACGCGTTTTTCCGCAGTCTGTTGATCTATGCCTGTTGCTTGCGCAACAAGTTGACCGGCGTATTCCACATCGTTTTGTGGGAGCGAATCGGTTGAGATGGCGTGAACAAAAATGCGCATGAGTTCGGCTTTAGGTGCGTCACTCTGCATTCTGGACGTGTTGTCATTTGCTTGTGGTGCTGGTGCTGGTGCTGGTTCGGTAGCGAACTCACCCTCGGCAGGATTTTCTGAAGCAAGCGGCTGTGGTTGGGGATTATTTGCCATGGCAGTGTTTGGATCTTTGCGCAGCAGTGAATCAAGTAAATATGTCAGCGTGTTATTGCCTTCGCTGTTATCAACCATTAACGCTGCTGCACCGCTTGCAGCAACACCGGTTGCCGCAGTGGCTGCGCTGCCAGCAACTGCTGCACCGGCTTTAACGCCGCTGCCCATAATGCCGCTAATAACGGAAGTGAGTAAGGCCGCCGTGCCGAGTGTCGCAACTGCCCAGGATAAAAATCCGTGTGCGGTATCGCGAAAATACACTTCGTCGCTGTGGGTGTTTACCCAGCGAGTTCTTAATCTACCGGCGAGATAACCGCCCAGCGCTGAAGCAGCGAGGGATATTAAGGTGATGCCGACAATGCTCGATACACCAAAACTCGTGCTACTAATTCCTTCGCTTGACCAAGGTGAAACCATCGTCAGTCCAAAACCCGTTCCCAACAATAATAAAATCAGCGAGAGCGCGGCAGAAGCGACTGCACCGGCAAAAACAGCGCACCATGCAACGGCGCTGTCATTTACTGGCTGAGTGCTAATTACGCCTTCGCGGTAATTATTGTCAGGGCGTTGTGCGAATTGTGTTTCCATTTCAGTCTCCAGTCAGTTTGTGTCTGGCTACCTTATGAATTTGTGCTCGGCAAGTCTGTACGAAAACACACACACATTATTTTTGTTATGCGAGTTAACGCACCGATCTTTATAGAGGGCCATCTTACTGTTTAGTAGTGCGAAAAATTCCTTTGCACCGATAAACCTTTTTATGCTGGATGATTTATTAACAACCTGCGACCTGCAACTGGTCGGCAACTTTAATAATTAACACAGATGATAAATGTACAGGCGGGCGAGAAAATGCGAAGAGATATTAATAGCGATAAAAATAATAGTTTTAATGGTCAAAAATCTTTCCATGAATTAGGAGCGCAACCGAGAAGATCGGATTTTCGCGCGCACAAGCACATACACGATGTAGAAAGTTCTTTTGACGACGATGATAAATCCCACCACCGCCACCGCGATGAGCTGAATAAAAAAATGGTACGTGTGCAGTTGCGTCGTATAGAGCGATTGTTTTAACAAACCGCGCGGCTGTATTAAACGACGCAGAATTCAGTTTGTTGCCCTCGCCTTAAAACGCGCTCTCGAACGATGGTTTGCGAATGCAGTGGGTTTGCTAATTCGCTGGTCCCGCGTGCCTGCAATATGAGCGTTGGCAGGTGTAAAGCTCGCTAACGTACAGACAAGCCGAAGCGAACTGGTCATGCTGTGAAGAACAATCTTCCCCCAAGGTTTTAATATGAAAAACGCTCGCTGGGGTAAAATCTTATCCTTAACATTTAAGTCAGGCTTCAGTTCGTGGCGCAACCGTGTGTATGACCGGCGCGCGGCGCGTCCTGATGATCTTAATCCGCTGCGCGCTGAATTATTCAGTGCCGACCAAATGGAACACTTCGGCAAAGTGCTGGCGAGTGAACATAGTCTTAGTAAAGCGCGCACCCGTGACCGGCTGTTGACGCGCCTTGATGAAAATGAACACGTATTGATTAGCGGCTGCGAGCTACTCGCAGAGGCAGTTAAAGCGCGTTCGCGCATCGCGCCTGCGGGCGAGTGGTTGCTCGATAACTTTTACATGATTGAAGAGCAAATCCGCACCGCCAAACGCCATTTCCCCAAGAATTACAGCCGCGAATTGCCGCGTTTGGGCGCTGGGCGATCCGCCGGTTTGCCGCGCGTTTATGATCTGGCTCTCGCTGCCATCGCGCACGGCGATGGCCGTATCGATGCCGAAATTCTCAGCCGTTTTGTTGCCGCTTATCAAACAGTCACACCGCTTACACTCGGCGAGCTTTGGGCGATTCCCATTATGTTGCGCCTGGCGCTGATTGAGAATTTGCGCCGCGTGAGTTTGCGTATCACCAATGCTCGCAGCTATCTGAATCAAGCCCGTGAATGGGCGAGCCAAATGGTGGAAGTGGCCGAGAGCGACCCTAAAAATCTGATTGTGGTGATCGCCGATATGGCGCGCTCCAACCCGCCTATGGTGAGTGCGTTTATCGCCGAATTAGTGCGCCGTTTGCAGGGGCACGGCCCCGCACTCGCCTTGCCGCTGACCTGGATCGAGCAGCGTTTGGCCGAAGAAAGTATGACCATTGAGCAGATGGTGCAGGCGGAAACCCAGCAGCAGGCGGTTGATCAGGTTTCTATCAGCAACAGTATCGGCAGTCTGCGTTTTTTAGGCGCTTACGATTGGCGTGTATTTGTGGAGACGATGAGTATCGTCGAGCAGATTTTGTTGGAGGATAGGGGCGATGTGTATCGTCACATGGATTTTGCGACGCGCGATGAATACCGCCATGTAATTGACCGGCTTGCCAAGCGCAGCAAAATTTCCGAGGCGGGCATCGCTCGCGTGGCGATTGAATTGGCGCAGCACGCCGGTGATACAGAATCGCAGCCGGGTATCCACGCGTATCGTGGCCACGTTGGCTACTACCTGGTTGATCGCGGCTTGCCGCAATTGGAGCGGGCAGTCGCGGCGCGTTTACCGCTAGGAGAAAGCCTGCGGCGCGGCTGTGCCCGGGTGCGTTTGCCCTTGTATCTCGGGTCGATTCTGTCATTGGTGATACTGGTTACGACCGGATTTTTTGCGCTGGCGCAGTCCGCAATACGTGAGGGCGCACGGATTGAAGACTGGCAATTAGCGGTGTTGATGACAGCGGCAGTGCTGGCATCGACGGCGCTCGCCTCGGCGCTGGTGAATTGGGTGGTCACCTTAGTGGTAAGACCCAAACGTTTGCCGCGTCTGGATTTTGCGCAGGGCATACCGGAAAACCTCGCCACGCTGGTGGTGGTCCCAACGCTACTGACCAGCCACCAAGGCATTGATGATTTGCTGGAAGCACTGGAAGTGCGCTTTCTAGGCAACCGCGATGAGCAATTGTATTTTGGTCTGCTCACCGATTTTGGCGATGCCGACAGCGAATCCCTACCGGGTGATGAAGCCCTGTTAACACGTGCGCGCGAGGGTATCGAGCGGCTCAATAAAGCTTATCTCTCGGCTAATTCGAGCGACTCCAACACCGCCGACTCCGAGACCTGCAATCGCTTCTTCCTGTTTCATCGCCCGCGCCTGTGGAACCCCGTCGTCAAGCGTTGGATGGGTTATGAACGCAAACGCGGCAAGCTGGCGGATTTGAACCGGCTGCTGCGCGAAGGCAATGTGCATAAAGAGAGTTTTTCATTAATCGTTGGCGATTTACATGCGCTACCGCAACTGCGTTATGTAATCACTCTGGATACCGACACCCAACTGCCGCGCGATGCTGCTCGCCAGTTTGTCGGCACCATGGCGCACCCGCTCAATCATCCGGTTTACGACCCCGACCAACACATCATCAGCCGTGGCTATGGCATTTTGCAGCCGCGCATGGCGGCCACTTTGTCGGCGGCAAATTGCACGCGTTATGTGCAGCTTTACGGCAGCGAGCCGGGCATCGACCCTTACACCCGTTCAGTGTCGGATGTGTATCAGGATCTATTCGGCGAAGGCTCGTTTATCGGCAAGGGGATTTATGATCTGGATGCCTTCGAGCAAGTGCTCGGCGGGCGTTTTCCCGACAACCGTATCCTCAGCCATGATTTGCTTGAAGGTTGTTATGCGCGTGCCGGATTACTGAGCGATGTGCATCTTTACGAAGATTCGCCCGCCCGTTACGAGTTGGATGTGGCGCGGCGCGAACGCTGGATGCGCGGCGATTGGCAGATTGCCCGCTGGTTGTGGCCACGGGTGCCAGGGGCCAAGGAGCAGGTGGTACCGAATCCGCTCTCGGCTTTGTCGCGTTGGAAAATTGGCGATAATCTGTTGCGCAGCCTGGCGCCGGTGGCGTTATTGCTGTTGTTATTGATCGGCTGGTTGCTGCTGCCGGAACCCGGACTCTGGACGCTCGCGGTCTTGGCAATCATGCTTCTGCCGCCAGTGTTAGCGACGGTGGTAGATGCGCTCCGCAAACCGAAAGAGGTGTTTTTGGCGCAGCATCTCGCCGATGTTTTTGCCAATACCAAGCGCCATTTTTTGCAGTCGCTGTTTCGTATTATTTGTCTGCCCCATGAGGCCAGCTTTAGTTTGAGCGCCATTTTGCGCAGCCTGTGGCGGTTGTGGTTCGCGCCCGGGCGTCTGTTGGAATGGTGTGCGTCAACGGAGCAGGAGCGCAACATCAAAGGCGGTCTGTTGGCGAGCTGGAATTTGCTGTGGTCGGCGCCGGTGATTGCACTGGCGACAGCGGTTGCTTTGGCGATTTTGCAGCCGATGGCGCTTATCAGTGCGGCGCCGCTGCTGGTGTTATGGTTTATTGCACCGGTTAGCGTTTGGTGGCTAGGCCGCCCCTTGGTGCGCAAACAGCCGGGTTTATCGGAGCAGCAAAACCTCTTTTTACGCAAGATCGCGCGCAAGACCTGGGCCTATTTTGAGCGCTTTGTGGTGGCGGAAGACAACTGGCTACCGCCCGATAACTTTCAGGAAAGTCCCGGCCCGGTGATTGCACACCGCACCTCGCCGACTAATATCGGGCTGGCGCTGCTGGGTAATTTATCGGCCTACGACTTCGGCTTTATCTCCGCCGATATATTGCTTGAACGCACTGCCAATACCTTCGGTAGCATGAACAAGCTGGAGCGTTTTCGCGGCCATTTCTTTAATTGGTACGACACAGTCACCTTACAGCCACTGCCGCCGCGCTACATTTCGGCGGTGGATAGCGGCAACCTCGCTGGCCATTTGCTGACCCTGCGCGCCGGGCTAATGGCGCTGCCCGACCACACAATTCCCAACACGCGGGTCTTTCAAGGGTTGGCGGATACCCTCGCCGTGCTCACCGACAGTTTGCAAGTCGCCCACATGGACGATGATCTGCCGAATGTGGTGCAGGCGGGCATTATCCGCATGCGCAGCCTGCTCAATGCCGCCTGTGTGCATGCCTATATTGATCGCACGACCAACTTGCCTTCGCTCTTGCACTGTCTCGAGGCTGTGGTAAATGCGGCGGTGAGTATCAACGCCTATTTATCGGTGCAGCCCAGTGTAAAACTCGCGGTGAGTGGCGCTTTGCTGAACGATATGCTCGGCGCAGAGACGCTCGGTTATGAAGCCAAAACCTGGGGTGCCTCACTGGCGCAACAGAGCCGCGCTGCATTGGATGAACTTATGTTCTTTGCGCCCTGGTTGGGCTTGCGTGCACCACCGCCCGCACTTGGCGGTTTTGTTGCCGGCCTCACGGTTGTGGCGCAAGGTACGAATTTAAATGCGATTCCCAGCCTGCGCAGCCTGGCCGGTTACAGCCAGAGTTTGGTGCCGCTACTGGATGCGCAATTGCTGCGGCCGGGCACAGTGCTGGAGCGGGAATGGCTGCTGGAGTTGCGCGGCTTAATTACCCTTGCCAGCGAACGCGCCACTGCGCGCATCGCCACCTGCATGGAGTTGGCCGCGCAGGCCCATGAGTTTGCGGCGATGGAGTACGACTTCCTCTACGACCGCACCCGCCACCTGATCGCCGTGGGTTACAACCTCGACGATTATCGCCGCGACAACAGCTTTTACGACCTACTCGCCTCAGAGGCACGTCTGTGTAATTTTGTCGCCATCGCCCAAGGGCAGGTGCCGCAGGAAAGTTGGTTTGCACTGGGACGCTTGCGCACCATGGCCGAAGGAGAGCCGGTGTTGATGTCCTGGAGCGGCTCCATGTTTGAGTACTTGATGCCGATGTTGGTGATGCCCAACTATGAAGGCACCTTGCTCGATCAAACCTGCCACGCCGCCGTGTGTCGCCAGATCGCCTACGGCAAACAGCGAGGTCTGCCGTGGGGTGTGTCGGAATCCGGTTATCACACCTTTGATGCCAGCCTGAATTACCAATATCACGCTTTTGGTGTACCCGGTTTGGGGTTCAAGCGCGGCTTGGCGGAAGACATGGTGATCTCGCCCTATGCGACGGTGATGGCCTTGATGGTCGCGCCCGAGGCGGCCTGTGAAAATCTGGAGCGGCTCGCGAGCAACGGCGTTGAAGGCCGGTTCGGATTTTATGAAGCGGTGGATTACACCCCCTCGCGTCTGGCGCGCGGCCAGACCAGTGCCTGCGTGCGCTCGTTTATGGTTCACCACCAGGGCATGAGTTTGCTAGCGCTGGGGTACTTATTATTGGATCGCCCCATGCAGCGCCGATTTGAAGCTGATCCACTGTTGCAGGCGACCCTGTTGCTACTGCAGGAGCGCATTCCCAAAGCGTCGGTGTTGCATACCCATATCGCCGACCACGCCGATGGCGCCGCCATATTCGATCAGGTTGAAACCGCCAGTTACGCACCCTTGGAGGCGGATACACCGACACCGGAAGTCCAGTTGTTATCCAACGGCCGCTATCAAGTGATGGTCACTAACGCGGGCGGCGGTTACAGCCGTTGGAAAGATCTGGCGGTGACCCGTTGGCGCGAAGATGCGACGCGGGACAACTGGGGTATGTTCGTTTATCTACGTGATGCGACCACTAATGATTTCTGGTCGGCAAGCCATCAGCCGACACTCAAGCGCGCCGACAACTACGAGGCGATGTTCTCCGAAGGCCGTGCTGAATTCCGTCGTCGCGATCACGACATCGAAACTTATACCGAGTTGGTCGTCTCACCCGAGGACGACATAGAGCTGCGCCGCCTGCGCATTACCAACCGCTCGTCGCGCACTCGCACGCTGGAAATCACCAGCTACGCCGAAGTGGTGCTGGCGTTGCCCGCCGCCGATGCCACCCAAACCGCGTTTGGTAATTTGTTTGTACAGACCGAAATTCTGCCCGAGCGACGCGCGCTACTCTGCACTCGTCGCCCGCGTTCGGTGGGTGAACACACGCCCTGGATGTTCCATTTGTTATCGCCCAATGGCAGCCCGGTGCATCAGTTTTCTTACGAGACTGACCGGCTACGTTTTACCGGTCGCGGCCGCACCTTGATGGCCCCGCAAGCGATCACCGACGGCGGCGAACTTTCCGGCAGCCAGGGCTCGGTACTTGATCCGATTGTCGCCATCCGCTGTCGCATCACCCTGGAAGCAGGGCAGGTGGCCACACTCGATTTGGTCAGCGGTACCGCCGACAATCGCGAGGCCTGCATGGCATTGGTGAGCCGTTATCAGGATCGCCACTTGGCCGACCGCGTTTTCGACCTTGCCGCCACTCACAGCGGTGTGACTCTGCGCCAGATCAATGCGAGCGAGTCCGATGCGCAGGTTTATCGCCGCTTGGCCAGCAGCGTACTTTACGCCCACGCCGCCCTGCGCGCCGAGGCGAGTGTGCTGATTCAGAACCGGCGCGGCCAGTCCGGTTTGTGGGGTTACGCCATCTCCGGTGACCTGCCGATTGTGCTGCTTAAAATTGCCAGCGGTGAACATATCGAACTGGCGCGCCAGCTGATCCAATGCCACGCCTATTGGCGGGTGAAAGGGTTGTCGGTCGACTTGGTGATTTGGAATGAAGACCACATCGGCTATCGCCAACGTTTGCAAGACCAGATTATGGGGTTGATCGCCACTGGCAGTGAAAGCCACGCAATTGATCGCCCCGGCGGCATTTTTGTGCGCTCGGCGGAGCAGATTTCCCACGAGGATCGCATTCTGCTGCAATCGGTAGCGCGGGCGATTATCGACGGCACCAAAGGCAGTCTGGCGGAGCAGGTGAATTTTAAAGGCTTGGCCGAGAAGAAAGTCGCGCGCTTGGTGCCGCAGCGCAACTATGTTGAAGACGCCCACCAGCCACAGCATATCGCGCCGCGTGCGGACTTGATCCTTACTAATCCGCTCGGGGGTTTTACGCCGGACGGGCGCGAATACATCATCACCACTACTCAGGCACAAGTAACCCCGCTGCCTTGGGTTAACGTTATCGCCAACCCTAACTTTGGCACCGTGGTTTCAGAGAGTGGGCTCGCTTATACCTGGAGCGAAAACGCCCATGAATTCCGCTTGACGCCCTGGTGCGACGATCCGGTTGGCAGTTCAGGCGGTGAGGCGATTTACCTGCGCGATGAAGACACCGGCCATTTCTGGTCGCCGACACCGCTACCGAAACGCGGCCATGCACCTTATGTCACCCGTCACGGCTTTGGTTACAGCGTGTTTGAACACACGGAAGACGATGTGTGTTCGCAGCTGTGGGTTTATGTGGATCTGGACGAGTCGGTCAAATTCTCGGTGCTCAAAGTCACCAACCTGTCCAAGCGTCGTCGGCGTTTATCGGCTACCGGTTACGTAGAGTGGGTGCTGGGCGATTTGCGCACCAAATCCGCTTTGCACATGGTGACCGAAATCGATGCCACTAGCGGCGCGCTCTTTGCGCGCAACGCTTACAACAGCGAATTTGGCGGGCGCGTCTGCTTCTTTGACGTGGACGACAATGCCCGCAGTCTGACCGGCGATCGCACTGAATTCCTCGGTCGCAACGGTTCACTCGGCAATCCGGATGCACTGACCCGCACGCGCCTCTCCGGCCGTTTGGGTGCTGGGCTAGATCCTTGCGGTGCCATTCAAGTGCCGTTTGAGCTGGATGAAGGTGAGTCGCGCGAGATTATTTTCCGCCTTGGTGCGGGCCATGATCTGGAGCATGCCCGCGCTTTGGCGCAGCGGATGCGGAATATGGGGTCAGCCCGCGCCGCGCTTGCCAAAGTGCATGAATACTGGACGCGCACCCTCGGTGCTGTGCAAGTCAAAACGCCCGATCCAGCCTTCAACGTGCTCGCCAACGGTTGGCTGCTCTATCAAACGCTCGCCTGCCGGCTTTGGGCGCGCAGTGGTTATTACCAATCGGGCGGCGCCTACGGCTATCGCGATCAATTGCAAGACACCATGGCTCTCGCCCACAGCCAACCGGGCATGATGCGCGCGCAATTGCTGCGCGCCGCCCAACGTCAGTATCACGAAGGCGATGTGCAGCACTGGTGGCACCCACCGCAAGGGCGCGGCGTGCGCACCCGCTGTTCCGATGACTACCTCTGGCTGCCGTTAGTCACCTGCCACTATGTGCAGAATACTGGCGATACCGGTGTGCTCGACGAGCAATTGCACTACCTGACCGGGCGGGCGCTCAATGAGGATGAGGAGTCCTATTACGATTTGCCGGGGCAGAGTATTGATACCGGCAGCCTCTATCAACATTGCCAACGCGCCATTGAACACGGGCTGCGCTTTGGCCAGCGCGGCCTGCCGCTAATGGGTTCGGGTGACTGGAATGACGGCATGAATCTGGTCGGCATTCATGGCAAAGGCGAGAGCGTCTGGCTCGGCTTTATGCTCTACAAAGTGCTGCTGGCTTTCGCCAAAATCGCCAACCAACGCAACGATTTAGTCTTTGCCGATCGCTGCATGCACGAGGCAAAACTACTGCAACACAATATCGACCAATACGCCTGGGACGGCGCCTGGTTCCGTCGCGCCTGGTTTGACGATGGCGTTGCCCTGGGTTCAGCCGTTAACGACGAATGCCGGATCGATTCAATCGCCCAAAGCTGGTCAGTGCTTTCCGGTGCGGGCGACCCGATGCGCGCGCGCCAGGCCATGGTCTCGCTCGACAAGCATTTGGTGCGCCGCGATCAGGGCATTATCCAACTGCTTGATCCGCCGTTCGATAAATCCGCCATGAACCCCGGCTACATCAAAGGT
>CAZCJR010000094.1:0-19325 GCA_964499225.1 uncultured Cellvibrionaceae bacterium | reverse complement strand
GCAAAAGCTTGGGCGATTTCCCGTACAATGCCGGGTCTGTCATTGCCTACGACGCTAAAGCTGAACTCGCGGCAGTCCTGTTTAGTGGTGTTGACCGCATTTTCAATGACGATCTTGAAGCCTTTGTCAGCTAAGCCACCCAAAGCAGTGCGCAATTCGTTTTGGTGGGCATCCGCCACAGCGATCTGAAGGATTCCAGCAAATTTACCTGCGAGTTGCGCCATACGGCTTTCCAGCCAGTTGCCGTGGTGGTCGCTGATGGTTTGGGCGAGTTGTTCAACAACACCGGGACGATCATCGCAGAGAACGGTTAAAACCAGTTGTGTATTCACGGTGATTCCTTATTGTTTGATTAGGGCAGTTAGTTAGATTAATAAGCGAAGATTACTCCGCTTGCTGTTACTGGACAAGCAGGAGGGCTAGGTCGGAATCTTATTCCCCCACAAAAACAGGTACAAATATTCAGATGATTATTCCTTATGAACAATTATCGAGCGATGCGTTACAGGGGCTAATTGAAGAATTTATTACACGCGAGGGAACTGATTACGGCTTTGAAGAGATATCGCTCAGCACGAAAGTTGATCAAGTCAAAAACCAATTGAAACGTCGCGAAGTGGTGGTAGTGTTTGATGAAACCACAGAGTCAGTGAGTATATTAGCGCGACGTGATGCTGAACTGCTGGAGCAGGATTCAGCTACTTAAAATCTTATTCGATTAAAGAGAAAATTGTGAATCATTTATTTTTACATTGTCGTGCCGGTTTTGAAAAAGAATGTGCGGCAGAAATTACTGACTTGGCCAGCGAGCTGGGGATATATGGCTATAGCAAAACGAAAGATAACAGCGCTTACGTGGTGTTCATTACCCAGGAGCCTAATGGTGCGGATTTAATCACTAAACAGCTGCGTTTTAGCAAGCTTATTTTTGCACGTCAGTGGTTTGTGAGTGCAGGGTTAATCGAAGACTTACCGGTTGCTGATCGCGTCACTCCTTTGCTTGCAGCAGCAGAGGCATTGCCGCGTACGAGCGAGCTGGTAATTGAAACTGTCGATACAAATGATGGCAAAGAACTTTCCGGCTTAAGTAAAAAATTTACGGCACCGTTTGAAAAAGCATTAAAGGCGAACAAGTTATTTCAGCCTAGCAGCCACATGCGTTTGCATCTGATTTTTATCTCTGGTACACAGGCCTATTTAGGTTTCATTCCTGCGTACAATTCATCACCTTGGCCAATGGGCATCGCGCGTTTGCGTTTGCCTAAAGAAGCACCCAGCCGTGCAACCTTGAAATTGGAAGAAGCATGGCATCACTTTATTCCGGCAGAAGACTGGGATACACGTTTAGCCTCTGGTATGCGCGCGGTGGATTTGGGTGCGGCACCTGGCGGCTGGACCTGGCAATTGGTGCAGCGCGGTATGTATGTAGAAGCGGTCGATAACGGGCCGATGGAAAAAAGCTTACTGGAGACAGGACAAGTCTTACATATTTTGACCGATGGTTTTTTATACGAACCAAAAAAGCCGGTGCATTGGTTGGTGTGCGATATCGTTGATAAACCCGCGCGCGTGACCAGCATGGTGATTCAGTGGTTTACCAAAGCTAATTGCCGCGAAGCAATATTCAATTTGAAGCTTCCCATGAAACAGCGCTACATGGAAGTGAAAAAATGTGAAGAGCGTATTCGCGCGGAATTGGAAAAGGCGGGTTTTAAAGTCGAGATTCAATTCAAACAGTTGTATCACGATAGGGAGGAAGTAACAGGTCATCTGCGCGTCTATTAAACACCTGATTGATGAATCAATGGCTTATAAAAAGCCAATGATTCAATCATCGATAGCGGGAAAATATTAGTGGTAGGACGTGCGATCGTTTTGATCTGCTGCGGTGTGTGCGAGAACCCATTCGGTTAGTTGAACCCAGTCTTCGATTAACGTACGCATCAGTGTCATATGACTTGGGGGCAAATCATTTTGCATTAATGCTTCTTCGCCAATATCCGTTAAAACTGAAACAATTTTTCCGATAGTGTGGGCTTTTAGCGAAGCCAATACCTCAGCATTGAGTAACATTTCGCCTGTGTAGGCGGACTGCAAATCTTCGTAAGAGACAGTTGGAGTTTGATCAATCGTTTGTTTGACAGCATGTGCCAGCAAAGGATGACTGTTTCGCAATAGACGAAACGTCAGTTCTAAAGCTTGGCGACTAAAAAAATCGGCAGGCATATAATCGCTTATCGGTTTCCGAGACATCGAACAAGGTTCCTCGGTGGTTGGTTTTTTTCCTGCACGTATTTCCATTGATCTAAGAATAGCAATCGCTTGGCTATTTGCCGAAATGTTTATAGACGATTTAAAACTATGAATGAACCAATTGATAAAAGTTTGGATGCGTCGGGCTTACTTTGCCCTGAGCCGGTAATGTTGTTGCATAAAGTGATGCGCGAGGCGGCGAAGGGTAATATGGTTGAAGTGATCGCAACTGATCCATCGACACTGCGTGATATTCCCAAGTTCTGTCTATTTCTTGGTCACGAGTTGATTGCACAGAAAGAAACCGAAACACAGTATTTTTTTTATATTCGTAAAAACTAGAAAATGTTTTTTTGCGACGTTTAGTTATGATGTTGATCGGATAGTGAGCCGCAAAAAACAACGCTGCAAAAGCAGCGTTGTTGGTAGCAGGAGCTAAGACATTAATTACTGTATACCGTCAACCAATAATGAAATTGCAGCCATGGCTTCCGGATCTTCTGCTTTAATCTTGTTGGCAATCTGATGCTGGAAAAAGTAGCGGAAATTTTCACTGGCTTGGGCTTTGTACAAGGAATCATCACCCGGTAAAACTGGTGTGCTGACGACTTTGGTTGGATCGCTGATCATGGCATACATACTGCCATCGTAATGCAGGCTCCAGCTCACCACTTCAACCAATGACAAGCGCTTGCTGTCGGGCACAGCCAATACAGCGTGAGTGCCTATGGTATCGGGTAGTTCCTGAACCACATCATCGCCGTTCTCACACAAAATTTCGTAGTATTCGGCAGCGGTTTCCAGTTCGATCACCTTGTGCATGGGCGCCTCGAAAAAGAGTTCGTCAATGCCCGGATCGTAATAACCTTCCCAGTGGCCGTTCAATGGATCACATAGGTCGGGGCAGGGCACTATATCGTTCAGCCATGGCACCAAGCCGACCACTTCGCCGTTAGAGCGCAAACCCCAGCAAAGTATCTTAAGACTATAGAGTTTTTCGGAGCTGGTATCGTTGGAATAGAGCATTTCCAAACCGTCTAATTCAGGTGAAAGACGGATAAAGCGCTCTTCGTGAAGGGCTGAGTAGGTTTTTCCAGTGAAGAGATCAACCACATTATCCATGTTGTGGCCAGTGTCCGAGGTCTTCATAATACCACCCCCTAAAGTGAGGCAGGGCCTGATCCAGGAATCAGGTGCCGAACGATGGTTTTAACGTCACCATCACTATATAAAGTATATGCTAAATCCCTAAAGCACAACTGCTATGGGCAACTTTTTTATTCCATAGGTTTATCCGGCGTCTGGTTTTACCGCAGATTGAATCTATAGGATCCTTTTTTCGAGCCTAAGCGAGCTGTTATGAGAATAGTTGCGGATGAAAATATCCCGCTGGTTAACGAGTTTTTTAGTCATTTGGGTGAGGTGGTTCGCTTGCCTGGTCGCACCATGACCGCTGCCGATGTGCGCGATGCAGATGCCTTGATTGTGCGCTCAGTTACTAAAGTAAACCCCGCGCTGCTGGAGGGGAGCCAGGTTAAATTTGTGGGAACCTGCACTATCGGCATAGATCATTTGGATCAGCCCTATTTGAACGCGAATGAGATTCACTGGTCCAGCGCCCCCGGCTGCAATGCCAACTCGGTAGTTGAATTCGTTTATGCGGCGCTTTGCCATCTGGATATCAATTGGCTGCCGGTAAAGTTCGGCATTATCGGCTGTGGCAATGTGGGTGGTTTGCTCTACAAACGACTCAAGGCGCAGGGCGTTAATGTACGCTGCTACGACCCCAACCTCACCCTCGCACAGAATCCTGATCTGACCAGCCTTGAAGAGGTTCTGGCCTGTGATGTGATAAGCATGCACACCCCATTAGTAACTTCCGGGCCCCATCCAAGTTTTCATTTGCTGGGTCACGAAGAGTTATCGCAATTAAAGGCGGGGGCAGTACTCATCAATTGTGGCCGTGGCCCGGTCATTGATAATCAGGCCTTGTTGGAAGTCTTAGCTGGTCGAAATGATTTACGTGTTGTATTGGATGTGTGGGAGCCTGAGCCGGATATATCCCTGGAATTACTCAATAAAGTATTGCTCGGTAGCCCCCATATTGCCGGATACAGCTACGATGGAAAATTAAACGGTACCGAGATGATTTATAAGGCGCTCTGCCGTCATCTCGATACAAATCCGCAATCCTCTCTCGCTGCATTGGTGCCGCCGCTCACAAATAATCAATTGCGAATCGATGACAAAAACTCTGAAGGCTCTACTATTTTTGGCATCGCCAAAGAGTTAATAAAACAGGTTTACGATATCGCTGCTGATGATTCACGTTTGCGCGTGCTTGCCACTCAGGCGCTCGCGGGCGAAATCATTTTTGGTGAAGGTTTTGATGGTCTACGCAAACACTATCCGGTGCGCCGCGAATTTCATAATTACCAAGTACATTTGGAAAATATTAGCGATGCCGATAAACAGTGGTTGCAAGTATTAGGATTTCGCTGTGTTTAAACTCGGTTTAATTATTAATCCTTATGCAGGCTTGGGCGGCAGTGTCGGCTTAAAAGGCTCCGATGGTGATGCGATCCGTACCGAAGCACTTGCGCGCGGTGCTGAACCGCGTGCATTGGCGCGTATGGAGCGGGCACTGCAGGTGATTGCTAAGTTTCGTGAGCAAATAGAAATCTTTTGTTTTGCCGGTGATATGGGGGAACTCAGCGCTCGCGCGGCTGGTTTTACTACACACATTATTGGTGCCGCGCAACAGCAGCCCAGCAGTTCGCAAGATACTTGCGCTGCTGCAAATGCACTTATGCAGCAAGGTGTCGATTTAATTTTATTTGCTGGCGGCGATGGCACTGCACGGTTAATTGCCGATGTAGTGTGCACATCACAACCAGTATTGGGTGTTCCCTGCGGGGTGAAGATGCATTCCGGTGTTTACGCGAATTCTCCTGAAGCGGCGGGTGAAATCCTCAAGCAATTATTAACCGGAACACTAGTGAATATTGCTGAGCGCGATGTAAAAGATATTGATGAAGATGCCTTCCGCAACGGCCAAGTGCGCGCGCGTTTTTACGGCACTTTGTTAGTGCCGGAAGACTCGCAGTTTTTGCAGCAGGTCAAAAATGCTGGCACCGAGCGCGATGAATTGGCCCAATTGGATGTTGCGCAGGAAATGATTGAGCAGTTGCAGCCGGATACCTTGTATCTAGTCGGCCCGGGTTCAACGACACACATTTTCTTGCAGGAGTTAGGCGTTGAGGGCAGTTTATTGGGTGTAGATTTATTGCTCAATAATAAATTGATTGCAGTTGACGTGAGTGCAGCACGAATTTCGACTGAACTCGGTAAATTTACCGGCCCAGTAAAAATGATCATCACTGCCATCGGCGGGCAAGGGCATATTCTTGGTCGCGGCAACCAGCAATTTACTTCCGCGATTTTGCGCCGCATCGGCAAAGATAATATCCATATTATTGCTGCACGCGGGAAAATTCTCGCACTTAATGGCCGTCCACTATTGGTGGACACCAATGATCCCGAGTTGGACGTTGCATTCGTCGGTTATCGTCCAGTGATTACCGGTTACCGCGAAACCATTATGTACCCTGTAGGGTATTCCGCAGAAGGCGAGCGCTAATGCAGATTATTGTTGAGCGCCTTTCATTGCTCGCTGAAAAAATTCGTACCCAAACTGAAGTTGATAGTTATCGCGTATTCCATGGCCGTGGGCGTACCTTCTCCGGATTGGAATTTGTAACGATTGATTTTTTTCAGCCCGCCATTTTAATCACACTTTTTATCGAGCCCCCGCTGAATTGGTTGGAAGAACTGATTGCTCAGATGCGCCTAACCTTTGCATCGCCTAATACGGTGTTGGTGGTGCAGCGGCGCTACATGGCCCATGCGCCGAGCGAGATTATCTGGGGTGAATTACCGGGAACGATGTATGCGCGTCGCGGCCAATCATTATTTAATTTACATATGGGGCAGCAACAAAATACCGGTTTCTTTTTGGATATAGAACCGGGCAGGCAGTGGCTTGAAGAGCACGCGACAGGCAAGCGGGTGCTAAATTTATTCGCGTATACCTGTGCGTTTTCCGTAGTGGCTATTGGTGCCGGAGCAGAGAAAGTAGTCAATGTGGATATGAGCAGTCCCGCGTTGAATCTGGGGCGGGCTAATCATCAGCTCAATAATCTTGCGAAAAACAAGAGTGAGTTTGTTGCCGAAAATATCTTGAAGTCCTGGAGTCGCGTTAAAAAGCCCGGTCCATATGATCTGGTGATTATAGATCCACCGTCGTACCAAAAAGGCAGTTTTATTGCGGAAAAAGACTACGCCAAAGTAGTTCGTCGTTTACCAGAACTGATGCCTGCAGGTGGCTTGGTGTTGGCCTGTTTAAATGCGCCGGAATTACGTGAAGGATTTTTAAAGCAGCAATTTGTTGAGCAATGCCCGCAGGCGAAATTTGTTGAGCGTTTACAACCTCATGTCGACTTTCCGGATGTGGATCCGGAACAGCAATTGAAACTCTTGGTTTATCAGCTTCCTGCGCATTTAACCTGAATATAAAAAAACCAGCGCAAGGCTGGTTTTTTAAATCTATTTTTTAATACAGCAGCGAAAAATCACTGTGAGTAGCGGGACAAGAAGTTACCGAAACGCTGGATGGCTTTGGTCAAATCATCTTCACGCGGTAAAAACACGATGCGGAAGTGATCGCGGTTTGGCCAGTTAAATGCCGTGCCCTGTACCAATAAGACTTTTTCTTGCAGTAAGAAATCCAGAATCATTTGTTGGTCGTCTTTGATTTTGTACATGTTCAAATCCAATTTTGGGAACAAGTACAATGCGCCTTTGGGCTTCACACAAGAAAGTCCAGGAATTTCTGCGATGGCTTTTAGTGCTGTATCGCGTTGGTCGCGCAAACGGCCACCGGGGATAATTAATTCGTTAATACTTTGGTAGCCGCCCAATGCAGTTTGGACTGCGTACATGGCGGGTACGTTTGCACACAGGCGCATAGACGAAAGCATCTCCAGGCCTTCAATGTAACTGCGTGCGCGATGCTTGGCGCCGCTGATGACCATCCAGCCCGAACGAAAACCTGCAAGGCGATAGGATTTAGATAAACCATTAAAGCTTACACAAAGTACATCCTGTGCCAATTTACCCATGGGGATAAACTCTGCATCGTCGTACAAAATTTTGCTGTAAATCTCATCCGCAAAAATAATCAGGTTATGGCGACGCGCTAATTCCACAATCGCTTCCAATACTTCCTGACTATAGACCGCACCGGTGGGATTGTTGGGGTTAATCACAACGATGCCGCGGGTCTTGTCGGTAATTTTACTTTCAATGTCGGCCAGATCGGGAAACCAGTCTGATTGTTCGTCACACAGATAGTGACGAGCCTTACCGCCCGCAAGATTTACTGCAGCGGTCCAGAGTGGATAATCAGGTGCAGGCACCAAGACTTCGTCACCATTATTCAACAGCGCTTGCATGGCCATGACGATTAATTCGCTCGCACCGTTGCCGAGGAAAATATCTTCAATATCCACACCAGGAATTTCCAAGCGTTGGCATTCATGCATGATCGCTTTGCGGGCAGCAAATAAACCTTTGGACGCGGTGTAACCTTCGGCGTTGGCGAGGTTGCGGATGACATCCTGAATAATTTCATCAGGCGCAGAGAAACCGAACGGGGCAGGGTTGCCGATGTTCAATTTCAGAATGCGGTGGCCTTCTTCTTCGAGGCGGTAGGCGTGGTCCAGTACTGGACCGCGTATGTCGTAACAGACTCCGTTGAGTTTGTCGGATTTCTTAATCGGGTTCATTTGCAGTAAGATGCCTTGATTGCGGTCGTGCGTGAGTGCGGTTGAAAAACACTCGAATAATCGACCTTAACTAGTTGATCTGTCAAGGAAATCCTTATGTCTGATAACGAAAACCTGACCGACGCGGAATTGCGTGAAAAATTAACCCCGGAGCAGTACCGGATATGCCGTGAAAAGGGCACCGAGCGCCCATTTACCGGCGAATATTGGCAGGAGTTTAGTGCGGGCGATTATCGCTGTCGTTGCTGTGGGGAGCTCTTGTTTGAGGCCGACACCAAGTTCGATGCAGGTTGTGGCTGGCCAAGTTTTTACGCTCCGGCAAACAAAACGGCGATTCGCGAGCATATGGATACAACCCATCATATGGTGCGCACCGAGGTGGTGTGCCGCAAATGCGATTGTCATCTTGGTCATGTATTTACCGATGGCCCACAGCCAACCGGTTTGCGTTATTGCATAAACTCGGCGTCCATTCTCTTCATACCTGATGAAAAATAACGCAGTGGCAGCTGTGGTTGATAACCTGCTGCCGTTCTTTTTTTCTTGCGCAATTGCACCTAAAGGTTTGATTTTGTAAACAAATGTTAAACTTATAAGATCCTCTTGGTTGCCGTTTATCCTTCTCGCTTGTCTGTACGTATCAGGTCAAAATGGACAAAAGACTTGTTACCGTTTCTTGTTGGTGGCGCTTAAAAAATATTCAAACCATAGCGAAACCTTATTCCCTGGGAGATTCCATGAATTTACGTCCGCATGCTTTACTGCGTGGCTCGCAGTGCTTATTAGGTGGGCTGCGAGCAGTTGTATTTGGCGCGCTTGTATTTGGCGCCGGCGTCCATGCTCAACCTCCGGCAGATAAACCCGTCGAGGTAATAGTGCAGGCGACAAGTATGAAAAGTTTGACCACTACTATCGAGGCGCTTGGCACTTTGCGCGCAAATGAGTCCATCGGGCTGACATCCAACGAGACCAAAAAAGTTACGCGAATCAATTTTGAAGATGGCCAGCGTGTTGAGAAGGGGCAGGTGCTAGTGGAGATGACCAGCCGCGAAGAATCTGCACTTTTGGAAGAGGCGCGTTTTAATGCAGATGAGGCCAAAAAACAGCTTGATCGCGTTCAGGAACTGACCAAACGCGGTGCGGCGTCGCAATCTCTACTTGATCAACGTGTGCGTGAATTTGAAGCGGCGCGTGCGCGCTACAACGCCACTGAATCGCGTCTGAAAGATTTGGTGTTGTTGGCACCTTTCTCTGGCGTAGTTGGCCTGCGTGAGGTCAGTGTTGGTGCCTTGGTATCCCCAGGCGATCAAATTACCACGCTGAATGATGATTCGAAAATGAAGTTGGATTTCACCGTGCCCGCTATTTATCTGCGCAGTTTATCAGTGGGCTTGCCGATCGTGGCGAAGAGTCGTGATTTGGGGAACAAGGTATTTCAAGGTGAGGTATTCAGTATCGACAATCAAATCGACGAGGTGACCCGCTCGATAAAAGTACGCGCGTTGCTCGACAATAAAGATCACGAATTAAAACAAGGCATGCTGATGCTAGTGGATTTAAAAGCAGCCTCGCGTGATGCCTTGGTTATTTCCGAATCTGCATTGGTACCCCTTGGCAGTAATAATTTTGTATTCGCGCTTAAAGACGTCGATGGTGCGCTTACTGTTGATCGCCGCCAGATTACGATCGGCGAGCGCCTCACCGGATCGGTGGAAGTGCTGAGTGGTTTAAGTGCTGGCGAGAAATTGGTTACTCACGGCCTGCAGAAAATACGCCCGGGTCAAAAGGTAAAAGTATTGGCGGAAGAGAAATCAGCCGCGGAACAAACGGGTGAAAGCACGCACCTATCCGATTTAATCAAACAAAAAAATAACTGAGGGTAATGCGTAATGATGCTCTCGGATATTTCCATCAAACGACCGGTGTTTGCGTCGGTCATCTCCATTCTTTTAATTGCGTTTGGCATAGTAGCGTTTGATCGCCTAACATTGCGTGAATACCCCAATATTGATCCCCCTGTGGTATCTATTCGCACTAATTATCCCGGTGCGGCCGCGAGTATTGTGGAGACGCGGATAACCAAGGTGATTGAGGATCGCATCTCCGGTGTCGAAGGTATTCGGTTTATCGAATCCTCAAGCGAAAACGGTATTTCCAACATAGTGGTGCAATTTGATACCGGCCACAACATGGATTCTGCCGCTAACGATATTCGAGATCGCGTGAACGGTGCGTTGGGCAATTTGCCTGTTGAAGCGGATCCGCCCGAAGTTCAAAAAGTCAGCTCTGATGAAGACGTTATTATCTGGTTCAATTTGGCCGGAGAAAATATGACGATGCCAGAGCTATCGGATTATGCGCAACGTTATTTAATTGATCGCTTTTCGGTCATTGATGGAGTCGCGCGCGTTCGTATCGGTGGCGAGCAGCGTTATGCCATGCGTATATGGTTAGACAGACGCGAGCTCGCTGCGCGCAATCTTACCGTCAACGATGTTGAAGCGGCCTTGCGTGCGGAAAACGTCGAACTACCGGCAGGTAGTATTGAGTCTATGGAGCGGCAATTTACCGTGCGAATGGCGCGGTCCTATCGCACGGTGGATGAATTTAGCCAACTGGTTGTGATGCGTGGTGGTGACGGTCATTTAATTCGCCTGGGTGATGTCGCCAAGGTGGAAAAAGGCACCGAAGAAGACCGCACTTTATTTCGCGGCAATGGTGTCACGCAGGTCGGTATTGGTATTGTGAAACAATCCACCGCTAATACGATCGATGTGGCGCGTGGCGCGAAGGTAGAGCGAGATAAAATTAATGCGGTTCTACCAAAGGGTATGAGTCTTGAGGACAGTTACGATAGTTCTGTGTTTGTAGAGCGCGCGATTCACGAAGTGTATATCACCCTCGGTATCGCTATCGCGTTGGTAGTATTGGTGATTTATTTATTTCTTGGCAGTGTTCGGGCGATGTTAGTGCCCGCCGTTGCAGTACCAGTGTCCATTATTGCGACGTTTACTGTGCTCGCCGTATTGGGTTTTTCGGTAAATATGTTGACGTTATTGGCGCTGGTGCTCGCCATTGGTTTGGTGGTCGATGATGCGATTGTGGTGCTGGAAAATATTGTGCGTCACATCGAAGAGAAAGGGAAAACTCCACTGCACGCCGCCTATGATGGAACACGAGAAGTGGGTTTTGCGGTTATTGCTACAACATTAGTGTTGATTGCCATTTTTGTCCCGATCGTATTTTTGAAAGGTGATGTGGGGCGATTGTTTTCCGAGTTTGCGATCACGATGGCTGCGGCGGTAGGGTTCTCTTCGCTCATCGCTCTGACCCTTTCGCCGATGCTCGCGTCAAAAATGCTCGTCCGCAATGAAAGTAAAAACAACCTTGTTGAGTCAATTAATCAGCGGATGTTGCGCTTGCGCAAGAGCTACCAGAATGCCATTCGTTCATGCATAAGACGCGCAAAGGTAATTATTGTTGGTTTTGCGTTGTTACTACTGGGAATTTTTTTCCTCGCACAACATATTCCGTCGGAGTATGCGCCCCGTGAAGATCGTGGTACTTTTTTTGTTATGGTGAATGGCCCTGAAGGTGCGAGCTATGCCTACATGGAAGAATACATGACAGAAATCGAAAGTCGTATGATGAAGTATGTCGAGGCAGGAGAAATCAACCGTTTAATGGTGCGCGCGCCCCGTGGTTTCGGGGCGGTTGAGAGTTTTAATTCGGGCATGATTATCGCTGTAATGAATGATTGGAGCGAGCGCCGTGGTGCATTTGTGGTGATGGACGAGATTCGCCAGAAACTTGCGGATCTTCCGGGCGTAACTGCTGCTCCGGTTATGCGCCAGGGTTTTGGTTCACAAGCTACCAAGCCAGTGCAATTTGTATTGGGCGGCGGAACCTATGAAGAGTTAGCGCAATGGCGTGATATTTTGTTAGAAAAGCTGGAAAAAAATAATCCAGGTTTAACGGGTATTGACTGGGACTACAAAGAAACCAAGCCGCAAGTTGAGGTGATGATAGATACCAATCGCGCTGCAGATCTGGGTGTGAGTGTGAGCAATATTGGCCGAACGCTGGAGGCAATGTTAGGGTCGCGGCGTGCGACAACCTATATTGATGATGGTGAAGAATACGATGTCATCATGCAGGGCGAACGCGACGAGCAGCGCACGACTACCAGTTTGCAAAACATGTATGTTCGCTCCGAGCGTTCCGGTGAATTAATTCCATTATCAAACCTGGTGACTCTACAAGAGGTTGCCGATGCTAGCCGTTTGAATCGCTACAACCGTATGCGCTCGTTAACGATTGATGCGAACCTTGCGGATGGTCTTGCCTTGGGCGATGCACTTAATCATTTGAACGGTTTGGTGCGTGAACATTTACCGTCTACGGCGGTGGTGGATTACAAAGGTCTCTCGCGCGATTTCCAAACAGCCGGTGGCTCGGTGATGTTTATTTTCCTCCTGGGTATATTAATCACCTTTTTAGTATTGGCCGCACAATTTGAAAGTTATGTGCATCCATTTGTCATTATGCTCACAGTACCACTAGCGATACTGGGTGGAATGTTGGGGCTCTATTTGACCGGCAGTAGTTTTAACCTCTACTCGCAGATCGGTTTGCTGATGTTGATTGGGCTCGCAGCAAAAAATGGCATTCTTATTGTGGAGTTTGTTAATCAGCTACGTGATCGCGGTGTGGAATTTACCGAAGCATTATTAGAGGCATCCTCCGCTCGTCTGCGCCCGATTTTAATGACTAGTCTCACTGCAGTGGCTGGTGCTATCCCGCTGGTGATTTCATCTGGTGCCGGATCAGAAACCCGCTTCGTGATTGGTGTGGTGGTGATCGCCGGTGTATTGGTCGCGACTTTCCTGACGTTATTTTTAGTTCCCGTTGCGTACAGTTTACTTGCGCGCAATACCGGCTCACCGGGCGATGTCGAGCGCAAATTGCTGCAAGATCAGGCACGATATTCTGGCGCTGATGATGAATAAGTAACAAACAGGTATGAAATATTCTTCAGTAATATTGATTTTCGCTACCTTTTTTTTGCTTGCGTGCTCGACGCCTTCTAAACCGGTGCGTGACTCAGTGGTATGGGATATTAATTCGTTAGTTAAGATTGGCGGCGCGTCTGTTGAAGTGCTGGGTAATCCTCAAGTCGTTAATGCGACTCAGGGCGCTGCAGTGCGTTTTGATGGCGATGGCGACCGATTACTAGTAGACGCCAACCCCTTGGGTGATTCGACTGAATTTACCATCGAGATTATCTTCAATTCGGCCGATGCTTATCCGAATAATCTGGAGCCGCGTTTTTTCCATATCGAATCACCCGACAATCCCAATCGTCGCATCACACTTGAGCTGCGCTTGAACGATAAAAAACAATGGTACTTTGATGCCTATATCAAATCAGAAAAATCACAATTGACACTGATCGATCCAACCAAAGTGCATCCCATAGGCGAGTGGGCACACGCCGCGATTACCTATAAAGATCGCGAATTTATCTCTTACATAAATGGGAAAAAAGAATTGGTCGGGCAGGTGGATTACTTACCGATCGGGGCCAATGCGAAAACCTCGATTGGGGCGCGGATGAATCAGATCCATTGGTTTAATGGTGATATCGCCAAAGTAAAAATATCGAAAAAAGCCTTAGCGCCAAGTGAGTTTTCGTTGCTGAAGTAGAACAACGCTGGCTCCCGAAAACCGGGAGCCAGCCTGCGCTTTAGATTTTTATTTGTGCTTTCAGGAATTCCACAATTTCACTTGCAGGAATTTCTTGTTTCTCTGCATCGCGACGGCCTTTGTATTCGATGCTGCCCGCTTCCAGGCCGCGATCACCGATGACAATGCGATGGGGAATGCCCATCAAGTCGGTATCGGCCAGCATGGTGCCAAGGCGCGCCTTATCTTCATCCATCAACAAAACGTCAAAGCCTACCTCTTGTAGTTGCTTATAGAGTTCTTCGCACTTGGCGGCAACGGCAGGTGATTTGTTCATATTGATCGGCACAATCGCGATATGGAAAGGCGCAATAGAGTCTGCCCAGATAATGCCGTTTTCATCAAAATTTTGCTCAATGGCTGAGGCAACCACACGTGTTACGCCTATGCCATAGCAACCCATAATCATGGTTTGCTCTTTGCCGTTTACATCCAACACCTTGGCTTTCATCGCTTCGGAATATTTGGTGCCAAGTTGGAAAATATGGCCAACCTCAATACCGCGTTTAATTTCCAGTGTACCTTTGCCGCATGGGCTTGGGTCGCCAGTCACTACATTGCGGATATCGGCAACCAAGGGTGCGATTGCATCGCGCTCCCAGTTCACCCCAGTCAGATGGAAGCCGTCTTTATTGGCTCCGCAGACAAAATCAGCCAGGTGCGCAGCTGAGTGATCAACAATCACAGAAATCTTCAATCCAACCGGGCCAAGTGAACCAACACCAACACCCAACTCCGCTTTGATTCGCGCTTCGGGTGCCAGCGTCAGTGGCGATGCAATTCCGGTTAATTTCTCTGCCTTGATCTCATTAAGTTCGTGATCACCGCGTAAAACTAGTGCTACTAACGGTTGGGTTTTATCTTCGCGTACTTCACCTAAAACGATGAGAGTTTTGACGGTTTGTTGTGGACTGACGTTCAGGAACTCACAGACTTCATCAATGCTGTGTTTGCCCGGTGTAGCAACTTCCTGCATGACATGCTGTGCAGCAGGACGCGGTGTTGATGGTGGCAGAGCTTCGGCTTTTTCAATGTTTGCTGCGTAGTCGCTGCCGTTGCTGAAGGCGATATCGTCTTCACCGCTATCGGCCAGTACATGGAACTCATGTGAAAAGGCGCCGCCGATGGAGCCGGTATCGGCTAGCACGGGGCGGAATTGCAATCCCAAACGAGTGAAGATGTTGCAATAGGTCGCATGCATGACCTCGTAAGTTTCTTGCAAAGACTCGGTGCTGGTGTGGAAGGAATAAGCGTCCTTCATGATAAATTCGCGCGAGCGCATTACGCCGAAACGTGGACGAATTTCATCGCGGAATTTGGTTTGGATTTGGTAGAAATTCGCTGGTAATTGTTTGTAGCTTCTGATCTCGTTGCGAATCAAATCGGTAATTACTTCCTCGTGGGTTGGGCCCAGGCAGAAGGGGCGGTCGTGGCGGTCAGTCATGCGCAGTAATTCGGGACCATATTGCTGCCAGCGGCCTGACTCTTCCCATAATTCAGCAGGCTGTACTACTGGCATCAATACTTCCATAGCGCCGGATTTATTCATCTCTTCGCGTACAATTTTTTCGACCTTGCGCAGCACGCGCAAACCCATCGGCAACCAGTTGTAAAGGCCCGAGGCCATTTTGCGGATCATGCCCGCGCGCAGCATCAATTGATGGCTGATAACTTCCGCATCGGAAGGTGTTTCTTTGAGGGTGGCAATTAAAAATCGACTGGAACGCATAGTTATGACTTCTTGGTAGCTATAATGGGTTTCAAAGCCGCTTATTCTACGGCGGTTGATGATATTGGTATAGCGCCTTGGCTGCACCAGCGTCTATCTCTTGTTAAATAAAAGAAGGAAGGCATTATGTTTGAACTTCATCCTCGTCTCGCTCAGGATTCCGTCGTCATCGGAGAATTTGATCTATCGCTTTTGTTGTTGAGTCGGGATGCCAATTATCCCTGGTGTATTTTGGTGCCCAAGCGCGAGGATGTGTATGAGATACATCATTTGGCGGAAGAAGAGCAGTTGCAGTTGATTCGTGAATCCTGTCGTTTGTCGGAAGTCATGACCAGTGTGTTTGATGCCGACAAAAT
Source organism: uncultured Cellvibrionaceae bacterium (assembly GCA_964499225.1). Classification (GTDB taxonomy): domain Bacteria; phylum Pseudomonadota; class Gammaproteobacteria; order Pseudomonadales; family Cellvibrionaceae; genus Cellvibrio. The sequence continues at coordinate 3,396 of CAZCJR010000094.1, read as the reverse complement.
GAATGTGGCGGCGCTCGGTAATGTGGTGCGCCAGCTTCATATTCATCATATTGCTCGTTTTACCGATGATCCTGCATGGCCGCAGCCGATCTGGGGTAAGCTTCCTGCCAAGGAATACACAGCTGATGAATTTGCCGAGTGCATTAAGCGGTTACAAAATGCATTGGTCGGTGAAGGTTTTAAAATTCTATAGGGCCCGTAAAGGCATAAAAAAACCCGCAAAAATGCGGGTTTTTTTTATGCAAGAAGCAGCGAGTATTTAAACAGCCATTTCTTTCAGTTTTTTCAGCGGACGTACTTTTACAGAAGTGCTTGCTGGTTTGGCTTTGAACATCACTTCTTCGCCAGTGAAAGGGTTGATGCCTTTACGTGCTTTGGTAGCGGGCTTTTTCACGGTGGTAATTTTCAGCAGGCCAGGGAATACGAATTCGCCAACGCCTTTCTTCTTGATATGACCTTCAATAATGTTAGTCAACTCGTCCAGTACAGCTTGAACTTGCTTTTTGCTCAGTTCAGTTGAGTCAGCAATTTGTTGCAGCATTTGGGTTTTATTTTGACGCTCAGCAATCGGCTTAACAACAGCTGGAGCTGCTTTAACAGCAGGGGCTTTCTTGGCAGCGGCTTTTGGGGCAGGCGCTTTTTTGGCGGCAGCTTTTGGTGCAGCCTTCGGCGCGGCTTTAGGGGCAGCTTTTACAGCTGGTGCTTTTTTAACTACAGCGGCTTTGGTTGCAGCAGCTTTAGGGGCAGCAGGTTTTTTGGCAGCCATATTTATTTCCTTCTATTTATTGATAAAGAGTGAGTGTGCTTATCTTTTAAACAAAGATGCTCGTGTATTAAAAACGCAGAGTAAAACGTGAATTGCAGGCCGCGATCAATCCTGACAATACTCGTAAGACAACTTGTGTATCAAAAAGCCCTGCATTTGTAGGCTTAAACAGCCCTAAACGCGGATTGACGCTATATATATAGGATAAAAAAGTAATCAGCAACAAAAAATATGCTGCTTTTCAGGCAAAAACTGCTTTTTTTATGGGTTGTGAAGTTTGGCAACAGATTTAACGGTGTAACGCGCGGTTAAAGGCGCAAATTAGATATGAAGTACTTGAAATTCTGGCTCAAACTCGCCGTATTCCCAAAGGTAATTAAATTCCTCCCGCAAGGACTTTATCTCGCTTGCCGCAGTACTGTTAAAAAAGCCACGATGCAGCGCATCATCGTTTTTATAAAGTAATTTATCGGTATCGCCCAACATAAACGCCATATCTTTGTTGTTAGGCTCAACGGTCAATTTGCGCACCAGTATCTTCGATGAAAGGCGCCGTGTGAGCCGCACAAGTAGGTGCCCAGCTTCGATAGCGGGTTTGGTGTCTTTAATCAGAATTTGTACTTGTGCGTTGCGACTGGAGCGAACAAAGTCTGATAAATGTTGCTCAAACTCAGGCGTCGCGTATACCAGCGAATCCAAATCGCGCGTGAGAATGGCAATCGAGCGGCGGCTTTGGGCCACCAACTGCTGGCTATAGTTACGGAAATCAGTAACGCCATCCAACAGCCACAGCGTTTCACTTGCTGATGATTGTTCAGCCATCTTATGATTCCTTTAGTGTGCTAAATACATGCTGATATGGGGTATTCCCGCATCCATAAATTCGTCGCCTTCGGCAATAAACCCGAGAGTTTCGTAGAAATGGCGACGGTGAGTTTGTGCGTGTAAATAAATGGTATTGTCGGGCGCCGTGTTTTTGCAGTAAGCGATTACAAATTGCATTAGCTGATGGCCGATACCCTGGTTGCGAAAGGAGCGGATAATGGCAACGCGGCCGATATGATAAAGCCTATTTTCGCCTGCTGTTTCGCACAATAAACGTGCGCAACCTATAGCTTCGCGCTGCGCAGAGAAGACTAAAAAATGTATCGCATGTTCATCCAGTCCGTCCCACTCATCGGCTGCAGAAACATGCTGTTCCTGCATGAATACTTCTGTGCGGATTTGGATTAAATTCGCTGAGTGAGTTTGCCAGTCGGTAATCAAAATGGGAGATTGATCCATAGCGTTACTCGCAGGTCAGGATTCCGCTATTCCTTTCGGGGCTCGCCGTAAATACGCCCCTGTAGTCTCGGGTGTGGCATCCATGCCACTCACGGTCCCAAAAGAAATATCGGAATCCCTCTTGATCAGATTGCGTTAAATACGATTGTAAAAATCAAAAGCTTGAATTTACTCATCAACTAAAAGCGTTTCCTGATTCACCAATTGCGTAATGGCCGCGCGGTTCAGTGGATCTTGCACCAGTTCTTTCAGCTCACGCCAGCTAATCTCCACTTCTTTGCATATCAATTCTGCGAGTTCACGCGAGCAGCAAATAGCTTCACCATCGGCAAATAGTAGCGTGCCTTTTGCATCGCTATGAAAGGCGAGGCGGGCAGATGGATGGCGCCAGAGCAGTTCGCCATCGGCGAGGGCGGATTGCCATTCATCGGCATCTATATCCATCGGCTCTTCGTCGGTGTGATCCAGATACTTACGTTCAGTCATAAACTTGCCGAACCAGTGGGCGATATTTTCTGCGGTTAAATGTTGTTGCAAAATGCTTTGTACTTGCGCGATAGCTTCTGCACCAATCTCGCCAGGATTATTCTGTAATTTCAAATCAGGATCGCTAAAACGTAAATCATCGGCAATTGACAGCGCCACTTCCTGACCGACTTCAGAAATAATATCCGCATGGCTAGGCGCGCGGAAACCAATCGAGTAGGTCATGCAGTCATCGCCTTGTGCATTGCCCCAATGCGCAATACCGGGTGGGATATACAGCATATCGCCAGGCTCGACTACCCATTCGTCCGTAGTGTGGAATTCACTCAGGATTTTTAAGCGAGTGCCTTCCACACGCGGTGAATTGTTGTCGCACATCTGGCCGATTTTCCAATGACGCTTGCCTAAACCTTGCAACAAAAATACATCGTAATAATCAAAATGCGGGCCGACACCACCTTGATCCGGTGCGTAACTGATCATGATGTCATCCAATCGCCAGTTGGGAATAAAACGGAATGCATCCAGCATCTGGTTTACTTCCGGCACGTATTGATCAGCGGCTTGAACTAATAATGTCCAGTGGCTTTCAGGTAGCGTCTCGAACGTTTTCTCATCGAACGGCCCATTGCGTAATTCCCAAGGTGTTTCGCCGTTTTCCAATACGATGCGCGATTCAACTTCCTCTTCCAAGGCCAAACCTGCCAGCTCATCGGGTGAAAGTGGTGATTCAAAACCGGGAAATGCATTGCGGATTAGCAGCGGTTTTTTTTGCCAGTAATCACGCAGAAATTCTTCGATTGGCATATCGCCAAGGTGGGTGAGTGGTGCGGTCATTTTGGTACCTGTTTGTAAAATGG
>CAZCJR010000093.1:0-19482 GCA_964499225.1 uncultured Cellvibrionaceae bacterium | reverse complement strand
CTTATATATATAAGAGTTATTGTGTCCAATGAAGAATTTATGTTAAAAATAATTAAACTTTTGTCTAACATGATTCTAAAAGAATAATAAGATTTCTATCTTAAAAAAATAATTAATTTCCAGATGGCGAAAACACAAAAAACACCAGGCTTTTCTTTTACTGATATGAGAGGTTTGATGGAAACAATCTCTAAAAAAACAGCTATTATAATCGAAAACGATAATAAAGAAAAAACATATATCGATACAGATATATACATGTTAAATGCTTTATTATCAAAATCAATACTTAAAGGCGGAGTATCAAAAAACAGAATAACTATATTTGTTGGTGAAGAATCAGTTGGTAAAAGTTATTTGTGCTATAATATAGCACGAAATGCACAAAAAAATGAAAATGCAAGTGTTATCTATATCGATACTGAATTTTCAATTGAATTATCAGATTTACAACAATTTGGTATAGATGTATCACCAGAAAAATTTATGTTAATTCGTTCAAATAAAGTTGAAGATCTTAAATTTATGTTGACTCAATTTTTAGATGGTTTAAAAGAACAAAAATTAAAAGGTGTTGATATAGGAAAAACTATAATATTTTTAGATTCTATTGGTCAATTAGCTTCAAATAAAGAAGTTGAAGATGCTAAAGAAGGAAAAAATAAAGCTGATATGTCAAGAGCTAAAGCTATCAAATCTTTATTTAGAATTATTAATTCTGATTTAGGATTTCTTGATATTCCATTAGTTTGTACAAATCACCAATATATGACACAAGATTTATTTCCTAAAGCTGTTCAATCAGGTGGTAAAGGTGTTGATTATTCAGCATCAACTATTGTATATCTTACAAAGGCTAAACTTAAAACAGGTGAAGAAGATGATTTAGATTTGAATGCTTCTGGTATTATTGTTACTGCATTAGCAAGAAAAAATAGGAATGCTAAACCTAAAAAAATCAAATTTGAAATTAACCATTCATCCGGTACAAATAAATTTACAGGATTAGAATATTTTTGTACTCCTGAAAATTTCGAAAATATTGGAATTGCAAAAGTTAAACCAGAAGTTGATAAAAAATCAGGTGAAATAACATATAAAGGTGGTGGCACAAAATGGTTTGTTCGTCACTTAGATAAATCATTTTATGAAAAACAATTATTTTCTGATAAAGTATTTAATGAGGAAACATTGAAAAAATTAGATCCTATTATTGCAGAATATTTCAGTTATGCTAGTCAAGATGAAATCGAAAAAATTCAAAAAGAAATGGATTCATTATATTCTGAATTTGAACAAGATGCTGATTTCGATATCGATTCTGATGATGATAAAAATCTATTCGAATAATTTTAATTAAAATAAATGATGTGGAAAACGAATATTGCATAAAACAATATTCGTTTTTTAGACTAACTAATACCAAAAAAAAAAAAATAAATATAATAAATGGCAGAAAAAGTCACACCAGGTCTTGAGAAAGTTTTTTTCCATTATTGTTTAGATCATCCAGAACAATTTCTAAAGGTTGAAAATTATTTTTTCAAAAATGATGATATACAATTCATATACAGTCTTGTAAGAAATGAAGTTATAGTAAGTAAGAACAAAACTGTTCCTTCACCTCAACAAATTCTTGCAATGGTTAAATTAAATGATACAGATAAAAGTATATCCGATAATTTAGTTAAATTATTACTTAAAGGTGATAATAGTGGATATGAAGAAGATTGGATTTCTGAAAAATTTAAGGCTTGGAAATTATCTAATTTAACTAAAAATAATGTATTAAAATCTGTAGAATATATTAGAGGATTAGAAGAAATAAATTATGAAAATGTTGTTGATGTTGCAAGTAAGATTAAACAAATGTTTAATGAATCTGCATTAATTGATGATGATGATTCTGATTTAGGTGAAGATTTTGATGATCCTGATTCACATAAAGTTACAGAAACAACAAGAAGAGTAAATAGTGGTTGGGCTACATTAGATAAAATTCTTGGTGGTGGTTGGAATCAAGCTTCACTTAACGTTTTTATGGCGGAGACTTCAGGTGGTAAATCAATGTTTATGCAAAATGTATCTGTAAAATGTGCAGATCAAGGAGCCAATGTAGTTTATATCACGTTAGAGATGGGTTCTCAAAAATGTATGAAACGTATGGGTTCTATGAGATTAAGAATACCATCAAGAGATTATGATGAAAAGGCGAGTGATGGTATATTTATGAAAAATAAAATAAATGCACTGAAGAATTCAAATGGTGGTTTATTCAATTCTAAACCAGGAAAAATATTTGTTAAAAAATACAATACATCATCTTGTACAATTACAGATATAGATAATTACATACATAAATTAGAACAATCTAAAGGTATAAAAATAAATATGATTGTTGTTGATTATATTTCATTGATGGCATTAGAAAAAGGTTTAGATTTCTCAAATATGTTATTCTTGAAAGGTAAACACTTTGCAGAAGGATTAAGATATATTGCAGATAAACACAATGCTGTTGTTATATCAGCTACTCAAACTGAAAAATCTGTTTGGGGGGCAAATGATATAGATTTAAAGAATATGCCTGAATCAAAAGCGATAGCTGAAACCGCTGATTCTGTTTGGGCAATCATTAGAAATCCTGAAATGAAAAAGAACAATATTTATAGATTAAAAATATTGAAATTGAGAGATGGAGAACACGCTGGCGAACAAGTAAGATTTGATTTTAACACTGATTTTTTAATCATGGAGAATGATGAATTTGTTGGAACAGTATAAAAAATAATAAAAAATATGTCAGATAAAGATAACGAACTATTTGTTGATGATGAAGAAGAATCATATGATGATTTATCCAATTTAGATATTGATGAGGAAGAAATAATAGAAAATATTGAGATTGAAGAAGATAAGCATGAAGACACCGAGTTTGATATTATGTTTAAAGGTTCGGCTAACAAACATAAATTAGAAGGAACACACGCATTAAAACGTGATACTATATTTATGGGTAAATTAGATGAAGAAGACGCAGATGAAGAATTATCTTCTTCTGAATTTGAAACAGATAATTACGAAATAGAAATAGGGTCAGCATACGAAATAGAAACAAGACATTACGAGGATTACTATTATCAAAAATGTTTAAATAAAGACATTTACAACATTCTTTCTGAGAAAACAGAAATAGATTTTGTAGAAAATAGGAGAAAACCTAATAAACAAACATTCAATAATTATTATAAAATGTGTATTGATGATTTAGGAACAAAATATACTAAATCTGAAATATTTGTCGAATTGTCGTATTATTTTACAGATCAATTATTTAATATGTTTAAATTATTAAATAAGAAAAATGCGACAGGAATAATATTAGAATTAAAAGATAAAGGTTACTTAACAGATATTGGAAATATAAACTTTATTTAAAGAGTAAGATATAATAATAAAAAATAATGATAAAAAATGATTGAGAAAGAAATCGAAATAGTCGAAATCGAAAAAACATACACAAGAGATGAAGTTTTAGAAAAAACTTTAAAATATTTTAAAGGTGACGAATTGGCATCTAATGTATGGATTAATAAATATGCACTCAAGGATTCACAAGGCAATATTTATGAATCATCACCAGATGATATGCACCATAGATTAGCAAGTGAGATTGCAAGGATTGAACAAACATATCCTAATCCAATGACTGAAACAGAAATATATGATTTGTTGAAAGATTTTAAATACATTGTTCCACAAGGAGGTCCAATGTCAGGTATCGGTAATACAAAACAAATAGTTTCATTATCTAATTGTTTTGTTATAGGTAATGATTTTGATAGTTATGGAGCTATTATGTTGACAGATCAAGAACAAGTTCAGTTGATGAAACGTAGAGGTGGAGTTGGACACGATTTATCACATTTAAGACCTAATGCAAGTCCGGTTAAAAATTCTGCTTTAACTTCAACTGGATTAGTATCATTTATGGAACGATATTCAAATTCAACAAGAGAAGTTGGTCAAGATGGTCGTAGAGGAGCTTTAATGTTATCCTGTTCTATTAAACATCCTGATGCTGAGAGGTTTATGGATGCTAAAATGATAGAAGGTAAAGTTACAGGAGCAAATGTTTCTTTAAGAATTACGGATGATTTTATGAAAGCCGTAATTGATAAAAAAACATATAGCCAACAATTTCCTGTAGAATCTAAAATTCCAACAATGACAAAAGAAGTTGATGCAAAACCAATATTTGATAAGATTATTCATAATGCTTGGAAATCTGCTGAACCAGGTATTTTGTTTTGGGACACTATAAAACGTGAATCCGTTCCGGATTGTTATCCTGAATTCCAAACAACATCAACGAATCCATGTGGTGAGATACCATTATGTCCTTATGATTCTTGTAGGTTATTAGCTTTAAATCTAATATCTTATGTTGAAAATCCATTTACAAAAGATGCAAAATTTAACTTTGAATTATTTGCTAAACACTCAAAAATTGCACAACGTATAATGGATGACATCATAGATTTAGAATTAGAAAAAATTGAACAAATTTTGGCTAAAATCAAAACTGATCCAGAACCAGATTATATAAAACATATTGAAATTGAGTTGTGGACTAAAATAGGTGAAATGGCTTCAAAAGGTCGTAGAACAGGTATTGGTATTACATCTGAAGGTGATATGATTGCTGCACTTGGTTTAACATACGGTACTAAAAAAGCTACTGAATTTGCTGTATCTATTCATAAATCATTAGCTATAAATGTATATAAAGGTTCTTGTGAATTAGCAAAAGATAGAGGTTCTTTTTTAGTATTTGATGCTGAATTAGAGAAAGATAATGTCTTTATCAAAAGATTGTCTGAATCTGATTCAGAATTAAAAGAAATGTTGAAAGTAGGTAGAAGAAATATTGCATTACTTACAATTGCACCAACAGGAACAGTTTCTTTAATGACACAAACCACATCAGGGATTGAACCAGTATTCTTAGTTGCATATAAAAGAAGACGTAAAATTAATCCAAATGATAAAGATGCTCGTGTTGATTTTGTTGATGATAGTGGAGATTCTTGGGAAGAATATACTGTTGTACATCACAAATTCTTAACTTGGTTAGAAGTTAATGGATATGATGTTGATCAAGTAATGGCTTTACCTCAATCTGATATTGATAAAATCGTTGAGAAATCACCTTATCATAAAGCTACATCTAATGATGTTGATTGGCTTGAAAAAGTTAAAATGCAAGGAGAAGTTCAAAAATGGGTTGATCATTCTATTTCTGTTACTGTAAATCTACCACAAGATGCAACTGAAGAAATAGTTTCCAAAGTATATTTAGAAGCTTGGAAATCTGGTTGTAAAGGTGTTACTGTTTATCGTGATGGTTCAAGAAGTGGTGTTCTTGTATCTAATGATGAAAAGAAAGAAGAAAAACCTACAAATAGTGTATATGAAAATCATGCACCAAGTAGACCAAAAGTTATCAAATGTGATATACTTAGATTTCAAAATAATAAAGAAAAATGGATTGGTTTTGTTGGAACTCTTGATGGAAGACCATATGAAATATTCACTGGATTATTAGAAGGATTTCAAGTACCTACATTTGTAGAAGATGGTTGGATTAAAAAAGTGAAAGAAATCAAAAAAGATGAAGATGGTAAAGAGATTAAAGTTTCGAGATATGATTTTCTTTATGTTGATAAAGATGGTTATGAACAAGAAATGAGAGGTCTTAGTAGAGCCTTCGATAGAGAATATTGGAATTATGGAAAACTTGTGTCTGGTATCATAAGACACGGAATGCCTATAAAACATGCTTTAAATCTTGTTGATTCTTTAAGTCTTGGTGGTGATTCGATAGTGTCTTGGAAAAGTGGAGTAAAACGAATGTTGAAACGATATATCAATGAAGGTGAAGAAAGTGGTCAAAAATGTCCAGAATGTGATGGTAAATTGAAGTTTGAATCGGGGTGTCAGAGTTGCTCGGACTGTGGGTATTCGAAATGCGGATAATCAATAATCTTAAAAAAGTGGTCTAATATTAATTTATTAGACTCTTTTTTGTTAAAAGCCTTATAAAACATGAAAAAATGACGTTTTGGACTTATTCTTTAAAATATATAGTATTAAGTAGCAAATTAACTACGAAAGCCGATTGGCTAAAAAAACAAAATATTTAATATGAATGAATTAGAAACACTTTACAGTGAAATTATGGCACAAGTGGAAATTGTAAAAACAAGACACGAAAAATTCCTTGAAAAAGGAAACAAAACAGCAGAAAGTGATGTAAGAATTGCTCTTGGTGAAATTAAAAAACTTATTACACCTTACAGAAAAGCATCTGTAGCTGCTAATAAAAAATAAAATAAACGAATTTTATTTAAGAATCCTGATAATATCAGGATTTTTTTTGTTTCATAAAATAAAATAAACAATATTTATTTATTTTGACTTTATTTATTTAATATATAAACAAAAATAAACAATTAATTATGGCAAAAATAAGCAAAACATTTTCTGTAGAAGAGAAAATATATGAAAAATTTGAGAGTATATGCGAATTAAAGAGTATAAACAAATCTAATATTATACAGAAAGCAATAACAGAATTTATTGGTAAAAATTATGATATAAATAAAGACAAATTATACAAAATGAGATATGGTGATATTTCAGATATCGTAAAAATAGAAAGTAATGAGAATGAATTTATAACGTTATCAAATGGTAATAGGTTTAATATATTTGATTTTGAAATGTTGTATGAAGAATATGATAGTGTTGTTGAAAATGTATTAAGTGAATTAGGTCTTAGTAAAGATGATGTAGATATTGTAGATCCTGATATGATGGATAAAAAAGTGTTAGGTTTAAATCCTAATGATGTAAAAACCTTATTTGATAAAATAGACACGAATTATATGGATGGTGTTGTGAATCCAGATATTTTAAATAAAACTGTACTTGGTTTAAATCCCGATGATATTAAAAAATTATTTCAAAATGTAGATACAAGTACATTAAAGGAAAAAGAAGAAATAGTTAGAGATATATTAGAAAAAAATGACAATGATGAAACTATTGTGACTGAGAATGAATGGGTAGGACCAAAACCAACAATTCAAGAAAATAGAGAAATTGTAAAAAGAATAAAAGAAAAAATGATAGATATTCAAAATAATGTAGGTAACATTGTAGAGTTTGAAAAGATAATATCATATATATTTGATACTGAAGTAAAAATAGAAAAATTATCAGAATCTAATTATATTATTAATATAGATAGGAAATATCGTCATAATATAGAATTGGAAATTATTTTGAAAAAAATAGGAAATGTGTCATTCCGTTTACACGAAGTTGTGAATTAAAAATTTAATATATAATAAAAAAGTAATAATTATTATGAATGAAGAAGAATATTTAAGGTTATTTAATCAAAAACCAGAAGAAAAGTTTGAAAATTTAAATGAAACTAAACAAACATGGGAAAATTTAAATAAACAACAACAAAATCAGTGGCAAAATTTAAATGAAACGCCTAATACCCAACAATATAACATAAATGAAAATGTTAATGATGTATGGGGAATTCAAGATTTTCAGATAGAAAGTAGAATTAATGGTGTACCTCAACAACAAAATCACCCATATCATTCAAATCCAAGAAGAAGAAATAAAGGACAGAATCTAAATGGTTTAGATGATTATTTAGATGATGATTTAAGAGAGGTTGTGAAAGCTCCTGTTGTTCAACCGGTTCAACAAATATTAGCGCCACCAACAGTTGATAATATTAGAGATGTTGATGTAGTAAGTGTAGATATGTTTGAGAATATGAACTGTAATGCTTTATTAACATTAGCTAATGGTAAATTATCAAGAATCGATGTTTCTAAAGTGACTAATAATGTAAATGAAACTATTGTTACAGGATTTTTGAATTCTTAAAAACGTATCAATGTTATTCAAAATTTAAAATTTTTTTAACAGATTCGTACATCAAATGTTTCTTTTCTATATAGTAGTCAAATTCCATGTTTGATATATGGTCTATTCTTAATATTTCATCTACGATCTTTTTAACATCAGGAAACATTTTTTCCGTTTCCTTACATTCTTTTTCTAATTGTTTTGACCAACTTTCTTGAATATTTTCATTGAATTTTTTAACATGTTTCATATCTTTATATAATTTTATAGTATATATTAATTATTTTTTGATTATATTTGTACTTATAAAAATAAGAACTCACCCACTTATTGTTTTACCTTTGAAAAAAATATAAATATGAAAGTACATACCATAAGAAAAAACGGACTACCAGTTTGGAAGATAAAGATTAATTTAAAATCTTGGTTATTAAAATTATTTAAAAAATAAAAACAATAATTTAATTGGTACCTAACAGAGAAGCTGGATATATTCAGTTTTTTAAAAAAATATAAAATGAAAGAATTGAATATTAATTACATGGATCATAAAGGTAAATATATATATTGTTTACGAAATGATAGAGGATTTGGTATAAGACAAGGTAAGGGTTATAAAATTTTAGAAGTAATAGAAAATAATGGTGATTATTTTTATAGTATTATGACTGAAAAAGCCGTTCAATATGGTGGTATATCTTTCAAATCAACAAGTAAATCTTTTTTAAATGTTGAAGAAAGTCAAGCAAAATTAAGAACATTAAAATTTGAAAGAATTCTTGGAGGAACCGAGGATCAAACTTTTTTATCTTAAAGTACTATAAATCCACATGAAATATTGGATAATTAATAATACAAAATTCGGATACAAAAATAATTCAAAAGAATGGATACAAAATATGACTAAATATTTTATATCTTATTTTATTCCATTCGTAACGAAGCATGCCAAACCTGGCGACAAAATAATTCACTTAGGAAACATATTTAATTCAACTGAATCAATAAACATATCAACATTGATATTAATAAAAGATTTATTTGATCAATTATCAAATATTTTACCGGTTATAATTGTAGATGGTTATAATGAAAAGAACGGTATAACAAAATTATTTAAGAGTGAAAATGTGAATAATATAACAAGTATCACAACATTAGATAATATAAAAATAATACCAAATAAAAATCCTTTAGAATATATTTCTAGTGATGATTCGATAGTTTTTATTAATAATAGAATTGATACAAATTTATTAAAAAAGTTTCCTGACACTTTATTTTTTTGTGGATATCACGATGATAGAAAAGAAGATGAAAATATTATTCATATTGGTTCACCATATCAATTAGATAAAACAACATCTGATAAAGGATTTTATGTATTAGATCCAGATAATAAAAATTATAAATTTGTTAAAAATAATTATTCACCAAATTACAACACAATAACAATAACGGACATCTCTCAGATAGACGAAATAGACGCTGAGTTCGTAGATAAAAATCATGTGAGTATAGTAGTTGACAAAGCATTAGTTGATGATAAGAAGATAAAGATAGACGTATTATTATCGAAGTTTAACTTCAAGTCTATCACCTATAAAAATGATATTGAAAAAATAGAATTTGTAGATAGTTCTTCAGTTGATATGGAAGAATTGATAAGAGAGAAAATAAAAAACTCAGACAATGTTGATTTATTATCTGAGTTTGAGAATATTATTCGTATTTATAAAGAGAAATATTAATCTTCAAATTTTATTGAAACATATTAATTTTTTATATTATTTAATTCATCGAACTTAGATTTAAGTTCTTCTATTTTGTCTAATATATCATTTTTTTCATATTCAACGCCAGAAGAAACTACTTCCAACATAATAATTATTTTACTTATTGTTGAATATTTACCATGCCAATATTTTTCAGATATTGCATTTTTATATTCTGGTAATGAAATATTATATTTATCTTGAGTAGATGATTTAATTTTATTATAATTTGGTTTATCTAATTTTTCAACTATGTCTATGATTTTTTTTATAGAACCATTTTTTCCAAGTTTCACATACTCTTTTTTAAGTTTTTTTATTTCATCTGATAAATGAAAAGATGCTGACCAATTATCAGATAAATCTGAAAAGTTAACAATACCTGTTATCATTTCATTGAATTGTTCAAAATTTTTAATCATTGTTTTATTATTTTTTTTATTATTTTTAAGCTTTCAGTATCTTCCAATAATAATTTTAAACCTGGATGTTTTTGTTCAATATTTAACAATTCATCAAAAGTAACCCATTCATAATCTTCCGATTCCCAACCCATTTTAGGCTCAAATTCATCATCTATTATACCAATATAATTGTAGTATTTAAATGTTCCAGATTCAAATATAAATGCTGGTATAAGTTCTATATTATCATCATATTCTGTTTCTTCTAAAAATTCTCGTCTAACAGCATCTTCAATATTTTCATCAGTATCTATTTTACCACCATAAACACCGTAGGTATTTGGTTCATTGACATATTTTGATCTATAATCTAATAATATTTTTTTTGTTATTGAACAAATTGGTAGAACACCAGCAGCTTTATTTCCCCAAAATGGTTCTCCTGCATCATTATCGTATGACGCATTTTCACCACTACCAAAAATTTCAAATCTTTTTAAATATATCATATCTTATATATTATTATTTCAAATAAAAAAACCTTACATATCTCATATAAGGTTTTTTTATTAAATTTATACTGTAAGTCTATATTTAGTAATACGATATACATAGGTAAGATCATAACATGGATAATTCTATTCTCTTTTGTACTTGTTTATAATGTTTTAAAAATTCTTTTTTAGTAATTTCATCCCACTCTTCATGTTTATCTTTCATTGGATTAAAATATCTATAATGATTCATATCAAAATATTTATTGTTGATTTTATAATAATGTAAATCTAAGCTATCTAGTTGTTGTGATTCTTTATCTATATCAAAAACAAATATACATCGTATATAACCATCATTACCATTATTAATTTCTTTAAAATATTTACCTTTATATACTTCTAATTGTTTACATATTTCATCAGATTCTAAATCTGATAACTGTTGTCTAAGTTCATTATATCTTTCGCCAACAGTAAATAATTCTTCTTTTAATTGTTCTTTATTCATAGTTTTATGTTTATTTAAATTATTGTTTTGAGTTTTCTATTTGTAATTCCAACTCTTTTACTTTATTTCTCCAATATCTTGTTACGGTATATTGAGCAGAAGTACAACCACATCAATTTATATTCTTAAAGTTCTCTTTGATTCTAATTCTATGTTCATAATATTTTTTTTATTAAACAATAAATACTACATCAAATTCTGTTCTCAAATTTTCTGAAGCTTTTTTCTTTGCAACTTTATTCCATAATCCATCCCATTTATCATTTTTGATAACAGAATTTTTAAATGAATTATATTGTCTATCAACAACTTCTGGAGATACATTTGATCTATCAACATTAGTAGATATATCATTGTATATTCTTTCGTTTGATAATTCTACATTTGGTTCAAAAACCAAAGCTATTTTTTTAACACCTTCGTAGTTTTTTAAGAATTTTCTTCTGTCTTTACCTGAAACACCAGTAGCATCCAAAACACCATAACCATAAGTTGATATTTTTTCTTTTAATCTATCATTTGCTACTATCCAAACATAATAACCATTTATTATATCATTGACATCACCAAATAATTCTCTTCTTATATCATCTGGTGATACAGTTATATCGGCTAATGTTAAACCTTTTTCTAATAAATAATCTGCAACTTCTTTGAAATCGGATAAAAATCTGTTTTTCAAGTAATATGATTTACCAGATCCGGATATACCTATTGGAAAAAATAATGTTTTCATTTTAATTTATTGTTTAATTCTTTTAATTTATCTTCATATATCATTTCTGATTTAGAAGTTATGCTTGATGCTACTAATAAATAGTTAGCAATTCCTTTATAATTATCTATGTTTTCAATTGAAACACCTGATGCAATAGCCATTGGATGTGTTCCTAAATATTCTCTAATTAATTTAATTTTTTCAACATTTGCTGCTTTTCCTGTACCTACACCACTTGTAGTTGCAATGTCTGTTGCTAATGAAGCTTCATCACATGCAGATTTCAAATCTTTTGGTTGTGGTTGATATTTAAATGCAAGACCACCAAAAAACATACCTTTAAATTGTCTAACTCTTGTTGATTCTTCATATGATATAGTAGCATCACACCATAAACCATCGAATTCTGAATCATATTTTAAAGAATCTGGTGTATTTAGACCTAACATATTAATACCAACCCAAAGAGTTGGATATTCTTTTTTAACTCTTTTAGCACACTCAATCAATGTTTCAATATTAACTTGGTGGTTAATTAAGAACACTTTTTTTATACCACAATTGATACAAATTTCAACATTCGTCAAAACTTGGTTTTGATTAATCATATGTATTACTGGTATAATTTCTGTTTTTATCATTATTTCTTTTGGTTATATTTTTATTTATATATAATAACTCAACATAAGTTGTATAAGAAAACAAAATTAAGAAAAATATGGCAGATATTAAAAATTTTGAACATTTTATTTTTGAAACACATGGATATAATAAATTAACAGATATAATAACGGAAAAAATTGTATCATTGATAAATAATAATTTTGGTAAATTATTATTAAATAAAAAAATAATATTAAATAGTGAATTAAATATAGTTGATCAATTAATTTTCATAAAAGATAGAATATGTATAAATCAACCATTAACACCATCTATAAACAAAACAAAACTAAAGATAGATGATAATATAATATATGATATGGAACTTAATATCAATCTTATATTATCTACATCAGAAAAAAGTATGAAAAAAATAGATAGTCGTAATAAAGTATATCAAGATATTTCACATGAAATTTTATATGTTGTTGAGTTGTATAAATCAAATCAACAATTTAAAAAAGAGTCCGAATCTTGGAAATATGGTGAAAAACTTCAACATTTAATAAACAAATACAACACAGATAAAAACTGGCAAGATATTTCATATTTTATTTATTTGTCATTACCACATGAAATACGAGCAAGAAAACAACAATTAAATAAAGAAATAGATAATTTGAATATGAAAGGAATATTAAATGTTCAAAAATATATAAAAAATACAAAAATATATAAAGACTTGGAATTTATTACAAAATTAGATTCTGAAAATATTTTAAATTTATTAAAAAATGATATTAATTACAAAAAAATATTGACGGATTTTAGTATAAATTACCTTGAAACAAAAAATATAAATTATGAAAATAATTTTATAAAATATTTTAATACAATAAAAGAAAAAAACAAAAAAACATTGCCTAAATTATTGAAAGTATCATATAATTTTGAAACTATTTCAATAGATTTGGACATTGATTATAAAAAATATAATTAAAAAAAATGAAAAATGATGATAATTTTTTTGATGATATATTAAATGATGATGATAATGAAGATAATTTATTTCACAGCATAGAAGAAACAGAATTCGATTTTGAAGATGATATAGATGCTGAAAATATAGAAACAGATTCAGATATACCATTTGATGTAGATGAACCCAAACCTTCTAAAAATGAGAATTATAAGAGGTCAAAAGACGATATACAGGATAGTGTTGCTGAATTACAGGGCAATATAAATAGTATGTTAAAAACGATAAGTAAACAACCGGATGATATGTTTGCTGAAAATGATTTATTACCAGGATTAGATTTAAATATAGTAAGTCACGATTATGATAAAGACATAGAACTTATTAAGATAGAATCAAAAGAAACATTGGAATGTTTAGCTAATCTTTATTTGACTGAAGATATTATGAAAACAAAGAATGTTTATAAAATAATCAAGGATGATAGTGCATCACTTTCAAAATTAAGTTTTTCGATAGAAATGGCTCAAAGAGCTATGATTGGATGTATGAGGCAACTCGATATGGGGGTTAATGATCCATTAATGTATCAAGCTGTTGCGATGTTTCAAAAAGAAATGCGTGAAACAATAAAAATGGCATATGAATTACAGAGAAAAATGAAAGATTTCTATAAAGAATTGAAACAAGAATTAACAGAAATTAATTCAGGAGAAGAATTAGAAATAGATGAAGAACATTATACTGTTATTGGAGATCCAAAAATGTTGAATGATTTGTTTGAGGAAATGAAAAAAGACCCAACACTTTTATCAGAAATGTTAGACCATGATAAAGATAAAAAGAAAAAATAAAATAACCTCTCAAATTGAGATTTTTACAATCATTTACTTTGATATAAGGGTAAATTATATTCTATACATCTTCTATAATTAAAATAATCTAAAAATTTATAACCATTGTTTCTATATAAATTCATGTGTAAAACATCTAAACTTTCAATAGTTTTGTCATTTTCTCCTTTTTCTTTTATAGAATTTAAATTATCTATTATTATATCTTTTGTTTGTATATTTTTTTCTAATACTATATTTTTAAAATATTCTATGTAATCATTAAACAACATAAATGTCTATTATTTTTTCATCTATTTTTATATCTATTTCCAGATTATGTTTTTCAATATAATTAATTAAATTATATTTAACTTTATAATATGTTTCTAAATTTAAAAAATTGATAGATGATATATATTTATTTATTGTTTTTATCATCTAATATGATTTCTTCAAACTCTATTTCTTTTACTCGTTTTAAATTTGATTTTGGATATTTTTCAATTTTAGAATGAATAAAATAATCATATGGTATTATTTTATAATTATTCTTTAATTTATTTTTATCTAATTCAAATCTAATATTTGATTTTCTATAATTTGTAAAATTTTTATCTCTTGTCAATGATACAACGTATAATTTTTTATCATAATATGAATTTTCATAATAACCAACCTTTATTTTATCTTCTCTTATTATTTCATTAAATGGAAAAGTTGATGTGAAGTGGTATAATGGTGCGTTATTTGATGTTAAATATTTTTCTAAAAATTTTATAAATTTTATAATCATTTAATCTTCTTCGGATTTCCATTTTTTATTTTGTTTATCAACATCTTGTGCATTTCTAATATCACCACTCATCATAGTTTTTTTATTATATTGAACTGGTTTTTCTTCATATTTTGGTTTTGTTGTTGGTGTTTCTTCTAATGTTGGATCACCTTTTTCTGGTATATCACCCCAAGACATTCTAAGATCACCAAATTCAACACCTGATAAGTCATTAATCATTTTATTCTTTATCAAATCTTGAAATTTAACACCTTCATATTTTTCCATCATTTTGTGTGCCATTGGACCTAATTCAATTTGTTTTGTAGGATTTTCAGGATTAGGAACAGAAGTTAAAGATGTATTATTTTTAACTTTTCCAAAAATATTAGAAACTGAACCAATACCTTTATGTCCACCTGACTTAGTAGTTTGGTTTTCAACAGCTAATACATTATAACCAAATGTTGTAGCCATATTAATCATTAAATCATCACAATATTTTCCTAAATTTTCAACAGTAGAACCATCTTTTAATTTTGGTAAATATTCTGTTACATAATTTTCAAATTTATGTAATGAAGCTATTTGCATTGTATTACCATATTGTAATAAAATCCAGAAAATAGGTTGTTTAGCTCTAAATATAATATTATCATCTTTAATATCAATAACACCTTTAATACCTTCAACATCATTAATATCTGTGACATCTTGTTTAACTTTCAAATTTTTATTATCTGGTG
This sequence comes from uncultured Cellvibrionaceae bacterium, assembly GCA_964499225.1. Taxonomy (GTDB): domain Bacteria; phylum Pseudomonadota; class Gammaproteobacteria; order Pseudomonadales; family Cellvibrionaceae; genus Cellvibrio. Next base: position 3,679 of record CAZCJR010000093.1, on the reverse strand, counting down.
TTCCTGATATATCACCAACTAATTCTAATGTTTGTCCTTGTTTCATTTTCAAATCATCATATAAATCACTTTCTTTTGATACATGATATTCTATGATTGGAATTCTTTCATCATTTAATAAATCTTGTTCAAGGATTGCTCTGGCTCTCAATGCGTTAGCCCATGTTCCAGTTGGGACGAAACACATATTACCAATTATTTGATATCCAGGCATAACTATTTTTCCATTTTTACCAGTAGAAAACATTTCTTTGAATGTTTTTTGTGAATCTATATAACCTTTAACAACTCTACCTCTTGTTCTACTTTCAACTTGACCTAATCTCCAATGAGCATCTACTAAAAAGTCTTTTTCAAATCCTTTCATATCTTTAGGATTTTCTTTTTTAATAAAATTTAAAAAAGCTTCAATATCTGGTTTTCCACCATCATCAATATATCCCATATTTTTTGCAGCTTTTTTAATATCATTTGTGTTTAAGTTATTTGCTGGATATAAAAGTCTAAATAATCTAAATATATTATATATGGATGGAGCCATATCTTTTGAATTTGATACAACTTCAATAAATGTTTTATGATCCGATCTTTTTAATAATTGATTAAATGCTGCTGCGAATTCTAATTTGTTCTTAAAGTTCTTAGTATCAAATTCTAATATATTTTTGATATCAACTTCATATTGATCATATTTAGCTGAATCAACCATATCAATAACATTTAATATACTTGAATCGATAGGTAATCCTAATTGATCCATAATTCCTTCATATGCGTTTGAAGTTGGTGTTTTTACTGAATGTTCACCTTTGTTGTCACCTTCTTTAAATGTACCGTGGTGGTCCATATATAAATCAAGACCATCAACATCTTCGGCATAATCTAAAGCTATATTAATATATTTTGGATCTAATTTTGTTGTTGACCAACCTTCCGTGTAATTCACAACGCCATATCCAACTATTTCAAAATCTTTACCTTCAAGATAATTTTTCATTGCAATCGCTGAAAAAATTCCGTCAAGGTCATCGTGGAAGTATATTATACACTTTTTTCCATCTTTTCCTTTTTTTAACCAATATTCTTCTGAGTTAGGAATTCTTGGTGCTGATTCATTTAATTTATTTGATATTTCTTTCGAAAACAATTTATAATTTTTTAACATTTTGAAATAGTTATTTTTTACTTATATATTAAAATATAATATTCATTTTTAATTATATTGCATAAAAAAAACCACATATTTAATGTGGTTTTAAATCATTTTAAATTATTTCTATTTAATATGCCATTTATATGTTTAAAATTTTCATTTATTTGTTTAAAATTTTCATCATATTGTTCCATTTTCAATAAAATTTTTTCTATTTTTGTTCTTTGATATGTTAACTCAATTCCTATTTTTTCAAGTGATAATTTATTTTCATTTATCATTTCATCTACATCTTCCTCTGACATATTTTTTATTTCAGTTAATAATAAATCCAGATCAATTTTCTCCTCAAAATTTTTTAAATGTTTCATGTGGTTATCTTTTATTTTAATAATTTAACCAAATCATCATTTAAAACGTCGATAAGTTTTCTTTCACCAAATGATATATTTGGTATATTTTTTATGATTGAGTATTGATTTGTTCCTTCTACAACAATTTTATTGAATGGTTCTTTCAGTTGTTCATTTTTCTTATAATAAGCCATCAAATTATTAACGAAATCCGTTAATTTCATTTCAGTATTTTCATTATATTTCAATATAACTAAGGAATCACTTGTTTGTTTACTAATAATATAATGTAATTTGTCTTTACTTATATTATTATTTTCTAACATAACAATAGAAATAGATGGTTTTATTTGAGATGGAAATTTTACTATTTTTCCAATAAATTCGAAATCAACTTTATGTTCTATTTTCTCAGATACCTTAGGCATTTTTTCTTCTTTTACTTCTGGTATTTTAACATCTTTCTCTGTTGGTTTTTTTACAGGATTTTTCGCAACGATTTCTCGTTCAACGGGTTTTACCGTTTCTTTCTTTTCGTTTGTGAAGTCTGTAAATTTTTTCAACATTTTTTTAATTCAATTTTATTTTAGATAAAAAACCCAACTAATCTTTATAGATAGTTGGGTTTAAATTATCTATTAGATTTCTTGAATCTGTCCCTGTCCTTGTCCTTGAATCTGTCCTTGACCTTGTGGTTGTCCTTGAATCTGTCCTTGACCTTGAGTCTGTGGTTGTCCACCTTCTTGTGCAGGTATTTCTTGAGCTGTAGCTTGTGCTTGAACATTTTGTCCTTCAACATCTTGTACTTGTGTTTGACCTTGTGGTTGTACTTGACCTTGTACTGGTTGTACTTGTACTTTACTATAATCTGAACCTAAAACTTCCATTGGAAGATTATCAATAGTTAAGAATGTAGATTGTACATATCTAGCTATAAATTCAGCTAATTCTGTATCAGCAAATTTTCCACTGATGTCATTACCAGAGTCTTTAGCTTTCTTTTTGAAAGCTCCGATTAATGATGTAGGAACATCAAATCCTCTAACTCTATAAGAGTCTCCGAATTGTATAACATCCTCAGATATTAAAGCTGTTCCTTTTTTAAGGTTTTTAAATGATTTAAAGTCGTTCATATTTTTCATAGTGAATAATATTATTTTTTATTTTATATATTAAAATGGAAAAGCCATTTTTCTTAATTCTATATATTAAAACGAAAAACTCGTTTTTCTTATTTAGTATTATTTTTAATAAAGTTTTTAATACCTTTTTTACCATTAGTTTTAGAGAAAAAATTATATGTTACTCCTACACCAATATTCCAACCTAATCTTGATCCACCACCTTTTAAGTCGGTGTTTAATCCTATTCCAATAGTTGGTCCAAATGACCATCTATTGGCTTTTGTAGCTTCTGGAACAACTTTATCTATACTTAATGCACCATCCATTTCAGTAAATTGAACAAGTGGTGATGGTGAAAAAGCCTTTATAGTATATTTATTATCATCTTCTGTGATAGCATATCTTAATTTAATATCAAATGAATTTGAATCTAATTTAGAATTTATGAAATATGGTTTACCATTATTTAATCCAAAATTACTTCTACCAAGTAAGGTTTGATTTAAACCTTCATCAGAAAATTTAAAATCCCAAGGAATACTATATTTATTAGTATCATTTGGATCTTGATTAATACTACCAATGGCATCATTCAATTTAGGTAGAATTACTCTAACATCACTTTTGATACCAGCCACCATATTTTTAACATTTTTGAATTCGTTATATAAATCTTCATTGTATTTTTTCAAATCATCCACGCTTTTAACAAGATATGAAGTTTTTTCTGAAACCATTCTATTTAAATCTTTATCAAATTTTGTTTTTAGTGTATCATTCATAGCTTCTATATTGTTTTCATACATACCATTATCTCGTTGATGATTTAATTTTTCTGTGTTTAAACTACCACATGTTTTTAGATTTAATATAATTAATAAGGCTATTATTAAAGCCATTGTAATAGGCAAGTATTTTTTACTAAATGCCTGTTTTAAAAAATTGAGTACTCCAGTTAGTATTATCATTAGAATTTTCTTTCTTTTTTTCTTAGCGGTAAATTTACCGTTTCAGTATTTTTTTTATTTGCATTATCCCAAGGCGCTATA
>CAZCJR010000092.1:0-19558 GCA_964499225.1 uncultured Cellvibrionaceae bacterium | reverse complement strand
TTGGTGAGCAGTTGTTGTTGCAGCTGAATTAATTCATTGGTGTCATTGGCATCAAAACGCCAGCGGGCATCGGGATTGCGGCGCCAGGTTCCGGCGGAGCTGCAAGGCGCATCGATTAATACCCAATCAAAGCCCTTTTGTTGTGCAATTTCTTTCGGTAAGCGCAGCGGTTCCAAACCAGCCCAGGTAAAAGCGCGCACATTAAAAATATCGGCGCGTTTCACGCGGCGTTTTAATTCTTCCAATTTGTATTCATGCAAATCCGTTGCAACCAGTGCACCTTTGTTATTCATTTGCGCTGCTATCGCGAGCGTTTTTCCACCAGCACCGGCGCAAGCATCCCAGACTTTTTGGCCGGGTTTTGCGGCGACCGTTAATGCTATGTGTTGGCTGGCGATATCCTGTATCTCAACCGCACCACTTTTATATTCAGCGGTAGAATTGATACCAACCCCACCACGTGCTGACAATCGCTGCTGGTCATCGAGCTGTGCTTTTACACCCTGACGCTGCAAGCTATCGCACACATCAACAACATCCGCATTTTTTTGCACACGCAACCAGAGTGGCGGGGTGGTGACTTGTTGCTGAATAAAATGCTGCAGGGTTATATCGTCCCAATTACTTGCCACTTTGCGCGCGTTTAATAAGTCTGCCCATTGCGGGCGCAAGCCGTACCACAACAAATAGATGTGCATATTATCGGGCTTTGCTTGCGCAGCGAATTGGTTAAAAAATTTGCGGCGATCTTCTGCATCGCGCAATTGCGCCTGATTTTTTTTCGGTTGATCACCGTTCACGCGCAGCTGAATCCAGTACCAAAACGAGATAGGCACTATGGCTTGGATATCGCGATGCTGCCATTCCAAGTCCCATTGCAGCCAATCAATCGCCGTTTCCTGATTGCGATAAGCAAACTCCAATGCCGTCGCCAATTGCTGGAAGCGCAACGCAGAAAACATCGCAAGGCTTAAAGAGGCACTTTCGACTGCTTCCGGTTCAGCATTGGGGGCGAAGGTTTTTGGGGCTTTGAATTTGTTGTGCTTTTTGACCTCATCATACTCAGGCATGGAGGTCGGCCCGGAGTGGGCGTATTGGCGCACGGTATTTTTTAGCCACTTATCCAACGGCATGCTGCCTGCCACCTCTAACCACGCACGCCAGAGAGGCACCAGGCGGGAATCTTCATACCGGGCGGCAGAAGCGGTTTGTTTGGAGGTCGATGGAGGAGTTTGCATAGGAGGCGCCACAATTGGGATCGGGATCGGGAAGATCCAAAAAGTCGCGCATTCTACCAGTGATGGGGGTGCCTTGGCAGCTTAACGCTCGGCCGCGTCGGCCAGAATATCCAGATTGACCCCAATAGTTAAGGCGCCAATCGTCCTGCCACTGGATTTTACCGGTACCGACACCTGAATCAGGTAGGCATTGGCGCTGTCATCAAACTCAGGCGCAGCAATAAACACTTCGCCCTGCCCGCCCTTGAAGGTTTCGGTAAACTTTTCTTCATCGCCCTGCCAGAAATCCGAGGTTTTGTTGGTCATGGCAACATTGGCGCCCTGATTGTCCACTACAAACATTTCAACGTAGTAAGGCTCTGACGTTTCGATGGTCCTTAACGCCTTGGCGGCATCATTCTCCATGATTTCACGCATGCCCTGATCGATGCCCTCTTTATTGGCCATCCATTCCGCATCGCGTTTTTTGATCTCATCCAGCGACATGCCACGCGCGTTGCGCGCCTCCACTGCGGCAATAATCACCGGGTGCTCACCCAATTTTTCAATATCTGCCAACCGGGCATTCAGTGAATTGGGCACTTCTTCTGCAGCCACCGCGTAAGCCTCATGCGCTACGCAGCTAGCTCCGAGAATAAATAACGTCGTTTTAAGCAAGCTTTTATCTAATCGCACTTTTGATCCCCTTTTGAGGCCAATCCCCTATTTCGAATCGTCACTCACGACTCACGCCGCGACATCGGCCTTTTAAGTAAAGAGGATAAACACCCCCTGTCAAGTTAGCGTAAAGGGTGATAAGTACCTCATTGATATTTTTAGATTTTTTAACGCAGGGTAATTTTTTGTTTAGTTGTTTGCGCGATGGAGCAGTGAGGCTTACAACTACAGAGATGAGTTCTTCTGGAGACACCGCAATGGCACAACTTACCCGCCGCGAACTGATTAAAGCGCTAGGCGCTCTCGGTATCGCCACCAGCGCAGGGCCACTATTTGCCAGCTCCGCACCGAATAAACGTATCGGAGTCGCATTGGTGGGGCTCGGCTATTACAGCCGCGACCTGCTCGCGCCTGCACTGCAACTCACACAACATTGTTATCTCGCTGGCATAGTCACTGGCTCCCCCGAAAAAATTCCTGTGTGGCAAAAACGATATGGGCTGAAGGATTACAACATCTATAACTACGACAACATGCAGCAACTCGCTAACAACCCGGATATCGATGTGGTGTATGTAGTCACACCCACTGGCACCCACAGAAAATTCAGTGAAATTGCCGCTAACGCTGGCAAACACGTGTGGTGCGAAAAACCCATGGCGATGAATGAAAAAGAATGCCAATCGATGATTGATGTATGCAGAAAAAATAAAGTGCAATTAACAATTGGCTACCGCATGCAGCACGAACCCAACACACAGCGAATTATGCAGTTCGCTAAAGACAAACCCTACGGAAAAATCCAAACGCTTACCGCTGAAGCAGGCTACAACAGCGGCAATGCGGGATACAGTTGGCGCTCCGATCCAAAACTCGGCGGTGGTGCCATGTACGACATGGGTGTCTATCCACTTAATGCCGCACGTTACACTGCGGGCGAAGAACCCATCGCCGTTACCGCAAGAATGGAAAGCACGCGTGAGGTTTATAAAAATGTTGATGAAACAACAGAATTTGAATTGGAGTTTGCGAGTGGCGCGCGCGCGAAGTGTGCCACAAGCTACGCACGCTCAATGAATTTATTGCACGCCGATTGCGAAAAAGGTTGGTACGAATTAAATCCCTTCCAATCTTATTCAGGAGTACAAGGTAAAACCAGCGACGGTATTCGGCTCGCTCCATCACCAACCAATCAGCAAGCACGGCAAATGGATAATGATGCGCTTTCGATCTTAAATAAATCGCCAATTATTGTTACCGGTGAGGAAGGCATGAAAGATATTGTAATTCTGGAAGCAATTTTTAAAGCGGCAAAAGAAGGAAAGCGGATTAGTTTATAGGTATTTAGTTATTCTCGCTCCCAAGCTCTGCTTGGGAGTGTATACACCCCAATTAAAATACTTCATCCAAGCGTGTCTGAAACCAAATAATCAGCGGAAACGCCGCAGGCCAAATCCAGAAAAAGCGATTCAATCCGAACAACAACGCATTAGCCAGATGAAATAAAGCCGCAATACCGAGTGCAACAATTAATAACGTTTGATTCAGTAACACCAACGGAAACAACAACTCAAACACCATCACCGACCATGACATCGCCCGCAACACCTGCGGTCGCCCCGCCCACAATCGCACATTCTCACTCACCGGATAAGCACTCAGCTCAAATACCTGCTGCAACGCACGGCCACTACGCCACTCAGGATTAACTACTTTCACCCAACCGGACTGAAAATAAGAAAGCGTTAATTGAATCGCCAAATAACCTAACGCAATTTCCTGCCAATAGCGAGTCGGCGCCATATGTGTCAACCACAAACACAAGAGCACCAGCAATGTCATAGTATCGCTACCGCCATTGTAAGGCCCTTGAAATCGCCTTATTAATATCACTGCTGTCACCAACAATGCGGATTCAATCAGCAATGGCTGAAAACCCAGCATCAACAAAACCGCCAATCCTGCACGAATTAATCCCAGTATTTTTTCCGTGGAGTGTCCACGCATAAATTCCAGACTTTGCTGGAAAATTGCAAAGCCCAAAACAATCTCAGCCAAACGAACTGCAAGCTCCATCGTCATTGCTTATCACCTGCATCCAACAACGAAAACGGTTTAGAGACAAACACAACATCATCACGCACCTGCCCTGCCTCAAACTCTAGCGCGCGAATACGAAACACCAGATATCGAAATTCTCCACCGACAACTATTTCTTTGTTTAAAACAGCCGCGACCAATCGCCGTCCAATTTCACGCTCACGGAACTCCGAATAGTCTTCGAACAAATGTTCAGCACAGGTATTAATGTACAAACGCTCATTCCACAAGGGACTGTGAAATAACTGTTGTATACCAAGTGTGAAATTGATTTTTTTAGGTAAGGGGCGAAATGGCAACCACTCTAGTGGTTCAGAGTTTTTATCCGCAATAAAGCCCACCTCAATACGCGGCGATGGGCCGATGCTGCTGAAGAAGCGCCAGGAGGGGAATAGAATAGGGAGCAAGTGTTTAAACATTTATTTAATTCCGTAGGGGTTCAATTTATTGAACCCGAATATTTTCAACTAGACACCATATTGCAGCAGTTAAAATCATTGGGCGCAATAAATTGCGCCCCTACGAAACATATCACCGACAATCAAATCGCCTTTCTCTTCAACTTCTCAATCTCATCACGCAATTTAGCCGCAACTTCAAATTCCAAATCTTTCGCGGCTTGGAACATTTGCTTTTCCATTAACTCAATGGTTTTCCAAATGTCTTTTGGATTCACATCTACGTTATATTTACCGGAGCGTTCAGCAATAGCCATGGCTTTGTTGCGGGCGCTGCGGCCACCAGCGCCGGGAGCGACTGAGCCTTCCAGAATATCGGCGATGCTTTTGTTAATGCCTTTGGGGGTGATGCCGTGTTTGAGATTGTGCGCGACTTGTTTTTCGCGGCGGCGATCCGTTTCTTCAATCGCGCGTTGCATGGAGCCGGTAATGCGATCAGCGTAGAGAATGGCTTTACCATTGATGTTACGCGCCGCGCGGCCGATGGTTTGAATGAGTGCGCGATCCGAGCGCAAGAAGCCCTCTTTGTCCGCATCAAGAATCGCCACTAGCGACACTTCGGGTATGTCCAAACCTTCACGCAATAAGTTAATACCAACCAGCACATCAAATTGACCCAGGCGTAAATCGCGAATAATTTCGATACGTTCGACTGTATCAATATCCGAATGCAAATAGCGTATGCGGATGCCGTGCTCGGCGAGGTACTCGGTGAGATCTTCCGCCATGCGTTTGGTAAGCACGGTAATTAATACGCGATCACCGTTTACAACACGCAAACGAATTTCGGAGAGCACATCATCCACTTGTGTTGTTGCCGGGCGAATTTCAATAACCGGATCAATCAACCCCGTTGGTCGAACTACTTGCTCTACTACTTGCCCTTGATTTTCACTTTCGTATTTTCCGGGCGTCGCTGAAACCATAATCATTTGCGGGGCGATGCGTTCCCACTCATCAAAACGCATCGGGCGATTATCCAATGCCGATGGCAAACGGAATCCATATTCGACTAATGTTTCTTTACGCGAGCGGTCGCCTTTATACATAGCGCCGATTTGCGGAATGGTCACGTGGCTTTCGTCGATAACCAATAAAGCTTCTGGTGGTAAGTAATCAAATAACGTAGGCGGTGCTTCTCCGGAGTTACGGCCGGATAAATAACGCGAATAGTTTTCGATACCGTTGCAGTAACCTAGTTCCTGCATCATTTCCAAATCGTAACGTGTGCGCTGCTCCAAGCGCTGCGCTTCAACCAGCTTGTTGTTTTCGCGTAAGTATTCCAAACGTGTGCGCAATTCTTCTTTGATATTTTCAATCGCATCCAGAATTTGTTCACGTGGTGTTACGTAATGCGATTTCGGATACACGGTAAAACGCGGTACTTTTTGCAGTACTTCACCGGTGAGCGGATCGAAAATAGAAATCTGATCAACTTCATCATCAAACAATTCAATACGCACCGCTTCGATATCGGAATCAGCAGGATAGATATCAATCACGTCTCCGCGCACGCGATAAGTTGCACGGGAAAATTCCATGTCGTTGCGGGTGTATTGCAATTCAGCGAGACGCCGCAAAATTTGGCGCTGGTCGATTTTGTCGCCGCGCACTATGTGCAACAGCATTTTCATATAGGCTTCGGGGTCCCCCAAACCATAGATCGCAGAAACTGACGCAATGATGATGGCGTCTTTGCGCTCCAGCAACGCTTTAGTTGCCGACAAACGCATTTGCTCGATGTGTTCGTTTACGGCCGAATCTTTTTCAATAAAGGTATCGGACGAAGGCACATAGGCTTCAGGCTGATAATAGTCATAGTAAGAGACAAAATATTCCACCGCGTTATTGGGGAAAAATTCTTTGAATTCACCGTAGAGTTGCGCCGCCAGCGTTTTGTTGTGCGCCATGATCAGCGTGGGGCGCTGCACCTGCGCGATTACATTGGCGATGGTGAATGTTTTACCCGAACCCGTCACACCCAACAGTGTCTGATGCGCCAGCCCTGCTTCTATGCCTTGCACAAGTCCAGCAATGGCGGCGGGTTGGTCGCCAGCCGGCGAGAATTCACTATTTACGACAAATTGCTTGGACATAAGAACTCAACACTGAATAAAAAAGGGATTGTAACTAAAACCGGTGGCATCAAGCGATCAAACTACAAAACTGATCGATGATTACTCGATCTCTGCAAAATGGATTCCGGTATTTTCTCTGAGACTGTCTGAGACAGGGATGTCGAAGACAAGCCCCCATGGATGGGTTCACGGCGGGGCGCAGAGAGAATTCCGGGGGCCATTTCAGCGATAAACTATCTTACGCATAGCAAGTCACAGTAAATACTGGCTAGACTTGCAGATCGCACAGCCTAATCCCCACACCTGACAATCTTTGTCAGCAGCACTCTTCATTACCAAGGAGACCGACATGAGCGAGTTCCGTACCGAACACGACAGTATGGGCGACGTACAAGTTCCCAAAACTGCACTCTATGGCGCCCAAACCCAACGCGCGCTCGACAACTTCGCCATCAGTAGCCTCACCCTGCCCCCGCGCTTTATCCACGCCGTCGTGCATATCAAAAAGGCCGCGGCGCTCACCAATCGCGAATTAGGGCTATTAGATGAAGATATCGCCTGGGCGATTTGTGCCGCATGCGACAGCATAGTCGCAGGGCATTACGTGGATCAGTTCCCCGTGGATGTGTTTCAAACCGGCTCGGGTACCAGCACCAACATGAATGTGAACGAGGTGGTTGCCCATATCGCCAGCGAACTGGCTGGGCAAAAAGTCCACGCAAATGACCACGTCAATATGAGCCAAAGCAGTAACGACACAATTCCCAGTGCAATCCATCTCAGTGCCGCTCTCGCACTCAAGCAGCAACTGTTTCCCGCATTGGAAGAATTACACACCAGCTTACTCGGTAAAGCAGAAGTGCTAGCCGATGTAGTCAAAACTGGCCGCACCCATTTGATGGATGCGATGCCCGTGACATTTGGACAAGAAATTAATGGCTGGGCAAGTCAGATTGAAAGCAATTACGTGCGTTTGCAAATGGCACTGCCGCAATTGCTGTGTTTAGCACAAGGTGGCACCGCAGTGGGTACAGGAATTAATGCCCATGTAGAGTTCGCTGAAAAATTTTCAGAACATTTGCGCGAAGCAACGGGTTTGCTTTTTACACCTGCAGATAATTTTTTTGCACTAATGAGCGCACAAGATACGTCGGTCGCCATTTCCGGCCAATTAAAAACACTTGCGGTGAGTTTGATGAAAATCGCCAACGATTTGCGCTGGATGAATTCCGGCCCACTCGCCGGATTAGCGGAGATTAGTTTAAAACCACTGCAACCCGGCTCATCGATTATGCCTGGCAAAGTCAATCCGGTTATTCCTGAGGCGGTGACCATGGTGTGCGCGCAAGTAATGGGGAACGATGTGAGTATCGGCATCGCAGGGCAATCCGGTAACTTTCAATTAAATGTGATGCTGCCATTGATCGCCCACAATTTATTGCAATCGATTGAATTGCTCAGCAATGCGAGCAATGAACTGGCGGACAAAACTATTTCCACGTTTACCGTCAATCACAACAACCTGCAAAAAACGCTCGCACAAAACCCGATTTTGGTCACTGCTCTAAATCCAATTATTGGCTACGAAAAAGCCGCTACAATTGCCAAAAAAGCCTATAAAGATGGCCGCGCGATTATTGATGTTGCACTGGAAGAAACTGATTTAAGTCGTGATGAACTGGAACAATTACTAAATCCTGAAAAATTGACCCGCGGCGGCTTATAACAGGTAACTTCTGTAAACGATTGAACGAGAAGAACACATAATGGATTTTGCCATAGAAACACTGCTATTTTTATTTTTCGCCGCTGCCGTTGCAGGCTTTATGGATACACTCGCTGGCGGAGGTGGTTTGATTACGATTCCCGCACTGGTCGTATCTGGCGTACCGCCACTTGCTGCACTGGGAACCAATAAATTGCAGAGTAGTTTTGGTTCAGGAACATCGAGTTTTTTATTATTTAAACGTAAAAAAATTTACTGGCACGAGCTGCGCCCCATGATGATCGCCGCCTTTATTGGCTCAGTCGTGGGTACTATCATCGTGCAATTTATTGATGCCAAAGTATTGGGATTCATGATCCCTCTAGTGTTAGTTATCATCGCCGCTTACTTTATTACTGCGCCTTATTTAAAACTTGAATCAACTGAACCGAGAATGTCTGCTGGGCTTTATCAAAAAACAGTGGTACCAGCCATAGGCGTATACGATGGTATGTTCGGTCCAGGCACGGGATCTTTTTTAGCAGTTGCGGGAGTCAGTTTGCGCGGATTGGAATTAATCAACGCCACTGCAATTGCAAAGCCTCTCAACTTTGCCACCAATATCGCCTCATTAATTGTATTTATCTTTGCAGGCCAGATAATGTGGCTCGCTGGATTCACCATGATCAGCGGCCAAATGCTCGGTGCCTGGATGGGATCACACTACCTCTTTAAAGTGAACCCCAAAGTATTGCGGATACTGATTGTTACAATTTGTCTGATCATGTTAGGGCAGTATTGGTACAAACAAATCGCTGCTTAAAGCAACTGCCAACAGCATCAGGAACACTGTATGAAAAACTTTACCCACCTAACCAGTCGATTAGCGTTGATCTTAATGAGCAGCACCATCGGCGCCTGCGTAGTTACCCCTAAAAAAGCAGCAATCTATGACGAAAAATGCAGGGTATCGACGCAAAGAATTGTACTCACCACGGAGCAAATGCGAACGTTCGATGACATCGATTGCCTTACCAAAAGTTGTAAAGCAGAGGTCACAGGTGCATTGGTCGTCGCGACTTTAACAGCTACTACAAGTGCAGTAGTATCGGGGTCCGTCGCGTTAATAGGCAACACCCTCTATTGGCTAGAGAGCCAAGGTGAATGCCCGAATAAAATTCATCAGAAAGAAGATTCAATTAAAGTACTGCCAGAGGGCACCGACGAAACCTACCTAATTAAAGAAGAAATAATAACCGCTAAATCTTAATTTTATTATTCACATCACGATTCTCAGCAATCGGGCGCTCATCAATAACCGCCCTGCCCGATTTAGCCATGCGGTCATAAAGTACCACATGAACCGTTGCCGCCAGATTCATGCAGCCGATAGTTGGGATATAAACTACGTGCTGGCAATGATCTAGCAGCTCCTTTTTTATTGATCCATCTTCGGGGCCAAAAATATAATAGGCATTATCGGGATGGACAAAATCCATTAGCGGTGTCGCGCCCTCGATCAATTCAATTGCAACCAAAGTGGCATTATCTGGAATGTCATCTAATAAATCTTCCACACCCACCAACGCAATCTTACGGCCTGCATCTTTAGTGTCTGTCGCAAATTTTTGCGCCCGCTCAAAACGCACACCGCTATAAAAAACCGTAGTGGCTTCATAGCAGCCAGCCGCGCGCATCACCATGCCGACATTGGCAGGACTTTTTGGATTAACGAGACCTATGTGGGCGGATTTTTTGTGCATAGTGAAAACCTGAAGAACATTAAAGATTGAAAATAGGACGTGGTATTTTGGGTGTAGCGTTTGGGGCTATATTTATGTGTGTGTGCAGTATTTGGGCGCAGCAAGCGGCGCCCCTACGTCAGGAAAGACGATGTTTAAAATCATCGTATCCAAATTCACGGATAAGATTTAACTCATCGGTGCGCGAATCCCAAATAGCAATAGCGGGTAAATTAATGCCATTAAACGTGGTGGTCTTCACCATGGTGTAGTGAGCCATATCGTCAAAAATTATGCGTTGGCCAACTGTCAAAGGTTCGTGAAAACTGTAATCGCCAATCACATCGCCCGCCAAACATGTCATACCACCCAATCGATAAGTATGCGCAAACTCTTCGGGCATTCCGGCGCCGAGCACATCAGCGCGATAAGGCATTTCCAATACATCAGGCATATGACAAGTGGCGGATGTATCCAAAATAGCCTGCGCAATACCATTCCAGCTAATATCTAATACTTCAGCAACCATCACACCACTGCGCAGTGCAACCGCCTCACCTGGCTCAAGATACACTTGCAATTGGTGACGAGTACGAAATGATTTAATCAGCTCAATGAGTTCATCGACTTGATAGTCTTCACGGCTGATATGGTGACCACCGCCAAAATTAATCCATTGTATCCGCGAAAAATATTGTTCAAATTTTTCCTCCACCGCAGCCAAAGTGCGTTGCAATGGCGGCAGGTCTTGTTGGCAGAGCGTATGAAAATGCAACCCGCTGATACCATCCAGAATTTCAGGATCATCACGCAATGCCTGCCCAAATTGCGCGACAGTCACGCCCATACGCGAGCAAGGAGCGCAGGGGTCGTATAATTCCGTTTCGCCTTCCGAATGCTCCGGATTAATACGAATACCAAACTGTAATTCGGGACGATTTTGTTGGGCTGCCAACGCGAGTGACTTAAAGCGCGACCACTGTGAAAATGAATTGAATAGCACGTGATCAGCAACTTTTAGAATTTCGATCAAATCGGATTCTTTATAAGCCGCCGAATAACAATGAACCTCACCACCAAATTCTTCACGCCCCAATCGCGCCTCGTGCAACCCGCTTGCACAAACACCTGATAGATATTGGCGAAACAAAGACGCAAGACTCCAGCAGGAAAATGCCTTGAGTGCGCCTAAGACTTTTGCCCCGCTCTCGAACTGGACACGATTGAGAATTTTTAAATTATCTTCTATCGCCACTTTATCAATTACAAAGCAAGGGGATGGTACGCGGGCAGGATTAAAGTGAGTGAAGTATTCGCGTTTGTTCATAAAAAGCACATCAATTTCGTAGGATAGGTGGAGCGCGAGGATACCCATCGTTTAACAGGAAGGTGGGGGTATCGCTTAGGCTCCACCCACCCTACGCAGCATAAAATCAACCGTTTATTGCGCTGGGATCGACCGCAACAACTTGCCAGGGTAAGCCGTATTTATTCAGGTCTTCCATAAATGGATCTGGATCATATTGCTCCATATTCCACACACCCGGTTTTTTCCACTTACCTTCCAGAATCATTTTTGCACCAATCATTGCTGGTACGCCTGTGGTATAGGAAATCGCCTGGGATTTAACTTCGCGGTAGCATTCCTGATGGTCACACACGTTGTAAACAAACATAGCCACAGGCTTACCATCTTTGACGCCTTGGGCAAAACAACCTATGCAGGTTTTACCTTTGGTTAAGGGGCCAAGGCTTGCTGGATCGGGTAACAGCGCTTTTAAAAATTGCAGCGGGACTATTTCACGGCCTTCAAACATTACTGGCTCAATGCCCGTCATGCCGACATTACCCAAGACTTCCAGATGTTTTAAATAATTATCTGAAAATGTCATCCAGAAACGTGCACGCTTAATTTCTGGAAAATGTTTCACCAGAGATTCAAGCTCTTCGTGGTACATCATGTAGATTTTTTTGGGGCCGATTTCGGCAGGGAAATCAAACACTTGATTTACCGACAGCGGTGGTGTTTCTACCCAGCTGCCATTTTCCCAGTAGCGACCATTGGCGGTCACTTCGCGGATATTAATTTCCGGATTAAAGTTGGTCGCAAACGGCAAGCCGTGATCACCGGCGTTGCAATCGATGATATCCAAATAATGAATTTCATCGAAGTAATGTTTCTTTAAATAGGCGGTATATACATTAGTGACACCGGGATCAAAACCGGAACCGAGCAGTGCAGTCAAACCAGCAGCGTTAAATTTATCCTGATATGCCCACTGCCATGAGTATTCAAACTTCGCAGTATCCAATGGCTCATAGTTCGCAGTATCAAGATAATCCACACTCGCTTCCAAGCAGGCATCCATAATCGTCAAATCTTGATAAGGCAATGCCACATTGATTACCAGATCAGGCTTTTCAGCGTTAATCAGCGCCACCAATTGAGGAACGTTATCTGCATCTACCTGCGCCGTTTTAATCGGGCGATTTAATTGTGCTGCAATCGCTTTGCATTTGGATTCAGTACGGCTGGCCAATACAATTTCGGAAAACACCTCTGGCAACTGCGCACACTTATGCACCACCACTCCGCTAACGCCACCCGCACCAATGATTAATACTTTTGCCATGCAAAAACTCCCATCAACTAAAAACTATTTCTCGAAATAAGTGTAACCGCGCAAACTCTCTGAATAGGCTGCCAACATCTGCTGGCGATCAGCAATGCTAATCACACCGTCGCGTACGGCCTGCTCTGCCGTTTTACGGAATTGCTCATAGAGCGAATTGGGTTTGTATTCCACGTAACTCAATACATCAGCAATACTGTCGCCGTGCAGTTCGTGTACAAAATCGATACTGCTATCGGCATTAATTCGCACACTGGCAACATTGGTATCACCAAACAAGTTATGCAAATCCCCCAATGTTTCCTGGTAGGCACCCACTAAAAACACACCCAGATAATATTCTTCGCCCGCTTTGATTGCGTGCAATGGTAAGGTTGTTGATTCACCTTCCGACGTGGCGAACTTTTGCAATTTTCCGTCACAGTCGCAGGTTAAATCCGCAATAATCGCCTGACGGGTTGGCTCTTCATTTAAGCGATGAATTGGCATTACCGGAAAGACTTGGCCTATCGCCCAAGAGTCGGGTAGAGATTGAAAAACACTGAAATTTCCGTAGTAAATATCCGCCAATAATTGCGGTAAGGTTTCCAGTTCTGCGGGAATACGTTTCATATCGGGTAGTAATGCGGCAATTTTTTGCAGCGCCGCGAGATAAATATTTTCACCCAACACGCGATGACGCAAACTGATATCGCCCGAGTGAAACAAATCGCGAATTTTGTCCCGGTAGTAAATTACATCGTTGTAAGATTCTTGTAAATTCGCCAAACGAATAACTGATAGTGTATGCCAGAGATTGACAATCATCTCGTGACACCCGGTCGGCAAGCTCTCCAGAACTTCCGTTGGCTCAAAATGCGTGACATCAAGAATATTAAATAACAATACCGATGTATGCGCGACAGTCGCACGACCCGATTCAGTTACAATGGTGGGATGGGGAATATGATGGTGATCCAAACTTTCCTGAATAGCTTCAACAACGTCGATGCAATACTCTTGTACTGAGTAGTTGCGACTGTGGCCATTGGTGCTGCAAGTGCCGTCGTAATCAATCGCTAAACCACCGCCCAGATCTAAGTAGCCTAGTGGCGCGCCCTCGCCCACCAATTCGATGTAATAGCGACAGGCTTCCAATACACCTGAACGGATACTGCGAATATTGGGAATTTGTGAGCCCAAATGAAAATGCAACAATTGAAAACAGTGCAATAAATTCGCGTCGCGCAATGTGTCAATCACACTCACCAGCTCGTTGGTATTCAAACCAAACAGACTGCGATCGCCACTGTCTTCGCTCCAGTGCCCTTCTACTTTGGTTGACAGTTTCAAGCGTACGCCAATCAGCGGCTCAACATCCAGTGCACGACTGCGCTCAATCACTGACTGCAACTCGCTTAATGTTTCCAACACAAAAAAACATTTAAAGCCGAGTTTGCGCGCTTGCAAGCCCAGGGTAATAAATTCGGCGTCTTTGTAGCCGTTGCAAATAATTAAACTGTCGCGATTGGTTAGTCGAGCGAGCGCAATCATCAACTCCGCTTTGCTGCCCGCTTCAAAACCGTGATTGTAGCGCTCACCAAAGCGAGCAATTTCCGCTATCACATGGCTCTGTTGATTCACCTTAATAGGAAATGCGCCGCGATATTGGCCTTTATAACCGCTTGCTTCAATTGCTTGCGCAAATGAATCATTGAGAATACTAATACGCGAATCAAGAATATTTTCTACGCGCAGTAATACCGGCATCTGTAAACCACGTTGCTGCAGACCATCCACAATTTCCATCAGCGATACACTGGCATCACCATCAGGGGTCGGCGCACGCACAACAACTTCGCCTTCGGGGGATACACCAAAATAGCCGCTACTCCACTCATCTACACCGTAAAGTTCGGCAGATCTGCGTGGAGACCAAGTATTGGGTTGTTCTGAGTTAGTCAAAATAGTTCCGTCCTGTGTCATGAATGGTTTTTCAGCACTGAAAAAACACGATCAGATAGATAATGGGCGTCAGATCGTCACTGGTGGTGAGAATGAAAAATGGCGCGCCATTTTCCACATTTTGTGTGAAAAATAAAGCATCGCGCCATTAAGAACAAAAATTAAACAGGACTCAAGCAATTATTGTCCTGATTGTTGCTGCAGATATTGGATAAGAGTGCCCATATTTTTGATGTAAGCGGCGGTAGAAATCCCCATAACCGGATAATCAACAGGATAAGGAGAAGTGTCCCATTCATCGCCCACCATAGTAACAGCATAATCGTTATTGGCTTCGGTTAATGGCGGGAACCCTTTGTAGGGATTGGTAGTGTAATAAAGTGGGGTTGGCCAATAACCTTGCTGATTGAGCCCCGCAATCAGGACCGCGACCTGGTCGGTAATATTTTTCGCCTCTGTGGTTTTTTGAGCACGAAAATTTAAATCGGAAACACTGACTTTGCCAAGTGTGAAATAGCGGGGAAGCGCGGTATTCCCCATCACGTTCAACGGTGAATTCGCACTAGCCTTTTCTGGTTTTAACGCCAGCGCTTCCTGATACGCAGCGCGTAATTCAACCACATTTATCCGGCTGGCCGATTTGTAATGCGCCAGCATATTGCCCGGTATGTAATCGACGTAATATTCACCATTGCGCACATTAGCGCCCCGCCTATGGGTAAATAAGGCCTTGTTAGTACCCAACTCAACAAACGATGGATGGCTACGCCCTTCATATTCCGGTTTAGCGGGTAACGTCAGACTCTCTAACCATGCTAATGCTTCTGGAATTCGCGCAAGGAATTTTGTTTCGCCAGTCATGCGATAAAATTTAATTAATTGCTGAATATTCTCCGCTGTCGTCGGTGTATGCAAAGACTTCGGCTCATATGAGCGAGCACCCGCTGGAATTAATTCAGGTGTGTACTGCAATGCCCAGCCCGGCTGCGGCTGCCCCATTTGCATCACGAGAAAACTGTTCATTGCCCTGATAACCGGTTCGCGCACTCGCGCTTCGCCGAGAACTTGATAGCACATCATCAGAAAATCAATATTCTCGGTGGCCACATCATCATTAAAGGTGATGTAAGAAGAATAATCGCCATGATCTTTATTGGGATGATTGTGCATCAACGGAAACCGCTGCGGCCAACCGCCGATGGGATATTGGCTCGCCAACATAAAATCAATAGCTTTATCGAGCGCAGGGCGATATTTTGGATCGAGCTTTTCAACATACAATCGCAGCAAAAATTTTGCCGCTTCTGCAGTACCCACATCATCGAAGGTTGCATTGCCGTAATAGTGCTGGAATTCTTCCAAGCGCCAGGCATTTTTGCCGATGGTTGCATACCATTCTTTGAGTGCTGCTTCACCGCCAAAATCGGCCACATAATTCCACCCACCACTCGGGTGCTGTGCGTAGATAATTGCTCCAGCAACCTTTTCGGCAGCGGTGTAATAAAACTCATCACCGGTGGCGTGATAGGCATCGAGAAACAAATGTCCCATGCTCGCCGTGCCTGGTGGTTGCATCCAGATCATTGAACGGCGCGCCTCAAGCTCGCCCCACTGACGGGAAAAATCGGGCAGATAAGACCAAACAAAACCGCCGCGATAACTCACCTTATCCAACATAAATTGGCTGGCGATTTTCATCGTTTTTTGAGTTTGTTCGGGCGTGGGTGCAGCTGCGACTGCTTGAGTGAAATTGCAGCAGAAAAAAACGAGGCCGATTAAAAACAGGTTGATGATGCGCATAGCCACTCTCTAAATTAGATATCTAGTTATAGATTCTTTTTGTTATGGATTTTGCGACCGAAAAACCTTTACCGATAAAAGTAATTTCTGAGATTAGATTAGCACTGTTTTTAGAAGTCATTATTGATATGTGCTGGCATCAATCTTAAGGGTCATGCTCAATTAGTTATAGGCGATTAACACTTTTTTATCTGCAGGTGGTTCCTGAACGAATCATTCAGGAACCCAGTTGCGGAAATAGTCCTTTGATTCCGCCCGCAATAAACTCAACCGCAATCGCCACTAGTAGCAAGCCCATCACTCTGGTGGACATCACAATACTGCGTTTGCTCAGGTGCTCGCTAAACCACGGCAGAAATCTGAAACACAGCATTAATGCCACGCTCACAACCAAAATACACAGCGTAATCGACAGGTAATGGAAAATTGAATTGGATTGGTGTGCATAGACGATAACGGCACTCATCGCGCCGGGGCCTGCAAGAAGCGGGATGGTGAGCGGCACTAGTGCGATAGATTCATCCTGTGCCGCTTCGATATCGGCAGGCGTAAGACCGCGAGACTGCAACATGCCCAAGCCCATCAACAACAGAATCACACCGCCCGCGCAGCGGAAGGCATCAATACTGATACCAAATGCCCAGAGAATCCACTCGCCAAATAGCAGCGCTACCATCAGTGCAAAAAATACCGAGACTACCGTAAGACGCGCCGTTTTAAGCCGCTGCTCTTTATTCTGGTGGACGGTGAGTGCGATAAAAACGGGGATTGCGCCGAGCGGATCGACAATCGCCAACAGGCCTATAAGGAATTTAGTGTACTCGGTGATTTCCAACATGATCCTGTTCTGCCCTGATCAATTGTACTTTCAGTGTAGGCTAGATTCTTCCGGGCGGGGCACAACCGATTAAACACCGAATAAATCTATCTGCTCGACAGAGGGTAAATTAACATCGCGCCCAAGCGACTTTTTCTGCTGTTTTTGTTTCATACGTGACCCATGCTTAATCAAGACCTGCTGCGTGCTGTCCTTGCCTGAGTGGCTTTTGCGAATATCACTAATGCGCTCCTTCATCACGCGAATATTTCGTTCTGCATTAACTATGGCGGCTTGATAGCCTGGCAGTGCCATAGTTTCATGACATGCGATTTGCTCCGCACTGAAACTACGCAACTCGGGCAACCAGCGTTTAATAAATTGACATTCCGGGTCCTGATCCATTAATTGTTTAAGTGGGCTATAAACGCGGATGGTATTAATACCCACAATCGCTGCTTGCATCTGCACCTGAGAGAAATGAATGCCGGGTTCATAATCAGTGAACAAACGAGCCAGAGCATATTGCAGATCGCGCCAATGAATATGCAAGCCGAAACACGCAAAATTAACCACCATCGCACGCATACGAAAATTTAAAAATCCGGTCGCTTGCAAACAGCGCATACAGGCATCAACCAGCGGGAAACCGGTATTGCCATTAATCCATGCATCAAGCCTGGTTGTATCTTGCGTGTATTCAAGTTGCTCAAAAGCAGGATTAAGTGCGCGAACCTCCATCCAGCTCGCCGACTCCAAACGCTGCACAAAGTGATCGCGCCAAAATAGTCGGGAGCTAAAACTTTCCAAACTTTTGTGCCAGCGTTGCGCAAGTTTATTGTCAGGCTCTTCTCCCAACAACTCATCCAATTCAGTTAAACGCTGATGCAAGCGTGAAAAAATTCGCCGCAAACTAACCGTGCCCCATGCGATATGCGGCGATAACCGCGATCCATAAAAAAAGGCTTTATTGGGTGAAGAAATCCCACCGCGATAACCAAGGCCACGCGCATTTAGAAAACTATCCAGCGTGCGCTGCGCCCGCCTTTCATTAACCACTTGCACACTCGCCCATTGAATGCGTTCATCTAATAATTGTGGTGCAAATTCCTGTAATTGTGGAACCTGATAACAATCGTGCTGATTAATAATAAGGGCGGGTAACAATGGTTGTGGTATCGCTGTTGGCACCTCTAGGGGGGCGCTATCAAATAGACGCTCAGCGATATAACGCTGCCGGTTGTCGCGCGAAGATAAACGTCGCACCACGCCAGATTGGGGAATTTCTTGCCAAACTACTGATTCAGCATCGCACCATTTTTTCACCGCAATATCGCGCTTAAATGTAACTATCGCCCCCGTTTCTTCGTGGGAAAAAATATGTGTAAAGTGAATGCGCTGTCTTAATAGAGAAAATCCCAACGGCAAATTACTGCGGACTATCAGCAGCTCAGCCCCAAGCATACGCAATGAATTTTGTAGATCAATCAGGGCCGTAAGTTGAGCGTGCATATGAAAGGCAGATGCATCTTGGGCAAGATAAATATCTGACTCAAGAAAAAATACGGGAATAACTTCGCCACACTCACTCAAGGCCGCATGCAATGAGGCATTATCATCGAGGCGAAAATCGCGCTTTATCCACCATAATGCCGACATACAAAAACCAAAATTAAGAAGGTTTTGTGCGTACGTTAAAAATTGACGAATAGATCTGAGGAAATAGATAAGATGAAGCGATGAAAAAATGGCAATAAAAAAGGCGACCCGAAGATCGCCTTTTCGAAACAACTTAGCGTGGAAAAATTACCAACCAGTGATTTCTTTCAGTGCTTTACCGATATCGGCCAAGCTCTTAACGGTTTTAACACCAGCGTCTTCCAGTGCAGCAAATTTCTCATCAGCAGTACCTTTACCGCCAGAAATAATCGCACCAGCGTGACCCATGCGCTTACCAGCAGGTGCAGTTACACCAGCGATGTAAGACACAACAGGTTTGGTCACGTTTGCTTTGATGTAAGCAGCCGCTTCTTCTTCTGCAGAACCACCGATCTCACCAATCATTACAATCGCTTCGGTTTGTGGGTCAGCTTGGAACAACTTCAAAATGTCGATGAAGTTAGAGCCTGGGATTGGGTCACCACCAATACCTACGCAGGTAGATTGGCCGAAACCGTAGTCAGTCGTTTGTTTAACAGCTTCATAAGTCAAAGTACCTGAACGCGATACGATACCTACTTTACCTGGCTTGTGGATGTGGCCTGGCATGATGCCTATTTTGCACTCGCCCGGAGTGATAACACCTGGGCAGTTAGGGCCAATCAAACGCACGCCTAACTCGTCACACTTCACTTTTGCGTCAAGCATATCGAGAGTTGGAATACCT
>CAZCJR010000091.1:0-19612 GCA_964499225.1 uncultured Cellvibrionaceae bacterium | reverse complement strand
TTAAAAGCCCGTTAGGTTTATGGAGTGTTCGATATTGGGCGGGTGAAATTTCTGAGGCTAAAGTCTTTCCGGATTTTGTCACCATCGCCAACTACGCGATTCTCGCCACGGAAAATCACACCAGCCAAATTGGTATTAAAAAGAAACAGCGCCGCGGTGCAGGGATGGAATTCCACCAGCTGCGCGAATATCGCCAGGGCGACAGTTTGCGGCAATTGGATTGGAAAGCGACATCGCGCCGACAAAAATTGATTGCACGCGATTATCAGGATGAACGCGATCAGCAAATTGTATTGATGATCGACAGCGGCCGCCGTATGCGCGCCAAAGACGATGAACTCAGCCATTTCGACCACGCACTCAACTCGATGCTGCTAGTCAGTTATATCGCTTTACGCCAAGGCGATAACGTAAGCTTGATGAGCTTCGGCAATCAACACCGTTGGATTCCACCGCAAAAAGGGGTTGAACGCGTAAAAGTATTACTCAATGGTATTTATGATCTGCACGCAAACCAATCCACTGCTGACTATATTACCGCCGCAGAAAAGCTTGCAGTATTACAACCTAAACGCTCACTGGTTATTTTGGTCACCAACTCGCGCGACGAAGACAACAGCGAATTATTGCTTGCCGTAAATCTGTTAAAGAAACGTCATTTGGTAATGGTCGCCAACATCCGCGAACAAGTCCTCGACCAACTCAATGAAACGCCGGTGCATACTTTTGATGATTCCCTAAATTATGCAGGAGTCCGCCGTTTTCTACACGAACGCAGTGAGTCGCATCGCAAACTCACTGCTGCAGGTGTTTATGCAATTGATTGCACTGCAAACGAACTAGCGGTGCGCGTTGCGAATGCTTATTTGGAAATTAAGAGTGCGGGGGTTTTGTAAAAAGAAAAACTATAAAAAAATAAGGCAGCCGAAGCTGCCTATGAGTTGGTTAACAGAAACTTTATTGCGGAGTTTCTGGATCAGCTGCCTCGTTTACTTCTGTTTCTATCGCGTCAATACCGTCATCTTCAGCAATCTCTTCTTCAGGTGTTTCGTAAGAAATACCGTCTTCCAGTGCTTCATCCCTGAACATCGTATCTTCAATCGCGCCATCTTCGGTGTATTCAGATGGGTAGGTATCAGTTTCGGAATGGTCAGTTTGGCCGCCGAAATTTTCCACTACTTGCCTATATTGATTGTACGCCGGTACTACGTAAGCAAAAATTACCACTAATACCAATACCGGGAAGCCGATGGCTAACACCCAATGCCAAGCTTTGTTGGGTGGGGTTTGCAAACCATAGTTGTTGCGACCGGGAGTGCCTTTAAAGAAAATCAAAATAACCAGCAAATAAAGATTGGCTAGCGGGACTAACGCAAGCAACCACATCCAACCAGTTTTATTCAAGTCATGCAGACGTTGAATCATGACGATAACGCTGAACACGAACAATCCGATATACGCTAGAACCAGTATGGGCACAGCAACCCAGGGAGATGCCAATAGATACAACGCACCACCTATAGCTAACATTACATAAAAAGCTATTGCGAATACTGCACCGTGCGCCCAATAGCGCAGTCGGTTAATGCGGGATGAGGGTGAGAAAAATTTAATCTTGCCTACGGCTTGATCATCGGTGGTCAATTGACCCTCGGGGGTTTGGTAGGGATTGGTAGACACAAAAAGCTCCTCGAATTCTTATTTTAAAAACGCTGGGTAGTTATCTTTGCACACGAGCAAAGTAACTACCATCGGCTTGATACTGAGAATCAGCTAAATAGGTTGCGAAAAAATAATTTCAAACTATCGAGCAAGCGCGCAAAAAATCCTGCTTCTTCGACTGCTTGCAACGCTACTATCGGTGTATTCACCAACAATTGACCATCCAGCTCAACGGTGAGGTTACCTAACTCTTGCCCAACTGTGATCGGGGCTTTAATAATTTCATTAATGTGCATTTTGGCCTGCAGTAATTGCTCGCGACCTTTAGGCAAGGTTAAAACAATATTATTGGGAATGCCGAGTGTCACTTCCTGAGTTGTACCCGACCACACTCGTGATGTGCTCACTTGCTGACCAGCTTGATAAAGTTGAGTGGTTTGAAAATAGCGGAAACCATAGGCCAACAATTTTTGTGTTTCTGCCGCGCGTGAACTTTCACTATCGGTACCCATTACCACAGCAATAAAACGAGTGTTTTCGCGTTTTGAAGAGGCGACCAAGCAATAACCCGCTTCTTCCGTGTGACCGGTTTTTAGTCCGTCAACTGTCTCGTCGCGGAACAACAATAAATTGCGATTGGGCTGGCGAATGTTGTTGTAGAAAAAGTGTTTTTCGGCATGGATTGGATAATGTGTCGGGTGATCATTAATGATGGCGCGCGCCAATACCGCCAAATCTTTTGCGGTCGTCAAATGACCTTCTGCGGGCCAACCGGTTGCGTTTTCAAAATGGGTATTAGTCATACCCAATTGCGCAGCTTTTTGATTCATCGAATCGACAAACGCGTCCTCATTACCGGAAATATATTCGGCCAATGCTACAGACGCATCGTTACCCGACTGGATGATCACTCCGCGCAACAGATCAATAACCGATACTTGTGTGCCCTCTTTTATGTACATGCGCGAACCGCCCATCTTCCAGGCTTTTACGCTGATATTCACCATGGCATCTTCAGTGATGCGGCCTTTCTCAATTTCATCGACCACCAAATAACTGGTCATCATTTTGGTAAGACTGGCGGGAGGTAAACGCTGCTCGGAATTGCTCTCGGCAACGATGCTGCCGGTAGTTGCATCGACCAAAATAAAACCGGTTGCGGCGAGTTGGGGGGCAGCGGGAATAACTTGTGGTTTTTGCTCAACCACCTGACCGGGAGTAGGCGTTGGTAAGGTCGAAGATGGAATGGGTGCTGCAGGTTGCTGTGCAAAGGTAATGCTTGAACCTGCCAGTAAAACACTGGCTAATAATTTTTTAATCATGGTGATTAACACTCTGTAAAACGAAATGAAAAAGAAAATTGGAATGCGCAAATTGTAACAGTAACGCAGTGGCGTGAATCAAAGCTGAACCTTGCTGGGATGATTACGCACAACAACTACACGAACTACTGCTACTGATACACAACATGCGCCTCAAAAATATTAATGCGCGCTAATTGATCGCGCGCTTCTTGCAAACTTTTTGCGTCTTTAAACGGACCAACGCGCACCCGATGAACCTGTTTCGGTTGCGTAGCCGAATGAATAGTTACCGGATAGGTTAATTTGGTGCCCACGCTCGCTGCAAATTGCCGTGCTGATTCCTGTTGACTGAATGCACCTAATTGCAAATAGGTACCGGGCGGTAGTGCGGGTTCAATATGTTTAGGCGCTGTGCCATCGGCGCGGCGCGGTATAGGTGCGGCATCGCCGGGCAAAGCGATTTCAACCTCAACTCTGCCAGTTCCCGCTTGAAGAATACCAATGCGCTGCGCAGCGGCGTAACTCAGATCAATAATTCGCCCTTGATGGAAAGGGCCGCGATCATTTATGCGCACCACTACGCTTTTACCGTTATCGAGATTGGTCACGCGTACATAAGAGGGAATAGGCAAGGTTTTATGTGCACCGGTCATGGCGTACATATCGTAACGTTCACCATTGGAGGTGTTGTGTCCATTAAATTTTTTGCCGTACCAGGATGCCAAACCACGCTCGCGATAGGCGCTTTCATCTTTAATCAAGTGATAGGTTTTGCCCAGCACCGTGTAAGGATTTTTGTTGCCCGCGCGAGTGCGGGTTTCATAGCGCGGCACTGCATCGGGTACATGCGATAAGTCCACATCTTCGCTCGGCCCAAAATCTTTTTCGTGGGCATAGCGCCCGTCATTGGGGTTATAGGGCGCTGCCGGTTTAGCGGCTTTAGTTGGCTTCTGCTTAGTGCCCGAACAGGCAGCCATCAAAACACAGCAGATTAATACCATCGCGATATTAATTATTTGTACCTTGTTTGCAGTACCGGATCGGGTCATTAATGGCATTAGTGCGCAGCTCCCACGGATTTTTTATCTGCTTCACGCATGGCGCGTTTGAGATCGAGACTTAAATCGTACACTGCCATTGCATACATAGGGCTGCGATTGTAGCGGGTAATGGTGTAGAAATTTTGCAGCCCGAACCAATATTCCAGACCATTGATACCATCAAATTCAATTGTAATCGCCGGAGTAGTTCGGGCCACTTTGCCTGTTGGCGCAACGCCGGCTTTTTTCCAGTCGCTCACGCTAATACTGGGCGGCACCACTTTGTTAAATGCTTCATTGGTCAATAACATATCGCGCGGTTTGGTTAATTTTGCCGGGACAACGACAGCTTTGCCGGTTTGCCAGCCATGCTTTACAAAATAATTGGCCACACTGCCAATCGCATCAGTGGGGTTATTCCAGATATCGGTAAAACCGTCGCCGTTGAAATCGACGGCAAAATTGCGATAGCTAGACGGCATAAATTGGCCATAACCCATCGCACCCGCGTAAGAGCCTTTGAACTCGAGCGGATTGTGTTTTTGCTCGCGGGTGAGAATAAAATAATTCACTAACTCTGAACGGAAAAATGGCGCGCGCGGCGGGTAATCAAACGCAAGGGTCGTAAGCGCATCGATCACATACCAACTGCCGGTGTTTTTGCCGTAGTTGGTTTCAACACCGATAATCGACACAATAATTTCTGCTGGCACACCGTATTCTTTTTCAGCGCGCTCCAGCGCAGCGCGATGTTCGTTCCAGAATAGGACGCCATTGGTAATGCGCATAGGTACGATAAAAATCGGGCGATATTCTTTCCAGGTTTTGGATTTTTCAGCAGGACGCGCGATGGAATCCAGGATCGGCTGACGCTTTTGCGCCTTGCTCAACCACTGATTAATTTCTTCTGCTGTAAAACCGTGTTGTTGCACCATTTCATCAACAAAACCGGCCGCTAGCGGATGCTTGCTATAGTCGGCTGCAGCGACAAAGCTAAAACTCAGGCCCGCTACAACACTCAGGCATTTTCTGGAAAAACTGCGAAGCAAAGACAACATAAAACCTCTTGTTTAACGAGTTTTCGCACCTAAAAAATCAGTAGGTACGAATCAAGCCTGGGGCGTCATTACCCGTTTTTTCTCGGTAGCAATCGCCATTAGTAAACCGAATCCTGCAAAGAGCGCAACTATCGCGGTGCCGCCTTGGCTAATCAGCGGTAAAGGTACGCCGACCACCGGTAGCATGCCCGATACCATACCCATATTTACAAATACATAAACAAAAAATGTGGAACTGATGCTAGCCGCGAGCAAGCGTCCAAAACTGTTTTGCGAATTCACTGCAATCATCAGCCCGCGAATAATCACCATGGCGTATATAGTGAGCAGCATTAGCACACCGAGCAAACCAAACTCTTCTGACATCACTGCAATAATAAAATCGGTGTGCCCTTCAGGGAGGAAATCCAAACGCGATTGGGTGCCTTCCATCCAGCCTTTGCCGGACAAACCGCCGGAGCCAATCGCGGTTTTGGACTGGATAATATTCCACCCGGTTCCCAGTGGGTCTTGCGTTGGGTCAAGCATGGTCAGCACTCGCTGACGTTGATAGTCATGCAGCATGTAATGCCAGATCGGCCACAGACTCGCACCAAATAACACGACTGCCGCCGCTATATACCGCCAGAGCAATCCGGCGAAAAACAGCACCATAATGCCCGAGGTGGCAACCAAAATAGAGGTGCCCAAATCCGGCTGCTCGATAATTAGGGCAGTGGGCAAACCAATTAACGCCAGCACCCCCATCACTTGCAGGAGACGCGGCGGTAGAAAACCACGGCTGAGATAAGCTGCAACCGCGATCGGCATGGCGAGTTTCATAATTTCCGACGGCTGAAAACGAACCCCCCCGATCTGCAACCAACGCTGTGCGCCCATAGCAACATTACCAAATATAGTAACTGCTACGAGCAACATCACCCCGCCAACATAGGCGAAAGGCGCCATGCGCCGCATAAACTCCACAGGAATCTGCGCGACGACAAACATAGTGACGTAAGCAATCATAAAAAAGGTGCCCTGCTTTTCAACGCTTGGCATGTTATGACCGCTGGCACTGTAGAGCACAGTCAGGCCAATCACCGTGAGCAACATCAATAACAGCAGCAAGAAAAAATCGATATGCAAACGCTCGGCAAGACGGGCGCGGCGACTGAATGCGCTCGCCGCCTCCGGCATACGCCGCAGGAAATCCTGTTTACTCATTGCCGACTCCTGAGCCAGTGGGGACAGCCGCTGATGCGGACGATGCAGCCGCTTTTGCCGCTAACTCCGCTGCTTTGGCCTCGCGCGCGGCTTTACGCTCGGCGATATGGTTATTGGCGCGTTTGATGATTGCCGCGTGGTGGAATCCTACCGGCGGGACAAATTCATCGGCCTTGAGGTAGTAACCGAGGATATGGGCATCCATCATTGCCCGGGCCACAGGTGCGGCTTGGCTCGATCCACCT
The DNA here is from genome assembly GCA_964499225.1 of uncultured Cellvibrionaceae bacterium. Classification (GTDB taxonomy): domain Bacteria; phylum Pseudomonadota; class Gammaproteobacteria; order Pseudomonadales; family Cellvibrionaceae; genus Cellvibrio. Next base: position 13,097 of record CAZCJR010000091.1, on the reverse strand, counting down.
TCTGCATTCTCCAACATCACCGCGACCGCAATTTGTGGTGCTTCAACCGGTGCAAATGCCACAAACAGAGCGTGATCGCGATGACGCTCTTTCAGCAGCGCCGAGTTGTATTTGGCGTTTTGTGCAATCGCTACGACCTGTGCGGTTCCCGACTTGCCCGCCATACGATATTCGGAGCGCTCAGATACCCGCCGCGCTGTACCGCGTGCACCGTGCATGACCTCTTCCATCCCCCCGATAATGGCATCCCAGTATTCCGGCTTGGTATCGAAGACTTCTTCAATAATCGGCTCGTGTATCTGGCTGCCAATCTTCTGGATAAATTGTGGCCGATGGCGTACGCCGCGATTGGCGATAGTGCTGGTCATCACTGCTAACTGCAGTGGGGTTGCGAGCATCATGCCCTGGCCAATTGAAATATTAATGGTGTCGCCGGGGTACCAAGCTTCGCGCCGCGCCGCTCGCTTCCACTCGCGCGATGGCCATAGACCTTTACGCTCGTGAGGGATATCAATGCCGGTGAGATCACCCAACCCAAAGTGGGCACCAAATGGGCTAATGTTATCGATACCCATGCGGTTGCCCAAATCCCAAAAGTAGGTGTCGCAGGATTCAGCGATGCCGATTTTTAGATCGACGCGTCCGTGACCGCCGCCAGTTCTCGCCAATACCCAGTCACGCCAAATACGCGAGCTGCCGGGGAGACTAAATGTACCGCGATCAGAGATAGCGCGGCCAACATCGGTAAAACCAGTGTGCAGGCCCGCCAAACCAATAATTGGTTTGATCGTTGAGCCGGGCGGATACTGTGCTTGCAAGAAGCGATTAAATAAGGGGGTATCTATATCTTCGTTGAGGCTTTTGTAATCCCGATAACTAATGCCAGTGACGAACAAATTAGGGTCAAATCCGGGATAACTCACCGCTGCCAAAACGCCACCCGTTTTGACATCAATTGCCACCACCGCTCCACGGCGACCGCGCATAGCGGCCACAGCCGTCTCTTGCAGACGGGCATCCAGATGCAGGCGCAGGTCGCTACCCTGCCGGGAATCAATGCGGTCCAAAATACGCATCACGCGACCGCGCGCGTTGGTCTCCACATTCTGGCTACCAACTTCGCCCAGCAGTACATCTTCGTAACTTGCCTCTATCCCGTTTTTACCTATCGCATGGGTGCCGGAATAACGCCGCAGTTGCTCGGGAGTAAACGCCTTCACATCCTTTTCGCTGATACGGCCGGTGTAGCCGATCACATGCGCAAAAATATCCGCGTGGGGGTAATTGCGCACCAGTTCGGCATTAACTTCGACGCCCTCTAATAGATGCTGGTTGACAGCAAGACGGGCAATCTCATCTTCGGTAAGGCGATAACGCAAGGGGACGGAATCGAGATTATGGCGGCGTTGCTTTTGGGCTTTATAGAATTTACCCAAATCCGAGGGGGCAATCTCCACCAAGGTTTTGAGCAGTTCGATAGTGTCATTGAGTTCAGCTGGATTTGCGCTGACGACAGAGAGAGTAAAACTCGCTTTGTTGTCAGCCAGCAGCGCGCCGGTGCGATCAAAAATTAAACCGCGTGTCGGCGGCACCGGTTGCACATGCACGCGATTGCGATCGGACTGGGTCGCATATTCTTCGTAGTTGACGATCTGTAAATCGTAGTAGCGGTACACCAGCGTGGACGTCAACAACAGCATGAATACCACCATTACCACGACGCGACTGCGAAATAATTTTGCCTCGCGTTGATGATCTTTAAACTGTTGGGCTTCTTGCATGCTCGGGCCAGAAATTCGTGTAAATCAGGGTTGATGTTGTTGGTAAATCGATTGGGTGCTGGCTAGATAATTATTTGTGGTACGGATGATTTTGCAAAATCGTACAGGCCCGATAAAGTTGTTCGATCACCAAAATACGCACCAGCGGATGAGGCAAGGTGAGCGGCGAGAGCGACCACTTCACTGTTGCCAGAGCTACGCAGGCAGGCGCCAAACCGTCCGGCCCGCCGATCAACAACGAATAATTTGATCCACTCATTTTCCAGCCCGCGAGATTTTCGGCGAGCTGTTCGGTGCTCCAGGGTTTGCCTTTGACCTCAAGTGCGATCACTTGTTCGTCTTTGCCGCCCTTTTCAATCACCGCGAGCATCGCCTCGCCTTCTTTTTCCATTGCCTTGGCAATATCGCTATTTTTACTGCGCTGGGCGAGCGGCAATTCCACCATTTCCACAGTGACATCGCGCGGCATGCGCTTGGCATATTCCGCGTAGCCAGCCTCAACCCAGTCGGGCATTTTCGTACCCACAGCAATAATGCGAATGCGCATAGCGACTATTTATCAACCGCTAATCGGCTTGTCGCGATTGGCGGGCTTCATCGACCAGAGTTTTTCAAGCTCGTAGTAATCGCGCGCTTCTTGCTGCATCACATGCACAACCGTATCGCCAAAGTCGACCAACACCCAATCGCCAGTATCCAGGCCTTCAATACCTAACGCCCGAAAACCGGCTTTTTTGGTTTCTTCCACCAGATTTTCCGCAAGTGAGCGCGAGTGGCGATTAGAAGTGCCGCTGGCGATAATCAGGGTATCCATCACATCGGTGAGTTCGTGTACATCGAGCGTCACTATGTCTTTGCCTTTGAGGTTTTCAAGGGCGTTAATGATCGCTTTGTTTAAATCTGACATTCAGTTACCTATTAATAAAATTCAAAAAAATAAAATGTAAAAACACACAGCTTACCGATAAAGCGCATTGCTGCGAATGTAATTCCAAACTGCATCGGGCAGGAGAAACTGCGGCGAATTTCCTGCCTGAATTCGGGCGCGAATATCGGTAGCAGAAACGGGTATCAACCGCTGTTCCAACAACACAATCGTACCCGCTGCCTGCTGAGCGACCGCATCACTATCCCGCCGATGCAGATTCAATAAATCCGCCACTGCACCCGACTCAGGCAAAACCCAGCCTGGTCTCGCCACCACAACGATATGCGCCAGCTGGAGCAGTTGATCCCAGTTGTGCCAACTATCAAGCGTGGCAAAACTGTCCATCCCCATACACAGACACAGGCTAACTTGATCGCCTACTTCCGCGCGCAATTCACACAGAGTGTCACAAGTATAGGAAGGTTTATTGCGCTGCAATTCGCGCTCATCTATTCGTAATTCGTCGCAATTCTGCAACGCAATCCTGAGCATAGCGACACGCTCATCCGCCGTTGCACCCGGTGCCGGGCGATGCGGCGGCAAATAACACGGCAGCAAACGCATTTCATCCAACTGCAGTTGCTGTTTTATTTCCAGCGCCATGCGCAAATGCCCGATGTGAATCGGATCAAAAGTGCCGCCGAAAATCCCGAGGGTTTTGCGCATGAACAGCAACCCCCTCCCTACCTCCCCTTTGCCAAGGGGGAGGGGCCATTCCTCCCGCTTTTCAAGGGGGAGGAGGACGCCCGGCTAGGGTGGGGGTTATACACGAATGTGACCATCGCCAAACACCACCCATTTTTGCGAGGTCAGACCTTCAAGGCCAACCGGGCCGCGCGCGTGGATTTTGTCGGTGGAGATTCCGATCTCGGCGCCCAAACCGTATTCAAAGCCGTCGGCAAAACGAGTCGAGGCATTGACCATCACTGAAGCAGAATCCACTTCAGTGATAAAACGGCGTGCGCGCGTGTAGTCTTCGCTCACGATCGCGTCGGTATGCTGCGAGCTATATTGGTTGATATGCGCGATGGCCTCATCCAAACCTGACACAATTTTGATAGATAGAATCGGTGCGAGATATTCCGTGCCCCAGTCTTCTTCAGTCGCCACATTCGCGGCAATCAGATCGCGGGTCTTTTCATCGCCACGCAGCTCTACGCCTTTTTCGGCGTAAGCAGCAGCAAGACGCGGCAAGATTTGCGCAGCAACTTGCTCATGCACAAGCAGAGTTTCCATCGCATTACACACACCATAGCGATGGGTTTTGGCGTTCATGGAAATAGTGAAGGCTTTGTCGAGGTCGGCTTTATCGTCGATATAAACATGGCAAATGCCGTCGAGGTGTTTGATCACAGGGACCTTTGCATCCGCACTGATTCGCTCGATCAAGCCTTTGCCACCGCGCGGAACTATCACATCCACAAACTGCGGCATGGTGATGAGCTCACCCACGGCAGCGCGATCAGTGGTTTCCACCACTTGCACCACATCGGCAGGTAGTCCAGCGGCTTTTAAACCCGCTTGCAAACAATTGGCAATCGCGCGATTGGAGTGAATCGCTTCACTGCCGCCACGCAAAATTGCCGCGTTGCCCGACTTCAAACACAGACTGGCTGCATCGATAGTTACGTTGGGACGCGATTCGTAAATAATGCCCACCACCCCCAAAGGCACACGCATTTTGCCCACCTGAATTCCACTTGGGCGATAGCTCATACCGGTGATTTCACCGCAGGGATCAGCCAAGGCTGCAACCTGACGCAGACCTTCTATCATGCCGTCGATAGTCGCGGGTTTAACCGCTAAACGGTCGAGCATGGCGGCATCAAGGCCATTGGCTTTACCGGCCGCCAGATCTTTCTGGTTCTCGGACACCAGCGTAATGCGCGATTTATCCAACTCATTGGCAATCGCTAGCAGCGCTTTGTTTTTCAGTGCAGTGGGTGCAGCGGCGATCACACGGGAGGCGATGCGCGCTTTGCGGCCGAGCCCGGCCATGTATTCTTTGACGTTCAATTCAGACATGAAACAACCTGTTGCGGGCAATTCAGAAAAAATGGCGGCGATTATAACCCGAGTTGCATGTACTTTTGGGCTTTGCACGCGCTTATCCGCCTTATTATTTTGCTAAATTCAACTCGCCGTTTTCTTGCAACCGCTTTGCGACAAGGCGCACAAGATTGCCCGATGGGATTTCAGTTTTTGTTCAGATTAAAAGGCTTAGTCTGGGTTCACTCCCAATCAAGCGGGAGACCCCATCCACTTTGCGAGATGAATATCATGAAAAGCCTGCTATTAATCAGCACTCTGGCCAGCAGCCTGTTGCTGGCTAACAACGCCTTGGCTGATCGCGAGTATCGCCATAAACACAAGCACAAACATCACCACTCTTACCATGTCGTTGAGCGCACCGAGTATGCGCGCGTAGTGTCGAGCAGACCGATTTATCGCACAGTCGCGGTAGAAGTACCTATGAACTCTTGTCATGTAGAAACGGTTGCCTACAGCGAACGTCAGCGCGGCGGCGATTCGTTTAAAGGCACAGTGGTGGGTGGCTTGATCGGTGCGGCAATTGGTCATGAAGTTGGCCGCAATGGACATGCGACTGCTGCCGGAGGTTTGATTGGTGCGGTGATAGGCAATGATGTCGCCGGTGGCAGCCGCCGGGTGACGCGCTATGAGGATCGCGAAGTCTGCAGCACCCGCTACCGCACCGAGTACGAACGTCAGCTGGTCGGTTACGATGTGACCTACCACTACGACAACCGGGTTTACCATACCGAAACCCGTCAACACCCCGGCGCGCGTATCGTGCATGTGAGAGGTCGCCACTAAACCCCAGCGCCCGTTGTCGGACGAATGTGCAAAGGTCAAATTGACCTTTGCACAAACACGGGCGATAGTGAAGGCGTTGTATTTGTTTAAACTGTAATTGAATGCCTTCTTGTTGGAATTTGTCATGCTGTACTCAAAAACCTCCTGCTTGCGCGCTGGCCCCTCCTGGCGGCCACTCTCCTTGTTGGCAACACTGTTGCTAATGTGCCAGTTGAGCATTGCACAGACCAACGATTTGATCAGTGGCGATATGGGCCTGCCGTCCAGCGAGCCGGATAACAGCCTGATCGATCCCGACACTATCGCACCACCCGCACCCAAACTCTCGCCCGCTGAAGCTGCTGAACTGGTGCGCGCGAAAGTGGGCGGACAGGTTATGAGTGTCAACACCCAACATCGGGATACCGGTGTGATCTATGGCGTTAAAGTACTGAACGCCGGACGCATGCGGGTTATTAATGTCGATGGCCAAACAGGCCAGTTACTCAATCATTAACAATTCACCCTACTAAAACCATTACACTCAAATCATAGTACTCACACCACCGCTTACATCAGGATTGATCCATGCGTATTTTGATCGTTGAAGATGAAAAACCCCTGCGCGAACAAATTCTCAGCCTCATGGCGACCGAAAAGTACGCCTGTGATGCCGCTGCCGATGGTCGCGAAGGCCTATTTCTCGGCAGCGAATACGACTACGATCTGGCGATTATCGACCTGGGATTACCTCTGCTGGATGGCACCGAACTGATCCGCGAGCTGCGCAACAAAGAGCGTAACTTCCCGATTTTAATTCTGACCGCGCGCGGCAATTGGCAAGACAAGGTCAGCGGCCTTGAAGCTGGCGCCGATGATTACCTGACCAAACCTTTCCACCCGGAAGAACTGCGCGCGCGCATCCATGCCCTACTCCGCCGCGCCAGCGGCCATGCGTCTTCGGTATTGCGCTACGGTCCTATCACTATCGATACCAGCGCCAAACGCGTGCATCGCGATGAAGCGGAAGTTGAGCTGACCAGTTTCGAGTACAACACTCTCACCTACCTCGCCTTGCATGCGGGCAAAAATATCTCCAAAAGCGAGTTGACCGAACACCTCTATGCACAGGACTACGACCGCGACAGTAACGTGATCGAGGTATTTGTCGGTCGCTTGCGCAAGAAGCTCGACCCCGACGGCAGCCTGAATTTGATCAGCACCCAGCGCGGCCTCGGTTACAGGTTCAACCTTGATAAGCAGTAAGACTGGCACCCGCCTTGGCTCGATTGCAGCCCGCCTGCTGCTGGCATCGGCGCTGTTATTACCATTATTTTTGGGCTTGACCGGCTTTTTTCTTGACCGAGCCTTTGATCGCAGCCTGGAAGTTGCCGAGCGCTCGCGCTTGCGCGGTCATATTAACCTGCTGATGAGTGTTGCTGAGCCCATCACTAAAAACACCAAAATCCACAGCTTACGGATGCCGGTAACCCTGAGCGATGCCGACTTTGAGCACCCTAATTCCGGGCTCTACAGCTACATTTTTGATCAGCAAGCCAAGCTGGTCTGGCGCTCCAATTCTGCGGCACTGAGCGACCCGCCAGATTACAAGCGCATCGCCAAAAGCGACACTCCCGGCAAAATGCTGTTCAGTGAGAAACGACTGGATGGCAACCTGCATTTTGTCGCGCGTTATACGGTCAAGTGGGAGGATGCACGCGGTAACCCCACCCCCTTTCACTTTCTGGTCGTACACAGCGCCGATGAATATGCGGCAGAACTTAAAGCTTACCGCAATGAACTTTGGCGCTGGCTGGGCGCCGCGGGGATTTTTTTATTGATCGCACAAACGTTAATTCTGCGCTGGGGGTTGCGCCCGCTGGGGAAATTGGCGCAAGCGCTGAAAGCGATGCAAAGTGGCGATACCAGTAACATCGCCGGTGAACATCCCAAAGAATTGCAAAAGATCGTCGACAACCTTAATCAGGTATTGGAGCGGGAGCAGGCGTTGCGCCAACGCTACCGCAACAGCTTGGCCGACCTTGCCCACAGCCTGAAAACACCGCTCGCGGTGCTGCAGAGCAAACTGGTGGAAGGCGTGCAATCTGACGGCGAACTGCAGCAAATCGCCAGCGAACAGGTCGCGCGCATGAATCAGGTAGTGACTTACCAACTGCAGCGCGCCGTTTCCAGCCAGCAAAAAGGCACCTTCCGCCGCACCCGCCTTGAACCCATCGCCCAACGGTTATTTGCCGCACTGCAAAAAGTCTATGCGCACAAGCAAATGGAACAGGAGCTGGATTTAGCGCCCAACTCGATAGTCGCGGGCGATGAACAGGATGTGATGGAACTGTTCGGCAATATGCTGGAAAACGCCTTTAAATATGGCAATAAACAGGTGCGTGTACGCTCGTTCATAGAGGAGATGCAACTGCGCATTGATATTGAAGATGACGGCCCCGGCGTTCCAGACGACCAAACAGAGCGGATTCTGGAGCGCGGCCAGCGGCTGGATACCAGTATTCCCGGCCAAGGTATCGGCCTTGCCGTCGCTGCCGAAATTGTGCGCAGCTACGATGGCAACATCAGCATCCATCGCTCGGAACTGGGCGGCGCGCGTTTTAGTGTCTGCCTCCCGCTCCTCCCCACCGGTAATTAAACCGCTCCACCCATCGCATGGCGCTTATAACTATTTTGCAGATTTTCGCCCGTCTTTTGTAAGCCATGGCTTACACGCTTGTCGTCCTGACCGCACACCAAACTCCGCTATACCTCACAAATCATGGTGATTTATGCGACTACTGTTTTATCACTCCAAGTCCGATACTGGCAACATCTGCTCTACAGCTGCACACCAACAAACAGCGGGAGCGACAGGAACAAACAATTCACGGATGACGCAACCAACCGTTTTCCAAACAATGCTCAATTCAGTGGGGAAAGAAAATGTCATCCAGGACGTGTATTGCCGTAGATTCCACTTGCGATTTACCTGCAAAGTTTATTCAACAACACAACATTGAAGTGCTGCCCATTTACATCAATCATGCGAAAGGGCAGGAAATGGATTATCGCGATCCGCAAACCATGTTGAATTTCTACAAAAACCATTCACGTGATGTGTATGGTTTGGCGCAATCCGATCCGCTCTCGGTCAACGACATGACTGAAATTCTCAGAGAGCGTTTGCTGCCCAAATACGACTTGGTACAAGTCGTTACCATCAACAGCAAAAAGAGTGATGTTTTCAAACGCGTATCTGAAGCAGCCTTGGTAAACGAACCCAAATTCCGCGAGATGGAAAGAACGGAAGGTCGCGCGCCCTTCCGTATTCGCTTGTACGATTCCATGTCCATGTTCACCGGCCACGCTTTGTTGGTATACGAATTGGTAAAACGTATTCATGTAGATAAATTGCCGCTCAATAAATCCATTCGCGAAATCGACAATATGCGCGATCAGGTCTACGGGTATTTAATTCCGAATGACTTGTCCTATATGCGAGAACGCCGTCATCTGCGCAAAGGCGACAACAACATTTCCTGGATTAATTTTAAATTAGCGAGCGCATTAAACCTGCGTCCGATCGTGCAACTGCATCGCGGTGCAACGGACAAAATCGATACCGGCAAAGGCTTTCTGGGTGCATTGGAAAAGTTGTTCGCCCACGTAAAAAAACAAATCCAACAGGGCTTGACCAGTGAAGTTGTCGCCATGAGTTACGGCGGTTTGCTAGAAGATATTAAAGATGAACCCGTGGTGGTGGAGTTCCGCGAGTTCTGCAAACAATACAATGTCAAAACTATGCTGTCGATGATGAGCATGACCGGCGCGATTAATGTGGGCCCCAAATCTTTTGCGCTGTCGTTTGCTACGGATAAAGATTTGGTGTGATTTTTTAGTTAGCACAAAACAAAAAACTCCCAACAGTTACCTGACGGGAGTTTTTTTACAATTAAAAATCCGCGAATTAATTAAGAGCAATCAATCGTTATATCCATTGGGATTTTGCGACTGCCAACGCCAAGCATCTTGCATCATACGCGCGAGATCGTATTGCGCCGTCCAACCCAATTCTGCTTTAGCTTTGATCGGATCAGCGTAACAGCTGGCGATATCACCCGCGCGACGCGGTACGATTTTGTAAGGCACTGGTCGACCACTCGCCACTTCAAACGCCTCGATCATTTGCAATACTGAATAACCAGCGCCGGTGCCCAGATTGTAGGCGCGGCAGCCGATGCCGGATCTATCCAACGCCTTGAGTGCGGCAACGTGACCATGTGCCAAATCGACTACATGGATGTAATCGCGCACGCCAGTGCCATCGACAGTATTGTAATCATCGCCAAACACGCTTAACTCTTTGAGCTTGCCAATCGCCACCTGTGCCACGTAAGGCAGCAAATTATTGGGGATTCCGGCGGGGTCTTCGCCGATAAGGCCGCTTTCATGCGCGCCGACCGGATTGAAGTAGCGCAGCAAGGAAATATTCCATTGGCTATTCGGCGCCTTGGCGATGTCGGTCAAAATCTCTTCCACGATCAACTTACTGCGACCATAAGGATTGGTTGCCGAGGTGGCAAAGCTCTCATCAATAGGCACAGAGACCGGATCGCCATAGACAGTCGCCGACGAACTGAAAATCAACTTCCAGACCTTGAACTCTTCCATCACTTCCGTAAGCGATAAAGTCCCGGCGACGTTGTAGCGATAGTATTTCATGGGAATCTGGTTGGACTCGCCCACCGCCTTCAGTCCGGCAAAGTGCATCACCGCATCAAATTGATGCGCGGCGAACACTTTCCGCATAGCGTCTTTATTGTTGATATCAACTTCATAAAATACCGGTTCAACACCGGCAATTCGCGCTACACGCTTAAGCGCCTCGGAATTACTATTGCACAGATTATCGACCACGACCGGCAAGTAGCCGCTATTGATTAATTCAACGCAGACATGGCTACCAATATAACCGGCGCCACCAGTGACAAGAATAGGAGAGCGAGACATGCAAGATTCCTTGTAAGTATGTAAGCCATTTTGCGCGCATTGAACCAGAGTTCGGGCTGCAGCATAAGGGCTGACGGGGAATCTTTTATTAAATCACGTAATTATTGTTTCGGTTAATTGCATCTAACAAAAAGGCAAGCCGAAGCTTGCCTTTCTAGCGAGTAGTTTTAACGAATTAAAACTTATTCGATTGGGAGACTCAGACCAACTACGAATTTAACTTCGTCATTCACCGTGCCGTCTACATCGTCAACAACTTTACCGAGAGTAAAGCTGACTTTTTCATTGAATGCATAAGTCAAATCAACGTGAGCCAAATCAGTTTCATGCACACCGTATTTTACGGTAAAAGCACCGAAAGTCGCGGCCAAGGTCATATAGTTGTAATCTTCCAGATCTTCCAAACCTTCATAATATGTGAAGGCGATTGGACCGTAACCAATCATACCAACAACTTCAACCAAATCGCCGGGACTAATTTCAGCGCTTGGGTAAGCGTAGGTCCACACGCTGATATCATATTTGAAGTCGCCCATTGAGTTGCCGTAACCAGCGTAAAGGTCATATTCCTGACCGTTGGCAGCATCACCTGAACCACCCCAGATACCGGCGTAAGCGCCACCGCCGCTAACTTTCAAATCGCCCCATACCAAAGGATCACCAGCGCCCAGATCCAAACCACGCCAGTAGTACATGTTGGATGCACCAACAGCTGCAGACACTTCAGCGTGCGCCGCTGGTACAGCAAAACCAGCCATAGCAGACAGAGCGATGGCACCAGCGATTAATTTTTGTTTCATCTTCATGAGTTCTTCCTCTTAATGGTCTTTACTAGTTAGTTTTGATGCAGCTATTGATAATTCACCCTAGCTTGACGGTGATATTGCAGATACTAAGCCAATTTTATTTTTCCATTACAAATCAATAATTTATAAATTGAATACAAGATTGCATACTCGAATCAAAACCAGCCCAAGCACAAGCATGGTGCATAAAAACCCAGCGCGCCACCCTGGCGCGCACCAAAACTACTCATTTAAAACGAATGACGTGTTCCTTAATTTTCCGCAGCTCTTCTTGCGCACTTGTCCCGCCATCTTCGAGTGAGGGCTTGGCCAACTGCTGGAGCAGCCAGGTGTTTGCCGCCGTTATGGCTGCACGTAGGGTCCAAGGCAAATACAGCAACAGGGCAAATAACACTATCGCCACACCAACCAATGTTTGTGACGACAAAGCTTCACCAGCTAATTGTTTTCCAATGATGATGGCAAGCACTGGGGTCATTAACGTAATTAGCGATACTGCCGTAGCTGACAAACGCTGAAGTATGTAAAAAAACAGCGCAGCACCGACTAACGAGCCCATGATCGATAAATAGATAATAGAGGCGCCTGACCTCACTGAAACCTGCTGCGGCAAAGCTCCATCCATCAACCACCAACTCAACACTAATCCGGGCAAAGAAAATAGCAGCGCGCCGCTGGCTTGATGAAACGCATCAAGAGTTACTGTTTCCTGTTGCGTTAGCTTTTTCACCCACACGCTGCTAAAGCTAAACAACACGCAGGAAAGCAAAATACTGGCGATGCCATACACCGAGCGTTCGTCAAATTGTAATTGGTGATAGAAAATAACGACCAGCCCAGCCAGCGCCATCACCAAAGCCACTACTTTTCTGGGAGTGAACGGATTTTGTTTTAGCAACCACAATGTCATCAAGCCAGTAACAAAAGGCGACATCGCAAAAATCACCGCGACCAATCCAGACGGAATAAATTGCACACCCCAATACACAACGGGCATGTTGGGGAAAATACCGATAGAGGCAGCGAAATAAATGTGGCGGTGCTGCCAATAAGTGGACAGGGATTTTCGCATTAGACCATGCACTAAAAGTGCAATAGCCAATGCAATAGCCATACGCCCCACGGCGGCGGCAATAAAACTGAGACTGTCGCTACTCCATTGAATAGCGAGCGGGGTCGTAGCCCAAATCAGCACTACGGATAAATACGCAAATAACACAGCCACGGCATAACTCCTTGTTGCCCAATGAGCAACCTACGAGAGAATGACCGCAGCAAAAAATCAGCGAGACTGATAGGAAAAACTCAGCAAACTGAGAGTAAAAAACTGAACCCGGAAAACAAAAAGGCCGCAGTTTTTACGCTGCGGCCTTTGTTTATAACGATTATTCAACTAATCAACAAATTCCGCCAAGCAACGCGCCATGACCGCGCACCAAAAAATTGGTCGCAGTGTGGCGGCGTGCTTAATAGAATTTATTTGGTACATAATTAATTGATCTAAGGTTATAAGGATTTGTAAAACTATGAGGAGGTTAATTTAATTTCTGTTCAGCCACAAGTCATTTTTGAATTTTTTTTATTCGCCTAATTGCCCTATACTCATGTTTGGATTTTTAATGACAAAACGCGATGAAAACATATCTGGTTGGCGGCGCTGTCCGCGATAAATTACTAGGCCGCTCCGTTACTGAAAAAGATTGGGTCGTAGTCGGCAGCAGCCCAGAGCAAATGATCGCCAGTGGCTTTACTCCT
>CAZCJR010000090.1:0-19748 GCA_964499225.1 uncultured Cellvibrionaceae bacterium | reverse complement strand
TGGTAGTTCTCGTAACGGTCGCGATTCAGAAGCAAAACGCCTTGGCGTTAAAGCTTACGGCGGCCAATTGATTCCAGCGGGGAGCATCATCGTTCGTCAACGCGGCACCAAATTTCACGCTGGCGTGAACGTTGGTCTGGGCAAGGATCACACCTTGTTCGCTAAAGCGGATGGTCATGTTAAGTTCGAAATTAAAGGCGCTTTTGGCCGTCAATACGTAAGCATCGTTCCTGCTGCTTAATATTGCGCTAAAAATATAGCCAAGCTTGCTGCTTGCAGTGGGCAAAATGAAGAACAATAAAAAAGCCCTGTCGTCCCCGTCAGGGCTTTTTTATATTCAGGACGAATAGGCAGATGATTGCTCCTGCATAATCTGCACTTCCGCCATCCATGGCGGTCGTATATCGCGTTGCATGGATGCATAGGAGCGACGATATTTACGTCATAGTTAGTTTTGTTGTTATTTTTTATTCCTCTGGAGTGCGTTGTGAAATTTGTTGATGAAGCCCCAATTCATGTCGAAGCCGGTAATGGCGGCAACGGATTCATGAGCTTCCGGCGGGAGAAGTTTATTTCCAAGGGCGGCCCCGATGGCGGTGACGGCGGCGACGGCGGTAGCGTCTATCTGGTTGCCGACGAAAACCTGAATACCCTGATCGATTACCGTTTCGTGCCCAAGTATCGCGCTGAAAACGGCAAAAAAGGTGGCAGTAAGGATTGCACTGGTGCCAAGGGCGATGATCTGTTTTTACCAGTACCCGTAGGCACCACAGTGATCGATATCGACACTGAAGAAGTGTTTGGTGATTTAACCGAGGCTGGGCAAAAATTAAAAGTCGCGCAAGGCGGCTTCCATGGCTTAGGTAATACCCGCTTTAAAACCAGCACCAACCGCACCCCGCGTAAAACTTCACCTGGCACCGAAGGTGAAATGCGCAACCTGAAACTCGAATTAAAAGTACTTGCCGATGTGGGCATGCTCGGTTTGCCCAATGCGGGCAAATCCAGTTTTATTCGTGCGGTAAGTTCCGCCAAGCCTAAAGTGGCAGACTATCCGTTCACCACGCTCGTGCCTAATCTCGGTGTGGTAAAAGTGCAGCAGCATCGCAGTTTTGTGATCGCCGATATTCCCGGTGTGATCGAAGGTGCGGCAGAAGGTGCTGGCTTGGGTGTGCGTTTCCTCAAGCATTTAACCCGTTGCCGTTATTTGATGCACATGGTGGATATGGCGCCGGTTGATGAATCCAATCCTGCTGAAAGTGTGCGTATCATCGCCAATGAACTGCAAAAATTCAGCCCGACTCTTGCGACGCGTGAGCGCTGGTTACTGCTCAATAAAATTGATTTGCTTCCGCCCGATGAAGTGGACGCACGCTGCCAGGCAGTGATTGATGAATTGAATTGGACTGGTCCGGTGTTCCGCATTTCTGCACTCAATCGCGATGGTACTGTACCCCTGACCGGCAAGTTGATGGATAGCCTTGAAGCGGTTTGGGAAGAAGAAAAAACCAATCCCGAAGCGCGCGAGCGCGAAGCAGAATTGCAAAACCAAATGGCGCAGGAAGCGCGCGACCGTATCGAAGAGTTGCGTGAAATTGAACGCGAAGCACGTCGCGCACGCGGTGATGTTGAAGATGATAATTTCAATGAAGACGATTACGACGTTGAAGTCATTTATGTTGGTCACTGATCACGGATGATTCTTCACGATTAAGTGAATCGCCGCGATTAGCGCCAGCAGCAAAATAGTGTAACCTCACGCCCGGGCTCTCACCGGGCGTTTTGTATTAAGAGGCGGTTGTTTTGTATTGTTAGTCCGACTTCTTATAAAAATTCCACTTATCTATTCTTGAGCGCATCTTCTTCATGAGCAAAAGAAACACCATTCCCCAAGCCAAACGCTGGGTAGTAAAAATTGGCAGTGCACTCCTAACCAATGACGGTAAAGGGCTGGACGCTGTGGCGATTGCAGGTTGGGTCAAGCAAATGGCCGAACTGCGTTTGCGTGGTATTGAATTGGTATTGGTTTCATCCGGTGCTGTCGCCGCCGGCATGCGCCGTTTGGGTTGGGCTGCGCGCCCGACTGAAATTCATCAACTGCAAGCCGCGGCGGCCGTCGGCCAAATGAGCTTGATCCAAACCTATGAAGTAGAATTCCAGCGCTACGGTTTGCTCACCGCACAAGTGCTGCTCGATCACGACGATTTATCCTCTCGCCAGCGCTATTTAAATGCGCGCTCCACACTGAAAACGCTCGTGGGTTTTAATGTGGTGCCGGTAATTAATGAGAACGATACGGTAACCACCGAAGAAATTCGTTTTGGCGATAACGATACCCTCGGCGCACTCGTTGCCAATTTATTGGAAGCCGATTTGTTGGTTATTCTCACCGATCAAAAAGGTATGTACGACAGCGATCCCCGTTCCAATCCCAATGCACAATTGCTCAGCGAAATTGCTGCCGATGATCCCCGCCTCGAACAAATGGCTGGCGGTACCGGTGGTGCTTTAGGTCGTGGCGGCATGATTACCAAAGTGCGCGCCGCACGTGTTGCTGCGCGTTCCGGTGCAGATACCGTAATTGTCGGCGGTCGCATCGACGATGCATTATTGCGCATCGCCGCTGGCGAAGACCTGGGCACTTTTTTATGGGCCGAGCAGCAGCCACAAGCCGCGCGCAAACGCTGGATCTCCGGTCAGTTGCAAACGCGCGGAACAATAGTGCTGGATGACGGCGCCGCACGTGTCGTGCGCGAACAGGGTAAAAGTATTTTGCCGGTGGGTGTGCGAGAAGTACGCGGTGAATTCACGCGCGGTGATATGGTGATTTGCGTTGATTTACAAGGCAAAGAAATCGCACGCGGTTTAATTAATTACCACGCTGACGAAGCGCGCAAAATTATCGGCAAACCCAGCAGCCAAATTTTCGATATTTTAGGTTATGAAGACGATAACGAATTAATCCACCGGGATAATCTGGTGTTGAGTTAAATTGTCGGCGATAGTGATCTTATTAGCGAGAGCCTAAACCGAGAACATAAGCTGAGAACAAAAATGACGGACACTAGCCCGATGGAATTGGCAAGCGAAGCGCAAGCATCGACTGTGGAAGCCTGGCAGTCAGTCGACAGAAACTATATCAAGGTTCTGCGTGCAGGCTTTAGTATTGTTCATGCGATGGGTCTGCTAGCAGCCATTATTTTTATATGGTTACTTACTGCCTTACCGCAGTTTGTTGGTTTTGTTGTTATTGCTGTTTTAGTCATTAGTTATTTATGGCTGTTCTTTGTTTGGGCGCCTAGAACTTGCGCACGCATAGGCTATTTGGTGGGCGAGCAGGACATCAGCTTGCAAAAGGGATTTATGTTTTGGAAACTCATATCAGTTTCTTTTAATCGTATCCAACATCTTGAAGTGCGTCAGGGGCCAATCGAACGCGCATACGGCTTGGCGACCTTAGTAATTTTTACCGCAGGTACTCTGGGATCTGATTTGCAAATTCCTGGCTTACCGCGGGCGATAGCGCAACAACTGAAAGCGCAATTGTTGCAGAGTATCAACGCTGAAGATGCCAATGTTGATGAACCTCTCTAATTCCCCCGAGCCTGTTGGCGATAACACCGCTTGGCGGCGCGTCTCTCCTATATCCATCTGCTATTTTTTAATTGCCAATATCCAACATTCGCTCAACCTTTGGCCAGTGTTGGCGGGAGCGCTCACCAATCAACACGCGCGCAACTGGCTGATGAATTACGGTGTGCTTGTAATTGCGCTGGTATTGCTGGCTTTTGCATTTTTGAGCTACTGGTTTTTTCGTTATCAATTCGATGCAGAAAAAATCCAGATTCGCAGCGGCATTTTCCAAAAAAAACGCCTCACACTTTATTTTGATCGGGTGCAAGAAGCCAATCTTGAGCAGGCAATTTATTTTCGTCCATTCAGTTTGTGGACGCTACGCCTCGAAAGTGCGGGCAGCAGCAAGGAAGAGATTGCCCTGCCAGGTATTAATGAAAACCTGGCCCAGCTTATTAAGCAGCAGGTGTTGTCGAACAAAACGGTTACAACTGAGTGGGGGAGGGAGCGAGATATTTCTGCGCCAGATTTTGAGGTGCGCTTGAGTTTGTTGGATCTGGTTCGCTACGGTCTAATGCATAATACATTGGTGTATGCTGTTGCGATTATTGCGCCGTTACTCGGCCAAAATGAAGCGCTATTGCGGCATTTAGCCAACTTCGTGGAATCGTTACAACTTACTCGTTGGCTACTTGATTACATTTCTGCGCACAGTTCACTGGTTGGTGTAATCGCAGTAGGAATGCTGATTACGTTTTTTTTATGTGCAATCTATTTAATTTCTATTTTGCTGGCAGTTATCAAATACTGGAAGTATCAGCTGAAGGTTCAGGGCGGGCGCTTGCAATATGAGGCGGGTTTGTTTAATCGTGTCGCCTGTGGATTTCGTCAGCATAAGTTGCAAACAGTGATAGTTAAGCAGGGTCTGATTGCCCGTATATTAAAGCGATACTCATTGGAGCTTCGTCAAGCCAATGAAGTCATGCAGCCCGGGGGGCAGCTGCAAGGCTTTATGATTCCCGTATTGGATCGCACGCAGCTTGATGAGGTATTGAAACTCCTGCAATTAGATTCGCCACTTTGGCAGCGCACATTACCTGTGCAAATTTTCTGGCGTAGCTTTTTTTGGGGTGGATTTTTTACGCTGAGTGTATTAACGCTCGCGCTTGCCACTGAATTCATCTCTCCTTTTTGGGCGTTATTGCCGCTGCCGCTGTTCATCTTATTCAGCTGGAAATCCTGGTATTCAACTTATTACAGCGTAACAACAAATGACTTTGCCATTAAGCGCGGGTTGCTTGGTCGCACAGTTGTTTATATTCCGCAAACCAAAGTGCAAAAATTGGAATTGGCACAGGGGCCGTTGGGACGATTGCATTGTTGCGCTAGTATGAGTGTGTGGAGCGGAGCGACGCGCGAGAACGTTGCTTATATCGAGCTGGATAAAATCCGGGATTGTCACCAGAAAATATTACAGAAAGTTGCTACTTTTCGCGGCCGTTGGATGTAGTCCATCGCGATAATTTGGTATCGATTAAGTTAATCTTCGTCCAATAAAAAAGCCCGCGCTGAAAACGCGGGCTTTTTTAATACGCCGATTTACTTCTGCGATTGCGATATTTTTGCTCTTAGCACCACAATTGCCAACATGCCAACTAATAACAATAAGCTGGACGGCTCGGGAACTGAAACACCGCTCACATTCACGCTGGTGCTATTGAGCTTGTCGATAGTTAAATTATTAGCGTGGGCATCGCCAAATACAGTATGGGTCAACGAAAAGTCACCGTTGCCGATAGCCACCGCGTTTAGTAACACGCTGAATAGAGTAAATTCGCCTGCTTGCAATAAGTCCAAATCTAAAGCGTCATCAAACGAAAGTTCAAATACGTTTATCCAGCCCAATCCGCTGCTGCTGTCTTGCAAGCTGCCAAAGCTGTTCAAATCAAGTTGATTACCGAGTGTTGAATCGCCCCACACAATACTGCTGACATTAAACAGGTTGGCATCGTAATTGAAATTCATATCGTAAACGCCGAGTGAAGGAGCGCTGGCATCGTTTACGCCACTAATGCGTACTTGCACTTCAATGCTGTCGCCGATGCTAACGGCGGTTTCATTGGCAATAAGGTCGATGCTGACTGCATTGGCATTGAGCGATAAACTCAAGCCAAGTGCGCATAAGCAGGCAAATAATTTTTTCATTGTAAACTCCTGTTGAAAATGTTTGGCCTCCGCACGAAGGAGGCCCTTTTAATTGGATCGTGGTAATTAGTTCAGGGCACAGCCTGGCCGGGTGCATTGCAATGTGAGTGCCCGCGTATCAAAGGCGTTAATGGCTCCATCGCCATTAACATCGCGTTGATCGAATGCTGTTGGCGTAACCCCGCGTGCTGCGGCAACGAGTTGCACATCGTTTTTATCCACGTCTCCGTCGCCATCCAAATCGATAATTAATTTGAGAGAAACGATTAGCGGATCATGATCAGATGAGCGATAAGCATCGGCGCTGTAGAAGCTCGCAACTTGTGCGGGCGATTTAAATTCGGTGTTGTAATCGAGGCTGATAGGTTCATCGGCGTTAATGTGCCAATCAGCGGTGTACAGCACTTGCGGCGTTAGCGAATTGCTCGCCAGGCTGTGATCCAGATAACCGGCTTGTCCATCGAATACATAAGAGTAAGCACTGCTACCGCCAAATTTATGAATCAGGTTGGTGTAGCCAGCATTAATAATTTGCGTGATGGGATCTTCTTTGGCGTAAGCATTTAAATCGCCAATGATTAAGTAATCAGGGTCATTAACGCCGGTTGGATGGGTGTTCAACCAATTCACCAGCGCAGTCGCGGCTTGGGTGCGGGTGATATTGCAATTGCCCTGGCCATCGCCGATATCCAGATCGCCTAGATCATTACAATCCGAACCTTTGGATTTGAAATGGTTAACCACGGCTGTGGCGATCGCGCGGTTGCTATTGGCGCGGAAACTTTGCGCAAGTGCAGGGCGACTTTTGGTGTCGATAAATTGTGGGTCAATACTGGAGTCCAAAATTGCAGTTGTTCCAATGGCAGTGGCTTTGTCGCTGCGATAAATAAATCCGACTGCTATTTCGTCAGTGCCGATTTTATTCACGCCCGGATTGATGTATTTCCATGTGCTGATTCCAGTCGCTGCGTTGAGTGCTGCGGCTAATTCGGCAATCGCACTGGTGCTGCTGTAGCCGTCGTTTTCAATTTCAACCAGCCCGATTACGTCTGCGTCCAGCCCAACAAGTGCGCTGACAATTTTTGCTTTTTGCCGCGCAAATTCTGCTGCGGTATTCGCGCCGCGTGAGGTGGGGAAGCCACCGCCAGTGCCGTTGCCGTTAAAAAAGTTCAATACGTTAAAGCTGGCGATTTTTAGATTTGCCGCCGAATCTACTATCGGTGCGAGTGGGCGTGCATTGGTGTGTACAAAATTGGGTGTAGCGATTGGGAGTATGCGATACACACCAAAATCGTAAGTGATTACACCTTGCAGATTTGCGACAGTATCCCCGCTGCGTAGCGTATTTTCAGCAGACAGGCCGGGCGCTGGGAAAATAACCGGATCAGGATTCTGCAAATTGCTCGCGTCATCCATCATCAACTTATTTAAATTATTTTGCGCTTGCAGCGCATTAGCCGCTGCACCGGGTTCAACAACATTGGTCGGTTGTTGCAAGCGGCCGTTAGCGAGCAGCACTTGACCGAAGCGACCTAATTGATAGGTTTCGTTTACAGTAAGTGTTTGTGCAATAGCCACTGACATGCCTTCAATTTTTTCAAGGGCATCCAGTGAGGTAACCGGCAATGAAAGAGTGGCGGGTGTCGGCAGGGTTTGATTGCTCGCGCACACGACTACCGTTGTTTCACTGAGTTGTGTTAATTGAAATGTTTCTGCGACCTTTCCATTTACGCGTACCCGATCACCCACGGCAACAGGTGTGGTACTGGCGATATAAATGCCTTCGGATGTGTCTACATTGCCATCGCTATCGACATCTTCTTCCTGAATAAAAAATCCACCGAGTTGATTGGCGTTTTGGAAATCAGCCACCACGATTGCTTCGATATCGACACTATTGCCAACTAATGGACTCGCAGCACCAGCCCCTTGAACGCTTGCGATACGAGTTGCTGTCTCACCGCATTGGCCGATAGTGCTGCCACCATTGTTGCCGCCACCGCCATTGCTGCTGCCTTGATAGGTGCCGAGATGATCGAAGGTGTCTTGCGCATAACCTTCCCACTCAGTGGCGGGGTTGAAGCTGTCATTGATGATGGTGTCGCCGGTAGTGATTGATGTTTTGCGGCGCAAGGTATTGTCAGCGGTGCTGGTAAAGCCTGAGCCCCATTCGCTGCCGGGATCTACGCCGACCTGGCCGATGCTATCCAAAACGGTGTTGCCATTTTTCAGCACAATCGCGTCATCGCCATTGAACCAACCTGAGCTGTTAGTTTGATTGGCCTTGGCCAAAATCGTCGCATTAGCGCTGCCGTGTGCAAGTACAAATACACCGTTTGCGGGAATGTTGCCGGTGAGATTGATCGTCAGGGTGGCAGTGGTATTGCCGTTGAAATACATCTCAACTTTATGGCCGGTCAGATCAAGGTTGTTGGCGCTGCTGTTGTAAATCTCCAGCGCTTTATTGTTGCTGCTGCCTTCAATGTACTCAGAAAAATAGAGATCGGCCGCTGCCGGCAGTGCGCTTAGGCTCGCGATAGCGACCGCTAGTAACAGCGGCTGGTGAATTTTGTATTTCATGGCTGGCTCCCTGATAAAACCGATGGGTTTGATGATCGAGGAGCGCAGCTTAGGTGGGATTTGTTACGGGGCTGTGGCGGGATTTGGTCGTTTGTGTGATGTTTTTGTGACTGCCAGTCTAACCTGCCTATTCGCTGTCACTGACTTCCGCCCGATCAAGCAAGCCTATGTCCAGAAAGGGGGACGCATCAATTTCACTGGCATCCATCATCTCGGCGACGCGCTGGAGTGAGGCGATGATCATGTGCTGCTCCCAGCTCTGCAGGTTGTCAAACTTGCGCACAAAACTGTCCTGCAGTGGCGCGGGTGCTTTATCGAGAATCGATTTACCTGCCGCCGTCAGTTGTGGGTGCACCTTGCGTTTATCAGTTTGTGAGCGCACGCGCTCGATCAATGCGCGGCTCTCCAATCGGTCGAGGATGCTGGTGACCGTTGCCTGACTGAGGCTCATGGCATCGGCCAGTTCGCGCGACGTAGCACGCTCTTCGCTATGAATTAGCTGCAACAGGCGCAACTGGGGGCCGGTCACGCTGGCGGTTTTCACTAATTGTTTGGAATGAAGGTCGATGGCGCGGATAACCCGGCGCAACGAGGTGAGTACTTCGTCGATCTGATTCATCTAGGGTCCGATAGGGCTGCTGAGTGTCGCCAGCATGCCCGCTGATGATGCACTTGTCACCTCTCGCCAGAAAATTAGCCCTAGACCTGAAGGGATTAATTTTGTAAACTTGAAAACTACTTAGTGCTCTAAGTAATTTATTTCTATAAAAACACTAATCTATTCAGTTTTGTAATTTTTATTGGCGTTTATAGTGCAATAAAAATGAAAAAATCCCATCGATGTCTATTTTGTTATATCGATTGTCATCCGTTTATTAATTAGTGTTGTAATTATAGTTGCAGCCGGAAAAGACGAGCTATGGAGGTCTTTATGAACGCCAGAAACGATCTTTTATTGGACAAGTTAGAGTTGCGCGCACCTCTGCCATCCGATGGTCATCAATTAAACCAGCTGGTTGCGGCCAGCCCGCCACTGGATACCAACTCGGTCTACTGTAATCTTCTGCAATGCCTGCATTTTGCCGATACCTCAGTCGCCGCAGTGTTAGATGGTCGTCTTGTAGGTTTTATCTCGGCCTATTGTCCGCCTAACGAACAGGAAACCCTGTTTGTGTGGCAGGTGGTGGTGGCGGAGCCGGTGCGTGGTTCGGGTTTGGCCAAGCGGATGTTGCAGTGGCTCATTGAGCAGCCGGGCACCGAACAAGCATTAGGTTTAGCAACGACTATTACCCCCGACAACCGCGCCTCATGGGCGTTATTTGAAAGTTTTGCGCAAGACTGCGATGTGCTCCTGGTGAAGAGTGTGTTGTTCGAGCGCGACCGTCATTTTGCCGGGCAACATGACGATGAGTATTTACTGCGCATTGCCCCCCTTCCCAATCGTCCCGATAAATCCATGGCAAATCATTTGGATGATTTACGTAGTAGTTTGCGTACACCCGGCAGTCGTCGCTGGCTGGATTAATCTGGCGCACTAGTCGTTCGATAATAAGCGGGGCAATTATTTGTCGGCGGGATTTTTTTTCGTCGCAGGGACTCTCTTGCCTGTTTTTTTTAACAAGAAATCTGCGTAAAAAATTTATCAATAGGAGTGTGGAGTATGAAAATTTTCCAACAAATGGAGTCTGAAGTTCGTTCTTATTCGCGTTCATTCCCGGTGGTGTTTCATCAAGCGAAAGGCAGCTATCTTTATGATGAAGCGGGTAAAGCCTATCTCGATTTTCTTGCGGGTGCGGGTTCACTTAATTATGGTCACAACAACCCGCTGCTAAAAAAAGCGTTGATGGATTACATCGAGCAAGACGGCATTGCTCACGGTTTGGATATGCACACGCAAGCCAAAGCCAAATTTCTCACCCGCTTCCGCGATTTAATTCTTGCCCCGCGCGACCTTAATTACCGCGTGCAATTTACCGGCCCAACGGGCGCTAACGCTGTTGAAGCCGCGTTAAAAATTGCGCGCAAAGTAAAAGGTCGCGGCAACGTCATCGCCTTCACTAACGGTTTTCACGGCGTATCACTCGGTGCTGTTGCTGCTACCGGCAATGAACACCATCGCGGTGGCGCCGGTGTGCCACTGAGCAATATTGAGCGCATGCCGTTTTGCGGTTACCACGGGCGCGATGCTGACACGCTCAAAATGATGGACAAATTATTGGGTGATCCCTCCAGCGGTGTGGATGTACCAGCCGCTGTTATTGTTGAAGTGGTGCAGGGCGAAGGTGGATTAAATGTCGCTGCCGATAGCTGGCTGCAAGGTTTGCAAAAATTGTGTCGCAAACATGACATGTTATTAATCGTCGATGACATTCAAGCAGGCTGCGGTCGCACCGGTACATTTTTCAGTTTTGAATCCAGTGGTATTAAACCGGATATTGTCACGCTCTCTAAATCGCTGAGCGGTTTTGGTTTGCCTTTCTCTGTGGTGTTATTAAACCCTGCGTTAGATCGCTGGTTGCCCGGTGAGCATAACGGCACTTTTCGCGGCAACAATCATGCATTTGTCACAGCCACAGCGGCGCTCGAAGTGTATTGGAGTGACGAGCATTTCACCCAGGAAATTAATGCCAAAGCGGCCATTATCAAACAGCATTTCACTGCCATTATTGAGCGCTATTCACCTCCGGCGCTGCGCATTAAAGGGCGCGGGTTAATGCAGGGTATCGAATGCATTAACGGCGAAATCGCCGCCGCGATCTGCCGCCATGCTTTTGAGCGCGGGTTGATAATCGAAACCGCGGGTAATCAGGGCCAGGTAGTGAAATGTTTTTGCCCGCTTACTATTGGTGAAGAGGATTTGCGCAAAGGTTTAACCATTATTGATATGAGTTTTGCTGCCGTGATGCGCGAATACAGTCAGCTAAAAAGTGCGTAATTCAACCCGATATTACTGTCAGCGAGTGCATTTATTATGATTGTTAGAAAATTATCCGAGTCAAAATTACAGGGCCGCAGCGTGAGTGCTGAGGGTTGGGAAAGTAACCGTTTATTACTGAAAAGTGACGGCGCTGGTTTTTCGTTTCACATCACCCGCATTTTTAAAGATGCAGTGCTGCACATGCATTATCAAAATCACATCGAATCTGTGTATTGCATCAGCGGTTTTGGCGAGATAAAAGATGTTGCGAGTGGAGCGGTTCACCCCATCGAGCCTGGCACTTTGTATATTTTGGATAAGCACGACAAACACGTCCTGCGTGCGTTCGAAGAAATGGAAATGGCTTGTGTGTTCAATCCACCACTCATGGGCCGTGAAGTGCACAACGCCGAAGGTGCTTATGGTTTGGCAGCAGAAGTGATTGTATGAAGCAAAACGCCGCCTTCAAGCGGGCTTTTATTTTGTTATTGATCGTGCTTTTGCCGCTGCTGTTTGCGGCAAGTATTCAGGCGCAAGGTCTTCCAGATGTGGATGCGGGTGCAGAAGCGGGTGAAAAAGCAGAGCAAGCGCAGAAAGTGATAGAGCAGTTGGATGCACCGCTCTACAGCGCATTTACCGAGCGCTACATTCTGGATGAATTAAAATCGCTGCGTACCGATATGGCAGCACAGCGGGTTGAATTTATTCAGCAGATTACTGATCGCCAGATCGAAGCCGTAGATCGCAGTGTGAGTTATGCCACCAATACTGTATCCAATTTTTTCTACATCATTGCAGCAGTGAGTTCAGTGTTAGTGATAGTGGGCTGGACATCGATTCGCGAAATGAAAGAAAAGATGGGCAATCTTGCCGATAAAGAATTGCGCAAGTTGATTGGAGCTTACGAAGAACGGCTGCGGGAAATTGAACAGCAGTTGCGTGAGAAATCCACCTATATCGATGAAAACCGCGAAGCCATTGAGCGCACCAAAGAAATTCACGCGCTCTGGTTACGCGCTGCGCAAGAGTCTGCACCGGCGAATAAAATTGCCGTGTACGATCAAATTCTCGCACTCAATCCGCGCGATTGCGAAGCACTGACCTACAAAGCGGATGCGGCGCTGGAGTCGAACGAGCCGCAGTGGGCGATCAATTTGTGCCAGCGCGCACTGCAGCTGGATGCCTCAAATGCTCACGCCTTTTATCAGCTCGCTTGCGCACATGCGGCGCTTGCCCACTTTGATGATGCTATCAATTTTTTAACCAAAGCCTTAATTAATGGCGACGCGCGCCTGGATGATTTTGCCAAAGATCCTGCGCTCCAGCCGCTGCATCACTTGCCTGCGTTTGAACAGTTGTTAGTGGATGCGGGCACTGCTGGCCCGTTAGAAATAAAGGGATGATTATGGTGAGTGTAGGACATGACAATGCTGACTAGTTTTGTGTTGTGCATGGCCATTTTTTTGGCGGTAGGGCTTGCCTCTGCGCGGCTGCGAAAAAATAATCAGCAGGACTATTATCTCGCCAGTCACAGCGTGTCCCCTTGGTTAGTCGGCTTATCTGCCGTCGCGACTAATAACAGCGGCTACATGTTTATCGGTGTTATTGGTTACACCTATGCGGTGGGTTTATCCGCTGGTGTATTAATGCTCGGTTGGATTCTGGGTGATTTTCTTGCATCGCTATTAGTTCATAAAAAATTACGCGCTGTTGCATTGAATTCGGGGCAGAACAGTTACGTAGGTGCTCTAAGCCAGTGGGCGGGTTTTTCGGGCAATCATTTTCGTGTGGTTGCTGCGCTCCTGTCGCTGTTGTTTTTATTAGCTTATGCAAGCGCGCAATTGGTCGCCGGCAGTAAAGCCCTGCAAGTATTGCTGCATTGGCCTGCGTGGATGGGCGCGGTGATGGGCGCATTATTGGTGATGTGTTATTGCATCGCGGGCGGTATTCGTGCGTCCATCTGGACTGATGCGGCGCAATCCGTCGTAATGATTATTGCGATGGGCATTATGCTCGCCAGCGCCGTCATTGCACTCGGCGGTGTGACATCGGTATACGAATCGCTTAGTGCTATTGACGGATTTTTATCGCTCACACCTGCCGCAGTATTGTTGCCGGGTTATGCGGGTGTGGCAGTATTTTTTGTAGGCTGGTTAGTGGCCGGTTTTTCGGTTATCGCGCAGCCGCATATTATGGTGCGCTTTATGGCATTGAGTTCTGCGCAAGGATTTGCGCGTGCGCGCTTTTGGTATTATTTGTGGTTCATTGTGTTTTATATGATGGCGACCGCAGTGGGTATGCTGGCGCGAATTTACTTACCGGATGTGCAGGGTTTTGATGCGGAGTTGGCACTGCCCACCATGGCAGTTGAATTGTTGCCGTCATTTTTGGTGGGCGTTGTTCTCGCGGGAATTTTTGCCGCGACAATATCAACTGCAGATTCGCTGTTGCTCAGTTGCTCCGCGTTGTTATCGCAAGATTTATTACTGCGTATGTTTGCGCAGCGCTACGGAATGAAAATCGCCACACTCATCGCCACCCTGGCTGCGCTGGCTTGGGCACTGTTAAATCAGCAATCGGTATTTGCTCTGGTGGTTTTATCCTGGGCGATGTTGTCAGCTTGTTTTGTCCCGCTGATTATTTTGTTGCTCTTGCGTCAGACGTTAACGCAAACCCACGCACTGGTGATGATGTTTCTGGGTGTTGCGACTGTCCTAGGCTGGCACTGGTTTGCCCCGCAGCTGATTGAAAATGCAGGCGATCTCTATCAGGGGTTACCCGCGTTAATACTGGCGTTGGGGTTTTACGGGTTGGTGCGAACCTGGCGCCGCTATCGACAAGGCTCGTCGGCAAACTAACAAGCCAAATCGCATCTTCCGGTTAGCCAAGTAACCGCACGCAATATCCTGCCAAATTGCCATTCCAAAACACTCTAGCCAGTGCATCGTTACGGGGGAACTTGAGCCTGCGGTGGGAGTCCGAATTATTAATCCCTAGCCTTTATGATTCATTAATCCCCAGCGAGTGATAAATGGAAACCCTTTGATCTATACGTCTGCATCTACCCGGATAAAGACGTCGTAAGGAGGCTTTTATGAGCACCAGAAACGATCTTTTGCTCGATAAGATTGAACTTCGCACCCCGCTGACCACCGATGGCGATGCCCTGAAAGGGCTGCTCGCTACCACTCCCGTACTCGACGGCAACTCTGTGCAGTGCACGCTGCTGCAATGCGGACATTTCGCCAAAACCTCGGTCGCGGCATTTCTGCATGGTCGCTTGGTAGGGTTTGTCTCCGCCTATTACCCGCCCAATGAGCCGCGCACTTTGTTTGTGTGGCAAGTTGTTGTCACGCAAAAGCTGCGCGATCTCGGTTTGGGTAAAAAAATGCTGCACTGGTTAGTCGCGCAACCGGCATGTGAGCAGGCGCTCCGCTTGGTCACTGCAATCGGAATTAAGAACTCTATCTCCTGGTCGATGTTCGATGGCTTTGCCCGCGACATTGGCGCGCTGCCGATCAAATCTTTCGTTACTCCCCTGAACCCCAAACATAATTACGAACCCGACGAATATTTACTGCGTATTTCTCCGCTCCCCAATCGACTTGAACAATCCGCAAGCGATTCGCTGGAAGATCTCAAAGCCACCGGCTCGCATATCTCGGCGATGCGGCGCTGGTTGGATTAGTTTGTCCCGCTGGTGCGACGTTGAGTCGCGCCCCTGCGACAATTTGTCACTGTTCGCGGTCTGTCAAAACACCTAATGTTCCACCCAAATAAGCAGAATTATGCATATAGAGGTGGAACAAGTGAGAAAACTGAATTACCTGGCGGCGAGTATTCTGGCGAGTATTGGTATCGTAGGTCTTGGCGTTGCGACTGTGGCCCAAGCCCATGAAGAAGTGCTGAAAAAATCCAAGCGCGCAAAAAATGCGGAAGTTGAAGAAGTAAAAGTCTGGGGTGAGGCGCGCGATAGTGCTTCCTCCGGTTATACCAATCCCACCAGTGTGCTGACCCAGGAAGATATGGTCAGCATCAACGCGACCACCACCGAAGACTTGGTCAAATACGAACCCAGTATCGTTATCCGCAAACGCTACATCGGCGATTCCAATGGCACGCTCGGTCTGCGCGGTTCCAATATGTTTGCGACCCCGCGCTCCATGGTATTTGCCGATGGTGTACCGCTGCATTATTTTCTGCAAACCCGCTGGAGCGGCGCCCCGCGTTGGACCATGGTAAGTGCAAGTGAAATTGCACAGGTAGAAATTCTCTATGGGCCTTTCTCTGCTGAATACAGTGGCAACTCCATGGGCGGTGTGATTCTGATTGAAACCGCGATTCCGCAAGAGCGCCAAGTGCATGTGGATCTGGATTATTTCTCGCAAGATTTTTCTGCGTACGGGTTTAGTGATCGCCTCGACGGCTACAAAACCTTTGTCTCTTACGGTGAAACCTTTGGCGATTTCAGCCTGTATCTTTCCTATAACCGTTTGGAAAATGAAAGCCAACCGCAGTCCTATTATTTTGATAGCAAGCGCACCCTCAGCAACGCAATGCCAGTGACCGGTTTGGTGACGGATCGCGATGTATTCGGCAAACCTGCTTACTATTTTGGCGATACCGGTGTTGAACAAGCCACAACTGATAATTTCAAAATTAAACTCGGTTACGATTTTGAAAATTGGTCGAGCTTATTAAATATCGCTTACGAAGACCGCAATACCTTGCGCGATTCCCCCAACAGTTATTTAACCAATGGTGCCGGTGATACTGTCTGGTCGGGCAATTTTATTGAGGATGGCATTGCCATTACTGTTCCAGCGTCGCGTTTGGGTGCTAGCGAATTAGATCGCCGCAGCTTATCCACCGGCTTGCGTATTAAGGGTGATATTAACGAAAGTGCGCGTCTTGAAGTGAATCTCAGCGACTTCCGCATCCTGGAAGATAACAACCGCGCTTCAAGCCATTCGCTGCAAGATCCTTTGTTTATTGGGCGTGGCTTAACGACCGATTACCAGGATACCGGTTGGCAAACCGCCGAAGGTAAATTGGTTTTTAATGGCTTGGGCATAGAAGGCTTGGAATTCATTACCGGTGTGCGTTATGAAACCTACGAATTAAACCTGGATACTTTCAATTCGGCGGATTGGGAGCAAGCAGACAATACCGGCTTCACCAGCCGCTCCGGTGGTGAAACCAATATCACCGCCGCTTTTGTACAAATGAATTGGGATATTGATGAGCGTTGGGATCTAGCGCTGGGCGGCCGCTATGAGCAATGGCAAAGTAAAAATGGCTATTACAGTAAAGATGTAGCAGCCACTCCGGAGTTTGATTTGATTGCGGTTGCCGATGCGGATCGCAACCAATTCTCGCCAAAATTTTCGCTCGGTTATGTCCCTGCTGAAGACTGGTTAGTGCGCTACTCACTGGCAAAAGCCTATCGCTTCCCGATTGTGGAGGAATTGTTTACCCAGAGTTTGAATTACTCTTCCATCGTGCAAGCGCAGCCGGATCTAAAACCGGAGAACGGTTTGCATCACAACTTGATGTTTGAAAAACAATTCGATTCTGGTTATGCCCGCATCAATATTTTTACTGAAACCATTAAAGATGCCATTGAGTCGCAAACCACTTTTTTGCCAAGTGGCTCCATCGTTCCCTCGGTGACTACTTTTGCCGCGGTAGATGAAGTAGAGACGGACGGTGTTGAATTTATTTGGAATCGCTACGGTTTGTTTGTGCCACAATTAGACGTGCGTTTTAATCTCGCCTACACCAAATCGATTATTACGGATAATTCCACCGCTGAGGCAAATAATCCTGCAAACGTAAAAAGTATCGAAGGTAATGACTACCCACGTATGCCGCGCTGGCGCGGTAACTTGATGACCACTTATCACGTTACTGACCGTTGGGATTTAAGTGCAAATCTACAATACGCCGATAAAAGTTTTGGTCGCCTCGACAATACCGACACCGCCGAGCAAGTGATGGGTGCGCAGGATGGTTATACCCGCGTCGGTGTAAAGACCACTTACGATCTCACTGATCAAATCGAAGTCGGTTTTGGTATCGACAATCTTACCGATGAGGTTAGCTATGTTGCGCATCCCTGGCCGGGGCGTAGTCTGTATTTAAGTCTTTCTTACGATATGTAAGAGCGAGTGAAAAAAATTTAAGGTGAGTGAAAGCAATGGCTGAAAATACTAACAACCACAAAGCCCTTTACCGCACCATCTGGCGCTGGCATTTTTACGCCGGGATTTTTTCTATCCCGTTTGTCATCATACTTGCATTGACCGGCGCAGTTTATTTATTCAAGCCCTATTACGAATATTGGCAAGAGCGCGACTATCGGGGTTTGCGAGTCACCGGCGAGGCGCTCGCGCCCAATCAACAAATTAGCGCTGCGCTCGCTACCATCGACGGCGGAAAATTATTAAGTTATCGCTTACCACAAGCAGCTGATGACGCTGTGTTAATCAAAGTGCAGGCCGATACTAACTGGATGGTCTTTGTAAATCCCTATACCGGTGCTGTGCTTGCGAAAGAGCGTAGTGACGAACAGTTAATGACTATTGTTAAAACACTTCACGGCGAATTACTGCTCGGTAATGTTGGTTCAGTGTTAGTCGAACTCGCCGCCTGCTGGGCGATCGTATTAATCGTTACCGGTTTATATTTATGGTGGCCGCGTAATGCACAGGGCGTGGCGGGCATTATTTATCCGCGCTTGCGCGATGGTAGTAGAACATTCTGGCGAGATATTCACGCCGTTACCGGCATCTGGATTTCTGCGCTCGCATTATTTCTATTAGTCACCGGTTTGCCCTGGGCACTGGTGTGGGGTGCAGCTTTAAAAGAAGTGCGTTCAGTTGATTTTTCCAAGCAGCAGGATTGGACCCAAAGCCGCGCACAAGAGCACGATCATTGGCGCGCGCAAGCAAGTGATACTTTTAATTTAACACCAGAAGTTCTACTAGCAGCGCAGCAATTAAAATTACCGCCACCGGTTGAACTCAGTGTTGCCAGCACACACCACATCAGCTGGAAAGCCTCATCCCAAACCGGTAACCGCCCGCAACGCGCCGATGTGTGGATCAATGGCGATGGCAGTATCGAAAAGCAAAGTGGTTTTGCCGAGAAAAAATTGTTAGATCGCGCCATAGGTATTGGAATCGCGGCACACGAAGGTTATTTATTTGGTTGGTTTAATCTGGTGTTAGGTGTGCTCACCTGTGCAGGTTTAATCTTAATCAGCGTCAGCGGGTTTATCTTATGGCGCAAACGCAAACCGGATTCCGTACTGGGTGCGCCACCACCCATGCCAACCCGGATTGGTTTCGCTGTGGTGGCTATCACAATAGGTTTGGCAATGTTTTTGCCGCTGTTGGCGATTTCATTGGTCGCTCTTTTAATAATGGAATTTGTTTTGTTAAGGAGGATAAGTGGTATTAGCCAATGGTTGGGGTTGAGTAGATAGTTCTAACGCGCGGTTGATCCCGGGTTTGGTTTTGGGTTTATAACTGCGTCAACCAGCGTGCCGGTAGTATTGCGTGATAACAATCAATAGAGGCGGCCATAAAGCCGCCTCTTTTTTATATGCGCGCCCGTCTCTTAAGATGCGCATCAATCCTGTCAACAACATGCGCAATACAATTAATCGCTGTCTGCGGTAATTTTATTTTTTCCTGAATTTCGTCAAACACCACTTCCAGTAAACACGCCTGACACCACAACTGATAAACCGCATCGGCATCTGTCTTATTGGGCAGAGGCTTGCTAATTACTGTAAGAACTTTGCCCTCGGGCGAATGAATTTCAAGGCGGGATTTGCGGAAAAAAGTAAATTGGTGTTGATCGAGTTTAATAACGCAGGAATCGGGAAAAGCGGGGTAGGAAATCACATTATCCATAATAGTATCTCGTACTTTGGGGGGAGTAATTGCCTCCATGAGGTTGCAATTCATGGAGGCGAACTGGACAAGGTTGCAACCACCGGCCCCAAATCAACGCCGGCCCACCCGAAGGTGGCCTCGCCCAGCCGCCATAACGTAGGCAAAGCTGTACGAGGACACGTAATGCGTTAAAAACCCAATGTGCCAACTAGGGATCGGGGTCAGAATTCCCGGCTGCGGGTTTTACTGCTGCGCGGGCAGGTTAGTGGATGAGAGTAGGGCTTGCAGTAATGGCCTGTAATTCAAACTGGCACTAAATGATGCAATAGTCTTTACTTGCTTCTATTGCCAAGGTGAAGCGTTGTCGTTCGGGCGTATTACTTTCTTTAACATGGATAAATGGAATTCGTTTTTTCAATTCATTGTATTGTGAACGACTGGATTTGTGCCCGTGGTTTGGTGCGGGTTGCTTGGGCTGAGTACCCGAACGTAATAGACTGAAGTTCGCTAACGTGCCGAGACTGTGTCAAAACGCGCCCACAGCTCAAAACTATTTGTGCAGTAATTTT
>CAZCJR010000089.1:0-20211 GCA_964499225.1 uncultured Cellvibrionaceae bacterium | reverse complement strand
TGTCATCATCCCGCTGCATTTTATTGTGCGCTACTTAATAGCCAACCCATGGGTTTTTATTCCAGTGCGCAATTAATTCAGGATGCACAGCGACATCACATTATTATTTTGCCGGTTGATATTAATCAGAGTATTTACGACAACAATTTGGAACTGCATAACCATCGCTGGGCAATACGCATGGGGTTTTGCGAGGTGAAATCGCTCGATAACAATAAAGCCGCCAGTATTGAACACTGGCGGGGTGATAAACCTTTTGTAAACCTGCAAGATGTTGCTGACCGAACGGAATTAACCGCAGCTGATTTACAGTGTCTTGCATCTGCCGATGTGCTGCGCAGCCTCAGCGGCAACCGCTATCAATCCCGCTGGCTTGCTGCCGGTATCGAACACTCATCGCCCTTGCTGAATGCCAGTACGAACTCCGCCGCCGATGATTTATTTACCGCGCCACCCACAGCAGCAATGGATGTGCTCAATGATTATCAAACCTTGGGCTATACGCTGCGCGAACATCCCATGCTATTGCTGCGCAATGAAGAACCTTTTAAACGCTGCACAAAACAAAGTGAACTTATTCATTTGCGGCATAAAGGCTTCGCGCGTGTAGCCGGGCTGGTGACCTGTCACCAGCGCCCGGGTACTGCTAAAGGCACTATGTTTCTCACGCTGGAAGATGAAACCGGCAATATGAATATCGTGGTGTGGAAGGGCACTCAGGAAACCTATCGCAAGATTTTATTAACCGCAAAATTGCTGCTGATTAAAGGCACGGTTGAGATCGCGACTGAACACGTCACTCAACCTGTCGTACATATCATTGCCGGTCAGTTGCATGACTACACTGATCGATTACAGGGGTTATTAGTCAAATCACGGGATTTCAGGTGACGCCATAGTTGTCTCCTTTTTTCCGGATGCTGCAATTTGAGCAAGTGTCCGCCGGATACCATCCTCTGTGGAGGTTGGTTTTTTGTGGAAGCGCGCTTCAAATTTTTTACTGTCCACAACAAAGTCCTCGTAATAGAGATAGTCGACTTCCCTCAATTCGCGTATCGGTTTGTTAGTTACTCCCAAAAACCAAAATAGTAGTCTAGGTGCAACGCGCATTTTTGCAGGTTGGTTAAGGTTGCGCGCCGCTATTTCCACAAATGTACGCATGCTCAGCGGTTTGGCGCAGGGGGCAATCCAAATCTGGCCGAAACTATCGGGATTATTTTTAACGCATACCATCGCCTCAGCAAAATCCACTATGTAGGTAAAGCTGTGAAGTTTATCGATATTCCCCAAGCAATTAACAGGTTGTCCTGCTTTTACGCTGTCGAATAATGCTTTGCCTACCATCGATATACCAACTCCAGGCCCGTAAAAATCCGATGCTTGTACAACCACTGCGTTTACTTCACCGCGTTGATGAGCTTGTAATACCAGCTCTAATGCCTGATTGCGAGCGATGCCTTTACGCGTTTGTGGATTGCGGGGAGTCTCTTCATTTATGGGGGTAGCAATGTTGCCATAAGCGTAAAGATTGTCGGCGTAGATAAAAGGCACGCCAAGCTTAGTTGCAATGGATAATGAACTTTTTACCAGTGGCATTAATTCTTCTGGCCATAACCAATATTTCGGTGCGGCACAAAAATATATAGCATCAATGCCGGATATCACATCTGGGTCAAACTGGTTGCTACTGAGTAGGTCGAGTTCGACACATTGATAGTCTGTTCCGACAGGTAGGGCATCGCTTGCATTAAGTGCGCCTGAACGATTAAAAAATATTAAGGTATAACCTGCCGCAGTTAATATTCGGCCGAGAGTGAGGCCGAGAATTCCCGATCCAATGATAAGCACTTTCTTCATTACTATTTCCGATGTTATTGAGGGTCCCTTGTACGGATCCCGATGTCATGTAATTAGGTGCATAAATTTTATTAAATGCTGCACTGTATGTTTAACTATCTATTATTTCTCAAATAAGTGCTTCGATCTCAAGAATGCGTTTTATTTTATGTGTGAGCAGTTCTTTTTGAGTATGTATAAAAAAATGATCACCCGAAATAATATTCAATTCGCATTGATTAAGCGTGTGTTGCTCCCAAGCCCTTGCCGAGTCGATATCAATGACCGGATCATCTGTGCCAACAAATACACTGATATTTTGATTAAATGGTTTGGCTGGCTTGTATTGCCACCCATCAATCGCCTGTAGATCGGGCAACATCGTTTTAAGAACATGCGCGCGCATTTCTGGATTTTGAAGTAGCTCACCAGGCGTACCTGATAATAATTGTAAGTAGCCCAGAAATTCGTCGTCGTTCATGTGCACCACTTTTTTTCGCCTATTTGCGTCAGCTTCATTAAGTGTATGTGGTGCTTGCGCACCGGACACGAATAAATGATCCGGTAGCATAGCTCCCTGTTTACGCAATAAACGGCTTACTTCAAATGATAAGATTGCGCCCATGCTATGCCCAAAAAAAGCAAAGGGTGTTTTACTTTCCGCTCTGACTGCATCGGCAATTTCTAAACTGAGCGTATTCATATTAGCGATACTCGGTTCATTTAGTCGTTTCCAGCGTCCAGGTAACGAAATTGCACAAATTTCCACGTCAGAGCCAAAGGAATCTGCCCATCTGCTAAAAATCCCTGCGTTGCCCCCTGCATAGGGAAAGCAATAAAGTCGAATTTTTGGCTGCTTTGATATATTAAAGACGTGGAGCCAAGGCGATTGGCAGCCAGGCACATTTGAGAATCTCTGGTTATAAATCTTTTCACTGTAGGAGGTTAAATCATGTGCTTGATGGGCAGTATTCATTGTGTCCTTCTCTAATTAAAAAGTGTAAAAACGCAGACCGATGACAACAATATTTTCAACCAAACGGTCAAATTCGCTCGATCCGCCACCGGTATTTGCATTACCAACTAAAAATAACTCCGTACTATCAGACGATTGATAGACTATAGATGCGGCAATGGAATTACTCTTGTCATCCAAATTAGTAATATTTTGAAAAGCTACATCAAAACTATTTCGGATTTGGGTGCGATTCAATCCGAGGATTACATAATTCTGCCGTAGCTGTCGCCAAAGCGGATCAAATGCGTCGACTAAAACAGGTACCGCTTGTGTCACGTCTTCGCCAGCGTTTAACTTGAGTATTGCCGCTGCGCCTGCATCGATCCAATCGTCTGTTTGGGCGTTATTGAAGCCTTCATTAGTATTGAGATATTCTGCGCTCGTGGTCCAGCCATTCATCAACGTGTAACTTGCTCCCGCTAATACACTATAACGATATTTTTTATCGACCTGTTCGGCGGTAACAAACGTCAGTGGGATAAGGTTAGAGTCGGTATCAATATCTTGGTCAGTGACGGGGAGCAAACCTACGGAATCTTTTGAAACGGAAAATTCACCGTATATTAATACCGCCCGATTCAATGTGTAATTACTGAATCCACCAAACCGTAAAGGTTTATTTTCTCGCTTGGATAGAATTCCACCCCATTGGCTCGATTGCCCGGTGTATTCCGTTTTAAATCCATAGGTTTTTAAAAATTGATAGTTTGGATTAGGCGGTCTATCAACGTGACTTTCGTCCCAATTCGCAATCACGCTAATTTTCCAGCTAAAACTGGCACTGTACTCAAAAATTGCAAAATCTTTGCCCACTATCTCGCTGAGTGGATTAAAGAGAGTCGATTCAGAGTAAAATGGGTTGCTGGGCGAGCGAAATTGACTATTACCCCAAGTCACTCTTTGCCTGCCGACTTTTAAATTCATTGAGTCGGCGAGCCGACAAGCAACCAATGCCGTGTTAAAAAAAGTATCGGATTCGGAGTTTTCCGGTTGGCGATCCTCTGAGTAACTAACGTGATAGCGGGGTTTAAGGTTAACGTCGCAAACACTAATACTAAGTTCAATATTCGGTCGTAACTCAAACTCATAAAGTTGATTGCTAAGGCCGGTAAAGTTTCCCACCGAAAATGGTTGATTAAACAGTTCATCCTGAATGTTCATATCTGTTGCGGAAACAATGCCATCAAGCTGAAATGAAAGCTTCTCATCCCACCATGTGGCTTCTCTTGCTAAAACAGTGTCTGGAAAAAGAAGAGCAATAAGAAGCAACTGAATGTTTTTCTTATTGTTAGGCACGTCTTTTCTACAGCGATGACTATTAGCTTTGGGGGTTCGATCATCCATAATTTGTACTTAATTCATTAATAACGATGGTGAAAAATCCAAAGACGACAATCCCTTGGTTTTTACGTCGCTGTACAACAGTGTAGATACAGCCCCTATTTTTATTGCATCAGTGATTACGATTTTACTCACGAAGGGGATCGATTCTCCCTTGTAGTTGATTTCATTTTCGTTCTCAAATATCGCTGATTTAAATAACTTGCCTGACACTGTATAAAATTCAGCGCGCACCGGAACAAATCGATCAACCGCGACCCAATATTTAATCTTGTCATAGGTGACCCACCGATTTTTCGCCTCAAGTGCCAGCACATAGGTATTTTTGCCGTCCACCAATTCCATTCCAATCAATTCGGCGTCGTATTCAAGCGCATAGTTGGTTGCAGCAATATCACCATTTGCAGCTGGTCCAGATAGCTTTTGTCTGGGCGATATCGAAATCGGTTTGCGTAAACCTGGTTTGGCATACCACATATTTTTCCGCACTTGGAGTAATTTTCCACCAGCCGAGCGCTTGGGAAATATTCGGGTCGCAAGACTATAGTCGTCCAAAGCCATCACATTCATGATTTCATGCAGATCGTCAGCCTCGGGCTCGTGTGTCGTCATATCTAAAGTCCACTCAATCCCCGGTAGACCGCCACCTCTTGCCCTGTCACTAGACTGCAATATTTGCAGCGCTGAGATCTCTGGTTTTTCCTCTTGCTCGATATTCATCGCCATCAAGGGTGCAAAGATTAATGAGAGGGCCACAGCTGCAATTGATTTATTTATGGCTAGCGTATTCATAGTTACCTACCTTTAAACTAATGCGTGTTTGATATCTAAACATGGTTTAATGCCATATGAATCGGCTTACGACTGGCTCCAACCGACGGCCACACTGCGGCTAATCCAGCCAACACTAGTGCGAGGAGGAAAGTGACAAACATTTGCGGGAAATTCAGCGCAATTATCAAAGGTACAGGTGCAGATGAATTGGGTGGTGTGTATTCGATGCCAGCAAGGTCAATGCTGGCCGCCACCGCAAAACTCACTAATGCGCCAACGCCAACCGCAATAATGGCTAATATGCAACCTTCCAGTAAAAACAAATAGACAACTTGCGTCCTCTTAAAACCCAATGATCGCAATGTACCAATTTCTCGTGTGCGCTCGACCACGCTCATGCTCATGGTATTGATAACGCTCATAACAATCACAATGAAGACGATGCAAAAAATGAAGGTAAATATCATGTTAAACAGGCCCGCCACTTGGTTGTAAAAACTTGAGAGGTCGCGCCAGGTTTTGATTTCAACACTTAAACCGGCTTCTGTTAATTTTTTCAATAGCTCGTCTCTAGCGATCCAGGTGTTATGTATATTGTCGAGCAAAACAACAAATCGCTGTGCACCGGTGGTATCCATCAGGTGTTGCGCAAACTCAAAAGGGACGAGAATCATTTTGTCATTTGTGCCTGCATTTCCGGTCTCAAAAATATCTACGACTTCTGCATCCATGGCGTTGGCCTGCCCGGTATATGTGCTGGTGATCAACGTCGGTAGTCCACCTTTTTCCAGTGCCAGCATGCGCCCCATGTCTGACGCGATTGCAATACCCATGCCGTTGTCTTGATAGACTTGCCCACCATAACCTTCCGACAGTTCGCCGCGTAAGATACCTAAATCTTTTGCCACTACACCATCACCAATAAAGATACTGGATGCATTGTCAGCATTAAAAATTCCACTAATCGGTAATCCTGGGGTGACTAATTTTACGCCGGGATAACTATTCACAACTTCGGTAAGCGTTTGCATTTCATCTTCTGTAAATAAATATTTTTTGGGGCGTAGTTTCCCTTCGGTTAACATTCCTTCTTTAAATATACTAAGGTGCCCAAGGCGTTCTCCGTTCACGGCTTGCACTTGCAAGCTGTTAAACGTATCAGCGATATAGCCGCCAAATAAACTAATTGCTGCATACCCGCACACGATGGCAGCCATAGTGGTTAAGCTGCGGCGTTTATTGCGCCAAATGTTCCGGAATGCAAAGGTGAGCATTTCCATTATCGAGCTCCTTTCACTGTATTAATATAATCAGCGACACTGATACTGTCTGATGTGTGTTCGCTGTAGTTGGCACAAATAGCTCCATCAACTAATTGTATTTGATGCTCAATTTTACTGAGTACACGGGTATCGTGTGTTGAAATTAAAAATGACGTATTAAACTCCTTATTTAAATTACGCATTAGTTGAATAATATTCTCGCTGGATTTGCTGTCGAGGTTGGCTGTAGGTTCGTCTGCTATAACTAATTTTGGTGTTGTCACCAAGGCTCTAGCAATCGCAACTCGCTGTTGCTGGCCACCACTGAGTTGATTTGGTCGCGCGTTGGCTTTCTCTTTCAAGCCCACTTTATCGAGCATTTCCATACTGCATGCACGCGCCGTCACTTTGGGAGTTTTCGCAATGAGTAGCGGGAGCATGACATTTTCCAGAGCGCTAAACATAGGGATAAGATTAAAGCTTTGAAAAATAAAGCCGATGTTTTTATTTCTAAAATGCGCCTGCTCACTATCACTTAGCTTGGTAACGTCTTGTCCAAGAATTTTCACTACACCAGAGTCAGCCACATCAGTCAGGCCGATCAGATTCATTAAGGTGGATTTACCAGATCCAGAAGGGCCGTAGACCACGACCAGTTCATTGGTATGTAGGGTGAGGCACACGTTATCCAACGCGGTAACCTTCACATCACCTAACTGATAGAATTTGCTGACGTTCAGTAGATCGACTAAAACTTCCTTGTTGACCTTTTTTTCCTGATGTAATGGCCGGACACGGGGTTCCACCGCAGTTTGTGATTCCAAAGTAATGTCCATACTCATACTCCCAATGATTAATTTTAAAATTGAATTTCTGTATCGTTTTTGGCAACAAGATTAGGTTTCTACTTGTT
Organism: uncultured Cellvibrionaceae bacterium; assembly: GCA_964499225.1. Lineage (GTDB taxonomy): Bacteria > Pseudomonadota > Gammaproteobacteria > Pseudomonadales > Cellvibrionaceae > Cellvibrio. Next base: position 13,067 of record CAZCJR010000089.1, on the reverse strand, counting down.
AAGATACTGCGTGTTACAAGTTCTCTTCGGTTTCCCGGCAGTTTTTCTCTTTCAGATCAAGAACCTTACAAGTTGATAAGTTTTCTGCTAGTTCAGCTATGGATTTGCTTGTCATGATTTGTCTGAAACTGGCATCAATTCCCAAGCGAGACTGAATCATAATTAACATGGTGACGGCTTTCATGGAGTCACCACCAAGGTGAATAAATTGATCGTCAATACCAATGACGTCTTGCTTTAAAAGGGTTTGCCAGATTTCCACTAAGCGCTGTTGTAATTCAGTCTCTGCAGCTCGAAAACATGGGCGAGTTTCGATATCAATCGTTTCTGGAATTTTCAGTTGGTTGCGGTCGACTTTGCCGTTAGCGGTTAATGGAAACGAGCTCAATTCGAAATAACGTCGCGGCACCATGTAGGTCGGCAACTTTTCTGCCATAGCATTTTGAATGAGGGTGAAATCCAGCGGCGGTAAATTGGGTTGAGCTACGATATAAGCCACGAGTGTTTTGTCGCTGTGGCGATCGCCGATAACGGATACGAGTGCATCCTTAACGCCATCAAGATGCATCAGCGTCTGTTCAATCTCTCCTAATTCAATACGATAGCCTTGTACTTTTACCTGGAAATCTGCGCGGCCTAAAAATTCGATATTGCCATCGGGTAGCAACCTCCCCAGATCGCCAGTTTTATAGAGTCGCGCGCCGGTGATGGGGTGAATAATAAAAGCCTGAGCGCTTTTTTGTTCGTCGCGCCAATAGCCTTTTGCCAGACCAATCCCACCAATATAGATTTCACCGATGACCCAACGCGGGCAAATTTCCAACCGATGATTTAATACATACATCATCTGATTGTGCATGGCCTTACCATATGGGACGCTTTGCCATGTAGGGTCGATAGCGCATATAGGGTAGGTAATCGACCATATTGACGCTTCGGTAGCACCGCCCATACTGGTTACGGAAATATCTTGATTTACTGCTCGCAATCGTTCACTTAATGTGAGGGGCACCCAGTCACCGCTGACCCATGCTTGGCGCAAGCTGGGTAACTGTATTTGCTGCTGTTCGCAGTAGTTAATTAATAGTCCGAGCAGTGCAGGTACACTGTTCCAAATTGTTATTTTGTGGGCTGTAATTTGCGCTAACCAATGGCGTGGGTCCAACCGTTTTTCGTAAGCCGGCATGACGATGAATCCTCCTACAGCGAGCATTCCAAAAATGTCATAAACCGATAAATCAAAATTTAAAGCAGAGATTGCCAGAACCGAATCAGCATGAGTTACACCGTAACGACGATTGCAATCCAGAATAGTGTTGGTTGCCCCCCGTTGATCAATCACCACGCCTTTGGGAAGGCCAGTCGAGCCTGACGTAAAAATCACATAGGCAAGATCATCCGCTGAGGGTAAAAAATCGACGAGATGTGCATCTAATTCGCGTCGACAGTTGGCATCCAGCACAATAAGATTAATTGGACCCAGAGCAGGTATTTCTTCCACCAACCATGGTTGTGTTACGAGAAACTCGACGTCGCATTGCGCAATTAAGTATTGAATACGTTCAGCGGGTAATTCGGGATCGACCGGTAAATACGCACCTCCTGCCATCATAATTCCTACCGCCGCAGCTACTTGCTCCCAGCCTTTATGCATCACAATAGCCACTAAATGGTTCTTTAAGTTTGCTTGCGTGCCATCATTATTAATAAATTTTTCTGCCAATCCATACCCAATTTCGGCCAACTGCAAATACGTCAAACTTCGATCTTCCGCGATCACGGCCAATTGATGCGGCTGGTTCTGTAGCTTATCTAAAAACAATTGGATGAGAGTGTCGTCTGCATTGCCGATATAGTGTGGCGTAACTATTTGTGGATAATAGTCGGGGTAAGTCTCGGTTTGGCTATTGTTATCACGCAGGCTTACCGCTGACCACAGATTAGCGGAATCGGCAAGACGCCCCACCAGTGCAGTAAAATCTGAAAACATTTGCTCGATTACACCATTGGGATACATTTCTTTTACCACATCCCAGTTGCACAAGAGTTCTCCCGCTTCTTCCCATACGCCACAGTCGAGCCACACTTGAGAAGTCTGCGTAATGCTATTCAGATGGAGAGGGGTGATGTCGATACCTGCTATTTGCTCAGGTACATCCATAACCAGTGCACTGGTGAATACTACCGGCATGCGTGCGCGATAATTATCGCCAGATATTTTTGATAATTCCCTCAGGACATCGATACCACTGAAATCGTTATGCTCCAGGCTTTCCCACAGATTCGCCTGGATTTTCCGTGCCCGACTTTTAAAATCGTGTCCGTCTGCGTTATCGATAGCCAGCAGTGTCAAGGAGGTAAATTCGCCAACAATTTTGTCAACGGCAGGGTGTAGCGTGCGACGATTTAAAAATGTTAAGTTTAATGAAAATGCCGGCGCGCGACTGTAACAGGCGAGTGTCTCGGCGTAGGCTGCCAAGAGTAGGCCTGTGGGAGTAATGCCTGCATCCATGGCCATTTTTTTAAGTGCTGTCCAGATGTCCCGGTTCCAGCGGCTGTGTAAACGCGTAAAGTGCGGCTTGATTACATCGCGAGGATTTTTTGCCTGTGGAATTTGCGGAGCAGGCGGCAATGATGGAATACGTTCCTGCCAATAGTCCCGGGCTTTAGTATTTTCTACCGATTGAACGATGTCCTGTTCAGCCAGCACGTAATCGCGGAAACTTATTTCTGCTGGTTGTACTTGCTTGGCGTTGTCACTGTAAAATCCGATGAAATCCTCTAACAAAATAATAAAACTACGCACATCAAACATGATTGCATCGGTACTAAAATGCAAGCGCATGCGGGCATCGGGTAACATCGATAGGCGCACATCGAATGTTGGCCAAGCGGTTACGTCAATAATTTGGTGCGACATTTGTGCGCGCACCTCGGCCAGTGCCTGATTCATATGATCGTTGTGCAATCCGGTAAAATCTTCGCAGCGAATTCTATAATTCGGCACCTCTGGTAAAACTTGCATCTCGCCATTACTTAACACAACTGTTCGTAGCATGTCGTGTTGCTGAATTACTTTATTCCATGCTGCTTCTAAACGTGCAGGGTGGAGCAATTCCATATCGAACTCGTCATAACTGTGTGCGCTGACATTGCCGAACTCAAATAAGTCTCCGCGCCCTAGCCAATAGGCTTGTTGAATGGGCGTCATCGGAAACGGTTTAAAGCGATCTTCAGGTTTTGGTGTAATGGTTACTACTGGTGCGGATGTGGTCTGAGTGAAATTGGGTGACTGATTCTTTAGTGCATCGATGCGCGCTGCCAATTCCATAAGGCGAGTGTGATTGAAAATATCCTGTACGCTTATATTTTCGCAAACCGATTTCCGTATATGCGCAACCATTTGTACTGCGGTGAGAGAATGTCCGCCTAGCCCAAAAAAGTCACTAACTCGGCTAATGGATGCACCCTTAAAAATTTCACCCCAAATAGTTGCCAACACATTCTCAGTTGGTGTTGCCGGGGCCTGAAACTCAGCAGTAGCCGTCTCTGTCATTGTGGCGACTGGCGTTAGGGCTTTGCGATCAACTTTCCCATTTTGATTAAGCGGTAATTCTGCCAATACCAGGTAGTGCGAGGGGATCATATAGCCTGGTAGCCATTGCGATAGATTAGTTTTTAATTCCGTTAGTTCGAATTCCTCACTCACAACCAAATAAGCCACTAAGATTACTTGGTCGATAGTATTTTTTTGCACATTAATAACAGCTTTGGCGATATGCGGACTGCGTAGAATACATGCTTCGATTTCTGCCAACTCAACCCGTTGTCCCCTGATTTTGACTTGATTGTCGCTACGCCCAAGTAAAACCAGTGAGCCGTCTGCACGGCGGTATCCTAAATCACCTGTGCGATACATTTTTTCGTTAGCTACAAACGAGTTTTGTAGAAAACGTTCGTTATTGAGCTGATCAAGACCAATGTATCCTCCGGCGACGCCCATCCCACCGACATAAATTTCGCCTATGACGCCCAAGGGCTGTAACTGTTGCTGCTCGCTAAGAACATAGGTGTCCACGTTGGGGAAGTTAAAACCGACAGGTACGGTGGCATCGTTATTTAAAAAAATTTCCGTCGTGTTCAATTGCTCAGAGCTAAACCAGGTGCTGTCGATCGTGCATTCAACCATGCCGTAGGAATTAATAAGTTTGGCAGATGCGGGCAGTAGTTTTAGGAAACGTTGATATTCGCTCATGTACCAGCTATCTGATGCCACGGCGAGCAATTTAATATCGAGTAGAGATTGTTGGCTTCGTTCAAGGTAATCAGCAAAAGGCCTGAAAACAGCTGGCACAAATTCCGCGAACTCGATTTGCTCTGCGCACATTAAGTGATACAAAATATCGGGTTGTGCAAAATCTTCTTTTTTACACAATACTAATTTTCCACCGGTTCCAAGGGCTCGAATTACATCTCCACAAAAAACATCAAATCCGATATTGGCCATTTGTAAGTGATTAAGAATAGGGTTGCCTAGTGCATAATGTTTTTGCCAGCCATATAGCGCGTTCATCCAATTGCTATGAGTTATAGCAACGCCTTTAGGTTTACCCGTTGTCCCTGAGGTGTATACACAATAGGCGGTCGCATGTGGTAGGACCCTTGGCAATATGAGCGACACATTTTCAGGGGCTAGAAGCAAAAGTTCTATGGTGAGAAACTCAGTGGTTGCTTCTGCCTGCGTTATTTTATCGGGATTGTTTTCCGAGTGAATAATGCGATTAATGTTTGCATTTTCGATCAGATGTTGCAGCCGAGCTTCGGGTTGTTCCGGATCAAGTGCAATGAACGCGCAACCTAATTGATTAATTGCCAGTACAGTGACAACCATTTCCCAACTGCGAGGCAGGCAGACACCAATGTTTTCTGCTTCGACAATGCCCGCTGCTACTAAACCATTGATTACACGATTTACCCGACGTGCGAGTTCTGCGTAGCTTAAACGGATCGATCCATCGACTAGCGCAGTACGCGCACCGCATCGATTTACCATCTGGTCAAAACGTTCACCAAAAGTAATAGCATATTCATCAGGTAAATAACGGATGGGATGAGGTGGCGCTAACCTGTTTCGTTCTTGCTCAGTTAAAAACTCGATGGTGCCAACGCTTTGCATCGGGTCGGCTAACACGTTTTTCACCAGCTGGTGAAAATGCTCCATCATGCGCTCGATGGTCTGGTCCATAAATAAATCGGTGTTGTATTCAAAAATACACGTGGGGCCCTCGGGGCCTTCCATCACATCCAGCGACAAATCAAACTTTGCTGTGCCAAAATCACGAATCTGATATAACACGTCCAAGCCTGCCACTGACCCTGGATCTACTTTTGTTTGGTAGGCATAGAAAATCTGAAATAGGGGATTAACGCCTGCGATACGCTCCGGATTAACCGTTTCAACGATACTGTCAAACGCTAAATCGGCGTGCTGAAATGCCATTAAGGATCCTTGTGCAATTCGTTCAGCCATCTCCAGAAAAGGTTCATTGGGGTCGATGCTATTGGTAATGGGCAATGTATTAGCTAAAATGCCAATCAAAGAACTAAATTCCGGTTGAGTGCGCCCTGATACGGGAGTGCCGATGACGATGTGTTGTTGGCCTGTGTAACGATAAACCAGGGTTTTAAAAATGCTCATGAACAAATTAAATGGTGTGATTGCTTTATCTCGACCCACATGACAGAGCGCATGAAATAACTCCCAAGGCAATACCAGAGTTTTTGTTGCCCCTTTGTTGGTAAAATTTTGTTTACGCGGAAAATCATGCCGCAGTGTTAGCACCCCAGGCGTATTTTTTAAATACTCGCGCCAAAAAATCGCCTGTTCAGTAGCTCGTTCAGACTGTTGTAAATAATTCCTCTGCCATTCCGAATAATCCGCATATTGAATTTCTAACTCAGGAGTGATGACTGAGCCTGTCATAACAGCTTCTTTGTAATAATCGAATAATTCACGGACAAATACGCCGAGTGACCAGCCGTCAAAAGCAATGTGATGTATGTTAATGACTAGTATGGCCGCATTAGTTCCCGTTTTTATCAGGCTAATATTCCACAGTGGGCCTTTTTCAAAATTGAATAGAATATTGGCTCGTGCATTGATTATGCGATCAACATTGGCATGATCGTTCCCTTCTAAGGAAACTTCTTCGACATAAAACGGCGCACCTTGGGCTGACTGAATGTTTTGAAATGGCACGCCCTCTTCATCAATAGAAAATGCCGTGCGCAGCATTTCATGCCGTTTTTCAAGGCTATCGAGTGCTAATTTAAGGGCTTTTACATCGAGATTACCCTCGAGACTAAAGCAACTCACCAAGTTATAGGCGCTGCTGTTTGGATCCATTTGCTGCAACAGCCACAGGCGCATTTGCGCGGGCGACAGTGGCACCCTCATTTGCGGGTCACGCTTAGGAATGTGCAGCGCTGCTTTTTTACTGTGCTTTTGCATCAGCTTTTGCGCTACTAATTTTTGTTTATCTTGAATACTCATTTCTGCATTCCTACGCTTCGATTGATTCACTCAGTGAGGTTTTTCCTGCGTCGCTGGGGGTCTGTATGTCATCACTCTCATCGTCTTCGGCAAGGTCAGCAATTTGCGCTTCGAGTTGGTTGAATAATTTTTCTGCCAGTTCAACAATGGGACGATTATTTAACAAGTCGACAACCGCAATACTGACGACCAAGCCTGACTCCAAGCGATTACGTAAATCGAGCGCTAACATAGAGTCCAATCCGATAGCCGCAAACGAATAGCTCGGCGAGATCTCATCAGCGGAAATGCGTAGGACTCGTGCTAACTCATCAACCACACACTGTGCGATAAATTTTTTCTTTTCTTCTTCGTTGGACATCGCGATATATTGGTATAAAAAGTTTTTCCCTTTTTCGTCCACTTGATCATCTGCAGTATCGGAATTGTTGAGTTCCTCATTAAGCACGTTCTCCAGATGGCAAGGAGCAATTCCATTGGGATAGCCGACTTGCACTGCAGTTCGCCAGTTTGCACCCACGACAATAGCTTGTGGAATTTGAGTCAATGTGAGCGCACTCAAGATTTCCAGACCCTGTTGATTTGTCATCGCAAAAAATCCACGGCTTGCAAAGAAATCAACCAGGTTTAATTCTGCGGCTAATCCGGCTTCCATCCAGGGGCCCCAATTAATACTCAGCGCGGCCAGCCCTTGACTAAGTCGCCATTGAGCGAACGCATCGAGAAATGCGTTGGCGGCGGAGTAACTGGCTTGACCTGAGGAGGTAACTACAGACGCTAACGAGGAGTACATGACAAAAGCATCAAGACAACGCGTACTGAACAAGCGATCGAGATTGAGTGCTCCCATAATTTTTGCCGGGAGTACTTTGGCAAAATTTTCCTCGTCGATATTGATAATAAGTTCAGGAATGGCAACGCCCGCTGTGTGATAAACGCTGTAGATGGGTGGCTTGGCTTGTTGGTTTTCATAATGGCTAACGAATTGCTCTAATTCGTTAAAATCACTGATGTCGAGTGAGGTCGTTGTGACCTGACAGCCCATCTGCTCCAACATCAGGATGGAATGAACGCGATCAAACTGTTCATCTTTTTTCGACAACGATTTCCACATGCTGCGCTCTGGCAGTGGGGTGCGGCCTATTAAAACCAAATGCCGCGCACCATTTTCGACTAACCATTTTGCCGTTAATAATCCGAGCGCACCCAGCCCGCCAGTTATTAAATAGCTGACATCACGGCGAAATACCGGCTTATATTTAGACTGGCTCTCGGGGGCTAGCGCTAGCCGGGGAACGAATCGGTATTTGCCACGCAGAACGACTTGGTCCTCGTCGTGCTGTCCGTGAATTTCCCTCACAAGTGCGTGAACATCAGTCATGGATGAATAATCCAAATCTACTAATCCGCCCCAAATGTCTTTATGCTCAACTTGGCCAGCAACCCGGCCTAGCCCCCAAAGCGTGGCTTGTAATGGTTGCGTAGCAGTAGCACCTACATCAAGACCATTTATGTTAAGAGCATCGACTCGTTGCGCACGATCCGTCACCAGCCAAATTTTCGGAAATTGGTTCCACTCTTGTGTGGCAACAGCCTGAATTAAATAGGTTGGCGTTACGGTGAGTAATTGTAATAGCTGACCGTGATTCATCGGGCTTTCTGCATACAGATCAATATTAACGTGATTGCAACCCCAGAGGTAAATAATGCCTTTTAAAACGGGATATTCTGCAGCAGAAAATGCATTAAGTAATTGCGAGAATTCGGTTTTATTGGCAGGGTTTAGGTAACAGCTATGTTCTTTGAATAAAAAATCGAGGCCCCGATGAACAGTAAATACGGTATCACCGCGGGCTTCTAGTTGACTCACCAGGTGCCATTCAAAGACGTCATCGTTACCAAAAATTAACCATTGCCCAGTGATATTATCCGCAACATCAGCGCGGTCTTGTAACAGCCAATCTAAGTGATAAATTTTTTGGGGTTTACTAGCATGGCCACTACCAACGCCGATCGCTTTCGCTTTAGCATTTTTTAATATGACGAAAGGTTTTCCCGAAGCATCCAGCAATGCTATGTCGCATGTGAGATAGGCTTCATCCTGATGGTTAATTTTAGCGTGTACATATTTTATATCGGTAACAGGGGAGAGCAGATGAATAGAATCAATACTTACTGGGAGGTAAACATTTCCCGATGACTCCTCCGTTAACGGTAATGTAGCGGCTATCGCTTGTAGACAAAGATCACCAACAACAGGGTGTAGGTGATAATTACCTAACGAATCCAGAATCTCTGGATTAACGTCCAATGTCATCAGTATTTCGTCATTGCCTTGTCGGAGTTCGCTGATACCTTGGAAGAATGGCCCATACTCCAGACCTAATTTGCGAAAATGGCGGTAAACGTTGTCTTGGTTAAAATATTTTGAACAGCGGTCTCCAGCACTATCTACGTCGAATGTGACCAGCTTATTTAAATGACGCATATGCAAATGCGCATCGGCATTCAAGGCCCAAGGATTATCCAGATTTCCGTAGGGTCGGCTTACAACGCTGAGCTTGCCTGTGCTCGTGTTGTAAGATAATTGAATGTCGACTTTTTCGTCTGTGTTTAAATAAATCGCTTTATGAAATTGCAAATCGGAAATTTCAATTTCTGCATCGACTCCATAAATTTCTCTCGCTGCACGTAGAAACATTTCAATGTAGCCTGCACCCGGAAAGACTATCGATCCTTGAATTTGGTGATGTTGGATGTATTTAAGATCTGCAGCGAAGATATCGACCTCCCAAGTGGGGGCGAGTGATTCCAGTCGGTGCGCCAAAATAGGATGTGCATTACGCTTGATTCGCGCCTCTTTGACACTGGGTGGTTCGCTCCAAAAATGTTTATGCGTCCAAGGATAATTTGGAAATGGTGTAAATTTGGAATCTTGCGGAGCGGTGTTAAGCGTTTGCCAATTTAGATCAAAGCCAGCGCAGTAGATTTTACCTAGATTGTCAAACAGAGCATCTTGCTCAGGTAGTTTGCGATGCAAAGTATGCGCAACTAAAGTGTCTGACTCGCTAACGCCATGCTCTGATAGCGTAGTTTTTACCGATGCAGACAAGACCGGATGCGGCCCAACTTCGAGGAAGCAATCCACCGCTTCATGGCTCAGTTTTTCAATTACTTGATGGAACAATACCGGCTGACGAACATTTTTATACCAGTATTTCGCATCCAAATGATGCCCTTCGATAATTTCACCACATACTGTCGAATAGAGCGGGATATGCGTTGCTTGAGGTCTTATTCCTGCCAAAACCTCGTATAGCTCATTTTCCACCACCTCCATAATATGGCTGTGGTAAGGGATATCGACGCGCAGTATTTTTGCGAAAGTTTGAAAGTCCTCAAGATATCTAGCCAGTTTTTCAATTGCTTCATCGGACCCGGCGATGGTTAAGGAGGTCCCCGAATTGACTGCTGCAATCGAGAGTTCAGCAGGAGATATGATTGCAATTAATTTTTCGGCTTCAGCGACATTAACGTCAACTGCAATCATTTTTCCACTGCCGGCAGTTAGCTGCTGCAAACGACTGCGGTGATAAGTTACCAAAACAGCATCTTCAAAACTTAATGCACCAGATCGCCATGCAGCAGCGGGTTCTCCGGCGCTGTGGCCTACAACACAATCTGGCACAAGCCCCCAGGATTCTAATAGCTCGGATAATCCGTATTGAATGGCAAAATTTGCTATCTGAGCAATATTAGATTCATTAATTCTTGATTCGCATTCACTTGTTTGTAATTGTTCAGCGAGAGACCAGCCGTCCTTTTTTAGATGCCGATCAAATTCGTTACACACAGTGTCAATTGCATGTCTAAACCTGGGCTCACTTTGGTACAACTCCTGGCCCATTCCCCACCATTGCGGGCCCATGCCACTGAATACCCACACCATTTTTTTGGGCGTACCGGCATGTGTGGCAAATTGTGTTTTTGCGCTTATTTGCACGTCGGGAGTTGTACTATCAATTGCGTAGGCATGCAGTTTTTCACTCAGTTGCTGAGGGTTATTGGCTCTCGCCAACAACCGTAGCGGGTGATGATCACGGCGCAGACACATACTGCTGACAAGCGCGATTAAATCGTTCTCGGTAGCTAGATTGTCGATGTGCGTTGCAACCTTGTCTGCAAGCGATTGCAGGGAGCTGACTGATCTTGCGGAGAGCGGCAATAAAACAATCGGTGGTTGAGCGTCGTTTGCAGCTGATGTTATCGGCTGCTCCTGACAGACTCCACGCAATAGCACGTGGGCGTTGGTGCCGCCAAAACCGAAAGAGTTCACTCCCGCCAAAATGGATTCCGATGGTTTATTTAGTTCTTGAATTTGCGTGGGAACTTTAAGTGATAATTTATTGAAATTGATTGCAGAATTAACTTCTTTCAAATGTAAATGCGGTGGTAAGCAGCGATGATAAATACATAAGGCTGCCTTAATAAGGCCTGCAACGCCGGCAGCAGCTTCGGTATGTCCGATATTAGTTTTAACTGAACCGATATAACAATATTCTCCACTCGGGCGATTTTCACCCACTACACCACCCACTGCATTGGCTTCAATCGGATCGCCAACGGGTGTGCCGGTGCCATGTGCTTCAATGAATGTTATATCTTTAGGATTAACACCAGCTTTAGCGTAAACACTACGCATGAGTTTGGCTTGCGCAGCACCGCTCGGTACCGTTAGATTTTCGGAGTTGCCATCATGATTTACACCGCTGGCTTCGATAGTGGCATAAATCCGATCACCATTATCAAGTGCGTCCTGCAATCGTTTGAGAACGACGATGCCCGCGCCTTCACCGCGTACATAACCGTCGGCGCTTGAATCGAAAGTTCGGCTACGCCCAGTAGGGGAGAGCATTCCTGCTTGAGATTCAGCGACAAAATAACTAGGAATAAGCAATGCATTTACGCCGCCAGCAAGCGCTAGATCCGATTCACCATTTAATAAACTCAGACAGGCGAGATGCGTCGCCACTAACGATGATGAGCAGGCTGTATCGATGGATAAACTTGGTCCTTCAAGATTGAACGCATAAGATAAACGGTTAGCCAGTAACGTCATCATACTGCCGGTTGCGGTGTGCGGTTCAATACTATTTAAATCCATACCATTGAGTTGTTGAACCATGTAGTCAAGGGTAAATCCGCCAATATAAACGCCGGTTTTGCCTTTGCTAATGAAATTTTGTGTCAGCCCGGCGTCTTCAAATGCATTCCAGCAAACTTCAAGTAACATGCGTTGTTGAGGGTCTAGAGTGTCGGCTTCACGCGGAGATATTCCAAAAAATGCGGCGTCAAAACCAGTAATGTCATCTATCATACCTGCCCATTTCGTTTTGGATTTTGATCGCTGTTTTTCTTTACCAGGATAATAATGTGAATCTATATTCCAACGCTCATTCGGAATTTCGCCGATTGCATCGACTTCTCCTAAAAGATTATTCCAATAGCTTTTTACATCAACGGCATTCCCTGGAAAACGGAGTCCAGCGCCAACAATAGCGATACGTTGAAGATTCATCTTTACTGTTCCCTAATAAATTTTTAACTGAATTTTGCGAAGCGAAATCACTATATGTAGTGAATGTTTCATTGGCATGAATGAACCAATAAATTCAATTATTGGTGATCTAATCGTTGTTAAAAGAGAATGAAATGTTTGAATTGACGTTTAAAACGTTAAATGAAATGAAATCAATTTTAAATTGACGTTTAAAGCGTTATTTGAAGGGTAGAAGTGGATTTTGTAAAAATACTATTAACTAATGTCGCGCCAACAACGCATTTTATTAAGCGAAATTTCTTTGTTTTTTTTATTATCGAGTAAATAGTCGGTTTTAAATAATTACTATCGAGTGATCATCTGTCGCTTCAGTCTTCGTGCATTGGTATATCAATGATCCTCGAAATTAATTTATGATTTCTGAACTTATATGTAATCAGTATTCGGCTTCTATAGCCTTCCAGGTCGATGTAGGTGCCCTTAGTTTTTACATAAGGGTAATTTTAAGTTGAAGAAAAATACTCAATAATCGAACACTTTGACATTATTAAAGAGCGAATTCCCCGTCCGTTCAGCCACACATGGATCACGATTAAACACGGCTTCAGCCCGTTTTGCATATCTGTCCCGTCCGTTATCATGACTACAGAGCGATTACGCGGACTTTCAGTCAAATCCAGGGATATCAGATGATATCTATTTGCCCTTCACAGTATTCCTAGTTCCCCACTTTATCTATTGGTCTGGTTAGATACCGCACAGACTCTCTTCCTGCCAGCTGCGATTGTTTGCACTTTAAGGAGATAAATCGCTATGCCCTACATTGCTGCTTACCTTGGCGCGGCGGTCGTATTTTGCGTAATGGACTTTATTTGGTTGACCCTGGTAGCTAAAAGTTTCTATCAATCACACATGGGGGAACTCATGGCCGTAGAAGTCAGAATCGTTCCGGCG
>CAZCJR010000088.1:15319-20488 GCA_964499225.1 uncultured Cellvibrionaceae bacterium | reverse complement strand
AACCGATGCGCTTACCGGCCGCAGCCAAAATCGCTTGCGCTTGCTGGTTGCTCTCTTGTGCATTAATACCTTGAAAGTTTACCGGGCGACCTATCACCACTTGGGTAATATCTTGTTGCAGATGTTGCTCAGCGCGGGTTTTGACATTGAGCATCATCGCCGCAACAACATCTTCAAAAAAATCGACCGATTGCTGGCGCAAACCACTCGCGCCTAAAAAGGACTTGGGCGATTTAATAAAATAGCCTTCACCCGGCGCGCTTATGTAATGAGCAATCGCTTCACTGCCAAAAAAGATTCCATCGCGCACCTGGTCGATATCATGTTCGATTTTTCCAGCACGCGCCTGCCCAAGCAACGCTGAACGGCTGCGTGCATAATCAATTTTTGTATCGCCATCGGGCAATTGCTGCGCAATCAATTCCGCAATAAACGAACGTTCCAGCGCATATAAAGTGGATGGAACAAACGCGTCATCGCCATAGAGCGGAATTAATGCTGCGCGGCCCTTATCAAGCCAGGACATTGCGCAGTTAGACGTACCGTAATCAAAACCTACAAACATACATTTATTCCAGCTACTGCTTTTGCAAAACAACTTCCGCAAAAAAACTCTTCAAAAAACCCGTTTACGTAAAAAATTATTTACGCAAAAAACCCTATTTAACAGAAAAATAACGACGTTCAAGATGCGCTTTGAAATAGCCTGCGTTAAGCGGTTCACCGGTTGCGGCGATCATCAGTTCATCGGTTGCTAACAAACTGGCTTTTGACCAAATATTGTCATTCAACCATTGGAACAACTCACCCAACTCACCCGCTGCGATTTTTGCTGGCAATTGCTCAATCGCACGGGTTGCCGCGGCAAACTCTTGCGCGGCGTAGATGGCACCCAAGGTATAGGAGGGGAAATAGCCGAATAGCCCCAGCGCCCAATGAATATCCTGCATGCAACCGTCGCGATAGTTTCCCTCGGTCGATAGCCCCAAGTACGCCTGCATTTTTTCATGCCAGAGCGCAGGAATATCGTCAACTTCAATTTCACCTTCAATTAAGGCGCGCTCAATTTCATAACGCAAAATAACGTGTGCCGGATAAGTCAGCTCATCGGCATCAACCCGAATATAACCACGTTTAATACGCGTATTGAAGGCATAGAGATTATCGACAGTAAATGCAGGATCTTGTGCGCGATCTAATAATCTTTGGGCCAATGGTGCCAGCAACTTGGTAAATTCAGGTGACCGCGCCAATTGCATTTCAAAAAATAAACTTTGCGATTCATGGATACCGGTGGAGCGCGCTTCGCCCACAGGCAGGCCCGCCCATGCGGGTGATAAATTTTGCTCATAGCGCGCGTGCCCGGTTTCATGGACTACACCCAGCAGCGCTTTCATAAAATCGCTTTCGTCATAGCGCGTGGTAATGCGCACATCGCTCGGCACACCACCACAAAAAGGATGGCTACTGACATCAAGACGGCCGTGCTCAAAATCAAAACCCAATAACTCCATCGCCGCCAAGCCCAAGTCTTTTTGCTGCGCGATCGCAAAAGGGCCGGTCGGTGTGAGTAGATTTTTATCCGCCTGATTTGCATCGGCGCGCCGGATAAATTCCGGCAACCAGGTTTTTACCTCGCCAAATAAGGCATCCAATTTTGCGCAGTTCATATCCGGCTCATAGAGTTCGAGCATCGCATCGTAACGGCTCAAGCCGCTATCGGCGGCGCGTACTCGCGCTTCTTCGCGCGCAAGTTCCACGACTTTGGCGAGATTCGGTTTAAATGCCGCCCAATCATTATTTTTGCGCTGCTCACGCCATGCGTGCTCACAAGTGGAGTTGGCGAGCGATTGCGCCAACACCAATTCTTCCGGCAAAAGATTGGCCTGGCGCCAGCGGCGCTTAAGTGCAGCGAGGCTAACTTTTTCATCAGCGGTAAGCGCTTCTGTTTCTGCTACTGCAATCCATTCCGCTAATTGTGGCGCCGTAGTCAGTTGATGAATCAATACCGACAATTCCGCCATAGCCGCACCGCGCGCATCATTGCCACCGGCGGGCATCATCGCCGCCTGATCCCAATCGCAAATTGCCGAGAGATGATTAAAATGCGAAATTTTTAAAAAGTGCTGATGCAATTGTTGATACGACATAGAAACTCGCTCGTTGGGATAATCATTGGATTAGCGATCGCCTCATCCCGTTATTTTCTCGATATTTACGTTAGGCAGCATTAAATCAATTCAGGGATTTATTTGCACGCAATCGTTCAGTCATCAAGTCAATAAAACTGCGAATTTTTGTAGCAGCATAACGACCTTCGCGATGCAAAATATGAATCGGCACAGGTGCTGGTTCAAATTCACTCAATAGGATTTTCAATTTTCCGGATGCCAGCTCAGGCGCAACCTGATACGACATCAAGCGGGTAATGCCCAGACCGCGCACAGCAGCTTCAATTGCCGAATCATTGCTGGTGACACACAAACGGGGCTTGATCCTAACAGCCAAAGGTTTTGCACCCTGCATAAACCGCCACTCAATATTTGCACTCAAATTAGTAGCCACAATGATTGGGTGATTCGTTAGCGCTTCAGGGTTTGCGGGAAAGCCGTGGCGGGCGATGCAATCCGGCGAAGCACAGAGCACCTTGCGCACACTGCCCACACGCAGCGCTTTAAAACTGGAATCGCCCAACTCGCCGATGCGCACTGCAACATCCACGCCCTCCTCCAATAAATTCACCACGCGATCCACAAAGAGCGCCGACACTTCAGTCGCCGGAAAGCGCTGCAAATAATCCACCATTCCCGGCATAACGTAGATGCGTCCGAAGAGCACCGGTGCCGTGACGGTTAAATGTCCACGCGGTTCGGCGTTAATGCCGATGGCCGCCTCGTCCGCTTCATCTGCCGCCGCAAGCACGCGCCGCGCGTCTTCCAGATAGCGCTGTCCGGCATCGGTTGCGCGCACATATCGGGTGGTGCGATTTAGTAGCTTAACGCCGAGACGTGCCTCCAAATCGGCTACTGCCCGAGTGACGACCGGAGGCGACACCCCCAAACGCCGCGCCGCCGCCGCAAACCCTTCGCATTCGGCAACCGCAACGTAGATCTGCATTTCGGTCAATCTATCCATGGATTATTCCAGTTTTGAAAACAATCAATTAATAACTGTGAGTATTCTTTACATTGATGGTAATTGGCAATATGGGCACCCACATTTGTCGATCACCTTAGGAAGGATTTAGCTATGTCGCGCGCATTTTCTGACATCACCTTCACACCCAGTGTTAAAGCGGCGCAACAGCGTTACGGCAGCCGCGCGGGGAATCGCAATTTTGAATTGGCGGATGACATTCGCGGTGAATTAACGGAACCTGAAATTACATTCATTCAAGCGCGCGACAGTTTTTATCAAGCGACCGTAAGTGAAAACGGCTGGCCTTATGTGCAACATCGCGGCGGTCCCGTTGGCTTTTTAAAAGTGCTGGATGCACGCACAATTGGCTTTGCGGATTTTCGCGGTAACCGCCAATACCTGAGCGTGGGCAATATTAATGCGGATGAGCGCATCAGCATGATCCTGATGGATTATCCACGGCGACGCCGTTTGAAACTCTGGGGACGGGCGCGTATTGTGCATGAGGATGAACAGCCGGAGATTATCGCTGCGGTGGAAGATCCCGCTTATCGCGCACGCATTGAGCGCGCTATTGTGATCAGTATTGAGGCATTTGATTGGAATTGCCCGCAACATATTACGCCGCGTTTTTCTGAAGACGAAATACGGGCTCAGATCGAGCCCATCATCGCCGAGAATGAAAATTTAAAAGTGCAATTGCAGATGTTGCTAAAAAACCAACCAAAAAATTAACCACTAATTGAAAAAGGAAATCTAGCCATGACCGAATCACGCCCACCATTACCACCCTTTACTCGCGACACTGCCATTCAGAAAGCGCGCGCCGCAGAAGACGGCTGGAACAACCGCGATCCACACAAGGTATCACTCGCTTACACAGTCGATAGCCAATGGCGCAATCGTCATGAATTTCCGCAAGGCCGCGCGGAGATTGTGGAATTTTTAACGCGCAAATGGGCGAAAGAAAAAGAATATCGTTTGATTAAAGAATTGTGGGCTTATGAAGGTAACCGCATCGCCGTGCGCTTTGCCTATGAATGGCATGACGATGCGGGCCAATGGTTTCGTTCGTACGGGAATGAGAATTGGGAGTTTGATGAAAATGGCCTGATGCAAAAACGTTACGCCAGCATTAACGATTTACCTATCACCGAAAGCGAGCGGAAATTTCATTGGCCGCAAGGCCGCCGCCCTGATGATCACCCCGGCTTGAGCGATTTGGGGTTGTAATATTCTTTAAATTAAACCATGAAAATGCCGCAACATGTGCGGCATTTTCTTGCGCTAAACAATTAGCAATCAACAAATTGTTTACTTAACGACAGAACCAAAAACATCAAAATACGTCGGGAACGTTTTGGCGGTACATTTCGGGTCATTAATCCGCACCGGCACGCCACCAAAAGTCGCGAGCGAAAAACACATCGCCATGCGGTGATCGTCGTAGGTATCAATCGCCGCATTCGGGATTAAATTTTTCACCGGCGTAATGCGCAACCAATCTTCACCCTCTTCCACTATCGCGCCGAGTTTGCGCAACTCAGTTGCCATCGCAGAGATACGATCAGTCTCTTTCACACGCCAACTGGCGATATTGGTCAAGCGTGAGGGGCCATCGCAAAATAGCGCAACTACCGCGAGGGTCATGGCCGCATCAGGAATATGGTTGAAATCGCGATCAAAGGCTTTAAGAGGCAGTGATGGTGCCGAGGCTTCAATCCAGTTTTCGCCTTTGGTAATGGTCACACCGATTTCTGCGAGCGCATCAGCAAACGCCACATCGCCCTGGATACTATTGGCACCCACGCCCTGCACACGCAGCGGGCCAGCGCCCAAGGCACCAGCAGCAAGGAAGTAAGATGCAGAAGACGCATCGCCTTCCACGTACAGAGTCGCCGGGCTGGTGTAACCGGTCGCCGCCGGAACAGTGAAACGCTCCCAGCCATCGCGCAGGACATTTACGCCAAACTGCGCCATCAACTTGAGGGTGATTTCAATGTAGGGCTTGGAAATCAGCTCACTCACCAA
>CAZCJR010000088.1:0-15309 GCA_964499225.1 uncultured Cellvibrionaceae bacterium | reverse complement strand
ATTCGATTTGGGTTTCTTTGCCGGTCATTGGCAATGCCATCAACAGCGCAGTCAGGAACTGGCTGGAGACATCGCCGCGAATTTTGATACTGCCATTCGCTGCGATTTGCGCGGGCTTGATCAGCAACGGTGGAAAGCCTTCCTGCCCAAGATAAGTAATGTCTGCACCTATCTGACGCAGCGCATCCACCAAATCGCCAATCGGGCGCTCGTGCATACGCGCCACGCCATGCAACTTGTATGTGCCGCCGCTCAACGCCAGCGCCGCTGTCAGCGGGCGAAAGGCTGTACCGGCGTTACCGAGGAACAGATCCGCCTCTTTAGTAGGGAAGCTGCCACCAGTGCCCACCACGCGGTAATCGTTCTCGCCGGTTTTAGTCACACTCACACCCAACGCCGCCAAGGCTTCCAACATGCGGTCGGTATCGTCGGACTTCAGCAGATCGCGAATATCCGTCTCGCCGGTGGCCAGCGCCGCCAGCAGCAATGTGCGGTTGGAGATACTCTTGGAGCCAGGCAATTGCACTGTGCCTTGAGCGCGGGTAACGGGAGCGAGATCGAGAAATTCCATCGTGAACCTATTTTTTAAAAAATAGTTATCAAACGTGATTGGTCGAATGAATTCTGAACGACTATATGACAGCACCCAGATACTCTCGACCGGTCGTTCACGAAGAAAAACCATAAAAAAAGCCAGCTTGGTCTCCCGAGCTGGCTGTTTCATTTTATATGGTAGCTAGAGGCGGACTTGAACCGCCGACCCCAGCATTATGAGTGCTGTGCTCTAACCGGCTGAGCTATCTAGCCATATTCGTGAGGCGCGCATTTTGGCGATAGCAAGGCGGGCTGTCAACCCCAAATTACCCCGTTTATGGCTGCTTGTGAAAAGCAATGCCATCACCTTTTGTTCGCTAACGCACCGCCAATGGGCGCCATATTCCGTATCATGAGGACGACTTACGCGAAAGGACTTATTCGATATAACTGCCTTCCCGGATTTAACTAAAAGCACATGTACGCAACATGCTTTCACCATCTTTGACATTTTTTAAAGGAAAACACTATGGATGCTCTCATTAATTTAATCGTCTATCTGGTCGTATTCGGCCTTATTTGGTGGTTGGTTTCGCTGCTACCATTACCCTCGCCCGTTGCACAAGTGGTAAGGGTTTTGTTTATCATCATGCTTATTCTGATTGTCCTCTCGGTATTCGGAATTATTCCGGGCAACTACCTACCCCGACTTAGCCTCTAGCTTAAATAGCTAAGCGACTACAAAAAGCCCCGCCTTTCGTTTGAAAGGCGGGGCTTTTTTATTACCTATGTTATAACCATGTTGACACCCATACCTCACCATGGAAAACTGTTGCAACATCGTGATAACAGAGGCCGCCATGCTTACCCAAGTCAGAAAAATCGGTAATTCAGCAGGAACCATTATTCCCGCTCCTGTATTAAAAGAATTGAAACTACGAGAAGGCGACAGCATCGACGTCTCCGTAGGTAACAATTGCATCATAATCAAAGCTGCAACTGGAAAGCCGAAATACTCACTGGAGGACCTGCTAAAAAAATGCAACCCCAAAGCGCCTAAAAACAAAGAGCTGGATGCTTGGGAGCAAACCAAACCTGTAGGAAATGAAAGCTGATGGCTATATTTGATAAAGGAGATATCGTCCGCGTTTGTCTTAACCCCACCGAAGGAAAAGAAACCCAAGGCGATTTCCGCCCCTGCCTTGTTCTGTCGCCCAAAGCCTTCAACAAACTTGGTTTAACGTTAATTGCCCCGATCACCCAAGGCGGGAACTTCGCCCGAACCGAAGGTTTTGCCGTGCCATTAATTGGCAGCGGTACAGAAACTCAAGGCGTTGTCTTAGTTAACGGCGTTAAATCGCTCGACTTGGTTGCACGCAAAGCGGTAAAAATTGAGAAGGCGCCGCAGATGATTATTGATGAGGTTACGGCGATTTTAATGGCGATTATTGAGTGAATTAAAAACGTCCTTTTGTAGAAAAACAGTAATTTCTACAATAACCAAGAAAAAAGAGGTAATGGGGAAATGGCAGAATTGACTATAGAACTGATTCCAATTCAATCTTGGAAACTAAGTCTAGCCAATCTAATGCCACAATCTGATTGGAAAAAAATCAGAGAATCATGTTACGCAAGGGCAAATTGGCGATGTGAAATTTGTAGAGGTATTGGTGTTCGCCATAAGGTCGAATGCCATGAAATATGGGAATTTTCTTATACTGAACGCACCCAACTATTAACTGGCTTTATTGCTCTATGCCCAGACTGCCATTCAGTTAAACACATAGGAAGAACATTTTCCTTGGGAGAATCTTCCAGGAAAAAAGCCATTCATCATTTGATGAAGATAAACGAATGGACAATATTAGAAGCACAGAATCACATTGATGAAGCGATAGACTTATGGATAAAAAGAAGTTTTATCGCATGGAATATCGACACAAGCCTAGCAGGATTCAGTCTTGAGCAAAACCAAAACCAAAACCAAAACCAAAACCAGCCGGAACATTGCATAACTTGGTATGGCGATGTTCCCGACGATAGAATCACTTGGAAATTACAGCAAGACTCATTTCATCTATCGCCAAGGGGAATATCAATATGGAAAAAAAGATTACCTGCCGAACAAGCCGTAGAAAAAACAAAGCCAAAAGTAGATTTTAAGGATCTATTTTATTAATTTAAAAAAATAATATACAAAAAATTTCTTGGTAACTCATGAAGAATAAAACATAAAACGCCCTACACTTTTCAGTACAGGGCGTTTTTTATATCTACTACAGACTACGGCGGAGCGCTACACTACTTCGCCCTACGCAAGAAAATTACTTAACCGAAAGCTTAAAAATCGTCCGCGTTTTATATTCCTCACCCGGACGCAACACTATCGACGGAAATTGTGGTTGATTCGGCGAATCTGGATAGCGTTGTGGCTCCAAACAAAAACCGGTGCGTCGTTGATAAGCAATCCCTTTTCCGGTGAGTGAGCCATCTAAAAAGTTTCCAGAATAAAATTGTACGCCCGGCTCCTCGGTGAACACTTCAAGTACACGGCCGGATGTTTCTTCTTCAACACGTGCAGCTAGCGTCAGCTCTTTGTAGTTCGTTTGGTTAACCACGTAATTATGGTCATAACCAAAACCGTTTTTGATTTGTTCATGATCAGAATTGATCAACTCGCCAATCAAACGCGGGGTGCGGAAATCAAAAGGAGTGTTGGCGACAGGCATTAAATCGCCTACTGGAATTTGCGCTTCGTTTACCGCGTTAATGTGGTCGGCAAAAATTTGCATTTGGTGGCTGAGGATATCGCCCTTACCAGCAAGATTGAAATAGCTATGTTGGGTTAGATTTACCGGCGTGGCTTTGTCGGTAGTGGCGAAATAATCCACGACGATCTCATCTTCATGGGTGAACTGATAGGTGACAGTCACATCAAGATTGCCAGGGAAACCCTGGTCGCCATCTTCACTTAATAAATGCAATCTCAAACCTGGGCCTTGCGCATTTTCGAAGGTCGTTGCTGTCCAGACTTTTTTATCGAACCCTTGTATACCACCGTGCAAATTGTTGGTGCCATTGTTGGCAGCCAACTCGTAAGTCACGCCGTCCAACGTAAATTTGGCATTGGCTATGCGATTTCCCACACGGCCAATCAATGCACCGAAATAGGGGCCAACAGCTAAATAGGGTTCGAGCGTATCAAAGCCTAAAACGATATCGTCGAGCGCGCCATTTTTATCGCGCACATGCAACTCGGTGATGATTCCGCCGAAGTTAATAATTTTGGCGATGCTGCCGCGCTTATTGGTCAAGGTATATTCGGTTACTACCTCGCCGGTAGGAGTAGTGCCAAATAGTTTTTGGGTAATAGCCGTGGTGGTTGTCATTAATAAATTGCTCTCATGTTCTTTTGGATCTGATAACTGATAGTTTACCCTGCGTCAGACCTAATCAATGCGGTATCAGGATATTGACGCATTGCACAATGAAATTCTGGAAAAGTGCGCGCATCATATAGGATAAAGTCAATTTAACCATCACCTGTCAGTGCTAAAAAATGGCATGCAGAGCCAAGTCAGGCAGCGTGGCTAATAGCGGATAAGACCTACTAATCATAATTATTTACGCGACAGGCAAAATAAAGGTGGCGTTCTTTTATAACATTTTGGACAAAAGCATTTTAGGTTATGAGCATTAACTCTTTGTTTAAAAAGCACTCCAGAGCTAGGCTTTAGGGAAGCCTGGCAACCCCTCACCCTAGGGAATGTGGTTTTTAACGGAGGTATAACATGTCCAAAGACGATATTTTACGTGAAGAGCAAGGCGAAACTGCACGCGAACTGGCTGAGTTGTTACGGCTCGGGCAGGAAATGGGGCGGCGCTTAAGCAACGAAACCCACGGAGAGATGTACGATGAGGTGCGCATGCTGGTTTCACTGCTCCACCAAACCCGCGCGCAAGCCGATTTAATCGACGCAAAACTAAATTCGGCCGATCCTATCGCCGACCTTATGGCGCGCCGGAAGCAGCAGTAACCAGAACACTAATTGTGACGGTGCGAGCGCGACGACAGAAAAAAATCCGTCGATACTTTTTTGGTTAGCAACACGGGCGTTGACGTCGAGTATGTTCATTATATCCCTCGCCCATTGGCTATTCGCAACAACCTTACGCCATAGATCCCACCCGCAATAGAACCCTCGGCCGCAACAAATTTCAACGTGTATTTGCCTTCGGATTTTTCCACCAAACGAGCGGGAATGGGGTAATCCACTGTGAAAAAATCACGATCGCTTGCAATCGATTCCACCTGGGCAATAACAACATTGTTTAACAAAATCTCAAACCGACGCCCCGCATCAACTCCCGCGTAAGTGATTTGCAATATTTTCGCTTCATGTTTTTTATCGTTTAGTTCGTAACTAAACCAGGCGCGAGTGTGGCGCCAGTGGCGACCATTGTAAATTCCCGCTTCGCTTTGCTCACCTTTATAAAAATGATCAGATTCGGGCTGTTGTTCCCCGGGGGTTATCTGGTCGATAGTTCTGGCCTGCAATTCAATTCGCTGTTGTTCGTCTGCAGCGGCTTTAGCACGCGCCTTTGCC
Source organism: uncultured Cellvibrionaceae bacterium (assembly GCA_964499225.1). Classification (GTDB taxonomy): domain Bacteria; phylum Pseudomonadota; class Gammaproteobacteria; order Pseudomonadales; family Cellvibrionaceae; genus Cellvibrio. The sequence goes on along the minus strand of CAZCJR010000088.1, from coordinate 10,168 downwards.
ACATCCGCTGTAGCAGCGTAGGGTAAATAGATTGCATAGCGCGATTCATGTAAACGAAAGAAGGGAATTAATTCGACACTTTTCAAGCTCTCGCCATTAATCAAACCCGATGCATTAAAAGTGAGCGGCTTACCAGCAACGGGTTTCAGTTGCTGAATAAATTCATTACTGTTCCCCAACAAAAACGGCGCAGCTTCAAGTGGGCACATTTTCCCATGGGCGATGTGCCCCATGCGTGAGTCATCGGAAAAATACGCCAACCGCTCGGTGGCAAAGGGCTGGGTTTTAGCCGCAAGTACAATCGGGCCATGAAGAATGGCGTAGAAGTTTGAGCCATCCGGCATCTGCTCCAACTCAGTGTGCATTGGCAGTGTCAATTCAACCTTGTCACCTTTTTTCCAACGGCGCTCCAGCGCGATGTAATCGCCCGGCTGTTGTTGCACATCCATCTTTTTACCATTAACACGCAATTCCAATTTTCCTTGCTCGACCCAATTGGGATAACGCAGTTGCAACCGAAAACGCGCTGATTTGTCGATCACGATCTGCGTAGCGGCTTCATCAGGAAATAGCGTGTGTTGTGTCAGGCTTATCCCCTGCTCTTTCCACTCCATGCTAGATGGAATAAATAGATTGATGAACACATCGGGAAGTTGTTTAGCTTTTCTATCGCGCGCATAAATAAATTCAGCGTATTTTGAGTGGCTCTCCAACCCCGAACCTACGCAACACCACATACCGTCATGTACTTGCGAATAAACGCGGTAGTGATTGGGGCGCATGGGTGTGAAATACACAAAGCCGCCGGTAGTTGGATTTTGTGAACCTAAAATATGGTTGTAAAGCGCGCGTTCGTAATAATCCACATACTTCATTTGCGGCGCAAATTTAAGGTTTGAGGATTGGTTGCCAGAAGACAAGTACAACAGCTCGGTGAGCCGCAGCATATTATAGGTGTTGCAAGTTTCTGGCCCTTCCACTTCGTCGATCATGGACGTGAAGTCCGCGGTATCGTGAAAGTGTTCTTTTACACTGTTGCCGCCAATCGCAACTGTGCGTTTATCTACTACTGTTTGCCAGAAAAATTCTGCTGCTTTATTCCATTCGGGGTTATTGGTGGCATCGGCATAGCGTTTAAAACCTATCACTTTGGGAATTTGAGTATTGGCATGCAAACCGGTTAATTGGTCTTTTGCATTCGCCAAGGGTTGTAAAATAGCTTGATGGGAAAAAGCTTTCGCGAGTGCGAGATATTTTTTGTCGCCGGTGATGCTGGCCACATCGACAAACACTTCATTCATGCCGCCATGCTCAGTGCGCAACATGGTTTGCATTTGCTCTGGCGATAATGTTTTAGTTAATTCAATTGTCCAATCTGACAATTTCACCAGCATTTTTTTCGCATCGGCGTTATCGGCATACAAATAAGCATCACGCAGACCGGCGTAGATTTTATGCAGGTTATACCAGGGAACCCAACGCTCGTTGGTGGAAAAATTATCGGCGCGAATGTCACCCTTGGCAATTTCGCTCCACATTTTATTGCTGGCGGGAATACCACCAATATACCCGGTGCCTAGTTTATGCTGGCATTTTTTTAATTCAGCGATGACATAATTCAAACGCTCAAGCACATCCTTATCGCGTGTGGAGGCATACATCAAGGCTAGCGCAGAAACATAGTGCCCACCCATATGGCCATCCAGACCGCTGGACTCCCAATTGCCGTAAGTCTCCTTAAATGGCAAGCCGGCTTCACGGCGAAAAGGTGCAAGTAGTTTTTCTACGTCCAGCGCCATCAAGTAATCTTTGTTTTTCTCTTGCGCATGCAAGAAGGGGCTTGGCAGCAAGGTCACATCATTGAGTGGAACCAGTTCAATGGCAGCCGCGTTAACCCCCAACCCCATACCAATTACCAACAACAGACCTTGGCTAAATTGCTTCATTATTTATCCTACAAAAAATAATCGTTTTCTACCGCATGCACTAGCAACACATCGATTCCCGCCATACCAGCACTGGCAGCGGCTTGCAGGCCAAGTTTTGAATCTTCAAATACCACGCATTTTTTTGGATCGACGCCCAACAATTCTGCGCAGCGTAAAAAGGTATCCGGCGCGGGTTTTGGGTTCTGGACTTGGTCAGCACCTACAACAGCGCTGACATACTTATCCAAACCACAAATTTTTAAAATGGTCTCGGCTTCCTGTGTGTAAGCGCCAGTACCAATCGCCATGGGTTTTATGCCGTGATATTTCTGCGCAACCTCCAGCAGTGCGGTTGGCTTTACATATTTATGCATATTTTCATGCACAACTTGCTCTTTAAAATCATTCATTTCATCAAGGCTGGCATCAACCTTGAGATTGAATTTTTCAAGCAGAATTTCAATCGTTCCCTTGGTGGGCACGCCCGCCAGTGAGCGCATAAACGGGCGATCAATAGGAATGCCGTATTTATTCAGCATGGTGCTCCATGCGAATTCATGCAATTGGCCGCTATCGACTAGCGTGCCATCCATATCAAAAATCAGTGCTTCATAGTGATCGTACATTTTTTTGCTCTCGTTGTTTTTCACCAAAATTGGCGGTTAAGGTGGAAATTAGAGCACAAACGGGCCATAAGTTCGAACGCAATCATTACTCGGAGCGCTCGCATACAAAACTTTGCGCATTTTCAGACATGCCAGTGCCAGTGTATTTGGCATAGGTTGGATAGGGGCACAATGGGCGACTACGATTTGGAAAGGCGTTGCCCGTAGCGATTATTTTTTCGGGGGCATTATTTTTTTCAACCCAGTCGACAATTGGATCAATCATATCGAACTGATCCAACGCAGCAGCGCCACCACCGCAATGTCCCATACCGGGAACAAGGAACAAGCGACTCCACTGCGAGACGCGCTCTTCACCACCGTTATCTTTTACCAACTGATCGTAATATCGCGCCGTTTCCTGTGCGGAAAACCAGGGGTCACTGACACCGTGATAAAAAATTAATTTTCCACCATTGTTGGAAAAGGTATTGAGCAATGTCCAATAAGCTGAATCACCCACAAATGCTGCCGGTGTGGAGGCAGCCATAGCCTCCTGATCCACATTCATATCGGCGCTGGTAATTTTTCCAACAATGGGATGATTGCCGGGATTTAATAAACCGGGAATTCCCTGGGTTTCAGTTACGCCAGTATCAAACCAAAAACCGGGATACACCTGCACGCCGAGCGAATTTTTTGGCCCGGCAAATCCCAGCTTGATAGCCTTGGCTTTTTCTGGGCTGATGCACGCCGCTTTTTTTGTTGCGCTGCATGCCACTGACATGGGATCAAATGTGCAGCCGACAACATTCGAAATCATCTTGTCTGCAACGCCATCCATCGCATCACATTGTTTTAACAAACCTTCCATTACAATCGTCTTATCCTGCGCACTCAACGCTTCCGCAAGGATTGGATGGCCCTGCACATCTTTGGGCGCAACCTTGGCTAAGGAAGTCATCACCCACTTGTCGGCGAGGTTGGAAAAACTGGTGCGCATGGCAGGTGCACCTGCGACTATGCCATCAAACAACCGTGGGTAACGCTGCGACATAATCATGGCTTCGCGTCCGCCGGTTGAACAACCCATGTAATAAGAATGCTCAACTGGTTTGCCGTAATGCTGCGCAATAATTTGTTTGGATGTGATAGCAACCTTGCCAATCGCCTGATATAAAAAATTCAAGGTTGCTTCCTGATCGCTAAAAAAACTCGCATCAAATCCGTGCGTGCCTTGGTGGCCGGTATCGGTAGTGACAACAGCAAATCCGCGCTGCAATGCCGTCATATCACCCGCTGCATTAACACCCAGAGGTGTTGCCACCGAACCATTCAAGCCGCCGCCACCTTGCATCATAAAGCGGCCATTCCATTTTTCCGGCAATGCGATTGCGAAACCAATTGCATAGGGTTTACCACCTTCACCAATACGCTCGTCGATAACACCATCCACCCGGCAATAGGCTGCCAAAGTCCCCGCATAGGGTCGCTGATAGGCAACAGGCGGCACGGGGCCTGTAGGTACCATAACTGCATTTTTAACAATTACAGTGTTCTCGTTTGTTTTGAATGCGATTAGCTTACTGCAGGCATTTTCGGCATTAGTTGCTAGCGGACTTTTGCTGAGAGAACAGGAGGACGATACGACAACTAAAAAGAACAATCCCAATAAATTTATTATGTACCGCATATGAATTCCTCTGCCTGTCGCAACAAGAACAAACGACATCGAGCTAATAATTGAAGGGGGGGGGTGTATGGTAAGCAGAATTGGAAACTTTAAGTCATCACTGTCCTTGTGATGAGAAAACAGGTTTTTACCTAGAAATTAAACGCTATCTTTCAGGTGCCTATGCACCATCTTTCAAATGCCTAAACACCATCCTTCAGGTGAAAGTAAGCCGCGTTATGGCGCAATTCAGTTTTGAAATTACGCACAGTGGTATCAGCATCAATTACCACTGCTTCAATACCGGCCATTTCTGCATAATCAACCACTTCATCCGCAGTAATACCTTGAGTGTAAGCACTGTGGTGTGCACCACCCGCTTGAATCCATGCAGCTGCAGATACTTCCAAATTGGGGCGCGGCTCCCAAAGCGCTTTTGCTACAGGTAGATTTGGCAATTCTTGTGCGGGAGTTACTGTATCGACTTCAGCGATAATCATACGGAAACGTGTTCCTATATCAATCAAAGAAATACACAACGCAGGGCCTGCTTTGCCGGTGAAAATCAAACGCGCGATATCGTTGCGGCAACCAATGGTGTGCAGATGCACTTCCAATTTTGGTTTTGCTGCAGCAATAGACGGACAGACCTCGAGCATATGCGCGCCCAACACTTGATCCACGCCGCCAAAGTGGTAAGTGTAATCTTCCATAAAGGATGAACCACCGGCGCGACCTTTTGACATCACTTTCGCAATGCGTACCATCGCAGCGGTTTTCCAATCGCCTTCACCACCGTAACCAAAACCTTGCGCCATTAAACGCTGGGTCGCCAAACCTGGCAGATTGGTTAAGCCGGTAAGGTTTTCAAAACAGTTGGTGAATGCACCAAAGCCGCCATCCGTTAAAAATTTGTGCATACCCAATTCAAGGCGCGCTTCGTTTTTCAACATCTGAAATTGATGGTCATCGTCAAAAATTGCCGGGTTTACATCGTAATCTTTTTTGTAGATTTCGATTTGTGCGGCGACCTGTGCATCGGGGACGGCGTCAACGACTTTTTGTAGATCGCCTAAACCGTAAGCGTGAACTTCATAACCGAACTGAATTTGTGCCGATACTTTATCGCCGTCGGTCACCGCAACTTGACGCATGTTGTCGCCAAAGCGCGCCACTTTTAAATTCTGGCTTTCAAACCAACCCATGGCGACACGGCACCAGCTGTCGATTTGCTTTTGCACAGATTCCGTTGACCAATGACCCACCACCACTTTGCGCTCTTGACGCAAACGCGTGCTCACATGACCAAATTCGCGGTCGCCGTGGGCGCTTTGGTTGAGGTTCATAAAGTTCATATTGATTTCAGCAAACGGCAGCTCTGCATTGAATTGCGTATGCAAGTGCATATAAGGTTTGCTTAGTGCGCGCAGGCCAGAGATCCACATTTTAGCGGGCGAGAAAGTGTGCATCCACAAAATCAAACCAACACAGTTAGGATTGCTGTTTGCCGCCTGGCATACAGCAAGAATTTCGCTCGGTGATTTAACCGTGTCTTGCGCAATAATTTTGATTGAAATATTGTTCGATTCGGTTAAGCCAGCAGCAATTTTCTGGCTATTCTCGGCGACTTGTTTTAACACGCCGGGGCCGTACAAATGTTGTGAGCCGGTGACCAACCAAACTTCTTTATCGCCGTAGATTTTCATTGTTGATTCCTCAAAATTTTTTTGGATATTTAAATCCAATGTATATTCTATTTGAGCAGGGATTGGCTGATTCTTTATGAGACCGTCTGCTGCATGGATGCAGCAGTCGAGCCTACATGGACGTATTTACGGCGCGTCTCAAAAAGGATTAGCCAATCCATGCCGTTCTACACATTTAAAATTACTTCTGCCCGTAATAGGCATTTTTCCCGTGTTTGCGTAAATAATGCTTATCCACAATGCTTTGTTTTAGCGGCGCAGTAGATTGTTGTAAGGTTTTGGTTAAATAGGCCATGCGCGCAATTTCTTCTAAAATCACCGCGTGGTAAACCGCATCGGCGCCGTTCTTACCCCAAGTAAAAGGCGCGTGGCCAGCAACAATCACCATAGGCACTTCTTTTGGACTGCGTTCTTTAAAACAATCGGTAATTTGCACACCGGTTTCTTCTTCGTAATCGCGTTCAATTTGTTCGTCCGTCATCACCGCCGTGCAGGGAATTTCACCGTAGGCGTAATCTGCATGGGTAGTGCCATAACAAGGAATAGATTGCTGGGTTTGAGCCCAGGCGGTTGCGTAGGTGGAATGAGTATGTGTCACTCCGCCAATCGATTCAAAGTGGCGATACAAATGCGTATGCGTTTTGGTATCGGAAGAGGGACGCATGGTTCCTTCTACGATATTATTTTCCAAATCGACAATAACAATATCGTCAGGCAATAATTTTTCGTAGGCCACACCGCTCGGCTTGATCCCAATCACACCTTTACTGCGGTCAATCTGCGATACGTTGCCCCAGGTGTACACCACCAAATTGCGGCGCTGTAATTCCATATTAGCTTCGTAGACTTCGCGTTTTAATTCGGTGTAGCTCATTAAGCTTTAGCTCCCACGCCACCGTTATTTTCAAAGGCAGCCAGTGTTAAATATTGCTGATACAAACTTTCGTATGCCGCCGCCGCTTGTGCATTGGGTTGATAGGTTTTGCACACGCTGGACGCCATGACTTTTTGTGCACTTTCAACATTCGGATAAACACCGCCTGCGACCGCCGCAAAAATCGCAGCACCCAGTGCACAACTTTGTTCGCTCTCCAATACTTCGATGGGGCAATTCCATACATCGGCGCAGGTCTGCATTACAAAATCCGATTTCTTAGAAATACCGCCGATCGCCACTACGGAATTGATCGCCACACCTTCTTGTTTAAAGCGTTCGATAATGGCACGCGCGCCATAAGCCGTTGCTTCAACCAGAGCACGGAAAATATGCGGCGCATCGCTGCCCATTTTCAAACCGGCAATCGCCATGGCAACCGATTGATCGGCATCAGGAGTGCGGCGGCCATTGACCCAATCGAGTGCGGTAATACCCGCTTCACCAATTGCCAGCTTGCTCGCCGCATTACTTAATTCGATCAGCGTTTGATCTTCAATTTCTTGCGCAAGTTTTTGTTTTGTCTCTTCATCGATTAGTGAAGAGTTTTGCAAAATAGTAGCGACCGGCCAGTTCACCAGATTGCGGAACCACGCATACAAATCGCCGAATGCCGATTGCCCTGCTTCCAAGCCAACAAAGCCCGGCGTAACCGAACCATCAACCTGACCACAAATACCAGCGATGCATTTATCGCCAATATCGTCATAGGTTGCGACAGTAATATCGCACGTCGATGTGCCCATAATTTTGGTGAGCACACCCGGTTTTACTTTTGCGGCCACCGCGCCCATATGGCAATCGAATGCGCTAAAACCAACGGGCGTATTGATTGGCAAACCAAGCTTGTCCGCCCATTTTGCAGAGAGGCCACCACAGACTTGGTCAGAGGTAAATGTCTCGGCTGGCAAGCGATCACGCAAACCATTTAACAAGGGATCTATACCAACAAAAAAATCATTCGGAGGATAACCACCCCAGCTTTCATGCCACATTAATTTGTGGCCGGTGGCGCAGCGACCCATGCGCAATTTGCTGGGGTGTGTTGTGTCAGTGAGCACGGCCGACATCCAATCGCAATGCTCAACCCAAAGATAGGCGGCCTTGGCGACGGTGGCATCCTCACGCAATACGTGCAATATTTTCGCCCAGAACCATTCAGACGAATAAATTCCGCCTTCGTATTTCAAATACCCCTTCTCAGGATTGTTGGCTGCAGATTTATTGGCCGCTCCAGTAATTTCCTGCGCTTCTTTAATTGCGGTGTGGTCTTTCCACAATACAAACATCGCGTTGGGGTTTTCGGCGAATTCCGGTTTGAGCGCGAGGGCAACACCTTCGCTATCGACAGCAACCGGCGTCGAACCGGTGGTATCAAAACTAACGCCCACAACCTGCTGCGCAGCACCAACCGGTGCCTTGCTCCACAAACCTTGTACTACTTGCTCAAGGCTTTCCAGATAATCAAGCGGATGCTGGCGGAATTGGTCTTTCGCCGGAATGCAGTACAAGCCTTTTTTCCAGCGCGGGTAATAAACCACATTGCTGGTCACTTCTTTACCGGTCAGGGCGTCTACTAACAGGGCTCTGACCGAGTCAGTGCCGTAATCCAGCCCCAAGGCGTAAGAGGTCATAAATTCACCTATTTTTATACTATTGCCTCGTTAGAGGATATTAATATGGTATTACAATATGCTGCGTGCGAGCCTTGGCTACGAATTGGCTTCACGGTTTAACCGCCTAAGCTCCGATAGCAACAACCGGATTGGTGATCACGACTTTTATTAGTCTAGTGCGAGTGCTGACTTACGCCCTATCGAGCGCAAGTAAGAAGTTGATTTACATTTGTATTATAATATAATAGATTGACTATTTGCCAGTCAAGATTTGTCTATGAGACTGGCAATCTGCTTTGCAGGTAAACCTGAGTAATTAAGATTGCTGCACTCTGGTAGCACTTCTATATTAAATGACTTTAATAAAAATCAGCTGGTCAAAGGCTAAATTCAACCCGGTTGCATCTGAGCAAATCGATAAATTACAAGCGCAAAAAACTGCAACCGCCCGCACAGCATCACTCACCATAAAGTAATCAAAAACGATTACACGAGGACACCCGATGAGAACTCTGTTTAAAACCCTCACACTCGCCGCTGCCATCGGCATCAGCGTTGGCGCAAATGCACTGACTGTAGGCTTCGCACAAGTCGGTTCCGAATCCGGTTGGCGTACCAGTTTTTCTGAATCCGTTAAAGCTGAAGCAGAAAAGCGCGGCATCACTTTAAAATTTTCGGATGCGCAACAAAAACAAGAAAACCAGATTAAAGCCGTGCGCAGCTTTATCGCGCAGCGCGTTGATGCGATTTTAATTGCACCAGTGGTAGAAACCGGTTGGCAACCCGTGTTGATGGAAGCCAAACGTGCACGCATTCCGGTGGTGATTCTGGACCGCAATGTGTCAGTTACCGACCAATCACTTTATCTAACGCGCGTAGCGCCCGACTTTGAAGTTGAAGGCCAACGTGCAGCTAGCTGGCTCACCGAAAAAACCGGGGGCAAGTGCAATATTTTGGAATTGCAAGGCACTGTTGGTTCGAGCGCGGCGATTGGGCGCATGAAAGGCTTTAACGACACCATAGCCAAATTTCCGGAAACCAAAATTGTGCGCAGCCAAACCGCCGAATTTACCCGTGCAAAAGGTAAAGAGGTAATGGAGACCATGCTCAAAGCAGAAGGCGGCGGCAAAAGTATTTGTGCAATCTGGGCACACAACGATGAAATGGCACTGGGTGCAATTCAGGCAGTGCGTGAAGCGGGTTTACAACCTGGCAAAGATATTCTGATCGTTTCGGTAGATGCGGTAGACGATGCATTGAAATCAATTGTTGCTGGCGAGATAAACGTGTCAGTAGAATTAAGCCCGCACCTCGGCGGCCCGGCGTTTGATGTGATTAATGAGTATCGCGCAGGTAAAAAAGATTTTGAAAAGTGGATTCGTATGGGTGGTGCAGTTTATACGCAGGAAAATGCAGCGGCTGAATTGGCTAAACGTGGTGCTAAATAAATATAGGGCGCAAGGACACTAGCGAATAGGATTGTGCGACACGCCGTGAATCCGTCCATGGAGGCTCATCTTCGACATCCATGTCTCAGACGGTCGCCCAACCCTATTCACTAGCATCCCGAGAGAATGTGCTGCGACCAAAAACAAAAAAGCGATCTTCTGAAATGAATACGAACCCAGTGTTACAACTCAAAGGAATCCACAAAATATTTCCCAGCGTCCACGCATTGAAAGGTGTGGACTTCACTTTGCGCGCGGG
>CAZCJR010000087.1:0-20521 GCA_964499225.1 uncultured Cellvibrionaceae bacterium | reverse complement strand
AGCACGTGGCCGCGCGCAATAAACCAGCCGATTTCTTTGCCACATAAGGTCACGCCTTTGTGACGACTTTTTTGGCGGTCATCAAAACCCAATTCAATTGCCATTGCGGTTTGCAGTGATTCACCCTGAACTATCTCATGAGCTTCTAACATAAATTCTCTTTGCCAGTTGTCGCCGTGAAAAAAATGGCGCCGTAAAAATAAGATCGGTTTTTAAAATAAACCTATTTTTTTAAAACAAATAATAGCGCTGGGCCATGGGCAATATTTCCGCTGGCTCGCAAGTTAATACCACACCATCGGCTTTTACTTCGTAAGTCTCCGGATCAACTTCCATAAAGGGTTGATAGTTGTTGAGCACCATGTCGGACTTTTTCACGTTGCGACAATTTTTCACCGCCGAGAGCGGGCGCTCCAGACCAAAGGTTTGTGCGATACCGGCATCGATGCCCGCTTGCGATACAAAGGTGAGTGAGGTTTGCACGCAGGCTTTGCCAAAGGCGCCAAACATCAATCGATAATGCACTGGCTGCGGCGTGGGAATTGAAGCATTAGGGTCGCCCATAGGTGCGGCGGCAATGGCGCCGCCTTTGATAATCAGCGCGGGCTTGGTGCCAAAAAATGCCGGCTTCCATATCACCAGATCGGCCAATTTGCCCACTTCAATCGAGCCAACTTCATGGCTGATGCCCTGCGCAATAGCGGGGTTGATGGTGTATTTGGCGATGTAGCGTTTAGCGCGGAAGTTATCGTGTCCGGTTTCTTTTCCGTCGATCATATCCTCGGGCAAGCTGCCGCGCTGCGTACGCATTTTGTGCGCGGTTTGCCAGGTACGGGTGATAACTTCGCCCACGCGGCCCATGGCTTGGGAATCGGATGAGATCATCGAGAAAGCGCCCAGATCGTGCAATATATCTTCGGCGGCGATAGTCTCTTTGCGGATACGGGAATCGGCAAAAGCGACATCTTCCGGAATGCTCGGGTCCAAGTGGTGACACACCATAAGCATGTCCAAATGTTCATCGACGGTATTAATGGTGTAGGGGCGCGTTGGGTTGGTGGACGAAGGCAGCACATTATCCAGACCGCAGGCTTTGATGATATCGGGCGCGTGTCCGCCACCGGCGCCTTCGGTGTGATAGGTGTGAATGGTGCGGCCTTTAAATGCGGCGATGGTGTCTTCCACAAAACCCGATTCGTTGAGCGTGTCGGTGTGGATGGCGACCTGAATATCGTACTTATCGGCCACGCTTAAACAGCAGTCGATGGAGGCGGGAGAAGTGCCCCAATCTTCGTGCAGTTTTAAGCCCATCACGCCTGCTTTGATTTGCTCCTCCAGCGCCTCGGGCAAACTCGCGTTGCCTTTACCCAGAAAACCAAAATTCATCGGGAAAGATTCCGCTGCTTGCAGCATTTTGCCGATATGCCATGGCCCCGGCGTGCAGGTGGTGGCGTTGGTGCCAGTGGCTGGCCCGGTGCCGCCGCCAATCATGGTGGTGACGCCACTCATCAAGGCTTCTTCAATTTGTTGCGGGCAGATGAAATGGATATGTGCATCAATGCCGCCTGCGGTAACGATATTCCCTTCGCCTGCAATAATTTCCGTGCCCGGCCCGATCTCAATGGTGATACCCGGTTGAATATCCGGATTACCCGCTTTACCGATGCCGCTGATGCGCCCGTTTTTAATGGCGATGTCAGCTTTGACTATGCCCCAATAATCGAGAATGAGCGCATTGGTGATGACGGTATCGGGTGTGTCCGTGCAGCTGGCTTGGCTCTGCCCCATGCCATCGCGAATGACTTTACCGCCGCCGAACTTTACCTCTTCACCGTAAATGGTGTGGTCCTGTTCAACTTCTATCCAGAGCTCGGTATCCGCTAAACGAACGCGGTCACCGACCGTGGGGCCGAACATTTCGGCGTAGGCGCGTTTACTCATGGTTTGAGTGGATGTTTTTTTAGTTGTCATCTTTTACAGGCTCCCCATTACGTCGCCGCGAAAACCAAATACCCGACGGCGCCCGCTCAGCGCGACCAGTTCTACCTCGCGTGTTTGCCCCGGCTCAAAACGCACGGCGGTACCGGCGGCGATATTCAGGCGAAAGCCTTTGGTATCGGCGCGCGCAAATACCAGCGCCGCATTGGTTTCATAAAAATGATAGTGGCTGCCCACCTGGATCGGCCGGTCGCCGGTATTGGCCACCGATACCGTAATGACCTCGCGGCCGGAATTGAGCGCAATGGTGCCTTCAGCTATTTGATATTCACCGGGAATCATCGGAGGTTTCCTTGGCAATTAAACAATCGGGTTATGGACGGTGACCAACTTTGTACCATCGGGAAAGGTGGCCTCAACTTGCACTTCGTGCACCATCTCGGCAATGCCTTCCATCACATCATCCACCGTTAACAAGGTGCGGCCATAGGCCATGAGTTCAGCCACGGTTTTGCCGTCGCGCGCGCCTTCAATAATTTCAAAACTGATCAGCGCGATAGATTCCGGATAATTTAATTTCAAGCCGCGTGCGCGCCGCCGCTCGGCTAACTGTGCGGCGCTGAATAACAGCAACTTGTCTTTTTCGCGTGGGGTTAACTCCATGGCGTGCCTCTTACTGAAATAAAAAGTGACTAAATTGAAAATAAGTAAAAATTAGGTGAACCAAATTCGCGGTGATACCGCGGGTTTGTTAATCATTAATGGCCGCAATGTTTGCCACAACAATTCAAAGCCGCGCCGACAGTGACTGGCGGAATCGCCGAGATAACGCGCAATAAACAAATCGTCTTTTTGCGTTAAGCCCCATCGGTGAATGCTTCTGTGACTGTCAGGGGAATGGCTACCGCTAGTGCTGGTTTGCTCAAGCATCTCCGTCAATTCCTGCCGCTGTTCGCGCCCGGTGCGCAGGGTCATGATAAAAGTCCCCATACTGTTGTACCCGCCCAATCCCCACGCACTGGCTTGCAGTGCGCCGCCACCTTTCACCAGGTTGCGCTCAATCAACAGTGGAATTCCATCCCGCTCAATGCGAATCATCTGTAGGAATTCGCCTGAATCAAAGGTGAGTTGGTTGGCTGGGCGACCGAAACAGACCATATCCCAGAACACCAATTTTGCGCCCGCATGCAGTTGTATGTCGGATTGCAACAGCGCGTTTGCACCGTTGAAGACGATGGTTTCTTGCGGCAGCCATTCCAGACAGGCATCGGCTTCGATGTTTAATGCAATGCGTTGCTGTTGTTTTTCAATACCATTTTTTACCCCGTACACTTTTCCGGCCGAGGGTGTAGTCACCAGCGCATGGCTGTTGCTATCCGCCAGTACACTGATGCGCAACTCATCACCCAATACCAAACCGCCCGGCGGATGCAGCAAATACACATGGCAGCAATCCGCCTCGGGATAAAACGGTTTGAGCACACGCAACGGGCCGCAGTGAATGTTCTCAACCATCCGCGTAACGCCCCTCCGTAGTGCAAAGCCGAGTGTCAAACTGGCATGCCAGCGGCGAGTGATGGTAGGTACTGCTTTAAATTGAGCTGTCATTAGGGTCGCTTGATCATTGCTATAGGTATGTGTCAGACAAGATTTGTACCATGTCCGCAGTGCGATGAAATCTCGCCTTCATAGCAATAGGGCAATCGATGTGCATATTTTTGGTGCACCACGAGAGATGGAGGAGTCATGCCTGCTCTATTGTGGGGCGTGCCGTGTAATAAGCTTTAATTTCGCTCGAGTGAACTCTGTGTTAATTTGCCGTTCTTACACGCGGCGGCACCTAAGTCCGCCGCGAATAATGTTTGGGGAAGTGAATCCAACAGGATGGGGCGCGCGTCAAAGCCGACAAGCGCCCGCACGACCACGGCCACCGATTGGGAAATCGTTATGGATAGCCTGCAAGAAATTCTCTATAGCCTGCGCCAGAACAAGTTGCGCACCGGGCTCACGGCCTTTGGTGTGTTCTGGGGCATTCTGATGTTGATCCTGCTGCTCGGTGCCGGGCGGGGGATGGAAAAAGCCTTTTTGGAAGGCAATTTCAATGACACGGAAGACTCCATGTGGATCCAACCCAATATAACCTCTATTCCCTATAAGGGTTTTTCGGTCGGTCGGCGAATCCATTTTACCGAGGAAGACATGCTGGCAATCCGCCAGAATATTCCCGGCGTGCGCTTTCTTTCCAGCGAAAATCCCCTCGGCAATTTTGTTAACTCCGATATTTTGGTGAATAACGGTACCCGCTCCGGTGTATTTCAAGTGCTGGGTGTTGCCGATCAATATTTTAATATCAAAGAGAAAGTCGAATTTAATAATGGCCGCCGCTTAAATTATTTTGATAAAGAGGATAGCCGCAAAGTCTGCGTGATTGGTACACGCGTGCAGGAGCGATTATTTTCGGCGGGCGAAGATCCCCTCGGTAAAGACATTCAGGTCAACGGCATTATTTTTAAAGTCGTAGGTGTTTTTTACGATAAGGGCAATCAAGGGCGTATGTCTGAACGCGTCTATATGCCGGTGAGTGCGTTTAAAAAAACCTTTGGTGGTGGCACCACCCTTGATCTACTCGCTGTGCGCCCTAAAGCTGGTGTTGATGGCATTGCTTTGGAAGATGAAATTGTAAATTTTCTAAAAGAACGGCATCACATAGCACCCACCGATAATCGCGCAATTTGGGTGATGAATTACGCGCGGGTTACCAAGGATGTTAAAGAAACCTTTGATGGTTTAAATATATTTATCTGGTTAGTGGGTATAGGCACCTTGCTCGCCGGAATTGTGGGTGTGAGCAATATCATGATTATCACCGTGCGCGAGCGCACCCGCGAAATTGGTATCCGCAAAGCCTTGGGCGCAAATCCTTTCTCCATTGTTGGTAGCCTTTTATGTGAATCCATTCTAGTAACGAGTGTCGCGGGTTATACCGGGTTGATTACCGGCGTGGCGCTGCTAGAGGGTGTAGCTGCCATATTAGAAAAATTAAATATTCAATTGCCCTTTTTCCAACAACCGGAAATTGATTTAGACATCGCATTAGGTGCGTTGTTGTTATTGGTTGTTGCGGGAGTATTAGCGGGTTTAATGCCAGCACTGCGTGCAGCGCGCATTATGCCTATTGAAGCGATGAGAACCGAATAATGATTGCCACATGGATTGATTGGGATAAATGGCAAGAAATTATTGCCGCATTAAAAAAACAAAAAGTGCGTACTGCGTTGACTGCCTTTGGCGTTTTCTGGGGCATCTTTATGTTGGTAATCATGTTGGGTTTTGGCCAGGGCTATAGCAACAACGTGGATAGCTTGTTTGGCGATACAAAAAATGCCTTGTTTCTGCGGCCCTCCAACGTTACCCAATTTGCTTACAAAGGTTTGCCTAAAGGCCGCGAGATCCGTCTCACCCAAGACGATATAGATGCAATTAACCAAAAAATTCCCGATTTGAAAACCCTTGCTGGAATCAACTGGTTAAGGGGCTCGCAATATGTTGTTAAAGATAAAAACAGCGGTTCCTTTTGGGTAATAGGCACCCACGGTGGTTGGGCAGGGTTAAATACCAATCGGGTAGTGGAAGGCCGCTATATCAACCAACGCGATGAAGATGAATTCAGGAAAGTGGCGGTAATCGGCACACGCGTTCGCCCAATATTGTTTAAAGATGAAACTGAAGTGATCGGAAAGTTTATCAAGATTCAGGGCATCAGTTTTAAGGTAGTGGGAGTTTATGAATCGAGCGAACCGGATAGCGGTGACCAAAACCAAAGCATCAGTATTTTTCTGCCCAATGCAACCCTGCGCAAAACCTTTAATCAAATGGACCGGTTCAATCAGTTATTGGTCCAGCCGGGCACGCACCATAATACGCAGGAACTGGAAAGAGAAATTAAAAAAATTATCTATGAGCGTCAGAAAATTCATCCCGATGACACAGGTGTATTGAATACACACAACAATGAACAAGAGTATTTGCAAAATAAAAATCTGGTCAACGGCATTATTGGTTTTAGCTGGATGGTGGCCATAGGCACTATTATCGCCGGGGTAATTGGGGTGGGTAATATTATGTTGGTGGTGGTGAAAGAGCGCACCCGCGAAATTGGTTTACGCAAAGCTCTGGGGGCTACCCCAACGAATATTAGCTTGATGATTATGCATGAATCACTGGTGATTACTTGTGTTGCGGGTTACGCCGGTTTGGTCGCCGGGGTTGCATTACTCGAAGTGGTGAAAGCAGTTTTAGTTAATATGGGCAGAGGAAATGGCATGTTCTCCTCACCCTTTATCGATATAGGCACGGCATTCTCAGCCTTGGCTGTGCTGGTGGTAATAGGAGCACTGGCCGCGCTGCTGCCCGCGATCAAGGCGGCATCGGTAAATCCTATCGTTGCACTGCAAGACGAGTAACAGGATGAATAGCAAGGCGAACAATTATTTTTAACCGGCTGAATCCAAGCCGGGAGTTTGTGCATCAAAGTTAGCATGAGTTGCGGACGGCCGGTTGCGGACGGCCAGTTACGGGCGGTTAGTTGCGGATGGCCAGTCACGAGGTGGTCACCGATGGTGACAATCACCGATAGTAACTACTGACACTTGTCATCAGAGTGTTAAGCCCGGGTAAAAAAACCGGCAAGCGCTTGAAAAATCATTAAGCTGACCGGCGCACCAATCGCGCACAGCAAAGGAAACGAGCATGATCAAATTACATAACATCCATAAATACTACCATTCCAGCGAACATCCGCTGCATGTGCTCAAGGGGATAGATCTGCATATCCATGAGGGCGAATTGGTATCGATTATGGGTTCCTCGGGTTCGGGTAAATCCACCCTGCTGAATATCCTCGGTATTTTGGATTCGCACGATAAAGGCGATTATTTTCTCGCTGGCCGTGAAATCAAAAATCTTAAAGAAAAAACGGCGGCAAAAATGCGCAATGAATTATTGGGTTTTGTATTCCAATCGTTCAATTTGTTGCCGTTTAAAAACGCCACTGAAAATGTCGCACTGCCACTTTACTATCAAGGCGTTGGCCGTAAGGAGCGCAATTACCGCGCGGATCAATATTTGGAAATGGTGGGCCTGTCTAATCGCGCCAAACATATGCCCAATGAATTGTCGGGCGGACAAAAGCAGCGGGTTGCCATCGCACGCGCGTTAGTGACTAAACCGAAAGTTATTCTCGCCGATGAACCGACTGGTGCATTGGACAGCCAAACCACCCTTGAAGTGATGGCGTTGATGAAAGAAGTTCATCAACTGGGTAATACCATTGTGATAGTCACACACGAACAGGATATTGCGGATCAAACCCAGCGGCAGATTATTTTAAAAGATGGCCTGATTATTTCTGGCCAGCATCACCATTCCCATGTTGCTGACGCAATTGCCGATCAAGACGAAGAAGAGATTCTTGGTTAAGAAAATACGAGTGAGTAAACATCATGCTTGATGGCTTGCAAGAAATTCTCTATACCCTGCGCATGAATAAATTGCGCACTGCGTTGACAGCGTTTGGCGTCTTCTGGGGTATTTTTATGTTGATCCTGCTACTCGGCGCCGGGCGTGGAATGCAGAACGGTATCTACAGCGATTTTGGCTCCGACGTGTTGGATTTTATTGTCGTCTATACCGGCGCAACCTCGGTTGCGTACAACGGCCGTGGTGTAGGTCGCCAGATCGAGTTAACTAAAGACGATATCGCGACTATCCAGCAAAAAATTCCCGGTGTGCGTTTTGTTGCGGCGGAAAGCCAACGTGGGGGAATTTCAATAATCTATGACAAGAAAAATGGCTCCTTTGGAGTACACGGCGTACCCGACGACTTTTTTAAAATCAAGGAATCTATTCCTTTTAATTTTGGCCGCAAGATTAATTTAATTGACGATGAACAAACTCGCAAAATTGCGGTTATTGGCTCGGTTGTTAGCGAACGCTTGTTTGGAAAGGATGTAGATCCTGTAGGCAAAAATATTCGCGTTAACGGGGTGGTGATGACGGTTGTCGGTATGTTTTACGATAAGGGCAATCGCGGACGCGATTCCGAGCGCATTTACATTCCGCAAAATACCTTCCAAAAATTATTTGGTACCAGCGACAAAATTGGTTCTATCTGGTTGCGCCCTAACGAAGGTGTCGATGGATTTGAATTGGAAAAGGCGGTGATTAAATTATTGCAGCAACGCCAGCAAGTTTCACCGGAAGATAAACGCGCGATACGTTCATTCAACATGGCCGAACCAGCAAAAATGGTAAATGGATTATTTTTGGCGATTAACGGTTTTATCTGGTTCGTTGGCTTGGGTACTTTAATGGCCGGCATCGTCGGCGTAAGTAATATCATGATTATCACCGTGAAAGAGCGGACGCGTGAAATTGGTATTCGCAAAGCCCTGGGTGCAACGCCTTTTGGAATCGTTAGTACCTTGTTAATGGAATCCATTCTAGTGACCGCTATCGCCGGTTACGCGGGTTTGGCACTGGGTGTAGGTCTGCTGGAATTAGTTGCGTTTGGTTTACGTTCGGCGGGTGCAAATTTACCTTTCTTCCAAAATCCGGAAGTGAATTTTCAGGTGGCGATTACCTCCATTATTTTATTGGTCGTCGTTGGTGCCCTAGCAGGTTTGGTGCCCGCATTAAAAGCGGCACGTATCGCACCCATTGAAGCCATGCGCGCGGACTAAGGAGCCCATCATGCTGATCGATACCGAAAAGTGGCAGGAAATTTTCCTCACGCTCAATCAACACAAATTGCGCAGCGCACTCACCGCATTCGGTGTGTTCTGGGGCATTTTTATGCTCACTGTTTTGCTAGGTGCTGGAAAGGCTTTGGAAAATGGTGTGGTGGAAGACTTTAAAGAAATCCCCAACTCGGCGTGGATCTGGTCGCAAAGCCCAACGCAAATTGCTTACCAGGGTTTACCTATTGGTCGCCAAATCCAATTAAAAGCGGATGACGTTGAACGCATTAAAAATAACGTCCCAAGTGTGGGCAGAATCTATGCGCAAAACAGTGTGGGTATTTGGGGTGGGTCACCGGCCTACACTGTGTATAAAAAAAATAACGGCAGCTTTTCTATTCAGGGCACGCACGCGGGCATGGGTAACATCCATCAGCAGAAAATTATTGAAGGGCGTTACATCAACGAAATCGATGATGCCAAACGACGCAAGGTGGCGATCATCGGCACGCGGGTAAAAGACGTGTTATTCACCAAGGGTGAAAATCCTATAGGCGCCGATATCACCTTGTCTGGAATTAGTTTTCAGGTAGTGGGTGTTTATAAATCCAGCTCGACTAATCCGAATAGCAGCGAAGAAGAAAAAATTTATATTCCCAATGACACGCTACGATATGCGTTTAATCAAGTGGATTGGGTTGGTAGTTTTGTAGTTATTCCGAAACCGGGTATACATGCCTTGGTCGCCGAGGCAGATGTTAAAAAATACTTGCACGAGCGGAACAACGTCGATCCCAATGATGTGGGCGTATTTGGAAGTTTTAATTTGCAAAGTGAATTCGACAAAATTTACGGTCTTTTCACCGGCATCAATGTGTTTAGTTGGGTGGTGGCGATTGGCACCATCATGGCGGGCGCAATTGGTGTGGGCAATATTATGCTGATCGTTGTAAAGGAGCGCACCCGTGAAATTGGTTTGCGTAAAGCCTTGGGTGCAACGCCCGCATCGATTATTGGCATGATTGTGCAGGAATCTATATTTATTACCGCCGTTGCAGGGTATTTCGGTTTGGTAGTGGGTGTGCTGCTGTTGGAGGGCATCAACAAATTGATGGAGGCCAATGGGGGCAGCGCCGGCATGTTCCGCAACCCCGAGGTGGATTTTAATACCGCCATCAGTGCCGTAGTCGTATTAGTTTTTTCTGGATTTTTAGCTTCACTGATGCCCGCCGCAAAAGCAGCAGCAGTGAATCCAATTGTTGCACTGCAAGACGAATAAGTTTTTTAGTAGGGCATTTTAACCACACCATTTCTCAGTAATCGTAAGAAGGACACCATGAAAAAGTTTATCTGGTATGTAGTTTTGGGTTTGATCGCTGCTGTGTTTATCGGTACTGCAGTATTTCTGTATAACAAATCCCAGGCAAAACCCGTCGTCTATGAATCGGATGCGGTATTTAAAACCACCATTGTGAAAAAGACCGTGGCCGTGGGTAAGGTAATTCCGCGCCGCGAAGTGGAAATTAAATCGCAGGTTTCCGGTGTGGTGGAAAAACTGTATGTCGTCGCCGGTCAGAATGTGAATAAAGGCGATATTATTGCCAAAATTACGCTGGCGCCCAATATGGTGATGCTGAACCAGGCGGAATCACAATTGGAAACCGCTCGAATCAATTTGCAAAACGCGACCGATGAATTTGATCGGCAGAAAAAACTCTTTGCAGACAAATTAATTTCCACCTCAGAGTACAACAAGTTTTTGTTGAACTACGATTTGCAGCGCGAAGCTGTAACCGCAGCAGAAAACAATTTGCTATTGATGAAATCGGGCGCCACCAAAAAATCCGATAAAGTCTCCAATATGATTCCGGCTACCGTTACCGGCATGATTCTCGATCTCCCGTTTAAAGAGGGTGCGTTTATTGTTGAAACAAGTTCATTTGGTTCAGGTACAACAGTTGCCACACTGGCTGATATGAACGATATGATTTTTGAAGGCATGGTGGATGAATCTGAAGTCGGTAAAATTCGCGAGGGGATGGAGTTGGAATTGGATGTGGGCGCATTGGAAGGCGAACCCTTTACTGCGGTCCTCGAATATATTTCGCCTAAAGGTGTAACTGACCAAGGTACGATTAAGTTCCAGATTCGCGCTGCCGTGAAACTGAGTGAAAAATTATTCCTGCGCTCCAACTACAGCGCCAATGCCGATATCGTATTGGAGAAAAAGGAAAACGTATTAGCGATTAACGAAGGCAATTTGATCGTAGAAGAAAAAGCCCAGTTCGTCGAAATCGAAACCGGTACACAAACGTTTGAAAAGCGCGAAGTGAAAACCGGTATTTCCGATGGTATCAATATCGAAATCCTCGAAGGCTTGAAAGATGGCGACAAGATTAAGCATCGTTAATGCGGTTACTGGGTGACAGTTGAAGAGCGAACTTTGGTTCGCTCTTTTTCCTCTCAATAAAAGGGAATGGTGATGAAATCAATACTACTATTATGTTTAATTAGCTACTCAGCCCTTGTAGTAGCACAAACCGAATTAAAAGGTAGCCCCGAAGACCTACGAAAGTTTCTTCATCCACAAGCACAATTAGTCACTCTGCGGGAAAAAGCAGAAAAGACTGCTTATTCAGACAAAGCGATTATTCATCTGGTGGTGACTACAGAAGCAAAAACCTTGTCGGAAAGTTTGGCAATAAACAATAATATTCGCGAGAAGACAACGCGTGATTTGATCGCCAAGGGAATCAGCGCCAAAGAGATTAAAAATGCGAAGTTTACTTCTACCCCGCAGTACGGTCTATTTGGTAAAAAGCCGGCGGTTTATGAAGTTGTTAATCGAATAAGCGTGACCATTTTTGAAGAGGTAGATTTGCGGAACGTTGCTCAGGTAGCGGATAGCTATGATGAAGTTGAGTTGGCAAGAACCGAATTTGAGCACACCCAAAAAGATCAATTCGAGCAGCAAGTAAAAGAAGATGCACTTCAAAAAATTAACAATCAAAAAGCCTATTATGAGAAATCTTTAGGTGTGAAACTGATCCCGGTTTCCTTTCACGATTCACAAATTCAACATCAACCCACAGCGGGTGCAAGTGCAGTCGAAGAAGTGATAGTCACTGGAATACGTGCGTCGGTTAGTGGTAAATATGAAGTAGCAGCGAAAACAAGTCCATCGTTTGATGAGGTAGTCTATAAAGCCGAACTTTCAGTTGATTACCAAGTGGTAAATAGAACTAATCCCTAGTTTTATATGGCTACATAAGCTTATGGCACTAGCGCTTCATGGCCTCAAACATTTTCAATTCCCAGGGGCGCATCGCCAGCAGCAAACCCAAATGTTGACGTTTATCCAGCGGCAGTTTTGCATCGGCTTGGTTTAGGGCTGCTGCTTCCTGAGTTAGTTGATTCAGGCGATTTTTAATAATCGCTGCTGATGCCGCCGAGTAACTGCCGCGCATATAAAACCGAAAGGCCTGTTCTTGGCCGAAATCCCCTTCCATAAACTCCACAATTACATCGCGATTCATAAATCGCTCAAGCGGCCCGCCCGGAATCCAGCGAAAATTTTGCGCGACTAGCAATTTGTATTTATTACCGGGCAAGAGCTGCAACATTTTTAATTTATCGAGCCGCGCCAGCAGGCGAATACATTCGTGTTCACTGATTTGGTAGTGGGTGATCATATCGTTGAACGACCATCCGTCACGTGCGCAAACGGCTATCAGCAGTAATTTTTTATCAGCAATTAATTCTTCTTCCTGTTCTTGCGTCAATTGCGTGAGGCGATGTTCTTTCTGGGTGTTTACTAAAAATAAATCTGAGAGAGACAGCTCAAGTAAACCACAAATTTGTTCCAGCCGCTCCAGTGTAAAACTCTGGCTGGAGAAAATGCGTTTGATATTGGCCTCACTCAAATCCAGCGCCTGCGCCAAATCTTTGTAGGTGATATTGCGTGCTTTGAGCAATTGTTTGAGGGTATCGCACAGGGTAGTAATTTGGCTCACAGTAGCGGATTCCTATACTTTTGGTTTCGCAGCAGTCTACCTCATCCAGAAAAATTTACACCAGACCCGGCGCTCGCCATAGTGCCTCCATCGCCGGTTAACACCACCTGGATTAAACGGGTTGACCTTAACCAAGGCGATAATCCCCCAACGAGTAAAGGAATTTTTTATGAAACAGTTTCACAAATTACTGAGTCTTGGTGCAGTGACATTGATGTTGAGCCACGCGGTATGGTCGGCGGACAGTATTGCGAATGCGGCGGCCTCCGTTAAACATTCTGGCAAAGCAATCAAACATGGCGCGGTCGCATCCGGGCAATTAGTCAGCGGCGCGGTGGCAGTACCGCTAGTGGTAGTGGGTGAACTAGGCAAAGCAACTGGTAAAGCAGGCGAGGGATTAATGGATGTCGCAACGGACAAAGAGCCGTTGGAAATCAGCGATGCGAATATAACTGCCGAACCAGCCCCTGCCGTGGTGATGACTTCACCCAGTAATTTTTATAATAAGTCCGCCAATATTGACAGCCAAAAGTTGCGTTAATGTGGCGGGTAATCCGGTTCGGCTTTCCTGGCTCCTCCCTTTCACAAAGGGAGGTTGTGAGGGATTTAACGAAAATTTTTAAAATCCAACTTTTGGAAACACAACTATGA
Source organism: uncultured Cellvibrionaceae bacterium (assembly GCA_964499225.1). Lineage (GTDB taxonomy): Bacteria > Pseudomonadota > Gammaproteobacteria > Pseudomonadales > Cellvibrionaceae > Cellvibrio. The sequence continues at coordinate 7,182 of CAZCJR010000087.1, read as the reverse complement.
AAATTTATCGTCTGATTGCTGTGCTAATGATATGTGCATTTAGCGATAAATTATTCGCCGGCAGCACGGCAAAAGCCGAGGCACAATTTGCTCCGGAACACATTACCGGCTTTGCTAAACAAGTGGAAAAATACGCAGCAGGTCAGGGTGCCCGGGCTTTTATTATTGCGCGCGTTGGGCGACCACCAGAAGACTTACCCAAGGGCGTAACCTTTACCCATACCGCTATCGCCATTTATTCGAGTATCAACTTGCCCGACGGCAAAACAGCAAAAGGTTATGCGATTCACAACCTTTACCAAAATGATAAGAACCTCGACCGCAGTGATTTAGTTACTGACTATCCAGTCGATTTCTTTTGGGGTGCGCATCAATTGCGTGCGGGCATTATTATTCCAACGCCGGAACTACAACAGCGTCTGTTGCAGGTTTATGCTGAGGGAACCGATAAAATATTACACCGACCAGCCTATTCGATATTGGCCAATCCATTTAACGACCGCTACCAAAATTGCACCGAATATACCTTGGATGTGATTAATGCAGCCATTTATCAAACCACGGACTATCAACAGATAAAAGCCAATACTAAAGCGCATTTCAAAGCTCATCCGATAAAAGTCAGTGGTTTGAAATTATTGGTAGGTAGCCTCCTGATGGACGATGTAAAAATTCAGGATCATTCCGGACGAGTGGTTACTGCGACGTTTGATACTATCAGTGGCTATCTTGCAGATAATCATTTACTCAAGGACGCGGTCATTTTTGAACACGATGGACGGATCACGGCAATATAGTGAAAAGATCAATACTTAATCTGGAACTCAAAAGAGTCGCATGTGCGGCTCTTTTAAGTTTTATGAGCAGCGACGGTTACTTCTTGGTAGCTGCCACTTCCAACTCCATAAAATAAATTGTGGTAGCACCTTCAAAACCCGAATCCGTGCCCACCAGTAACCAGAGGCTGCCGTGGTCATCTGAGACGGTGGTGTAAGCGCCTTTTTCTGTGGTCAACGTCTTTTTCAAATAGGTCGCTTCTACACCGGTAGTGCTGCATTCCTGACTGTTAGCAAAATCCCCGGCAATAATCGCGTCGCTACCACTTGCGGCTTGGTTTCCTTTGTCCCAATTTAATAATAAAAACCCAGTGCCATCGTTGACTGCTTTAGGTTCATCTTTTGTGGCGCCCACTTTAATCCACACACTATTGCCAGGCGAGCCGCCAATGCCCATGCAATTATTTTGCGCATTAGTGCCAAAGGTTACTTTGAAACGAAAGTCGTAGCGCGTATTGGGTTCGAGTCCATCCACTTTTTTGGTGATAAACATAAACAGATCATCACTATGGTTATTGCCGGTGACTTTAAAACCCTTGCGGTTGGTATCTAATGCGGCAGGCAGATTGGCATGACCGGAATCCAGTTCATAAAAATCCTCTTCACCCGCTGGGTAGTCGGCAAACCCGGCTTTCCAACCGGTAATGCTTTCGTTGAAATCGATATGCACCATTTTGGTATTCGGGTCTGCTTTGATATCGTCGTTATCGCTGCCGCAAGCACTGAGCAGACCGAGTAAAGGTAAAATAAGCAGGGATTTTTTAATGAACGAATGGTTAATTAAAGAGGTGATTGGCATGGCGATACTCCGAGTGAATTATGGATAAAGCAGCTAGACTTAACTCGGGTGATTGTGCGTATTGCCAGTGAGGCTGTCTGTGGGGTATATGTAGTAAGGTGTTAGAAATTGTAATTAGCCATTTTTGATTAGCGTTAACAAGGGGAAAAATATGGTTATGTTAAGTTTGGGTATGTTGTTAATTGTTGTTGGTGCGGCATCTATTAGTTTTGCCGATCTATGCCGCGCGCTAAAGTTGAATGACGAAAGTCAGTGGAAGCTTTTAGGGGCTCCGAGCGGACTTTCGTTTATTGATCTTGGCAAAACAATTGGTGTATACGGTTGGGTACTGGGATACGGTTATGAGCACTCGCAAAACCCCGAAATTGTTAACCTGGGTAAGGTAGCGCTTAAAAAGGCGCTATTCGCAAAATATACGATGGCTTGGGGATGCATTTTTACAGTGGTAGGCTTTTTCGTTGCGTTACTTGGTGGTTAGGTTTTAATTGCGTGGATCAGAGTAAAATTAAATAACAATCCCACTTTTCCATTTCCGTCGCAAAACAAAAAACCCAGCCGTCATAAAACCGGCTGGGTTTTTTGCAATTACCTTCGTGGCTTTTAATCCGCTTTTTTCCACGGACTAGCAATTACCTTGGGCCCATGCACATAAAATAATGAATCACCGTGTAGTATGCCGCGCCCATCACCACCCCAGAGTGGATAGCTGGAGCCATCATCGTTTTTACCGCTTTCACCAGTGATAGAACCTACGTGGTCGAGCGATAATTTGTCATTCGCCAAACCATTCACTTCAAATTGATAAAGGCCAGTGCTAACCCAATGCATCCATTTGAATTCACCGTTGTCTATCTCTTCCGCTAGTTGAATTGGTAATGTAATCCGCAATTGATCATCGCTCGCTTGTAAGAACGAAAGTGCGCGATGATCGTAAAGTGCTTCGCTCCAGCTTCCGGAATTGCCAAATACATGTTTGCTGATTTCGGTTGGCTGCGCTGGATTGCGAATATCGTAGAGTGATACTTTTACGCCGGTGGCAAAACCAGAATCATTCGTTTCGTTGCCGAGGGCAAATAAATAATTGTCGCCAATCGGATGCAAATAAGTGGAGAAGCCGGGCACTTCCAGTTGACCAGCGATTTTTGGATCCAAGGGATTGGCGAGATCAACTACGTAGAGGGGATCTATGCGTTCGAAGGTGACGACATACGCTTTGTCGCCGCTAAAACGCACACCAAAAATATCTTCGCGCGGTTTGCCGATTGCTTCTGGATAAGTTTTGTTAGGCAGTTGTGCAACCACTGCCAATTCACTGCGGCCACTCACTTTTTGTAAAACACTTAAGCGATGGTCTGGTTCTCCGGTTTCGCCATAGTTAGTGGTGACCATGCGCAGAAAACCGTTGTGTTCATCCATACGGAACGATGGCGAGCCCCAACCTAATACACCTTCTACTGAACCTGTCGCAGAATAATCGAGGCCGTTAGTGTTTAGTGCAAAACGATGCACTACGCTAAAACTTTGCCAGGTTTCCCAGCGGCTGTAATCTGAGCCGACCAGATAAATACTTTCAGTTGATGCGTACACAGTTTCAACATTGCTGTTTACACACACAGATTTAATGAGTTGCTGTGAATTTAAATCAATCGCGGTGATATTGATCAGGCTTAAATGGCCATCGGTTTTTTCAGTGCTGGCGGGAATCATACAACCGCTAGCGCCTGCCAAAGGTTGGGCGCTGCCGCCGTTAATGGAATATTCGGGCAGTAATTTTTCGACTTGAGTCTGAGCAATTAATTGTTCGTTAGCAATTTTTGCTTCTCGGGTTTCGGCCGAATAATTCAGCGTAGGGATGCCGGGAACAAAGCTGCTTACTACATAAAGGGTGTTGCCAATTTTGCGCGTGCTGAGCAAATCGCCATCAATCGACATAGACCAGGATTTCGCCGGTGTTGCCGGTGTGCGCACATCGAACAGGGTGATCTCAATGCCGTTATCGGCGGAGTAATGCCAGGAGGTTTCATCGGCGACCAAGCGTTTATCATCGGTGGTAGCGTCATCGACAACCTCTTCGGCAAAGCCGATAAAATCCCAGGAGCGGCGAATCGTCGCTAAACCGGTGGTGCCCTGGGCGTTGTTAACCAAATACATTTCCGACACGCTGCCCCAGTGTTCGGTTTCGAGCGGCGTATCGCTCACTTCGCTCACACTGGCGTTGGCGGGATTTGTGGCGAGAATTTTCAAACTGACTTTTGGGCCAGCATCGGTATATTCGGTAGGCGTGGCGAGATAAATATAGTTGCCGTCGTACTTCACCCGGTCGGCTTCATCGACATTCGCGACTTGCACATTGGTGCCAGAAAAAGCGCCGCCGGATTTGTTATCTGAGGTAATGTTCGTGTTGGTTACCGCCGTCTCGCGGATCATCATGTCGTAGCTTTGGTGATCGCGCAGTGAAACGCGCAGACCATTTTTTACCAGTTCGGACAATTCAGTGGCCGAGGCCTGACGCAGCGGGCCGGGTTCGAGTGTGGTTTGCGAAAGCCCAGAGTAATCGATATTGGTTTGGGGCTTATTATCGACAACGCTATTGGAACCGCCCCCCCCACAGGCAACGAGCGGTAGGCTGAGCAACATGAGTTTGACCATGGGTTTCATACAGCAACTCCTTTAATAGTAGATTTATGATTTTTGTACGGACTTACAGCTAGCTGGTATCCTAGTTTGCAGCGGTGACGGAATCTGTAATGGATGTGAACGAATTTGTAATAAATTGTAATAGGCCCGCGGGTCGCCTGAATTATCTACAATTCATTACAACAGCCTTTGCCAAAGCCATTTATAAATAGCGGCTGGATAATCAACTCTTCTGCACAGTGCCTATGACCTTGTACCAACACCTATGCCGCACACTCGTTGTCGCACTTATATCTGCCCTGTTTGCTGGCAGTGCGTTTGCCTGCGAGCCGGAAACGGAAGACTGTGTTGAAATCGGCAAGTGGAAATTTAGCTTGGGCGTAGGTGCGGGTGTGCGCACTAATCCGCTTGAAGATGGATCCAATATCCCCTTGGTGTTGATCCCCGAGGTCAGCTATAACGGCGAACGCTTTTTTATCCAGAATTTGGATTTTGGTTTTATCCTCTGGGAAAACGAAACCCAGCAGCTTAATCTGTTGGCGACCCCCAGTCACGATCAGGTGTATTTCCACCGCTGGAGCCCCGGCAATTTTTTTATCGATTCAAACGGTTTTGCCACCACTGGAAAAGGCAATAATGAAGAACTTAATAATCCGGTAATTGATCTGGGTGGCGATAAAGAACTCATCGCACCCGGCTTTGAAGATGTGCAAGAACGCCAATTGCGTGACCGGCATATGGCTGGCCTGGGTGGATTTGAATACAACCTTACTACGGCGTTAGTTGATCTGCAGTTGCAGTACGTGACCGATTTTACCGGTGTTCATCGCGGCGACGAACTGCGTGTAGCGCTCGCCAAATATTGGGCGAGTGGCCGCCATCAAATTTCAACGTCGCTCGGTGCCGTCTGGCAGAGCAGTGAAGTGGTAAATTATTACTACGGAGTCACCAAGCCTGAAGCTGATCTGCGTGGCACTTACAGTGCGGATGCCGCGTTGACGCCGGTAGCGCGTGTGGAGTGGAACTATCAACTGACTAAACGCTGGGATTTGCGTTTCTTGGCCAATTATCGCCAGCTACCCGATGAAATCTCAGCAAGTCCACTTATAAATGACAATAAAGTGATCACTGTTTTCGTTGGGGGGGTGTACCATTTCTGATGGGTACCTGCTGAGCGCTCGCGCTACAAAACCTCTTGCAGTGACCTTGTTTCTGGCAGCCTTGCTGCCGGGAAGCTATGCGCTCGCCGATGATTTGTCGAATGCTAACTCATCGTCTTTACCGCTAATCCAGTTTTCAATCAAGCCGCGCTTGTGTGTGTTAAACGCGGGCGAAGAAATCTGTCGCGATGAGCTGGAAGTAAAATGGTTATCGGCACAGGCGCGCTCGCTATGCTTATACCAAACCGATAAAACCGAGCCGCTGCGCTGCTGGCAAGATGCCACCCAAGGTGAATACCAATTTGAATTGGCGGCCAGTGTCAGTACCGATTTCCAGTTGCGCGAATTGGACAGCAGTACCTCGTTGAGCGACCAGCGCTTTCAAGTGGTGTACAACGAAAAAAAATATCGCAAAGCCAGGCGAAATCCCTGGAGCTTTTTTTAATCTGCTAACGGGATTTTTCTACAGAGAAATTTTTATGTCACAAAACAATTTAATTTTATTGGTTGAGGATGATCGCCGTTTGGCGCAGCTGGTAAAAGATTTTCTGGAGAGCAATGATTTTCAAGTTGCTATCGAAGAAAACGGCAACCGCGTGATTCGCCAAGCGCAGAATTTAAATCCGGCATTAATTGTGCTCGACTTGATGTTGCCCGGCAAAGATGGTTTGACGCTGTGCAAAGAGTTGCGCCCGCAATTTAAAGGCCCGATTTTAATGCTTACCGCGCGTGATTCAGATTTGGATCAAGTGCTCGGCCTGGAATACGGCGCCGATGATTATGTGATTAAACCTGCCGAACCACGCGTACTGCTCGCCCGCATCCGCGCGCTTATGCGTCGCTACTACCAGAATGATCCGCGCGAACAAGAAGCGATGGTATTTGGTGAGTTGTGTATTCAACCGACTGCGCGCAAAGTGTTGCTCAGCGGCGACGAAGTGATCTTATCCAGCCACGAATATGATTTGCTCTTAGCGCTGGCGGCGCAAGCCGGGCAAATCCTCAGCCGCGAATTTTTGTTTAATCATATTTACAACCGCGAATACGATGGTTTGGATCGCACCATCGATGTGCGCATCTCCCAACTCCGAAAAAAATTGAACGATAATCCGGAAAACCCCACACGTATTAAAACGATTTGGGGCAAGGGTTATTTGTTTATTGCTGATGCCTGGAAATAACTGCGCGTTATGAACCGCGCGTTTATTTCCCTCTACTTTTTTATCGTCGCCTCCGTGGTACTCATCGGCTGGGGCTTAAATCAGTTTTGGGAAAGCGTTGCGCCAGAGCAAGAACCTACGGCAGAAATTCACGCGCTGTTTCGTTTGATTGAACAGGAGCTAATAGAACAGGATTTGTTGGCGCAACAACCGCAGTCTGTTGCAGGTTATACCCAATCTGCGCAGCAACTCGGTAAGCAATTAAATCTCTCGCTGGAATTATTACCGCTCGATGATCTAGCCCAATCAGCGGCTATGCAAGAATTGCACGCGGGAAAAATTCTTGCGGCAAGCAGCAATGGCGACATTATTTGGTACAAACGCCTCGCGCAAACTGATCAAGTCGTAATGCTCAGTACGCCGATGACCGACGACAGTGAATCGCCATTTTATCGTCTGCTGCTTATTATTTTTTATCTTGCGATAGCGCTGGTAATTTATTTGTGGGTCTGGCCACTTTCACGCGACAGTAAAAAACTGGAAGTGCAAACGCGAGCCTTGGGTAAAGATGGCGTACCCGACACCTTAAA
>CAZCJR010000086.1:0-20707 GCA_964499225.1 uncultured Cellvibrionaceae bacterium | reverse complement strand
CCTAAACCTTCGCGGTGCAATTGTGCAACGGCCATGCGGATGTGATTCACCCCCAGCATATGCAATTCTTTAATAGACTTTGATGCGCAAAAAATCTGGAATTTTTCCAGGTCACGCGCGTAGCTGGTTTGGGTATGAATGGATAGCTGCCGTTCGCTGCGGATATAAATGTAAAACGCCGCGAGTTGTTCAGCGAAGGGCATGGGAATAGCCGGTGGAGAAAGGTCGGTCATAAATCTCCGCTGGGCTGCGCCCAGAAGGCATCGGGAATTAGCGCGGTAAATATTTTGGCAATAAACGGTTGAGCACTTCTGCAATATAGCTCAAAAACAAGGTGCCCATGCTGGAGCGATAATAATGTGGGTCGCGGTTGCCGATGCTGAGCAGACCAAACACGCTGCCGTGAATAAGTGGCACTGTGGCCACCGAGCCGATTTCACTGGCGTGTTCGCCAAAAATAAATTGCATTTCTTTGGCGCCGAGAGTACCGCAGACTGCGCGGCTATTTTTTAGCAGCGGGCCAACATGTTCGCGCGCTTCAGCGATAGTCACAATGCGCGCCTGACTGCTGGGGATCTTGTCGGCATTGCCAAACAAAATCACGCTGGTGTAGTGGATATTAAAATCTTTATCAAAACTGTAGTGCAACGCATCGACAATATCGCCCATATCCTGGCCTTCTAAGAGGCTCAGCACCAGGCGTTTGGTTTTATCAAATAACTTATCGTTGTCGCGCGCGTTGTCGAGCAATTTACTCAGGCGATGGCGCATATCGATATTGCGTTCGCGTAAAATCGCCACCTGCCGCTCAACCAAAGATACCGCCGAACCTGATTCATGGGGCAAGCTGATTTCGGCCAGCAACTCATGGTGTTGTTCGAAAAAATCCGGATGCTCACGCAAATAAGCTTCGATTTGTTCCGGTTCCAGTGGATCGGCGAGCGTGGGGATTTTTTCGTTCATAACTGTCAGTCTAGGTTATTAAATTTTTATTTGCCCATGGAATACGGTAACCGCAGGCCCCGTCATGATCACAGCCTGGCCTTCACCTGTCCATTGAATCTGCAAACTGCCGCCGGGTAAATTCACTTTGACATTCTCGTCGAGTAAACCGCGCAAACGGCCAGCCACAACCGCACCGCAGGCGCCGGTGCCGCAGGCGAGAGTTTCGCCTACACCGCGCTCAAATACACGTAAATTTATTTCGTTGCGCGACACAATCTGCATAAAACCGGCATTCACCCGCGCCGGAAAACGCGCGTGGTTTTCAATTAGTGGGCCCAGTTCGGCAACCGGTGCGGTTTTGACATTATCGACCACCAACACGGCGTGGGGATTGCCCATAGAGACGGCGGAAATATCGTAAGTCTTACCGGCAACCTCAAATGGATAAGTCACTGCTTGCGCATCGGCAATAAAAGGAATCTGTGCAGGCTGCAAACGCGGCGCACCCATATCAACACTAACCTGCTCATCTTGCTGCACACGCAACTCGATCAAGCCGCCAGCGGTTTCCACTCTAATCACATTTTTGCCAGTGAGTTTGCGCTCGCGCACGAACACCGCAAAACAGCGCGCGCCGTTACCGCAGTTTTCGACTTCGCTGCCGTCGCAATTAAAAATGCGATAGCGGAAATCTACATCGGGTGTCTCGGGTGTTTCGACCAATAAAATCTGGTCGCAACCCACACCAAAATTGCGGTCGGCGATGTAGCGAATTTTTTCCGGTGTTAAACGCACGCTTTGGCTGACACCGTCGATCACAACGAAGTCATTCCCCAAGCCGTGCATTTTGCTAAAACGTAAACGCATGTTTTTTCCTATTACTTCCGGACAACCGATCCGGTCATTTATTCGGGCAACAACATTTCGCCGCGAATCATATCGTCAAAGGTTTCGCGCGCGCGCGCCAAATGCATTTGGTCGCCATCAACAACCACTTCAGCGGCACGGCCGCGGGTGTTGTAGTTGGAACTCATGCTGAAACCATAGGCGCCCGCCGACATTACTGCCAGTAAATCGCCCGCCTCAATGGTTAAGTCGCGGTCTTTACCAAGGAAATCGCCCGTCTCGCAAATCGGGCCGACCAGATCCCATTTTTTTACTTCGCCTGCATGTGGCTTAACTGAACGTATCTCCTGCCATGCCTGGTAGAGCGACGGGCGGATATTGTCATTCATGGCGGCATCGATCACCGCGAAGTTTTTATGCTCGGTCGGCTTGAGGAACATTACGCGCGTCAGCAGTACACCCGAGTTTGCCGAAATTGAACGGCCAGGTTCAAACATTAACGCTAATTTACGATCACCCAATTTGGTTTTGATTGCGGCCATGTAATCGGCGACGGGCGGCGGCGTTTCATTGCGATAGGTCACCCCCAAACCGCCACCCAAATCGAGATGAGAAATGTGAATGTCATTACTCGCCAATTCATCGACCAACAACAACAAACGGTCGAGTGCATCCAGAAAAGGTGTGAGCTGGGTCAGCTGTGAACCTATGTGACAATCCAAGCCTTTGATTGCAAGGCTTGGCAATTGTGCAGCGCGCGCGTAAACCGCCGGTGCGCGCTCAATCGCGATACCGAATTTGTTTTCTTTTAAGCCGGTAGAAATGTACGGATGGGTATTGGCATCCACATCGGGATTTACCCTCAGCGACACACTTGCAACCTTGCCTTTTTGCGCAGCGATTTGCGCCAGCAATTCCAACTCCGCTTCTGACTCTACGTTGAAACAGAAAATTCCCACATCCAATGCACGCGCAATTTCATCGGCGCTTTTGCCGACGCCGGAAAAGACGATGCGCGATGGCTGGCCACCGGCGAGCAGCACGCGCTCCAATTCACCACCGGAAACAATATCGAAACCGGCACCGAGTTTGGCGAGCATATTTAAAATCGCGAGATTGGAGTTGGCTTTGATCGCATAGCAAATCATACCGGGATGCGAACCCAAGGCCTGCGCGTAAGATAAATACTGCTGCGTAAATGCCGCGCGGCTGTATACATAACAGGGCGTACCAAAGCGTTCGGCAACAGCGGCCAGCGGGGTATCTTCAACGTAGAGTTCGCCATTGCGTTCGGTGAAATGCTGCATAAAAAAATCTCGATCAAAATGCGGTAGGGCGGATTGTTGTGGATTTTTAGTCCGGGTAGCAGGCGTAGATCACTGCGGTATAATTTCCTGTGGCGGCGTGGGCGCTGCCTCTTCAGCCTGTGGTGCCACTTCAGGCTTGGGAACCTCGGGTTTAGGTGCGACCACTTCAGGCTGCGGTTTGTTGGGCTGGGGCAGATAGAGCGGGCCTTTCTGACCGCAAGCGCCGAGGCTCAGGCAAAGCAACATTGATACAACTGCAATTTTCATAACCAGAGTCCGATGACACCCTGAAATATGCCAGGGCCGGGATAAAAGACGGGGCAGTATAACCCTGCACTTGCAGGCTCACAACAAAGGGGAAGCAGAGGAGTGGGAGTTAATTCAGAGGGCAAATTTTCATCACCGCAAACGCGGCGATGAAATTGGGGAAAAAAAGGAATAAGAATTACGTCAATACCGAGCGCAGCTCATCCGCCGATACCAGCGAATCATTAGCGATCAGCGCGAGTTTTTGAATCGCTGCTTTTAATTGCTCGACATCAACGACACGGTCAGTAGCCTCCAACAACTGCCAGGCCTCTTCGGTCAAATCAAATTCGGCAGTGAGTGCAAATTCGCGGATATAAAATTGCGCAAGATCACGCAGGTCACCGTAGCGTTCACTCAATGCAGGTAAGCGCAACTCTTGCGCATGCTGGGCCAACCATTGGGTTTGAAATGAGGCGAGCGGCGCATCCTCACTGCTCAGACTCATTATCAAACGCAAACTGTAAGCGCCATCAAATTGAGTGCCAGCCGCCTTGAGCCAAAACGCCCGCAGCGCTTGAAAGCTGACACTGGAGAGCGCATCGATATTGCGCACGAACAAGGTGCCACCATTGGCGTAGGTGTGCAGCGATTGCAAAATACTTGCGGCAGCGCCCTCTTCCCATTCATTGCAATCGGATTCGATAAAAGGTGCGGTATCCGCGCGCGACAAACAGTGCAGACTGCGCGCCGCAATCACTTTGCCACTGCCTTTATTTGCGCGGATCAATACCGGCTGATTCCCTTTGGCCAAAGAGTCAATCCTTTGATCCAATTGGCGCAATGCTTTGCTGTTGCCGATCCAATAATGCAGGTCGCCATAAATATGGATCGCGCGGTAGCGTGTTTGGTAGCGGCCAATGGTGCGGATAATTTCATCGGCCACCAGCGCCAGCTCTCTGGTTAATTGTTCATGATTCAGTTTTGTGCCCGACGTAGCGACGCCCGACGTAGCGACGCCCGACGCTACCTGTGCAACCAGATACCCCAAGCGCTGCGGTTGCCCCTGCGGCTGCTTGACATTCAGCGGCAAGCTGAACGCAGCTTCTGCGATAAAATCCTCAAACGGTGTATTGTTTGCCTCCTGGGTGGAGATAAAAAAGTCCTCTACCTTCCCTGCTGCGGCAATCTGCAAATCCTGTGCATCATTTACCAGTAGCAAGTGGCGATACCCTTGATGGGTAATACAGCGCAACGTAATCGATGCATGCGCAAGACCAAGGCGTTCAACCGCCGCGCGCAGGATAATTTTGCTGAGGGTGATAAAACTTTTATTCACCGGCACCCACTTGGCGGTGCTGGATTGATTGAACTTGTGAATCGAGCGGGCAAAGGGTTTGTTATTAATAGCGGCTTGAAACAGGGCAATCATGGCGACAGTCTCGTGGTTCATGCAGACAATAGGTGGGAAACCTTAAGCATCTTGTGGCAATCTATAGCCCTTACAAGGAATTGCCCATTACAGGCCATTACAAACCATTACAGCAAAACGAAAACCCTAACGATTTATTGATCAGCACACAGACAGCAGCGCGGCCGACAACACCCAGGGAGCGACAGAATCAGCACCGCCACGCTCTGAATTGTTTACTTTTTACGCGGAAAACCTATGGCTTATTTGCTGGATGTCGCTGCCGGGAACTACTTTCCTCTCGCACCCCATCACACCTTTGGCAGGCTCGCGGCGAGTGTGGATACCCACATCGACAAACCCTATGTGTCCAAATTACACGCAGCGATTGAGTGGAACGGCAGCCATTGGCGCCTCAAAAATCTCGGTCTTAATGGCACTTGGGTGAACGGCCTCAGCCTCGGCCAAGGTGATACTCGCGATCTGGGCATTAACGACCAAATCCACTTTGCCGAACAAACTGACCCCGGCTTCATCGTTATCGACCTCGCCCCGCCCGCTGATATGCTCTGGCCATTGGAGAACAACAGCAACTCCATTGAACCAATTTACCTCACGCGCTACCACCTATTGCCCGATGCAGAACAGCCGGAGCTTGCACTCTTCTACAACGAGCAAACCCAGCAATGGCATCAAGAAGCCTTGAACCAGCAGAGCGAACATGAGCAGCCCGAGCTAAACGACGGTGATCTGGTGCAATTCAGCAACAGCCACTGGCAATTTGTGCGCGCGCAAATTTATGGCCCGACCGAAGCAAAAGCATCGCGTCATATTAATGATTACGAATTTATTTTTAATATGAGCATGGATGAAGAAACCACCCAGCTCGAATTGCATCACCAGCAGACGCTGGATTTGGCGGTGCGCACCCATCATTACCTATTGCTACAACTCGCCCGCCACCGAGCGGAAGATGCCGAGCGCGGATTGGATAGCAAAAGCCAAGGCTGGATCTATGCCGACCAACTTGCCGCCGAGCTGGGGCTGGATGCCACTCATATGAATATCCAGATTTTCCGCGCGCGCAAACAATTGGTCGACGTACTGCCCGACGCCATCGGCCAACAAAATTTATTGGAAAGGCGCGGTGGCAAAATCCGCTTTGGTTGCGAGAAATTTAAAATCTACAAAGGCGAAAAACTCACACTTACATCGCCGTTTAAATCCTGTTGATTGCTGAATGAATAATTCCCTTCCACCCAACGCAACCACAGCGCCCACTGAGCCAATTCGGCTCGGGCACTACGAGCTGCTCGACTGTATCGGGCGCGGCGGTATGGGCTTGGTGTATCGCGCGCGCGATACGCGTCTGGATCGACAAGTCGCCATTAAATGTTTGCGCACCGAATTATTTGAAGCCCACTACGTCGAGCGATTTAAACGCGAGGCATTGCTGCTGGCGAAATTAAATCATCCGAACATTGTGCAGATTTACGATTTTATTGAAGCGCCCGACCAACTCGCGCTGGTGATGGAATTGGTGGAAGGCCGGAATTTACAACTGCATCTGCGCGAGCACATAGCGCCCTTTGCACAGCGCATGCGCTGGCTGACCGAGATCGCCGAAGGCCTCGCGATTGCGCATGACGCTGGTATTATCCACCGCGATTTAAAAGCCGAAAATATCCTGATTAACCAGCGCAAGGTCGCCAAGATTACCGATTTAGGCATCGCCAAATCGCAAGACTATAACGCGACGCTGACCGATCACGTCGCGGGCAGCTACTGCTCCATGTCACCGGAACAGGCGATGGGCGAAGCCATCGATTTTAAAAGCGATTTATTTTCCTTCGGCATACTCGCCTACCAATTATTGTGCGGCGCCCATCCGTTTGGCGACACCAACAATAAACTACAATTGATGCAGCGGATTATTTCCCATCCACCCACGGCCCCAAGCAAGCACAATCCCAACTTGCCCGCTGAAATTACTGACCTGCTCGGCCAGTTGCTCAGCAAAGACCCCGCCAAACGCCCGGACAATACCCACTGGGTCGCTGCGCAATTCGAAGCGCTGAGCCACTTACAACCGGCGAATGATTTTGTGAGTGATGATACCCAGGCACTGATCCCAAGCGGTGCCGCAGCAAATCAATCGAACATAAAAAATACTGGAATTAGTAGCGCAGTTAGAACGCAAGATCACCCCACGTTTGAAACGCGCTTTGTTGCGGTTAATGCAGCACCGAAAAAATCGCGCTGGCGGTCGGTTAAAAATTATGTGGCTGGCAATAAAATCAGTGCGGGCTTTGGGTTATTTAGCGTGTTGATTCTTGCAGCGGTGGCGGGGTGGCAATTGCAGCCGCTAAAAGCCAGTGACAGCATCGCCACAAACCAGTCAGAAGAACCCTATTCGCAAGCACGAGAATTTAATAAGGGCTTGGAAGCACTCAAACTGCTCGATAGGCCTGGCAGTTTGGAAGCAGCGGAAAAAAGTTTTAATCGGATTCTGTCACACACACCTAACAATGCAGCAGCGGTGGCTGGTTTATCGTTGGTGTATAGCTATCGCTACAGTAGTGATAGCGAAGACCCGATTTGGATGCAAAAGGCGGATGCCAGTGCGCAACAAGCACTACAATTAAATGCTCAGCTTGCACTGGTGCACGTTGCTTTAGGGAGCGTATTTTCTCTCAGGGCCGAGCACGACAAAGCCTTTGACTCCTTTGCACAAGCTCTCATACTTGAGCCGTCCAATATTTTTGCGTGGCGCGGCAAAGCTTCTGCTTTACACTCGGCCCACAGGTATGACGAGACAATCCAGCTCGCGGAACAAGGTCTAAAACAATTTCCTCAGGAACGTTTTTTCGCTGATATTTTAGGCGGCATCTACGTGGAGCAAAATAATTTCACAAAAGCAGAAGAGACGTTCAGGTTGAGTATTCAACTACAACCCGATGCAGTTAATGCCTATGCTGGCCTGTATATCGCACTGGAACGGCAAAACCGTTCTGATGAAGCAATGCAAGTTTTGCAACAAGGTCTGCAAATACGCTCCAGTGAATTACTGCACGGTAATCTTGGTAATGCTTTATTCAATAAAGGGGATTATGTGGGCGCTGCTGCCACATTTGAAGCAGCTGTATCACCAATTAAAGGCAACCCCGGCAGTCATCTTGCTTGGGCAAATTTGGCCGACACGTTACTCTGGATTCCCGGACGAGAGACTGAAGCGCAAAACGCCTACCGTAAAGCACGCGACTTACTGACACCGCTATTAGAGCGCAGAAAGGATGATGTGACACTGATGTCGCGCATGGGATTGTATTCAGCCAGACTCGGTGACCGCATAAAAGCCGAACCGCTGTTAGCACGTGTAATGGCACTTGCGCCAAAAAGTGCTAGTGTTCATTTTCGGGCGGGCCTAGCCTATGAGCTATTAGGAGAGCGTGATGCAGCTATAGCAGCGCTCACCAAAGCGGTAGAACTCGGTTACCCCTTAAAGCTGATTCAAGCAGAACCCGACCTTTTAGCGCTACGCCGCGCAAGCGGTAATTTTTAAACTGTTAACAAAAGGATTCAACATGACAACAAAGCCGACAAAACCAACAAAACCAAAGAATACCAAATACACTTTCACGCTTTTGTTCCCTGATGCAATAAAAGCCAGCCAAGTCACTCAAGTAGATTTTCAGGTAACAGGCATACCAACAATTAAGCCTCCGCTACCTCAAAATAAAATGCCTGAAAGCATTGCGGTGGGTGACACACTGACGTTCACCTACCAAAAAGCAAATCCTGATGTAACCGTCAAAAGTAGTTTGCTTACCCAATATAACGTTGAAACATCAGAAAAAGAGACGGACGAAGACTTTAGATGTCAATTCGATAAACCCATTAGGATTACCGACGAGTTTAAGGGCTCTTGGATATTCCATTTATTGGGGCTGTATAAATACAAAGGCAAACGTGCCGCTTACTACCTCGATCCTGAAGTAACATTCCGTCCTTAACACGGAAGTATCACTGGCCACACAGCACTCGCTTACTCAGGAGTGCGTGCAAATTCTCAAGTCAAGCTCCTAATTGTAATTTCCAATTTTTACTCGCCTGCTCAATCAAATCGCACGCCTCAGTAATCGCACCACTGTTACGAACGTCAGCAGAATAGTGCCGCAGTGCTTTGGAGTGTTTTGCCTTCTGCAACATATTGGCAAGCATAGGAACGACCTGCTCCGCTTTAAATTTCTCTGGCATCACATAAGTACCCAAGCCCAATTGATAAATGCGATCGGCATTGTCTGGCTGGTCATATTTGATAGGGCGAATCAACTGCGGAATTCCCGCTTTAATCGCTTGCGCAGTGGTGCCCATACCACCGTGATGGATAATCGCCAGGGCTTTTGATAGGGCGTGTTCAAAATCGATGTAATCCAGATGCAAGCAAAGTGAAGAACCTTGCAAGAGTTCTGCGCCGCTCGCCCCGCCCACAAACACACCAGGCACTTGCAGTTGTTCACAAATTTTTCGCCCTTCCGTAAACAGCTCGGCAACATCTTTTACACCGGTGCCCGAGGTAAAAATCAATGGCGCCCCCTGCTGCTCAATAAACGCGTCTAATTCGGAGCGGCTATTCATACTGGCGAGATTCTGTAATGGAAACCCCACCAGCTTTAAATTCTTTGGCCAGTCTTTCGCAGGCATACCAAACCATTCCGGAAAGAAACCAATTTGCAACAACGCAGCGGATTCCGTTTGAAATATCAGCGGGCACCCCAAGCGTTTGCGTGTAGCCAAATAGGTTTGAGTGTGCTCCACTCTAAAAAATACCTTGAAGCGGGTTTTGCGATTCCGACGCAACAAAAAGCGCACAATAAAGCGCGGAATACTTTTGGGAATTGCCCACTTCATCGGCGCCGGCGGGCTGTAGGCTGAAAAAACAATATTGGGCGATAACAGCATTTTTACACAAGGAAGACCTAATTTTTCCGCCGCTGCCACTGCGCCATTTTCTTCACCTAACGCCAGAACCAAGGTGTTGGTACCCGCTACACTTTTTACATAGTTAAACGCAGGTTCAAACGCAGGGGCATGATAGTACTCAAAGTTGTCGGCGTGATTCCTCGGCTCCCACGCAGTAACACTATTGCCTTGGTGATATTGCTCGATGGTGCCGACTGAAATAAATTCACATCCTGCCGCGACAATTCTTGGCTGAAAATAATCATTGGATAAGAAGCTGACGCGATAACCGCGCCGAAGCAATTCAATGCCCAGCGCAACCATAGGGTCTATATCACCACCGGTACCCAGCGCATAAATCACCATATTTCGCATTTCACTTTCCCGCTGCACTGCTGTCAATTTATCACCGTTCCAGTCGTTGGTTGTTGCCGATATGCCGATGGTGCTTTCCCTACCAGAACTGTAGAGAATGTGTTGAATACCGATTTACTGGTCATAGTTTATCCCCCAAACATAGGCAATGTAATTGACGCCGATAAAATAGTCATATCTACTTTGCTGCAAGTCCAACAGGTACCTTTTACTGTAAAAATGCTAGCAACGCCCGAACACCAGTAGTCGGGCTGATATCTGGAGAGAAATACTATGAACCGCAAGAAAAAACTCAATGATGCTCTCAATAAAAAACTTAAAAAGATGAATGCCAAATTGCGCGTTACTAACAAACCAAAATACATTTCAAAAGCTGAGCGAGAGAATATTACTGCTACTGAGAATCAATCGCAAAATTGATCAAAATCAATAGTAATGACACTGTCGCTTCCTGAGCCTCATAACTGCATGTCATAAATGTTAATTAGGGTTAAACCGGTAAATAAGGATAGCAACCAGATACCCCAGGCCTTATTGTTATGCGCCCTTAACCCTTCAAAGGAAATAACCATGAACAAACTCCTGATCCTCGGTGCGGCAGTTCTGCTGCAGAGCTGCTCCAATGTGGTCGACCACCCGCAATCCCACAAGTTGAGCGATGCCGATAAAAAGCAATTAGTCGCTGTCACCCAGAGCCTTCCTGATGACCACAAGGCGCGATATGCAACACGCCATCCGGTCGAAACGCTGGAATTTTTTGGCATTAAGCAGGGCGATACCGTAGTAGAAGCGCTGCCTGGTGGTGGATGGTACTCAAAAATTTTACTGCCGTATTTAGGTGCTGATGGACGATTAATTGCCGTTGATTACAGTGTGGATATGTGGCCTTTATTTGGCGGATTTGCGACCCCGGAATTTATTGAGCAGCGCAAAGCCTGGCCCGCGCAATTTGCGATGGATGCAAAAACCTGGGGCGGCGCAAATGGTGCAAAAGGCGAGGCCTACACCTTTGCTAATATGCCAGCGGAGTTAACGGGCAAAGTAGATGCAGTGTTATTTATTCGCGCCCTGCACAACCTCGCGCGTTTCGATGCAAAAGGAAATTATTTAAAACAAGCACTCGCTGAAACTCATCGCGTATTAAAGCCCGGCGGTGTGGTCGGTATTGTCCAACATGCGATGGCGGAAGACAAACCCGATGCATGGGCGGATGGTAGCCGTGGTTATTTGAAACGCTCCTATTTGATTAGTGCAATGACAGCAGCGGGATTTGAATTCGTAGCCGAAAGCGATATCAATAAAAACCCCAAAGATGATCCACAGGGCGACGACAATGTATGGCGTTTAGCTCCAAGCTTAAGCGGCACTGAAGAACAAAAAGCGAAAAATGCGTTGATTGGTGAATCCAATCGCGTGACGTTGTTATTTCGTAAAAAATAACCCAGACACAATCACTGCCGTCCAGACCAGACGGCAGTGATTGCTGAACTCAAAAACCAGCGGTATTGGCAGAAAAGCTCTCGCTTCCACAACCCTGCGTTTTCGGATAAAGCGCGCAGAAGTCTGCAACCGGCAACCCTGCCGCACAAGCAAGGCAACTGGCGGTCAACGCCAAGCAACAAATCGGCGGCTCTGTTGGCCGCGCTCGCAAGTGGAAGCTGGCAGCGATGCGACCACCATTGTTTAACCATGACGAACTAGCTAAGGTTGCGCGCAGGCGATAACTACCGGGTTTGAGGGCTATCGGACGGGTAAATTCATACATGGGCGTACCCCAATAGTCGTACACGGCAGTATCACTCCAAATAATTTGCTTTTTGCTATCAGCGGTAGCCCCCAAATAGATCAGTTGAAATTGGTAGACGCCATCCGGCTTTTCATCACTTTTCATCGATAATAGCGCGGGCAATTCCTGCTCCAGATAAAACTCCCACACTAATTCCACGTTTGATGAGCCGCTGCCGCTCAGATTATAAAATCCAAATTGCTGACCACTAATAAACACATCAGCCAAGCCATCAAACAGAATACCCGTGTTTGTCAGGCTCACATCGGCCTTGGCTTGACCATTGGCAGTTGCAAGCGAATCCTGCAATTCACCATTGATAAATACACTACGTTGATTCTGTGTAGCACTGGAGTCGCGCCAGGTTTCGCGCAGCTGAAGATCATTGACAGACATATTCTCGCTATCCTCAACTTCCAAATTCGCGCTGAGACTGACGTTGCGTGAAAACGAATTTGTTTCGAAAGGACCCTCTTGTGCATAGCCGCTCATCGAAAGACCTAACCAAGCGGCCATACACAAACCGAAGCGCCACCTGGGCAAACTTGAACATATATTCATTACAAATCTCCTTGTCGATAAAAAACCACTAAATGCCGCGCGGGAGCGCCCACGCAAAGCTTAACTGATCGCTTTTTGGTGAAGCGAGTAAAGTTGTCCGCGACATTGTGACGCATGCCAAAGCTGCACAATTTTTTACAAAAAAAAGGGCACTGAGTGTGCCAGCGAACTGAAAGTTTAGGGCAAAAAGATGTCTGCTTGCAGCATTGTTAACCCTATCGTTTCACGAGGAGATTTAGAATGGATATTCGCGTTGGCTACGAATTGATTTATGAGTGCCCACAGCCCACCCCCATGCTGCTGACGCTTAACCTGCACTACACACGCGCATCCGATATTATTATTCCGGATAACATCATCACCAATCCCAAAGTTCCCATTACGGCTTATCGCGATGATTTTGGCAACTGGGTTAGCCGTATAGTGGCACCACCTGGAATTTTCACAATTACCACCAATGCACTCATCCGGGATTCGGGATTAACTGATCCATTTTATCCAAATGCACACCAGCACGCGGTCGAAAATTTGCCGTCTGAGACCATGGTCTATTTACTCGGTAGTCGCTACTGCGAAACCGATCGATTGTCTGATATCGCCTGGAATTTATTTGGCAACACGCCAATGGGTTGGCCGCGCGTGCAAGCAATTTGCGATTTTGTGCACAACCACATTAAATTTGGTTATCAACATGCGCGCGCAACCAAAACCGCACTTGAAGCGTATAACGAGCGGGTAGGTGTATGCCGGGATTACACGCACCTTGCGATTACTTTTTGCCGTTGCATGAATATTCCCGCGCGCTACTGCACCGGTTATTTGGGCGATATAGGTGTGCCTTTTTCACCGAACCCGATGGATTTTTCCGCCTGGTTTGAAGCTTATCTTGATGGTCAGTGGCACACCTTTGACCCACGCAATAATATTCCGCGCATCGGTCATCTGCTTATCGCACGTGGACGCGATGCGACCGATGTTCCCATCACCAATGTATTCGGCACTAATACCTTAAAAAGTTTTAAGGTCTGGACTGACGAAGTGAAAAATTAATTGTTATGAGCCAAAAAAACTCAACATCCACACTTTTTTCAGCAGCTGAGCCTGCTGCATTTGAGCTAGTGAATGAGCAAGGTAAAAGCAATGTGGTGTTGGTGTGCGATCATGCCTCCAACCATGTTCCTGCCTGTCTTAATAAATTGGGCTTAACGGACGACCAATTGGACGACCACATTGGTTGGGACCCAGGCGCCGCAGCAGTGGCGCGTTTGCTTTCGAAAATGCTTGATGCACCGTTGGTGCTGAGCGCCTACTCGCGCCTGGTCATTGATTGCAACCGGCCGCTCGCGAGCGATGAATTAATCCCCGAGCAAAGTGCAGGCGTCAATATTCCCGGTAATCTGAATTTGTCAGCCTACGAGCGCGATGATCGCGTTCAGAGTTTATTTATTCCTTATCACGATGCCATAGAATCATTATTAGACGCGCGTTTACTCAGCGATCCAGAGAACCCCGCTATTTTTTTGAGCATCCACAGTTTCACGCCGTTTCTTTTTGATGAACAACGCCCCTGGCATATTGGTGTTTCACACAAGACGGATGATCGCTTCGCTAAGCATTTATATAACGCGCTGACGCAGCAGGACGATATTATTGTCGGCTTTAATGAGCCTTATCCGATTGAAGACGCGTTTGACTACAGCATACCTACCCATGGTGAAGCGCGTGGACTACCGAGTGCTATGATCGAAATCCGCCAGGATGGATTAACCACACAGACAGGCGTTGAGCGTTGGGCAGAGCGTATTGCACTAGCCTATCGTGCTGTTGAACCGGCATTTTTTCACCATCGTTGATACACACTAAAGGGAATGTTTACGCGCGATTCGTCAACACCAGAATTTCTGCCGGACCCAGATCGCGAATTTCTACACAGTGAATACCCGATGCAAGCCGTGTTACCTGCTTGCTACTACCGACCACATAGAGAAGATGATTAGCATTGGCAGCTTGCGCCGTATTCACTACCACCGTCATCGCACTGCCGAGCGGGTTTAGCACGCTATCAATTAAAATATCCGCACCGCGCAATTGCGTGCCGTGGGGGTTGAGCACAATTAAAAATTCTTCGTCATCGAGAATACGCGACCAGGCAATAATTTCACCGTTGCCATAAACCGCAAATGGATTACCCAGAAAGCTAATCGGGCGCAGATATTGGCGGCCGACACACAGCGCGGGAAATTGTGCACGCGCCAGCGCCATGGTTTGGATGCGCAGATAGGCGCTGCTGGCCGGATCAAAGCAGTGATGACCGACCGTGCCAAAAGGGCCAAACCCCGGTAGATTTTCATCGCGCGGGTCAGGTGCAGAATCCAAACCGGCGAGCCCATCCTTGCGCGGATGTTCCGCACCAAATAATGTTTCGCGCAGGTAGCGATCATTCGAGCCAAAACCCTCAAGCCAAATCCGCTCGGCAAGTTCCGGCCCACCCAGACTCTGTTCGGTGCCGTAATACATGCAGGGAATACCCAGGGTAAATAATTGCAGGCCTACTGCAGCCGCCACTTGATGGGGTGACGCAGCTTCAGCAGAGAAACGGATTTTTTTGCCGAACACGTGATCGTGGTCATCGAGAATAGAAACATGTTTTTCACCCACTGCACGATGGGAACCCATAACCGCATTACCCGGATCAAAACCGGCAAAATAATCCGCAGGATGTTGCAAACCTTTTGCAACCTGATTGAGCGTGATGCGCATTCCGCCAATATCCAGAGCCGAATTTAAATTGCGACTGAGTACATTTAAATAGCGATCTTGTTCAAAATCGCCACCGGCAATTTCACCCACTAGAAAAAAATCACTTTTTCCAAGATTAGCGGCGAACTCTTTAATCGTGCCGCAAAAATTGCGCGCCTGCTCATAAGAGACGTGTTTAAGGGTATCGATGCGGAAACCATCACAATCACAAAGTGCGATCCAATATTTAAAACAACTGGCAAGTTCGTTCATTACTTGCGGATGATCGAGGTTGAAATCTTTTAACGTAATAAAATCGGTGCGTTTATGTTCCGCCTGCGCATCATCAATACTGCCTGCACCTAAATTACCGGCACCGGCGCGCGTATATTTTTCCGGGTCTTGCAATTCACTTGGCCACACGCCCTGCTCATCGTTAATGATCGTTGCTACATCCTCACCTTGTGCACCGCGCCATGCACCAAATGCATGCTGACCACTGGTGTAATGGGGCTGGAATTTTCCACCGGGCAAATGCGCCGGGTAAGTCCAGTTTTCGCCCGAGTGATTGAAAATAATATCGAGGATTATGCGCATGCCTTTTACGTGTGCCAGCGCGACTAAATCCACCAGCGCTTTGCGATCACCAAAACGCGGATCTACATCCAGAAAATCCTGAATGCCGTAACCGTGAAATGAATTGAGATGCCCGCGCTGTTTAAACACCGGGCTCAACCAAATAGTGGTGACGCCGAGATTCTTTAAATAATCCAATTTGGAAGCAACACCACCAAGGTTGCCGCCCTGCCAGCGTTCACCGCCGGATTGCGACCACAAATCCCAGCGCCAATTTGGCGGACGCGCGGCGGCAAGATTAGCGCGGTCGAGCAACGGCCGCTGCGCTTCAAGTCCATCGCTGAACCGGTCAACCAAAAGGAAATACAGGACTTCATTGCGCCAATCCGCCGGGGAGGGAAAATAGGGAATGCGGCGCGGTAAATTCACAGCGCGGATAGATGTCGGGCGCGGTGCATTGAGGTTAGTTTGCGTAAACGACATGGGAAATCTCCTTCGGCCTAAGCCGTATTCCAACTTTCGCTATGTGCGGGACAAGCTTCGCCCCGGAACTTCGACTCTACCACTGGTTTTTAATGCGCCACTAGCGCAATGCTTTCCAGCGCTAGGCTGTTTAGTCGCTAAGGGCCTTTTTTTGATAACAGCGGGTTTTGATAAGGCCTACTTGTCGGGCAATCCTGAATTTGTGCACTGACACACCCTTGCCGGTCGTTCAGGTGCTTGTCATTTGCGACTGAATAGGATTACCATGTAACCGATTACAAGCAAGGTGTTTGTACCGACAATAACAACCGGCGCCGGGCACCACCGCAACGAGCGCTCCTGTTTGTAGCAGCACTAGGCACAACAGCCAGCAATACCCAGCAACATAAATCCAACGACAGATTGGGATATTTTTCCTGAACACGAATTGCATCGGCACCCGTTGCGATTCGCCAACAATAACGCTTGATCGCGGTCTTTTGCTCGCTTTGGCGTAGCCATTGGCTGCCACAGGAACCACTATGAAAAACCTGATGACACTCAAAAAACATCTACTAAAAAAAACGGCATTAGCCTTGGTCGCTTCAGCCATGATGGCCCCGGCGTTTGCGGGCTGGACGGTCAACGGGTCACAAGTGCTCGACCCTAACGGCAACCAGTTTGTCTTTCGCGGCGTTAACCACGCACACACCTGGTTTCCGGATCGCCTCAACCAATCACTTCGGGATATAGCCGCGACCGGCGCCAACTCGGTGCGCGTAGTATTGAGCAACGGTACCCAATGGACGCGCAACAACGGCGCCGATGTAACCAATGTGATTAACCAATGTAAGGCCAACAAGCTGGTCTGCGTGCTAGAAGTGCATGATTCCACCGGCTACGGCGAGAGTGCAGCTGCCACCCATATCAGCCGTGCGACCGAGTACTGGCTGAGCAGCGATATCAAAGCGGCCATCACCGGTCAGGAAGATTACGTGATCGTGAATATCGCCAACGAACCCTTTGGCAATAGCACGTCGGCGGCAACCTATACCGCCGACCACGTCACCGCAGTACGCGCACTGCGCAACGGTGGTTTAACGCATATGTTGATGGTCGATGCCGCCAACTGGGGGCAGGATTGGTCGAATGCATTACGCGATAACGCCCCGACTATTTTGGCGGCCGATACGCGCAAAAACATCGTTTTTTCCGTGCACATGTATGAGGTTTATAACAACGCGACTATTGTGCAGAACTATCTAAACAGTTATCTGACGCGCGGTTTGGCGATTGTAGTCGGTGAATTTGGTGCTGAGCACGGCGGCAGTAACGTGGCTGAAGAAGCGATCCTGCAACATACGCAGGATCAGGGTATCGGCTATTTGGGCTGGAGCTGGTCGGGCAATGGTAGCTGCTGTCTGCCGCTGGATATCGTCAACAACTGGAACCCCGCATCGCTCAGCACCTGGGGCAACTACTTGATCAATAGCACCAATGGTATTAAAGCCACCTCAAAACTGGCGACTAATTTCGGTGGCGCGACTAGCAGCAGAGCAAGTAGCGTTACCAGCAGCGTTCGCTCCAGCGTCGCGCCCAGCTCGGTTGCATCTTCATCGATTCCACGCTCTTCCTCGTCGATTGCACCCAGCTCATCCAGCCGCTCAAGCACACCATCATCGGTGGCAAACGGTGGAACCTGTAATTGGTATGGCAATCGCTACCCGATTTGCGTGACCACGGCGAGCGGTTGGGGCTGGGAGAATCAGCAGAGTTGTGCTGGTCGCACCAGCTGCGCGGCGCTACCGGCACCTTGGGGCATTGAAGGAAGCGCGACGTCCAGCACTGCGCCCAGTTCTGTTCCGGCATCCAGTAGCAGAAGTAGCGCCTCAACACCGGCATCAAGCAGAGCTTCAAGCAGTATTGCCAATAATGGCGGCCTGAGCTGCAGTTATGTGGTAACCAATTCTTGGGGCTCAGGTTTTACCGGTGCCATTCGTGTTACCAACACCGGCACTGGTACCAAGTCTGGCTGGACCGCTAACTGGCAGTACTCGGGTAGCAACCGTGTTACCAGTTCATGGAACACCAACTTAAGCGGCAGTAATCCTTACACCGCAACCAACGTCGGCTGGAACGGTAATATTGGCGCAGGGCAAACTGTTGAATTTGGATTTCAAGCCAACGCCAATGGCAGCAGCGTGGAAACCCCTATTGTGACCTGTCGTTAATCGCCGATTTTTTCACTCAGCAGAACGCTCACCTTTGGTGGGCGTTTTTGCCACCCTTCTGAAAATTGCATAAACCCAAGCGCTGGGATATAAAACTTTTTTCCCTAGAGTATCTGGCGCTATGCGCGATATAAAAAACGTTGATTTAAACCTATTGAAAGCACTCGACGCCTTGCTGGATGAGCGTAATGTCACGCGCGCGGCAGCGCGGTTGTCGCTCACCCAACCGGCAATGAGCGGGATGCTGACGCGTTTGCGCGAGAGTTTTAACGACCCATTATTTGTGCGCTCACAGCGCGGGATAGTGCCCACCCAACGCGCTCTCGACTTGGCACTCCCCGTAAAACAGGTTTTGAGGGACATTGCGGCTCTGTTGACACCCGTGGGTTTTGATCCACTCAGCGCGAAGATGACCCTCACCATCGCCGCCACTGATTACGCCATGCAAGCGATTGCAGTGCCGTTTTTACTGGAATTAAAAACCCGGGCGCCGCAAATCCGGGTGGCACTCTTACCCATCGAAAGCCGGCAATTGCAGAACCAATTTGAGCGAGGGGAAATTGATCTGGCGCTACTCACTACCCTGAATAGCCCGCCGGATTTGCACGCGCGTCGCCTGTATGACGAAGAATATGTCTGTGTTATGCGCAGCGATCACCCCGCGGCGCGCAAGCCATTAACGCTCGATGAGTTCTGCGGTCTGGAGCATGCACTTTTCTCTTACACCGGCGGTGGCTTTAGCGGCGTAACCGACGAAGCACTGGCGCGAATAGGGCGCCAGCGGCAGGTGATGCTCTCAGTAAAATCATTTCTAGTCATGGCCAACGTGTTGCGCGCAAGCGACCTTATTGCCGTAGTACCCAAGCGCCTGGTGGATAATTTGGAGGGGCTGGTCATTCAGCCCACCCCACTGCTGGTGGCGGGTTTTACCAAAATCGCCGCCTGGCACGAGCGCACTCACCAAGACCCGGCGCACCGCTGGATTCGCGAGCTGTTGTTTGAGCTGTTTGCTATCGACTAACACAGCGGGTCTGTCGACAAGATATCTATTTTTCTTATCCCCAGGATCATGAATCGTGATTATTCTTATATCTCAACAAGCACTACTCTAGGCGCCATAACCCGTGGATCGGGAATTGATTGCATCCGGAGAATTCTATGTCCGCTTTATTTAGCCGCTTTAAACTGAAAGATATCGAACTGCGCAACCGCATCGCCGTGCCGCCCATGTGCCAATACAGCGCCGTCGATGGCCTTACCAATGACTGGCACTTGGCACATTACACATCGCTGGCGCGCGGTGGCGCCGGTTTAGTGATTGTGGAAGCGACCGGTGTATCACCTGAAGGGCGCATTACGCGCGCCTGCCTTGGATTGTGGAGCGATGAACATATCGCTGGCCTCGCCCAAATTGCGGCCGCGATCAAAAAGGCGGGCGCCGTGCCCGGCATTCAAATTGCCCACGCTGGCCGCAAAGCAAGCGCCAATCGCCCCTGGGAAGGTGATGACCATATGCCAGCGGGCGACGCACGCGGCTGGCAAACCATTTCACCCTCGCCTATCGCGTTTGGTGGAGAACTGGATAGAGTGCCGCAGGAAATGTCGCTGGCCGACATCCAGCGCGTCACCGCCGATTTTGCCGCTGCCGCAGTCCGTGCGCGCGCCGCTGGTTTTGAATGGTTGGAATTGCACTTTGCCCACGGGTATCTGGCGCAGAGTTTTTTCTCGGTACATGCCAATCAACGCACCGATCAATATGGCGGCAATCTGGAAAACCGCAGCCGCTTCTTATTGGAAACCCTTGCCGCCGTGCGCAGTGTATGGCCAGAAAATTTACCCCTCACCGCCCGTTTTGGCGTGATCGAATACGATGGCCGCGATGAGGAAACCCTTGCCGAGTCCATTCAATTAACCCGGCAGATGCACAGTAATGGTCTCGATTTCTTGAACGTCAGCATCGGTTTTTCCACCCCCACGGCCACTATTCCCTGGGCGCCCGCGTTTCTTGCGCCAATCGCTGAGCAAGTGCGCAATCAGGCCGATCTGCCGGTCGCATCGGCTTGGGGTTTTAGCACGCCGCAATTAGCGGAGCAGGCTATCGCCAATAAACAATTGGATTTAGTGATGATCGGTCGCCCACATTTGGCCAACCCGCACTGGCCCTATTTTGCAGCAAAGGAACTGGGCGTGGAAAAATCGGCGTGGGTTTTACCCGCGCCCTATGCGCCCTCGGCACCCGCTCCTCAGGAACATTCTTGAA
>CAZCJR010000085.1:0-20799 GCA_964499225.1 uncultured Cellvibrionaceae bacterium | reverse complement strand
AGATGATAAAAGCGGCTGGACTTCAATCCACCATCCGTTCACTTCACCAAGTTGCACGCCGGATGAGCTGGTTGCCAGCCCGGGTGATGCATTGTCCCGTGCATACGATCTGGTACTGAACGGTACTGAATTGGGCGGTGGTTCGGTGCGTATCCATTCTTCGACCATGCAACAAGCGGTGTTTAAAATCCTCGGAATTTCACCGGAAGAGCAACGCGAGAAATTCGGCTTCCTGCTTGACGCACTCGCCTACGGCGCACCGCCACACGGCGGTCTGGCGTTCGGTTTGGATCGTTTGATTATGTTGATGGTGGGCGCAAGCTCAATCCGCGATGTAATCGCCTTCCCCAAAACCCAAAGCGCAGCATGTGTAATGACTGATGCTCCCGGTACTGTAGACGAATTGCAACTGCGCGATCTGCATATCCGTCTGCGCAAAAAAGAAAAAGCAGTGGTTGCCGAAGATAAGCCTGAATACGGCATGTAATTTTTTTTGATCTAAAAAGGGTGGGCATTGCCCGCCCTTTTTTATTCCCCCCACGTTAACAATCTGCAAGCTGGAGCTGTGCAATGGCCGGACATTCCAAATGGTCAAACATGAGACATCGCAAGGCGCGTCAGGACGCCAAGCGGACAAAAGTTTTCACCAAAATTATTCGCGAATTAACGGTCGCAGCCAAAGGTGGCGCGAGTCCCGCTGACAATCCGCGCCTGCGTGCGGCGGTAGAAAAAGCCTATCTCAACAATCTCAAAAAAGATGTCGTTGAACGCGCTATTGCCCGCGGCGCCGGCACTAACGAATCTGATGCCTACGAAGAGCTCACTTATGAAGGCTACGGTGTAAACGGCGTCGCTTTTATCGTTGAGTGTATGACTGACAACCGCAATCGCACTGCTGGCGATGTGCGCCATGCATTTGACAAGAAGGGCGGCAATCTTGGCACCAGCGGCTCGGTTGCTTATTTGTTTGCGCGCAAAGGCCAAATCAGTTTTGCGCCGGGGGTAAATGAAGATGCTCTGATGGAAGCAGCGCTCGAAGCCGGTGCGGATGATGTTGTCAGCAACGAAGATGGTTCATTCGATGTGATGACCGCGTTTGAAGATTTCTTTCGCGTAAAAGATGCGCTCGCCAGTGCTGGCTTGAGCGCAGCTGAATCTGAGATCACTCAAATCCCTTCGCTGACCGTGAGCCTTGATAAAGACGCCGCCGAAAAAATCCTCGCTTTGATTGATGCGTTGGAAGACCTGGACGATGTGCAAAACGTTTATACCAATGCGGATATCTCAGAAGAAATCATGGAGCAGATTGGATAAGAGACGGATTCACTCGCAAAAACACCTCATGTCATATCCTTGTCGTATACAAAATCGTAGAGATAGGGGAATTTGAGTGCTTCTTAAATTCACTGGGGTTCGGACTTTATGGATATGCAGATCAATAAAACCTTTCTTCGACAAGAGCGTGAAAAGCGCGCCTGGAGCCAGAGTCATCTGGCCGAGGTCGCAGATTTGAGTATGCGCACGGTGCAGCGTATTGAGCAAAGCGGTGTTGCATCAATGGAATCTGCCAAAGCTCTGGCGGCTGCATTGGATCTTGAACTTGCCAAGTTAATGGAAGGTCCGGTCAATCCAATTAAACCACAATGGTTTAACCATCCTCGAAGGTGGGCTAGTTTAGGTATTTTATTGGCGGGGGTCGCGGCGGTGGGTTGGTGGTCCAGTGCTGCTGCGGAGCAGGTGGCGGTGGTTATGTCCATTAAAACTCCCAGTGGTAACCACTCCAATATGCATTTGCTGAATAAGGTCGGGGAGGAAAGCGAAGTAAGGCTGGATAATCAACTGCGGGTTTTGGTTACTTCCAATCGTCACGGCGACCATATGCTGTTTTCTCTGAAGGTTTATGAATTCGTCGACGGAAAAGACCAGCTTTTATCTTCACCGAGTGCGTTGATTGAAGATAATAAGCCCGCATCCATACATATTGATTCTCCTGCTAATGGGAAGATTCATTTGCTATTGCTGGCGGATTATTGAATCAGTGAAATAGCAGATTCGATCGGTGGTTGTTTGTAAGTTTGTGGCAACCGCCATTTGTTCGCTCAGGGGTTTCATAAATCCCGCTTGCGTCACCCCAATTCACGTGCAACACTGCCGCCAATACAACTGTATATAGATACAACTATGGCGCTTATCCTCGGTATAGACCCCGGCTCCCGCAAAACCGGTTTTGGCATTATCAATGTCATCGGCAGCAAGCAGGAATACATCACCAGTGGTGTTATTCGTATGAACGATACGGACGAGTTACCCGCACGCCTTAAAGTAATCTTCGATTCCCTGACCCAAATTATCGAGCAGTATTGCCCGCAAGAGATGGCGATTGAGCAGGTATTTATGGCCAAAAATGCGTCATCGGCATTGAAGTTGGGGCAGGCGCGGGGAGCTGCGATTGTTGCGGCAACAGCGCAGAATGTGCCGGTATCGGAATATGAAGCGCGCAAAGTAAAACAATCCGTTGTTGGTAATGGTGCTGCAGATAAACTGCAGGTGCAGCATATGGTGAAAACCTTGCTGCGTTTGCCAGCGGCGCCGCAAGAAGATGCGGCCGATGCTCTTGCAGTTGCACTTTGTCATGCGAATACGCGCGACCATTTAATTCGTATGGCGGGCTCCAGCAGTTTCCGCCGTGGGCGTGTTGTGTAATCTGTCGTGTAAATAGTATTTCGAAATTTGGCTAACGAAGAGATTAACTATGATTGGACGTTTGCGTGGCATTTTGCTGGAAAAGCAACCACCTTATTTGTTGTTGGATGTGCAGGGAGTGGGTTACGAACTGCAAGCACCTATGACGACTTTTTATCGGTTACCCGCAATCGGCCATGAAGTGGTGTTGCACACGCATCTCTCCATTACCGAAAATCTGCATCAACTATTTGGTTTTTCGGATCAACGCGATCGCTCCTTATTTCGCACCTTAATCAAAGTAAATGGCGTCGGCCCCAAATTGGCAATTGCAATTTTGTCGGGCATGGAAGCAGATGATATCGCCCGCTGCGTGCGCGACGACAACATAACCGCCTTGACGAAAGTCCCTGGCATCGGCAAAAAAACGGCCGAACGGTTGGTGATTGAATTGCGCGACCGCTTGAAAAATTGGGATATGCCGCAGAGTGATTTACTGGCACACAGCGAAATCCAATCTATTGCACGTGATAACGATATATTTGCTGAAGCGGAAAGCGCGCTAGTTTCGCTGGGTTATAAACCGGTGGATGCGGCCAAGATGATTTCGCTCGCCACCAAACAAAAGCCGGACGCCAAGAGTGAAGAGTTAATCCGTATGGCGTTGCGTTCTATTGCCGGATAATCACGGTGCCGGATAAATAGGCAGCCGGATAAAAATCGACACTGAATAATTTTCAACCTGGTTAACTAACGATGATTGAAACAGATCGCTTGATTGCCCCTGCTGCCAAAGAGCGCGAGGATCACCTTGATCGCACTGTGCGGCCCAAATCGCTCGCTGATTATGTCGGGCAGCCGGCGGTGCGCGAGCAGATGGAGATTTTTATCGGCGCGGCAAAAAAACGCGGCGAGGCGTTGGATCATACTTTGGTATTTGGTCCGCCAGGGTTGGGCAAGACAACGCTCGCCAATATTATCGCCAACGAAATGAATGTCTCGCTAAAAAGTACATCCGGCCCCGTGCTGGAAAAAGCGGGGGATTTAGCGGCGCTACTCACCAATCTTGAACCAGGTGATGTGTTATTTATTGATGAGATACATCGTTTGAGCCCGGTGGTGGAAGAAATTCTTTATCCGGCAATGGAAGATTTTCAGCTGGATATCATGATCGGCGAAGGTCCGGCAGCGTGCTCGATTAAATTGGATTTACCGCAATTTACGTTAGTCGGTGCAACAACACGCGCTGGTTTGCTTACCTCACCTTTACGCGATCGTTTTGGTATTGTTCAGCGTCTGGAGTTTTATAATGTCGCCGATCTCACCCATATAGTCGCACGCTCCTCAGCGCTCCTGGGGGTGAAGATGGATATAGAGGGCGCAGCAGAAGTTGCTAAGCGCTCGCGCGGTACACCGCGTATCGCCAACCGCTTGCTGCGCCGTGTCCGCGATTATGCCGAGATGAAAGGTGATGGTACTGTGAGTGCGAAAATGGCAGACAGCGCACTCAATATGCTCAATGTAGATGAGCGCGGTTTCGATCATATGGATCGCCGTTTGCTGGCGGCAATGATGAACAATTTTGATGGCGGCCCAGTGGGTGTGGAAAGTTTGGCAGCGGCAATTAGCGAAGACCGCGGAACTATTGAGGATGTAATAGAGCCATACCTCATACAACAAGGGTTTATGGCGCGCACACCACGCGGTCGAATTTTAACCAGTAATGCCTATTTGTATCTTGGTATGCCGATACCAAAACGTTTACAAGATCCAGCGGAATAAATCAGTTATGCATCCATTTAATATCCCGCTGCGGGTTTATATTGAGGATACAGATGCGGGTGGCATCGTGTATTACGTCAATTATCTCAAGTACATGGAGCGTAGCCGTACAGAATTTTTGCGCAGTTTGGGCTATGATAAGCCCGCAATTTTGGATGGTGGTCTGTTATTGGTTGTGCATGCAGCGCAAATCAGCTACCGCCGCCCAGCGCGCCTTGACGATCAATTGCAGGTAACTACACAGATTGAGAAGTTGGCGCGCACCAATGTCGAATTTAAACAGCAGGTTTTGCGTGGTGACGAATTATTGTGTGAGGGTTTAATCCGCATAGCCTGCGTTGATGCCCATACAATGAAACCCAGCGCGATTCCCGCTGCTATGCATCATCAACTTGAACAATTTCTCCACAGTCAAACCGAAAGAGTTAACTAATATTATGCCCGAAACCAAGCAAAACCTGTCGATACTGCACCTCATGCTTGAGGCCAGTTTTTTAGTACAAATGGTCATGGTGATTTTATTTTTAGCCTCGGTCATTTCCTGGGTAATGATCTTTCAGCGCGAAATTTACCAGCGCAAAGCCTCTGCCGCCTTTAGTTTTTTTGAAAAACAATTCTGGTCTGGAATTGACCTTAACCAACTCTATCGTCAAGGCAATGGCCGCAATGAAGTGGTAGAGGGGATCGAAAATATTTTTCGCGCTGGCTTTAAAGAATTCACCCGCCTGCGCCAACAAGCCGGTGCTGATTCCGATGCTGTCATGGAAGGTTCTATGCGTGCTATGCGTGTAGCCTTGGCGCGTGAAGAAGAAAAGTTGGAGGAGAATCTCCCCTTTCTCGCCAGTGTGGCATCGGTAAGCCCTTATGTAGGCTTGTTCGGTACCGTGTGGGGCATTATGGTTTCCTTCCTTGGTATCGCAAATGCCGGGCAGCCCAGCCTTGCCACTGTGGCTCCCGGTATTGCCGAGGCACTTATCGCAACAGCAATGGGCTTGTTTGCCGCTATTCCAGCGGTCCTTGCCTACAACAAATTCTCGGCGCGCGCTGAAAATTTGTTGAGTAATTATCGTACGTTTGCGGAAGAATTTTCTGCAATTTTGCATCGCCAGGTTCACAGCAAATAACGCTGTTTTACGTTGATTGAGAAACAGGTTAAAAACATGTCTGGATTTGGTCCACCGATCAAGAAAAAGCTTAAAGCGGAAATCAATGTAGTTCCGTTGATTGACGTTATGTTGGTGTTGTTAATCGTTTTTATGGTTGCTGCACCCATGATGACTCAGGGTATCAAAGTAGAACTGCCGCAGGCGGCATCAGAACCCGTTGAGAGCAAAGAAGATGAACCCATTACAGTAACGGTAAAAGCGGATGGTGGTTTCTACATCGATTTAGCGGGTGATCCGGAAAAACCGCGCCCGTTGGCAGAGATTAAGTCCATTGTGAGTAAGGTTTTAGCAGAAAAACCGAATACTTTGGTATTTGTTCAGGGTGATAGAAAAATCGAGTACGGTGTTATTGTCAACTTGATGGGCGAACTAAAACTGGCAGGAGCGCCATCAGTTGGCTTGATTACGGAGCCACCGCGCTAGGTTTTTTATGAAGTTGGAAAAATCGTTTTCACTGCCAACGTTCTTGAGTGTTTTTTTACATGGCACTCTGCTGGTTCTTTTTTTGGGTAATTGGGATTTTCTTAAGTCGAAAGAAGAGCCCTACAAGCCGCACTACGTAACCGCTACTTTGGTCGATCTTACCCCAAAGGCCAAAGCTGCTCCGCAGCAAACTAAAGAACAGGTGTTAGATTCAAAAGCTTACGAAGATTTGAAAAATAACAAAAAGCAGGATGAGCAGCGCCGTAAGGAAGCTGAAGCATTAGTGCAGAGTCAAAAAGAGCAGCAAGCAAAAGCTGTTGAAGCGGAAAAACAGAAACAGCAAAAAATTAAGGATGAACAGGCAAAAGTAGCTAAAGCCAAGGCCGCTCAAGCAGAAGCGGAGAAAAAGAAAAAAGCTGAAGAAGAGGCTAATCGCAAAGCTGAGGCCGCCAAAAAAACCAAGCGTGAACAAGAAGCTCAGGCAGAGCAGCGTCGTATTCAGGCTGCGCGCCAAGAGGAGGAAAAGCACATTGCTGACTCTAATGACGCAGCCAATGTTAAAAGTTACAACGAACTATTATCGGAGCGGGTTGCACAAAACTGGAGTCGTCCTCCATCTGCGCGTGCAGGTATGATTGCCGTCTTTAATATAGATATGCTTCCCAATGGTCAGGTTATTGGCGTGAGGCTTGCGAAAAGCAGTGGCAACTCAGCATTTGATAACGCGGCCGAACAGGCGATTAAAAAAGTAGAACGATTTATTGAGATCAAAGATGTGCCGATTGATGTCTTTGAAAGAAATTTCCGCCATTTCCAATTTGCTTTTAATCCAGAGGATTTACGTCAGTGAGATACATAATCAGTGCATTTCTGTTTGTGTTTGCGATCTCTGCAAGCGCCCAGAATATCGTCTTTGTTACCAAAGGCGTGGATAACCCTACCAAAATTGCAGTCGTTCCCTTTGCTTGGACTGGTGCTCGCCTGCCGGAAGATATTGGCAAAATTGTGGGCAATGATTTGGAATTTTCCGGTCAGTTTGAGGCAACCAGTCCAGAGCGTATGTTGGCGTTCCCCCGCAGTGAGGCTGAAGTGCATTATCGCGATTGGAAAGCCCTGGGTTCTGAATACCTATTAATAGGCTCAATTACACAACAGGCTGGTCGTTACTATGCGAGTTACGAATTGTTTGACGTTGTCCAACAAAAACGTGTTTTCGCTAAATTGACTGTGGATGGCACTGAGGCACAATTGCGTGATATGGCACATCACATTAGTGACAAGGTTTATGAAACTATTACCGGTATTCGAGGTATTTTTTCTACCAAGTTAATTTACGTAGAAGCGTTTCAACGCCCGCAAAAATACCGCTTAATGTTGTCGGATATAGATGGGTTTCGTCCGCGTATGCTACTGGAGTCACGCTACCCGTTGCTTTCACCGGTTTGGTCTCCAAATGGTCAGCGCGTCGCGTACGTGTCATTTGAAGTTGACAACAAGCCTGCCATCTACATCCAGGATATAGCGACAGGTAGGCGTCAGCAGATGACTAATTTCCGAGGCTTAAACGGAGCACCTGCGTGGTCTCCTGATGGTCAGAAATTAGCGATGGCGCTATCGAAAGACGGCAACCCGGAAGTTTACGTAATGAATGTATTGACGCGTCAATTAACGCGCGTGACAAATCATTTTGCTATTGATCATGAACCCTCTTGGTCAGCCGATGGCGCTTCGCTTTTCTTTACGTCTGATCGTGGGGGAAAACCGCAGATTTATCAGGTAAATTTGGCAAGCATGCAGCAGGAGCGCGTCACGTTCGATGGTGATTATAATGCCCGTGCGCGCGTGTCACCTGATGGTAAAAGCTTGGTTATGTTGAACAAGCGCCCCGGCACGAGTCATCACATTGCGGCACAGGATATAAAATCTGGCAATTTGCGCATTTTGTCCGAGACAAATTTGGATGAATCGCCTACTATAGCGCCCAATGGCGCTATGCTGATGTATGCGACTCGTTCTGGTGGTAAGGGAGTGTTGGCAGCCGTGTCTCTTGATGCGCGTGTCAAAATCCTCCAGCCTCCAAAACAAGGTGATGTGCGGGAACCCGCATGGTCGCCATTCTTTAACTAAATCCCCGTAAAATAGATCAAAACTTCATTGGAGTTACACACACATGATCACCAAGGCACTCAAGCAAGGTCTTACTCTGGCTGTTGTTATGTCTTTTCTGGTTGGCTGCTCAAGCAGTGACAACGCTGCTACCGAAACACCAACAACTGGTACAGCTCCTGTTACCGACACTTCAAGTTCAGAAGCTACCCTGACAAATGTTGTTTACTTCGACTTTGATCAATACGCTTTGACCGCTGAAAGCCGCGCTGTTTTGTTGGCTCATGCTGACAAGTTAAAAGGTGCATCAGTTGCAGTACGTTTGGAAGGTCACGCTGATGAGCGCGGTTCGCGCGAATACAACATGGCGTTGGGCGAAAAACGTGCTAATGCAGTTCGCGATTTCCTCGTGACTCAAGGCGTTAACGGTTCTTCTCTGGAAGTTGTTAGCTTCGGTGAAGAGCAGCCAGCTGCTACCGGTAGTGATGAGTCTTCTTGGTCTCAAAACCGTCGCGTAGAAGTTAAGTACTAAGAGTCTGAGCCCGTATGCTTAAAAATCTGCTTGCTGTTGTCTTAGTTGCTGCAGCTCCAGTCTTACAGGCGCAAGTACGGGTTGTAGAGTCTTCACCCCAGAGCACTCGCTCTGGGGTGGCTCAATCCGGTTTGCCTGCCTCTGCTGAAACTGATGTCTACTCCCAAATTCGCGCCCTCCAAGATGAGGTGACGCTACTCCGCGGCCTGCTTGAAGAGCAGACTTATGAGCTTAAACAGCTCAAACAATTGCAGCTTGATAATTACATGGACCTTGACCGGCGTTTGGCTGGTGGTTTGCGTCCCGTAATTGACGATTCTAGCGTTGATAATTCACCGCCCGTCGCGATGACAGCGGTCAGCTCTGTATCTAAACTACCGGATTCCGCCAGTGAGAGTGATGTTTATAAAGCTGCTTACGATCTGCTAAATCAAAAAGATTTTGATGGTGCAGTAGCCGCCTTTAACGAACATTTGAATCGCTTCCCTCGCGGGGATTTTGCTAGCAATAGCCACTATTGGCTAGGCAAAGTCGCAATGCTCAAAAAGGATTACCCCCAAGCGAAAAGTTGGTTTACTGATTTGATTGCCAATTTCCCCAGTGCCGCAAAAGTGCCTGATGCTCAGTTGGATTTAGGTAAGGTTTATTTTTTGATGGGCGACAAAGCTAAAGCCAAGTCATTATTGTCGGAAGTAGCTGCAGGTAGCACAGATGCAGCACGCTTGGCGCAGAAGTTCCTCAGCGATAACTTTTAATCGCTTCAAAAATTTCTTCTTAGTAAAAAGAAAGGGGCTTCCGGATAAAAGAAGCCCCATAGCGTGTCCAGTATTGAAATTAAGCAACCTGTCGGTTACCTCAGCATCCTGCTGAAAGTTCAAGTTCACTAATTCTAGTCCTTTGCACATTCCCTGTATGTAGATCCTCTGGTGTGCATTTGGTATGCCGGCCAACAATGAATTCCTTTCATGCCCCGTGCTCAGTGTCGTTAACTCATGCAGCGACTGATTCGCTTGTCATCCCTGTGATCTCCATGGTTTGATTATCCGTCACCATTGCGTCCGTGCAATTTCCTTTAAAGCAAGATTCCTTCCCGAATCTATCAGTCGTTCCTGATCAAACAACATTACCGTCACCTCCTTGTTGTAATCATTATCATTCTTGCCTGGGGCGGGGGAATAGTCGCAAAGAGCTTAATTACGTGTAGGAAATTGACTACAGTAACATTGAGCTTTTATCTTTTCTTTTGGGCTAACCATACAAAAATTGCGCATTCTTGTGGATAACGCATGCTCGCATAATTGCAGTACACTGAATTGCACTTAGGTTTTTATCATCGAGGTTTTTACGTTATGTCATTTTTTTTGAAAAACCGTTCATTTTCTTTCAATGCTTATTTACTGTTTATCCTGATGCTGATTGGTATTCAGGCAGCTGCTGCGGATACAGTTCAGCAAGCGCTTGCCTACGAGTTAAGGTATCAAGTCGCATTTGAGCCCGCAAAGCAGGGAGCATTAGTGACAATTAACGTCGATAAAGGTGAGCTACTCAAACACCTGCGATTTAGTAATAGCCGGGGTATCTACTCCAATATCCGCGCTAATGGAAAATTGACTCTCAAGGATAAACAAGTGGTTTGGGATCTTCCAAGAGGAAATGCGCAGTTATCTTTTTTTGTGGTGCTTACCAATGCGCGCGATCCCGGAAAATACGATGCTTTGGTAACAAAAGACTGGGCGATTTTTCGTGGTGATGATTTGATTCCTCCCGTTTATATAGATACAGGTGAGGTAATGGGCTCTTACGCTAATGCCACGATGGAAGTTGTTTTGCCCGAAGGGTGGGGCAGTATCGAAACTGGTTGGCCGAGAAAAAAAGGTAATATTTTTACAATTGATAATCCGGATCGCCGCTTTGATCGCCCTACCGGTTGGATGATTGCAGGTGATATCGGTACCCGGCGTGCGACTATTTCAAAAACATCGATAGCTGTCAGTGCACCGAAGGGTGAAAACTTTCAGCGTATGGATTCACTGACATTTTTTAATTTTGTCTGGCCTGAGGTTAATGCGGCCTTCAAAAAAACACCAAAAAAATTGTTGGTCGTGGGTAGTGGTGATCCCATGTGGCGCGGGGGCTTGTCTGCCTCGAACTCGTTATTTTTACATGTCGATCGTCCCTTGGTTAGCGAAAATGGCACTAGCCCGCTGTTACACGAATTAACGCATATGGTGACTCGTATCAGCGGCGTATCCACCGCTAAAACGAATGACGATTGGATTGCCGAAGGGCTTGCCGAATTTTACTCTTTCGAGTTGTTGTATCGTGCTAAAGGAATGACAAAATCGCGACGCAGTAAGATTATTAAAAATTTAGACAAGTGGGGCGCTGAGGTAAAACACCTGCGTAAAAGTAAATCTACCGGCACGGTAACTGCACGCGCGGTGGTCCTGTTAGATGCGTTGGATAAAGAGATTCGTAAACGTAGCAATAATAAATATAACATTGATGATGTGACACGTGATTTGATGGTGATTCGCAAAGTGTCGTTGGATGACTTACGCAAAAGTGTAGAAAAATTAATTGGTTCTAAAATAGATACACTAAATTCCCCCCTGTTAAAATAATTGAATAGTTAGCTTAATCACAGCGAAGGCATTGCTAAAAAACGAATTAGCGGTGCCCTCGATTATCGTGCCATTCAGAGCATGTCAGATACTTCTAGCGATAATAATTCCACCCCATAACAGATTACGGTTTCCCGCACCTTCTTCAATTTCCGAACTATGTCCGCGCAATACATAGCTAAAGCGATAACCTTGTTTAAAGGCAAAAGTGTAGCCCGCCCATGCTTCCACTAATAACGGATTTAGTTGGTGATGTTCGTAAGTAACGGCGCTGCTGCGAAATTGTCCTTGTAAAAATGTATTGTAAGCACGCGCTTTAACGGCAACTCCCATCCAAAAATAGCGCTCACTGACCGATTTCGCGTTACTTGAATAGGATGACTTTTCACCATAACTTGCCAGTTCAGGATTGAACGAAGACCATGGGCTGTGAATTTTGCCGGCACGCATACT
Organism: uncultured Cellvibrionaceae bacterium; assembly: GCA_964499225.1. Taxonomy (GTDB): domain Bacteria; phylum Pseudomonadota; class Gammaproteobacteria; order Pseudomonadales; family Cellvibrionaceae; genus Cellvibrio. The sequence goes on along the minus strand of CAZCJR010000085.1, from coordinate 9,031 downwards.
CAAGCTCCAGCTTGCTTCAGTTAGATAACCAACAGATGCCTGTACAGTGCTTTTAACTTCAACATTTTCTGAAAAACTATCGAAATATTTTTGTCGTGCTATAACATAGCGTCCAGTCAATTCACCTCCTTCGCTGATCTGGTTATCCCAACCTTGTGCTTCCTTACCGTTAGTGCCTTGATGTGCAACATTTTGCAATTCTCCAACTATTCCTAAACCTAGTACACCAACAGTAAGCGTACTTTTCCATGCGACATTGTCTACCAAGTCCACCAGTTCGCGGGAGCTGGACAAATAAACCAGGCTGGCATAGGGGCGATCATCGGAATTAGCCTTACTCACTGTAATATCTTCTGGCGTGAAACCAAATGCCCCAATTTCACGGCTAAAGGTTTCCTGAGTACTTAACGATGAGTGCTCAAATCCAATCCAGTCATCTATTGCAACCAGTGGCTCGCTTAATGCGAGACTCGCAACGCTTGCGCTCGCACCTGTCTGGGTAAAGTTTAGCCCGTAGGTGTAGTCCTGATCGCGGTGGCCGGGTACCAAAACATCGTTATCAAGAGCAAAAGTCCAACTGCGGGTCGGTTTAGCGGGTTGGTCTTGCAAATGCAGCAGAGGTTTTTCATCATCCACCATTGCGGCGATTTTCAGCCACTCAGGGTGTTGTTGTGCGAGATACGTATCGCGCTCAGCCCAAGCGAAACTGCTGACGCTGATCAGCAGCGATAAAATAAAGACCTGCAGCACTACGGTCTCAGTCAACCAAAGCCGTGTCATGAAATAGATACTCCTTGAGTAATATCTCTGGGTTTCTTGCTGGTGCATGAGGGTGTGTCCTCTTATTTGTTACCTAAGTTTCATTTTGTGGCGCCTCTTTAATCATTAAGTGACCAGTCGTCTTGTTTTTTTATGCAAAAAATGGGCGAACAGAAGCGCCCAAGAATAAAATACAAAATTCTTTTCGCAATTATAACTGACTGGTCGTCTTATTTTTATGAAACAAAAATGCTAACTAGCGCATTTTTGTGAGGAGCTGCAGGGATTAAGCCGGAGGCTTTGCAAAGAGTTCTGGTAGCACGGTTAAAAAGGCATTTAGCGGTTCACGGCATTTAGAGGCTTTCATGCGCATCAGTGTTCCTTCCCAGGCATTAAATAAAAACTCTGCCAATATCGGGGAGGGCAGCTGGCTTTTCAGGCCACCTTTGAGCCGCGCTTCCTCTAATACATCTTCAATTGCCTGGGTGCTATTGCGAAGCATCTGCCGAACTTTAATGCGTATTGCCTCGCTGGATTCGGACATTTCCTGGCACATATTGCCGAGAAAGCAGCCGCCGTTGAGGTTTTCTTCGCATCCGCCAATATTATCGACAAAAAAGCGGGTTAAGCGTTCTTGCGGACTAATACTGCGGTCGCTAAGCAAGTGACGATTCTGGATCATGCGCTCTTCAGTCACCTTCTCTAATGCTTCGATCGCAAAGTCTTCTTTGCTTTTGAAGTAAGTATAAAAAGAACCTTTAGGCACATTGGCAGCGTTGACTATGTCCTGAATGCTGGTGCCGTTGTAGCCACGAGTGGCCATGACCTTCAGGCCAGCATCCAGGAGATGGTCTTTTTTCAGTTCGCGTTTGCTCATGGGATAAATATATGACCAGTCGTCTGCTTTTGCAAGCGGAAGTTTAGTTTATGTAGTTATAGGGTGCGCTGTTTTCTTTAGGTCTGAATATAGTTTGTTCAAGTTTTGCCCCGCTTTGCAGGTCAGCTTGGTTTTTATTATTATTTTGGAATGGATTAGTGCGATTCTTTCAAATGCTTTATCAGGCGCGCCTTCAGTGAAGATGGCAAGTTTTTGATCGTCAGCACATCATTTGCAGCATCATACTCGATTTCACGCCCGAGGCATTCAGAGGCGAAACTCATACTCAATGAGTCGTTGCGCCCACTAATACGCACGTAGCTGCGGATTTGCCCTGCATGCGGGATGAACTCGGGTTTAAGATCCGGCTTGCTGTTCTCCACATAGCGGACAAAACGCTCGGGTTCATAGCTTTTCACTTCTTCCGCCAGATTGCTTGAAAGTGCAGCTATGGTGACAGGCTTACCCGCTTTATTCTGTTCCAAGCAGTAATCGACAACTTTGTTCCGAGTGATTTTTGCGGTGGTCTCATCCAGTGTTTGGCTGAAGTTATCAACGATCTGCAAAAACTCTGCAGTTTCCTGTTTGATATCCTGTTTGTCGGTAAAGGCGATGAATTGGGTAAATGCGTCAGCGATATCTTTATCGCTGCGCGAGCGCATCAGTGTCAGATAGGTGTTTGAGTCGCCAGATGTCCAATCATTAAGCTGGACTTTAGCAGCAAGATTAAAACCGCTGGTGTCGAGAAAGAGCGAATCATCCATCGTCAATTCGCCGTCCAGATAGAGCCCGCTTTGGTGCTCCACCAAATACACATTTAATGTATCGCCGATTTCCAGCTTCTCTTCCACGAAAAATACATAGGCATCCAGCAGCGATTCCGCTTTCTCCAATACTTGCTGGAATTGCTGCATCACTTTGTGAGTGAAGCTGATAAAGCTCAAGCGTTCTTCGCGATAATCGCGCAGCCAGGCGGGTAGGGGGAATTCGCCCAGCTCATCGGAAAATCGCCCGTAGCTCTTGCCGCCTTTGCGAATAAATTGGGTTTTCAATTCATAGGCTAGCTCTTCCAATTTACCGGCACTGGCAAATGTTTCGCCACGCAATTGCAATTCAAAGGCGCTGCCGGGCGAGTGACGGTAAATGCGGTGTGCAATGATCGACGTTAAGGCCATGAATTGAGTCGCTTTGTAGGGGGTGATTAAAATTGGGTGGAGCACAAAAGGCGGCTATTATAGGCGCCAGATTCCATTTGCAAACACCCAATCGGAAAACCCTGCATGAATATTCAACGTTTGAATCCAGCACCACGCTGGTCGGATGCCACCCTGTACAACGGCATTGCCCATTTTGTCGAAGTCCCTAACAAGACTGATTGCGCGATGAATGAGCAGATCACCCAAATTCTGGAGCAGGCTGAGGCGACTTTAGCGGCGATTGGCAGCGATAAATCCCGCTTGCTCTCTGCCACTATTTACATCACCCACAAGGATAATGTGCCCGCACTTAACCAAGTCTGGGAGGCGTGGTTGCCGACTGATTGTGCGCCGTCACGCGCCTGCATAAAAGTGGAATTACTCGATCCGGCGATGTTGGTCGAGATCGCGTTTGTTGCAGCAATCGATTAGCAATTCTTGCCATTCGAATTGGGTAATCCTGACTATACTCCTCCTATTGTTTTGCCCTTTCAGGAGTGATTTATGGCAACCCCAATCGACCAATATCTAAATATTCTCGCCAAAAAAGATGGATCAGATTTATACCTGAGTACCGGTGCGCCTCCCTGCGCAAAATTTCAGGGCGTGTTAAAGCCGCTGGCCACGGAACCATTCAAGCCGGGTGAGATAGAAGCTATTGCAAATGCGATTATGGATGAGGAGCAGCGCGGTATTTTTGCGCACGAATTGGAAATGAATCTCGCGATTTCAATTCATGGCGTCGGGCGCTTCCGCATCAATATTTTTAAACAGCGCAATGAAGTGGCGATAGTCGCGCGCAATATCAAAACTGATATCCCGCAATTTGATGCGCTGGGTCTGCCGGAAGTATTAAAAGATGTGATTATGACCAAGCGCGGATTGGTATTGTTTGTCGGTGGCACTGGCTCCGGTAAGTCCACATCGCTCGCCGCCTTGATTGATCATCGCAATTCATCGAGTGGCGGCCATATTATTACCATTGAAGATCCCGTTGAATTTGTGCACAAACACAAACGCAGTGTGATCAACCAGCGTGAAGTCGGCGTAGATACGCGCAGCTACAAAGCAGCGTTAAAAAATACACTGCGCCAAGCGCCGGATGTAATTCTAATCGGCGAAATCCGCGACCGCGAAACTATGGAGCACGCGCTAGAATTTGCAGAGACCGGGCACTTGGCGATCTCGACACTTCATGCCAACAACTCTAATCAGGCGTTGGAGCGAATTATCAATTTATTTCCGGAAGAACGTCGTCCGCAGTTGTTGATGGGACTTTCGCAAAATTTGCGGGCATTTGTATCGCAACGTTTACTACCTACTGTTGATGGTAAGCGCTGTGCCGCAGTCGAAGTGTTGCTAGGCACCAAAACCATTCAGGAATTAATTTTAAAAAGCCGCCTTACCGAAATTAAAGAGATTATGGAGAAATCCGAAAATCTCGGAATGCAAACTTTCGATGGTGCTATCTACAAGTTGTATATAGCGGGCAAGGTAAGTTTTGATGATGCTATCGCCAATGCTGATTCACCCAATAATTTGCGCTTACGAATCAAGCTTGCTACCGATGGCGTTGCGGTCCCCAAAGCAGAATCGGTTGTTGTAGCTGCTGAACCCCAAGCTCAACCTAAAGCAGCGCCGACCAGTTTTGGTGAATTGAGTTTGCAAAAAATTGATGATGACGAAAACTTGTAATGTTTAAAACGGGTAAGCAGACGAGGCTACGGCAGTAAAAAATGACAGTAAAAAGCGTTCAACAATTACTGAAGCCTCATTCGATTGCGGTTATAGGTGCGTCCAACCAACCTAATCGCCCGGGCAATGCGGTTATGCGTAATTTATTGCAGGGGCAATTTGACGGGCCGATTATGCCTGTCACACCGCACTACAAATCGGTAAATGGTGTATTAGCTTACCGCTCGATTGAAGAACTACCCATAGTCCCTGATCTTGCGATTATTTGTACGCGTGCCACCCGTGTCCCCGCAATTATTTTGCAGCTAGGACGAAAAGGCACACGCAATGCCATTGTAATTGCGGCGGGGTTGGATAATTTATTTACCGCGCAAGGTACTAACCTGCAAGAGCAAATGCTCGCCATCGCAAAAGAATGGGGTGTGCGAATTCTCGGGCCAGATTCGCTTGGGATTATTATTCCCGAATTAGGTCTGAACGCAAGTTATGCACACATCAATGCACTTCCGGGAAAAATTGCGGTTGTTTCGCAATCGTCAGCTGTCTGTGTGACGCTATTGGATTGGGCGCGTCGGCGTCGAATTGGTTTTTCGCAATTTATTTCGCTGGGCGAAGGTGTTGATATCGATTTCGATGAGATTCTCGATTACTTGGGGCGCGATCCAAAAACCTCGGCGATATTATTGTACATCGATGCAATTCACGATGGTCGCGCTTTTATGTCAGCCGCACGTGCGGCGTCATTTAATAAACCGATATTGGTGATTAAGGCGGGAATCTATTCTGAAAGCAGCGCGCTCACTTCGCGCTTGCCGCCAGAAAAAATTGGTAACGATGCGGTTTATGATGCTGCTTTTCGTCGCGCGGGCATGCTGCGTGTGGGCGATTTGCGTGAATTATTGGCGGCGGTAGAAACGCTGGCCAATGGCAAGCCAATTTACAGTGAGCAGTTGGTGATTATTGCCAATGGTAACGGCCCTAGTGCAATGGCAGTTGATGCGTTATTGCAACGCGGTGGCCGTTTGGCGTCGTTAGATGAAAAAGTTGTGCAGCAATTGCAATCGCTCATTCATTCAGGTGGGCGCGCGACTAACCCTATTAATTTGTTAGGCGATGCATCACCTGAAACCTATCAGCAAGTGCTGCAAGTATTATTGCAGAGCAACAGCGTGGATAATATTTTGATTATGCAAGCACCCTCGGCCCTAACACCGGGCGAGGTATATGCTGATGCGATAATCAATACCTATAAAAATTATGTTGGCCGTAAACCTAATTTATTTTCCAATTGGATGGGGGAGGATGCAGCACAAAACGCGCGCTCGCGTTTTGCTGACGCAAGCATCGCTTCGTTTCGCACGCCGGAGGGTGCAGTCGGCGCCTTTATGCATATGGTGCAATATCGTCGCAACCAAAAATTATTATCTGAAACCCCGGACTCTATAAGCGACAAAGTGCCGTATCAACCACAGCAATCGCAGCAGATTATTGCGCAAGCACTTGCCGATGAGCGCATGCAATTAACTCGTGTAGAAGCCATTGCATTACTTAATGATTATGGTATCAATACTTTGGTAGGCGAAGACAATACGTCTACCGCCGTCTCCCACTCGCAGCGCAAAGGCGCACACCCATTGCGGGTACAGGTGCAAATTGATCCGGTTTTTGGTCCGGTTATTTTATTAGGCGAGGCGGCTAGCCACTGGAGTGTTAGGCGAAATGCTGTAGTGGCGTTGCCGCCACTCAATATGGCGTTGGCACGTTATATGGTGATACAGGCCCTCGCCGAAGGAAAAATTCGCGAGCGCGAATTATATGTACCGCTCGACATGCCTGCGCTCTGCCTATTCTTAACCCAGATCAGCCAGATAGTGATTGATCATCCATCGTTGCATAATTTATTGATCAACCCGGTATTGGTAGCGGGTGATGACCTTCGCGTATTGGATGTGAGCGTGGAAATCAATGCAGAAAAAAATCCTCATCCTCTGGCGATAAGACCTTATCCAAAAGAATTGGAGGAACCCTTCGTCTTGCGCAATCAGCGTTCCGTGGTGTTGCGTCCAATCCGCCCGGAAGATGAATTAACTTTATTGGCCTTTGATAATTCGCAGAGTAAAGAGGATAGATACAAACGTTATTTTGCGGAGCTGCCACAATTCTCTCATGAACAAATGGCGCGGTTGGCACAAATTGATTACGCACGCGAAATGGCTTTTATTGCGGTGGCTGATAATAGCCAGCAGCAAGAAGAAATTCTGGGTGTGGTGCGGGTGCAAATTGATCCTGACAATATCCAGGCCGAATTTGCGATGGCGGTCCGTAGTGAACTAAAAGGAATTGGTTTAGGCGCGCGACTGCTACAAAAAATGATTGATTACTGTCGCAGCCAAGGCCTACAGGAAATAAAGGGGTGCACCATGCTTGAAAATTCTGGCATGGCCAATTTAGCGCGCAGGCTCGGCTTTACCGTAAAATTTAATCGCGATGATGGTCTAATTGATATGGTTCTTAGTCTACAATAAGATTTTTTTGGTTATTATAATTTTGCCAAGGCTTTGATGTGCGCAACAGCGCAACGCCCCAGCCCCAGTAAATCATATCCACCTTCCAATGTAGACACTATGCCTTTGCATTGTTGTTCTGGTGCGAACTTTTTGCTGTCATCCATCAGTGCACGCAATTTTTGGGTGATCCAGGAGTAATCCTGTTCTACCAAACTGATCGACGACATATCGTCATCAATGTACGCATCAAAACCTGCCGATATTAACATTAACTGCGGTTTAAATTTCTCCAACGCTGGAAACCACTGCTCACTAATCGCCGAACGAAAACCTTCACTGCGACAAGTAGCGGGCAGGGGGGTATTAATAATGTGCGCGGGCACATCGTCAATATTGGTATTAGGATAAAACGGATATTGAAAACTGGAACAAAATAAGACGCGCGGATCATTTAAAAAAATATCCTGCGTTCCATTGCCGTGATGCACATCAAAATCAACCACCGCCACACGTTCCAATCCGTAGACAGTCATGGCATGTGCAGCGGCGATTGCTACATTATTGAAAATGCAAAACCCCATGGCGCGCGCGCGTTCCGCGTGATGACCCGGTGGGCGCACATTGCAGAATACGGCATCGGTCTCTCCGCGCATCACCATATCAACCCCCATCGCTGCTGCGCCCGCAGCATGCCTCGCGGCGCTCAAGGTTTGTGGTGATAGATACAGATCGTCGGCAAAAAAATAAATCCCCTCGCCCGGAATGGCGCGGGTAATTGCATGCAGGTGATCAAGCGTATGAACCCGCAATAATTGCTCATCTGTTGCGGCAGGGGCTTCGCGTTGATACAACAGGCCATCAATACCATTGGCCATGAGTTGATTGGCAATTGCATCAATCCGCGCAGGGCACTCGGGGTGGCCTGCAGGCATGAGGTGTTGTTGGCAACTGGGGTGGCTAATCAGGGTGGCGATCATATTGGCAACGCGTCCGCTTAATGCTGTTGTGTATTATGTTATCGCATTTGGGGTAGAAACCCATTCGCTTTTTATTGCTGTCTTTGCTAATGCGAATAGCTTTAAATTTCATACCGTTAATATGCTCTGGTAGTGGCAACAGTACAGCTATTATTTTTAAGCAACTCTCGATGAAAGAGCTAAATTAATTTCACCATTAACATATGTAACGTCAATAAAAATATCCAGTTGTGTCTCTATGGTGAAATACAAAGTTTGTGCTTCCTTCATAACCGGATTATTTTTCGTTGAGCCTCGCACAACCAAACGATATCCACTGGGAGAAAGAGGTCCGAACCATTGCTCGGGATCCTTTCGGGTAGATCCGGGGCCTCTGCGGCATAAATTCCCGTTTAGGTAGACACGCCATGACCAAAGCCCCCCTAGTATATAGCCGACAGGTCGAAGCCAGAGGTTGCAAGCGTGCTCTCCCATTTCGATACGAGCGGAACACACAGCCTGCCTTTATTCATCGTGATCCGTTTGATTGTTACGCGTACTATTTTTTAACGCCCACGATAGATTTTACGTTAATAATTCTGTGCCAGGGATTGTGTGGAAGAATTTCACTTGATTCTTCAAACTGCTTTTTCTTTGCCTCTAAATTAACCCATTCGAAACGACCGCTTACATTAACGAACTGTCCCTTTTCAAATTGTCCCAAATATTTTTTATAATTTCTCTCATTCAAGGCTACGAATAAGCAGGTTTCAAATTTTTTTGTTTGACAAATAACACTGCCTTCATAGCTAGGCCAGTAAAACCCCTTGGCAACTATTGCTACCCCACTTTGAGTTTGGTTGAATATAATAATTTCAGCGATATTGGCTTGACCTTCAAGCGTATTAATGTTTTCCGAAATAGTGCAGCCACTTAATAGTGAAAACAATAATATTAATTTTTTCATAGTGATGCTGGTTGATTGCCTTGTATGATTGATTTCGGCAGTTTTCTTATCATTCTTAAAGCGATAAGGTGGAG